>VBLC01000066.1 GCA_005879315.1 Deltaproteobacteria bacterium | reverse complement strand
GGACGGTGCGCGACCGCAACGGAGTCGACACCGCCTCGATCGCCTTCGCCGTGTTGCCCGGGCTGAAAGGGACCGCCACGTTCAATGCGAAGACGCTGGGCCTTTTCCCGACGATGAATCACGTCGTCCGGGTCCTGCCGACGCGCAACGGCGCGGCCGCCGGCGAAGCCAGCGAGGTGAGCACCATCACCATGGACGGGGTGCTGGCGGCGGACGGCGGCTTCGCGAACAACGGGTTCGGCATCGATCAGCACGGGAGCCGCGGGTTCCTCACCTCCGGCCAGCTACTGGCAGACGGCACGATCGTGACGTCGCTCGAGACGTTCGATCAATCGACCAACGCGATCGCGAAGACCGTCGCGTCGCAAAAGAGCGCGCTGTACTTCACCACCGGATCCGGTATCTGGGGCGGCAGCACCGGATTGTTCGGGCTCTTCGATCTCAACACGTTCGCCAGCAACTACAATCTGCTCAACGTGCCCGACGGGACCGTGGGCAACCCGTGGACGCCGCCGTCGCCCGACACGCTGTCGATCAGCGAGGGGGCGTCGAACCAGGCGAACGACCATGCGGCGTTCCTGGCCTTCGACCTGACGGCGCCGAGCATCAACAACGCCTGGAAGATCTTCACTTCGGACATCACCAGGAACACGTTCGGGCCGCTCATCGACCTCAGTCCGCCCATCGCCTCGATGGGATTCCCGGTGTTCGACGGCATCGGGCAGAACACGAGGAGGAATGAGGCCTCCACGCCCGTCACCGACTTCTTCAACTTCTGCGGGTCGCCGACCATCGTGACCGCGAACCTGGCCACGGGTGCGCTCTCGTCTTTCCAGGGCGTCACCAGCGGCTTCGCGTACGGCATGGCCGTCGATTCGATCACCAACAAGGCCATCGTGCCGACGATCTGCGACGGCCTGGCGGGGATCTACGATCTCCGAGCGAAGACCGGCATCGCCGTCAACCCGAACGGGTCCACCAACATCTATCCCACCATCGACGAGACGCGCGGGCTGATCGTGATGGACCAGGTGGTCCCGGGTGACTTCGGCATCAACAACAACGCGACCAGCGGCACCGTGGTGATGGACGAGCGAGGAACCGTGCTCGCGAATTTCGAGCAGCTCTTCCTCTTCAATACCTTCCTCACCATCGGCGCCAACAACCTGCAGTTGAATCCGGCGACGCGCACGGCGTACACGCTGGGCCCCGGACAGCAGCAACTCGCGCCGTTTACGTATTGATGCGCACCGGCAGAGCCTGAACGAGCTGGCGTTCAGGCTCTGCGTGGGAGCTCGCATCATTTCGACCCGGGTCACTGCGAACAAGAAGCCGGGGATCGCGTCTCACGCACTGACTTGATCGCAGCTTCGAGTGTCTGAGAACCGCGGAATGCCCCTGGGGCGTGGACGGCCGGACAGGCCCTGAAAAGGACCAGGTACTTGCGCTTGGCGTTGAGATTGTCCCTGAAGTGAACCAGGTCCCGTTGGTGATCCTCACGCTGTTCTGGTGGTAAGGAGCCCAAATGATTTGCGCAACGTCGTTCGGTCGCCCAAGGCAACTGCGCCAAGAAGACTCGGTCTGCTGATTCGACGATCGGAGAGCGTCGCCTCGAGAAGGCGACGCTCATGGGTCCAAACTGGAACTCGAGACCGAGAAGGTGAGCGGCGGTGGGGCCCGCATCAGATCGCCTGCGGCTCCATCACCCTAGGATGAGGGTCGTTCCCATCAATACTCGCAGGGGAGAAACCTCCAATGAAGGACACGCAGAAGTCCGCCAAGAGTACCACCGCGAAAAAGAGGCACGAGGGATTCACGGACGAGGAACGAGCCGCGATGAAGGAGCGCGTCCAAGAGATGAAGGCGGCCGCGCGCCGCGGCCCGCGCGCGGACAAGGCGGACGGGGAAAGCGCCGTGCTCGCGAAGATCGCCGAGATGCCGGAACCGGATCGTTCCATGGGCAAGCGGCTCCATGCCGTCATCAAAGCCAGCGCGCCTACCCTCTTGCCTAGACTCTGGTACGGGATGCCCGCGTATGCCAAGGACGGCAAGGTCGTCTGCTTCTTCCAGAGCGCGCAGAAGTTCAAGACGAGGTACGCGACGTTCGGCTTCAGCGACAAGGCGAATCTCGACGAAGGCGCCATGTGGCCGACCGCCTTCGCTCTGACGAAGTTGACCGCCGCCGACGAGGCAAGGATCGGCGCGCTCGTGAAGAAAGCGGTGAGCTGAGGACTGAGCTCGACACCTCTGCACCGCGCTCTACCTGGTGCCGGGCACCGCTCCCATCTACGTGGACGCGTTCGTCTGGGCGGGCCACACGCCCAGAAACGCCGCCCTCACTTGCTCGTTGCCGAGCAGCTCCTGGCCGTGCCGGAGTGGCGACGTACGCGCAGGCGAACGTGGTCCAGGTGACGCGTTGTCAGAAATCTGTTTCGAAGAATCGTCCGTCAGTGGCGTGTCTCGCGAATCGATGCCCAGGACACCACGGCCCCGGCGCCGCAGAGCGCCGCACAGAGAAGCATCGCCCGCCGAAAGCCGGTACTCGCCGTCTCCAAGCCGGCCAGCGGTGGGAGGACCGCGACTGCAAGCAGGCCGGCGATCCGCGCCACCGCGTTGTTCACTCCGGAAGCGAGGCCGCTGCGCTCCTGCTCCACGCTCTCGAGCACGGCAATGGTGAGCGGAGCAACCAGCGCCGACAATCCGAGGCCGAAGACGGCCACCGCGATCAGGATGGCCAGAAGAGAGGGCGCCTGGTCATTCAGGAAAGAGAGGAGAACCAGGCCAAATCCCGCGATCAGCGAGCCGGCGGCCATCGGCCAGCGCGAGCCGATCCGTCCTGCCACCTTCGCGGCCGGCGGAGAGAGCAGCAGCAGGAGGAC
Organism: Deltaproteobacteria bacterium; assembly: GCA_005879315.1. GTDB lineage: Bacteria > Myxococcota > Myxococcia > Myxococcales > 40CM-4-68-19 > 40CM-4-68-19. The sequence goes on along the minus strand of VBLC01000066.1, from coordinate 48,275 downwards.
GGTGACCGGCGTCAGGACCAGGCCGGCCTGCAAGGGCGAGTAGCGCAGCCTGCCCTGGAGATGGAGGGTGAGCACGAACATCGCGCCACCCAAAGCGGCATAGATGGCCATTGTGGCGAGGTTGGCCCCGGAGAACTGGCGCGAGCGAAAAATCTCCAGCGGCAGCATCGGATGGCGCTGGTGGCGCTCGATGAAGACGAAGCCGATCAGCCCCGCGGCTCCGATGAGCGCGGCTGCCACTGTCTCCACGGAAAGCCCTCGCGCGGGCCCCTCGATCAACGCATGGACAGTGGCGCCGAGCCCGATGGTCGCCAGCGCGGCTCCGACCCAGTCGGGTGGAGCATTCGCCGCCTCGTCCCGGCTCTCGGGGACGAAGCGCGCGGTGGCGAACACGCACGCGGCGGCGAGCGGCAAGTTGAGGAAGAAGATCGCCCGCCAGGAGATCGCCTCCGCCAGCCAGCCGCCGGCAATGGGCCCGAGCGCGGAGGTGACTCCGGACAAGCCCGACCACAGCCCGATGGCCTTTCCCTGATCTTCCTCACGGTACGCGGCGCGCATCAGGGCCAGGCTGCCCGGCACGAGCAGCGCCGCTGCGGTTCCCTGGACGGCGCGAGCGGCGATCAGGAAGCCGGCACCGGGAGCGATTCCGCAAGCCAGCGAGGCAAGCGCGAATCCTACGGTGCCGATCAAGAACACTCGGCGGCGACCGTAGCGATCTCCCAGCGCTCCACCCACCAGCAGAAGCGCGCCGAGAAACAGCAGGTAGGCGTCCACGGTCCACTGCAGCAGGGACAGGTCTGCTTCGAACGATCGCTGCAGCGGCGGCAACGCCACATTGACCGCAGTGCTGTCCAGAAAGGCCATCCCGGAGCCGAGCACCGCGGCAGCGAGCAAGCCGCGTCCTCCGGGGCTGCTCAATGAGAGGCCGTGCGCCATCGGTCGACCTGCAGTCTGGATCAGTCTGCGGCTGCGCGCATCGGAAGCGCTGAAGGTCAGAACATCCCGCCGCCGGCGATGTCTTCCGGTTCGCCGAGACGGCCCAGCTATTGAGGGTTGTGATGCACGCCGATCGTAGCGCCGATGATCTCTTGGCGTCCTTGGAACACCAGTGGAACATTTGCAGACCACGTGACGCCAAAAAAGAAGGTCATTCCGCTCCGGTCGAAGTCGGCCGCCGCCGCTATGGCATGCCCGACCCGGCGGAGGACCTGGACGAGCCGCCGCTCGATGAGCGCGACCTCCGCGGGGCGGGCACGCCTGCGTTCCGGCGAAAACGCGAGCGCTTCTATGAGGGGCATTAGTTCCAGTTGTCGATCTTGATATCGTTTGGCGCGGGGGCACCTTTCCCGGTTTCGAGAAGCGACTTCAGGCTCATCAGAAAGACCGCCCACTTCGTGCTGCAATGGTGCATGAACTCCACCGGCTCCTTCCATCCTTGGTGTTTGAAGAGGACGATGGTGTAGTCGCCATCCTTCTTGAGCTCCCAACTTACTTTGGTGCCGATCCATTCTTTGGGCCCGTCGACCACTTGCCATAGCACGCGCTTGGCGGGATCAAGCTCAAGAACCTTCATGTCGAAACCGCCGGCCGCAAAGCGGAATTGCAGCACTCCGCCGACTTTGCTTTCCCCTTGCGTGTTGTTCGTCCACCAGGCCGAAAGACCTTCGCGCGTGGCCAATGCCTTATAGGTGGCATCCAGGGACGACGATTTGATTCCCACTCTGTGCAAAATATCCACGATATGCGATTCCTCCTTCCAGGGTTTGTTCCGCCAGACTTCCAATACTGCGCCACTGCTCACGCCGCGGAGGCCGATAGCATCGCAGCGGCCATCGCGGCGATCTGCCGTTCCGAGGCCTTCGGCGAGGACTCGAACAGTCGGCCAAAATCCACCGCGAACGGGTCCGGGAAGATGTCCTCCTGACCGGCCTCGATGCCGTCGAGGATCGCGAACGCCACCTCGCGCGGCGAGGTCTTCGGAATCGCAAGCTCACGGGACATGTCGGTGTCAACGGGGCCCGCGTAGACGCCGAAGACCGAGGTGCCCTGCGCCCCGAGGAGGATGCGCGCGGCCTGGGTCAGCGAATGCAGCGCGGCCTTCGAAGCGCTGTAGGTCGGGAGAAAGGGAACGTTGGTCAGGCCGGCCGCCGAGCCGATGATGACGATCGCGCCCCCGCCATTCCTGGCCAGCGATGGCGCCAGGCGCTGGAGCAGCTGGAGAGGCCCGAAGTAGTTCACCTCCATCTCGCGGCGGGCTTGGTCGAGGACCGTTGAATCCGCGATTCCGCGGGCAAGCGCCACCCCGGCGTTGTTGAAGACGAGCTCGACGTCCGAAGCCGCTTCTGCGGCCGCGCGGATCTGGTCCGCGTCGGTCACGTCGAGCCGCAGCGAAACGAGCCGCTCGTCACGCAGGGCGTGCAGCGCCTCCGGATTGCGCGCCGTGGCGTAGACCTTGCTCACGCCCCGGGTCAGGAGTGCTTCCGTCAGCGCTCGCCCGATGCCGCGGTTGGCGCCCGTCACCAGGGCGACCGCTCCTTCGATTCTCTGTCCGTTCATCGTCTCTTTCCTTTCTTGTTTGACTTGGTGGTTGGTGTTGGTCGTGCGAGAGACTTAACGCCGGCATCGAACGACGGGAGTTACAAGTGTGACGGGATTCCGATGGACTCGCTGATCAATGCCGCGGCGCTTGCACTCGCAGCGGGTGACCCCCTCGGCGCATTGAAGCGGGTCGCCCTGCGCGACGACGCGCCAGCTCTCGCGCTTCGAGGCATCGCGATGGCGCAGCTCGGCGATCTCGTTCGAGCGAAGGCTCTCCTGCGAAGGGCTGAGCGTGCCTTCGGTCCGAAAGAGGCCGCGGCCCGCGCGAGGTGCGTCGTCGCCGAGGCCGAGATCGCACTCGTCTCGCGCGACTTGGGCTGGCCTGCGAAGGCGCTCGACGCGGCGCGGGCAACGCTCGAAGAGTACGGCGACCGGGTAAACGCCGCGCATGCGCGGTATCTCGAGGTCCGGCGCCTCGTCCTGATCGGGCGCATCGACGAGGCCGAGCGTACGCTCGCCGAGCTCGACCCCGCGCCCTTCCCTCCCGCGTCGAGGACCGCCCACGAGCTGGTGGTCGCGGCGGTCGCGATGCGGCGCCTCCGGACGAAGGCGGCGCGCGCTGCGCTCGCTCGGGCCGAGAGCGCCGCGCGTTACGCACGTATCCCTGCGCTGACGGCGGAAGTCGAAAGCGCATTCCTCGTCCTGAACACGCCCGCTGCGCGCCTGATCGCGAGTGGCGAGGAGCGACTCCTCCTGCTCGACGAGGTCGAAGCGTTGCTGGCGTCGAAAGCATTCGTCGTGGACGCTTGCCGTCACGTCGTGCGGGATGAAAGGGAGACGGTCTCGCTCGCAAGGCGTCCGGTGTTGTTCGCGCTCGCGCGCGCGCTGGGCGAAGCGTGGCCGGGAGACGTACCGAGGGACGCGCTCGTCGCGCGCGCATTCGGATCGAAGCTCGTCAATGAATCGCATCGCGGGCGGTTGCGAGTCGAAGTCGGGCGCCTTCGCACGGTGCTTCGGACGCTGGCCGACGTGAGCGCGACGAAGCGAGGTTTTGCGCTGGCGCCGCGCCGCGCACGCGAGGTCGTCGTGCTGGCGCGGCCCGTCGAGGAGGAGCATGCGGCGGTGCTCGCCTTCCTCGCCGACGGTGAATCGTGGTCGAGCTCGGCTCTTGCGCTTGCGCTTGGCACGAGCCAGCGCACCGTGCAGCGGGCGCTCGACTCGCTTGCGGCGGCGGGCAAGGTGCAGTCGTTCGGGCGCGGGCGAGCGCGTCGTTGGACGACCCCGCCCGTGCCGGGATTCACGACGACCTTGTTACTCCCCGCTCCTCTGCCGATTGACTAAGATGGAAGCATGAGGCGATCAACCGCCGAGATCGTCCGCGAGTATGGACCCTTTTCGGGTGCCGACAACGTGCATGGAGTCACGTATGACGGTCAGAACGTCTGGTTTGCTGCTGGAGACAAGCTGAACGCCTTCGATCCTGCGAGCGGGAAGACGCTGCGCTCGATCGATGTCGCCGCGCATGCAGGAACGACCTTCGACGGCCAGCACCTGTTTCAGCTCGCCGAGGATCGCATCCAGAAGATCGATCCGAAGACCGGCCGTGTGCTCGCCACCATCCCGGCGCCCGGCGGCGGCGGTGACTCGGGGCTCACCTGGGCCGAAGGGACGCTTTGGGTGGGGCAGTATCGGGACCGGAAGATTCATCAAGTCGATCCCCAAACAGGGGCGATTCTTCGCACCATCGAGTCCAACCGCTTCGTCACCGGGGTCACCTGGATCGATGGAGAGCTCTGGCACGCCACTTGGGAAGGTGACCAGAGCGATTTGAGGCGAGTCGATCCTCAAACGGGAGAAATCCTCGAGACGCTCGAGATGCCGCCCGGAGTGATGGTCTCGGGGCTCGAGTCCGATGGCGGCGATCAGTTCTTCTGCGGAGGAGGAAGGAGCGGGAAGGTGAGGACCGTCCGCCGACCCAAGCGAGGCTCCGCCAAGAGCAGCGGCTCCAAGATCCCCGTCGATTCCACGAGCAAATAATCGAAGCTGGCCTCGCGGGCGAGCTTCGATACCTCGATGGGCATCCCAAAGGACGGAATGATGTACGCGCTGCTGGTGCGAGCTGCGGTCGGCTGCGAACTCATGGTCTTCACTCCGCAGAATCAGCTGCGGCCTGGTAGTGCTCGTCGCTGACCTTCTCCATCCAGTCGACGGCCTTCCCGTCGAGCACCTCCACGATCGCGATGTGCGTCATTGCCGTGTTCGGCGTCGCGCCGTGCCAATGCTTCTCTTTCGGTGGGCACCAAACGACGTCGCCGGGCCGGATCTTTTGGACCGGGCCTCCCCAGCTCTGGACGAGGCCGCACCCGGCCGTGACAATCAGCGTCTGGCCGAGCGGATGCGTGTGCCACGCGGTGCGCGCGCAGGGCTCGAACGTGACGCTGGCGCCGAACCCCCGCGCAGGGGCGGGCGCCTGGAACAGAGGATCGACGCGCACGCTGCCGGTGAAGTTCGCAGCCGGGCCTTTTCCCGAGGGCTGTGAGCCGTTCGGTTTGATCTCCATCTGCAGGCTCCTTCGTCAGCGGAACCGTTCGAATCGATACGCGAGCTCGGGGCCGCCGCGCCCTCCGTACGCCAGCTCTGCCATGAGGAGCGCGAACGGTTCGGTGTAGCGGGCGATGCGCAACGGTCCGGCATCGACGGGCTCGAAGCCGACGTCGCGGATGAGCGACGCGGCGACCTTCTTCCCGCGCGCGTCGTCCCCGCAGTAGACGAGACTCGGCCGCGGTGCCTTTTCTCGCGCCTCGTACACGCCGAACAGCACCTCGCTCGGAACGGTGTTGAAGGCGCAGACGACCTGCGCGCCTCGCGCTTTCTTCGCCAGCTCTTCGGCGCCCGAGGACGTGAGGCCGACGACGAGGCCGGTGTCGCCGTCGTTCATCGGCAGCGAGCAGGTCACGATGACCTTGCCTTTGAGATCGCCGGCCTGGCTGAGCACGTCGTCGGATCGCGACCAGTGCACGGCGAAGAGAACTGCGTCCGCGTCCCGCGCAGCGTCGTGTGGCGTCCCAGCGCGCGCGCTGCCGCCAGCCTTGCGCGCGAGCGTCCTCAGCTTCTCCTCGCTGCGCGCGTAGCTGAACACCACCTCATGCCCCGCGCGCGCGAAGAGCGTGCCGAGCTTGCCGCCCATCAGCCCCGAGCCGAGGATGCCGACGCGCATTTCCGTTTCTCCTGCTCAGCCCCGCAAGCTGGCGATGTCGATGACGAACCGGTAGCGGACGTCGCTCCGGAGCACGCGCTCGTACGCTTCGTTGATCTTCTCGATGGGGATGATCTCGACGTCCGAGACGATCCCGTGCTTCGAGCAGTGGTCGAGCATCTCTTGCGTCTCGGCGATGCCGCCGATCATCGAGCCCGCCAGCCGCCGGTTGCCTCCGATGAGCGTGAAGGCGTGCAGCGGCGTCGGCTCGGGTGGCACGCCGACGACGACCATCGTGCGCTGCACGCGGAGCATGCCGAGGTACTTGTTGTAGTCGTGCGGCGCCGAGATGGTGTCGATGATCAGGTCGAAGCGGCCGGCGAGCTTCTCGAACGTCCTTTCGTCGCGGGTGATCTCGAAACCCGAGGCGCCGAGTCTGCGCGCGTCGGCCTCCTTCGACTTCGAGGTGCTGAGCATCGTCACCTCCGCGCCCATCGACGCCGCGAGCTTCACGGCCATGTGACCCAGCCCGCCGAGGCCGACGACGCCGACCTTGTCGCCCTTCTTGCAGTTGAACTGCTTCAAGGGTGAGTACGTGGTGATGCCGGCGCAAAGGAGCGGGGCAGCGGCCGCCGGGTCGAGGTTGGCAGGGATGCGGAGTACGTACCGCTCGTCCACCACGATCCGGGTCGAGTAGCCGCCGTACGTCCGCGTCTTCCGATCCATCTCCGTGCTGTTGTAGGTGAAGGCCGCGCCCTTCGCGCAGAACTGCTCGAGCCCGTCAGCGCACGGAGCGCAAGAGCGGCAAGAGTCGACGAGGCAGCCCACGCCGGCGAAGTCGCCGACCTTGAACCTGGTGACCTGGCCGCCAAGCTTGCTGACCCGCCCGACGATCTCGTGGCCAGGAACCATCGGGAAGAGGCCGCCCGACCACTCGTCGCGGGCTTGGTGGATGTCGGAGTGGCACACGCCACAGAACAGGATCTCGAGGACGACGTCGCGCGGTCCGGGCTCGCGGCGCTCGATGGTCATCGGGGCGAGCGGCTTGCCGGCAGCGGGAGCGGCCCAGGCGCGGATCTTTTGCATTTCTGTCTCTCCTGCGTACATGAGGCTCATCGGCTCTACCGAGGCCTCAGTTCCGTCGACGAGGCGACGTCATAGAGGAACCCACGCGCGGACTTCATCTTCGGTCCGGCCACGTTCATCCATGCCTCGTAGCAACCGTAGTCCTCACAACCTTCCTCGGCGCGCGTGGAAGCGATGACATCGCTGAGGGCGGCGTGGATTGCTTCGCGATCGCTTGGAGCGACTTCGATGAACGCAGTCAGCAGCAGCATGGCGTTCCCTTCACGTCGAACGACTTTCGGGCTCATACCGGGTCGAAGGCAGGTTGCCAAGGGAAGGCGCAAGAGCCTCGGCTCTCGAGATCTACTTCGCAGCCAGCGCTTTCTGCAGGGCATGCTCGGCGAGCGGGCCCATCAGATCGTAGCCGGCCCGATTGGGATGGACGCCGTCCTCCGACAGACTGGCTTTCAGGCCGCCGTCGGTATCGGCCATGGCGGCGTGGTAGTCGAGATAAACGAGCCCGTTCTTCTCGGCATAGGCTCGGAGCAAGGTGTTGAGCGCGATGATCTTCCCAGCGGGTTCGCGCCCCGGGCTCCAGCGGTAGTTGCGGGCCGGCAGGATCGAGGCGAGGACCACGTGGATCCCATGGGCCATGGCCAGCTCGACCATGGATTGCAGGTGGCCGAGGGTATCCTCCTGGCGGTAGGGCCCCGTGTTTTCGGCGATGTCGTTGGTCCCGGCCAGGATCAGCGCGGCCTGTGGCCGCAGCGCGATCACGTCCTGGCGGAAGCGCACCAGCATCTGTGCGGTGGTCTGCCCGCCGATCCCGCGTGCGAGGTATTGGTGGCCCTCGAAGAAAGCGGGAGCCTTGGAGACCCAGGCCTCGGTGATGGAATCCCCGAAGAACACCACCCTCTTCTCCGCGGAGGTGGGAAGGCCGACCCGGGCATTCTCCGTTCGGTATACGCCGAGGGCGGCCCAGTCTGGTTCCGGAGACTTCGTCAAAGGGACGCAGCCTAGTGCGGCGCAGACGAAGAAGGCCAAGTGCTTCACGCCGGACCTCGCGGGTCACGATTGGAAGACATGACGAACGGCGCTCAGCCGAGCCCACGTCCATTCGTCGCGATCACCTTGGAGTAGAAGCGCGCGCTTGCCTTCGGCGTTCGCCGCTGCGATTCGAAGTCGACGTGCACGATACCGAAGCGCATCGAGTAGCCCAGTGCCCATTCGAGATTGTCCAGCAAGGACCAGACGAAGTAGCCGCGCACGTCGCAACCTGCCGCGATGGCGCCGTACACGGCGCGCAAGTGCTGGCGCAGATAGCCCACGCGCAATGGGTCTTGCACGCCATCGGCCGGCGCCTGGGGCGGGTCGTAGAACGCAGCGCCGTTCTCGGTGACGTAGAGCGGTACGTCGCCGTAGCGCTTCTTCACCCAGAGCAGCGCGTCCTGAAGCCCCTGGGCGAAGACCTCCCAGGACATCTCGGTATGCGTCGCGTTGACCTGGCGCACGGCCGAGGCGCGCAGCGGCCAGCTCGTCGCATCTGCGCGGGTGACGCTGCGCGTGTAGTAATTGACGCCCAGGAAATCGATGGGCACCCGGAGGGACGCCACCTCCTCAGGCTTCCAGTCGGGCCAGGCTTCGCCGAAGATCTCCGCGAGCTCCTCCGGGTACCGGCCGAGGAGCGCGGCGTCGAGGTACTGACGGTTCATGTACGCTTCGGCGCGCAGCGTCGCCGCCAAGTCCTCCGCGCTCGCTGACGCTGGATACTTGGGCTCCAGGCTGACGACCAGGCCGATCCGGTGCCGTCCCTCGGCTCGGTAGGCGGCGACCGACGCCGCATGCGCCAGCATCAAGTTGTGCGAAGCGCGCGGCGCCTCGAAGGGACTGCGATGGCCCGGCGCCAGCGTGCCGTGCAGGTAGCCGCCGTCGGACACCACCCACGGCTCGTTCAAGGTGACCCACAGCTTGACGCGACCGTCGAGCCGGCGGAACACCGCGCGCGAGTACTCGGCGAACCAGCGCGCGACCTCTGGGTTGAGCCATCCACCGCGATCGTCCAGCGCAGCGGGGAGGTCCCAATGGTAGAGCGTGACCATTGGCTCGATCCCCTGGGCGAGCAGTTCGTCCACCAGGCGCTCGTAGAAGTCGAGCCCCTTTGCGTTGACCGCCCCGGTGCCCTCAGGGAACACGCGCGACCAGGCGATGCTGAACCGATAGGACTTGAGCCCGAGCTCGCGCATCAGCGCGATGTCCTCCCGGAAGCGCCGGTAGTGGTCGCAGGCCACGTCCCCCGTGTCGCCGTTGCGCATCCTCCCGGGCGTGTGCGCGAAGCGGTGCCAGATGCTCGGACCGGCTCCGTCGCTCAGCGGCGAGCCTTCGATCTGATACGCCGCGGTCGCCGCGCCCCAGAGGAAATGCTGGGGGAAGTTGTAATCATCGTTCATCTCGGCTCTCTCTTTAGCCCAACTCGACGCGGAGGAGGTCGGGCGCGTCCGCGCGCCGATGCGCGGTCCAGGCGTCCAGCGGAATCGCCGCGCCGCCGGCGCGGTATGGGTTGTCGGCGCGGGTGAACGCCAACGGCCGTCCGTTGAGGGTGATGAGCCGCGGCGAGTAGCCCTGTCTGTCGACCTGAACTTCCACTTGCACCCGGCGCCCCAGCACCGACAGCTCCGCGCGCAGCCCGCTCAGCTCCGGTGCGATCACCGGGTCGATGACCAGAGTGGCTCCCTCGCGGCGGACTCCCAACAGACCGGTCACGAGGAGCGAGAGCGCGATTCCCGGCCCGCTCGAATACACGCGCCAGCCGCCGTCCAGCGCGACCCTCCCTGCGGCCACCTGCGCGTACTCCTTCTGCGCCTGGTACCGGTCGCGAAATGCAGCATCCGAGCTGGAGAAGTAGCAGTTCGACTGGCGAAGGCTGGCCTGAGGCAATCGCTCGCGCAACTGCACCGGGTGCGCCAGCGCCAAGGAGCGCAGCAGGCCCCGTGCATCGCCGACGTGGGCTTGCATCTGCGCGTAGCGCAGGTGCGCATGCGTGTACATGATGCCGATCTCGCGCCCGAAGAAGGCGCTGCTCTCCGCACGCTGGAAAAGCCGCTCCGGGCCGCCGCGGTAAGGCAGGGGGCGGTCGAACAGGCGTGCTCCGTCCGGGCCCCAGAGGTACTCGCGCATGATCTTGAGATGCGCCGCGGCCTCTTCGGGCGTGCAAAGGCCCTCGAGGATGGCGTGCATCATGGGCAGCAGGCTGTAGCGCACGCCCGTCTGGCGGTCGCGCGGGTGAAACAGCAACTCATCCGCGGCGCCCGCCGAGAAGACTCCATAGCCAGCGATGACACCGTCGGCCATCAGGTGTCGATGGAAGTCGTGCCGGATTCGGAGGGTCTCGGCCTCCAGGATGGCGGCTCGATCCGGGTGGCCTGCGAACCGCAGGGCCTTGGCGATGGCGGCGAGGGTCTGATGGTGCAGCGTCACGGTCCAGGCGCTGCACAGCCTCTCGCGCATGGACGGGTCGGCGGGCTGGAGGGAGTCGTTCCAGTCGCCGTGACCGTACGCCGCCAGCGCGGTGCCGGCCACGCGGCGTCGCGCGATGACCTGGAGGGCGCGCTCCACGTGCTGCAGCAGCGTCGCCTTTGCCTCGGTGGCGCCGGGCCCGCCATGGAAGGGCACCTGCGCGTCGAACAGGGAATGATCGCCCGTGCCCAGCACGGTGCGCGCCAATGCCAGCAGCGGCCAAAAGACGATGTCTCCGTGCGAGTCGCTCGCCCGCAGATCGCGCTCGCGCTCGATGAACTGGAACCACTGCGGCCAGTCGCCGTCGGCGTTCTGCGCGGCGAACACCCGAAGCACCAGGTCGCGGGCGGCCTCCGGGCAGTCGAGCGCCAGCAACATCTCCAGCGGACCCTGGCACACGTCGCGCGTGCCCCAGCCTCCGCCGGAATACTGCTCGAGCCCGCGGGGCGAGAGGTAATGCACCAGCGCATTGTTCAGCAGCCAGGGGAGCATCTCCGCAAGGCGGTGCACCTCGCGCGCAGCGCCGGTCTCCCCCGGTGCTCGCAGCGAAGGCAGCAGGATCGGCAAGGGCGAAGATGGCGCGCCGGGCAGAAGCCTCCCGGACAGTTCCAGGCCAAAGGAACTGCTAGCCTCGCTCTCCGCGCAAAGGAAGGGCAACCCTCGTGACCGGCCATCCGTGAACAGGCGCCCGTCGCCCCGCACGACGAGGGGAGCCACGTCCTCGAGCAGCACGACGGCGAAGCCCCCGCCCGGGAACCGCGCGTGCAGCTCACCGCCCTCAGGAACTCCGACGAAGACCTCCTTGCCTTGCACGCGCCAGGCGACAGACGTTGCGGAGTTGCCGTCGTCGCCACCCAGCGCCAGGTGCAGCGTCGAGAGCCACGCCACTTTCGGGCCATCGAGGACGCGCGCCCGCAGGCTCAGGGTATTCCTCCCGGACTCCGCCCCGCTGACCACCTCGATGACGCCGCGGGCGTGCCGGTAGATCCAGCGGCAGGAGTCGAGCCGCATCTCGAATGCCGAGGGCACGCCGAGGAGCTGCCAGCAGCCGTCAACTTCCACGAACAAACGCAGGCCATGCGAGCGGAAGAGTCCCAACCAACTGTGCTGGGCGGAGAGGAACCGGTTGATGCTGACGTGGCCCTGCGTGACCATGGAGTGGAAGACGCCCGCCATCCAGACCGTGGAGGTCAATGACGAGTCCTCCGGCACGCGGGCCTGCCCCGTTCTCAATAATTGGCCGTGCGGGCGCTGGGTCCGCGCCTCCTTGGCGCGCAGCACCACATGGGCGTTCTCGCCGCAGAAGAACGAGAGCAGCTCGCCGCCCTCGCGCTCCTCGTGGCGCCACTCGGCGCCGAAGAACCGCGGCAGCTCCGCCTCCTCCAGGTCGCGGCACTCGAGCATGGGGGCGGTCGCGAACAGCGTGCCGCCGCCGCCGGAGTGCTCGTGCTCTGCGGCCGGGCTCGAGGGCGGCAGCTCGAGCGAGGCGGCCCACGAGAGCGCGGCATCCACGGCAGAGAGGTCTTCCGCCGAGGTGGCCAGCGGGTGATCCGCCTGAAGCGCCACGAAGAAGCCGCCCGACGAGCGGGCGCCGGGCGCCAGCGCTACGACCTGGTCCTGGACAGCGGCGAGGGCGTGCTCGTGCTGCAGCCGCTGTCCCGGCAACCCGTTCGACACCCCGCTTGGGAGGCCGCCCAAGCGCTGCGCGAGGCCATGGAGTTGCAGGCCGTCGGTGGCGAAGGAGACGCCGCGACGGAGCGAGCCGATGACGGCCCAGGGATGCCGGCCGGCCTGGGCGAGGTTCTGCCGAGCGGCGACCACCCAGCCGCAGCGCGCGTGCTCCCATCCGCTCAGGTCGATGTAGTGGCTGACGTAGTACTCGTTCAGGCGGACGACGGCGTAGCTCGCCAGCGCGAGGTCCTGGCCGAACATCAGATCCGTGCGGAGCTCTTCCTGCGAGCGGTTCCCGAGTCGCACTTGCCAGCACCAGGTGGGCCGGTCCTCGGCGAGGGCGAGGCGCAGCTCGATGTGCAAGCCCTGCCATTCGCCCGAGGCTGCAAAGGCATTCGCCGAAGCTTGCCCCCGCAGAGGCGACTGCGGCCCGAGCAGCGGCACCGCCTCGACCCTCGCGCCGCGGTGCAGCCGCAGCCACACGTTCGCAGGCGAGGGCTCCATGCCGTTGCCCATGAAGAGATTCACCGAGACGCCGCCGAATTCGATGCGTCGTGCGCCGCCGTCGCGGTTGAGCTCCAGGCTCAGACCGGCGGCAGTGGTGAGGCGCAGCGGCTCGGAGGGCACGGGCCTCGGCTCAGCTCCGAGGATGTCAGTCATGTTGGCCTTGCTCATGGACCAACTGCACGGTCGCGGGTCCTCTGGGAAGGACCAGCTCGCGGCCGGTCCACGGGAGCTCGGCGCCGTCGTGACGCGCCCTCGGCAACGGACCGGCCAGCGGCCAGGCGAAGCGCACTCCGCCTCGAGGCGGCAAGAGCCCGCCGGCCAACTCGAGACGGATGCCGCTTCCCGAGGGCGTGAGCGCGTAGCTGAGCGCACCCTGCGCCGTCGACATGCTCTTCACGGCGACACCGGAAGCGATCCACTCGTCGCTCAGACCCGCGCCTAGCACCAAGGCGTCGTCCTCCTCCCGCTGGTAGGCGAACATGTCGAGCACCGAGCGCAGGTAGTCCGAGGCGACCCAGGCATGCGGCATGTCGCCGAGGAACGCCGGCTCGCGGGGATTTCGCAGCACGACCTCGGCCCACTGATTCCAGCCCTCCGGCCGCCGGTCATGCATGAAGAATTTGAGAAGTTCGTGTGCGCGACTTGGCTGACCCATCCGCACCAGCACCCCCACATTGCGCAGCTCGTAGGGCGTGTAGTCCTTCCACGGGCGCGTTCCCTCAGCGCGCTGCCGGGCCTCCTGCCAGTAGTGCTCGAAGGTGGATTTCAAGATTTGGGGTGAGACGCGCGCCTGCGCGGGATCGAGCGCCACCGACGTCGAGGTCGGGTCGAAGTCTCCGCGGTCAGCGGCGCCGGCGATGGCGTCCATGCCGAAGCGCGCGGCGGAGGCCTCGATCGACTGCGCGAGCTCGGCCTGGAACTCGTCGCGCCACTGCGCCCACTGCGTCGCCCGCGCGGTCTGGCCCAGGCCCTGGGCGATGACGACCGCGTCCTTGTAGCCGCGCAGCGCCCAGAAGTCGTCCCAATAGGAGAAGGCGGGCTTGTCCGAGTAGCCCTCGTGGCTGATGGAAGGAGGCAAAAGGCCGCGGAGGCTCGCCGGGTTCCCCGCCGTGAACGCTGCGGTGCGCGTGCTCTGGCGCAAGCCCTCGAGCCAGGCGACGACCCGCTGCACGACCTCCCAGTGTCGGGCCAAGAAGGCCTTGTCCCTCGAGTGCCGCCACACCTCGGCCACCGCGTAGAGGTACTCGCCGTGGCTGTCGTTCTCGACCACGGGGTCTGCCCCGCGCGCATCCACGCAGCACGGCACCTTGCCCGAGGCAAAGACGAATCCGGCGAACCAGTCCACGCAGTCGCGCGCAGCGTCGAGCTCGCCCAGGCGCAAGAGGCCCGCGGCCATCATCGCGCCGTCGCGAATCCAGAATCGCGCATACGAGCGCGTACCCGGTTCGAGCGCGGCGCGGTCCCGCGAGATCAGGATGTACGCGTGCGCCGTCCGCAGCGTGTCCACCACCTGCCGCGAAGACGCAGGCAAGGTCAGCTCCATCTTGCCGAGGCGCGCTCGCCAGTCTGCGGCCACCTGGTCCATGCGCTCGTCGATCGGCTGCACAGCAGCGGACCCGGGATCGGCACGGAGCGGCGCGCTCCAGCGGAGCACGCGCGTCTCGCCCGGCTGCAGCATCAGCTCCCACTGAAGCAGCGCCGAGGCGTGGCCCTGCTCATCCGCGAGATCGTGCAGGGCCTGGGCGTCGCGCAGCGGGCGCAGGTCGATGCCGCCTGCAAAGGGCAGGGCGGTCACGCGACCTGGCGCCTCGGCGAAGGTCAGCTCCTTGCCGTCGTTCACTGTCAGCCGCGGCGCCCGCCACCGCATCCGGTCGATACGACTCGCGCCGCCCGGCGTGTTGAGGAACTGCTGCGGTGGGTTCACCTGCCAGGGGCGCACGGCCAGGAGCAGTGTGAAGGCGCGCACCGAGCCGGAGGTGTTGGTCAGCGCGTACCGCGCCAGGATCTGCGGCGCTGAAGGCCGCCCCTCGGCTGCTGCCGCGATGTCGAGGGCGAACAAGCCGTGCCGCCAGTGCACTTCCGGCATGGGCAGATGTCCTTCGCGCAGCGAATGGACGATCTGCACGTCGGCCCAACCCACGAGCTGCCCCCCGGCCAGGACGGCCGGCTCCGCGCTGAAGCCGCCTCGCCCGAGCTCCAGCGCGCCATCCTCGCTCAGCAGCCCCGAGCGCTCACCGCCCCCGGCAACTCCCACCAGCGCCCAGTAGTTCTGCTCGCCGAGGAACGCTCGGGGGACGTGGCCGCGCGGCGCGTGACGTGCGAGCTCGGACAGGACGGCGTTGAAGTCGGGCCACGTCTTGCTGTCGCGCAGGTCGACGCGCAAAGGCGCCGCCGCATCCAGCGCGCGAATCTTCAAGTGGCGCGCCTCGCTCTCCGGGAGGTAGAGCGCGTCGAAGCCGCCCGAGCTGCCGCGCACGCGGCGCAGCACCGTCCACCGTCGCGCATCCGGCGACGCCAGCACGTCGTAGTTCACCCGCCGCACTGGCACGGGCCACTGCAGCACCAGCCCGTTGAGCTCGCGCAGCCGGAGCAGATCGAGCTCGAGCGTGCGACCGCGCGTGTGTGCGAGAGGCTCCGGCCAGACGGCTGGATCGGGCTCGCGCTCCTTGAGCCCCACCTCCGCGATGCACAGCGCGCCCTTGCCGCGGTCGCGCCCCGCCGCCACCGCGAGCTCCAGGGTCTCGGTGCGCGCCAGCGCCTTGTCGGCGGTGGGTCCCCAGGCGAAGCTGAAGTGTCTCTCCTTGAAGGTGACATCGGTCAGTGCCCGCGGCGTGACATAGCCCGGCCGGTTTACCCACCAGACATTGTCGCCGCTCGCGTCCACCAGCTTGAGCTGGAAGTCGTTCACGCCGCCGCGCCCTTTGATCCGCACCCGCAAAGCGAATGCGCGCGGCCATTGGACGGGCATTGAACGCCTCATGACCGCATAGCCCGAGACGGAGCGGAAGTCGTACTCCAGGCACAGGCTGCCATCGGCGTCGCGCCGGAGCGCGGCCTCCACCTGCTCGGACCCGAGAGCCTTCCATGCGGAAGCGTCGCGAGCGTCCGCGATCACGCGCTCGCCGGCTGCGGCCGGCGCGCTTTCCAAGAGCACTGCCAGCATCAGGGGCGCCGCGATCATCCCTTCACGCTCCCTGCCAGCAGGCCCTGCATGTAGTACCGCTGCAGGGCGAAGAAGATGAGGAGCACCGGCAGCACCGTGATGACGGCGCCGGCCATCATCAGCTCGACGTCCTGCACGTGCTCGCGCGACAAGGTGGCGAGCGCGACCGGCAAGGTCTGCATCTCGCGATCGGTCAGCACGACGAGGGGCCACATGAAGTCGTTCCAGGAGAGCATGAAGGCGAGCACGGCCAGGGTCACCATGATGGGCTTCAAGAGCGGCAGCACCACCTTGAGGAAGATGCGCCCCTCTCCCGCGCCGTCCATGCGCGCCGCCTCGAGGAGCTCGTCGGGGATCGACCGCGCGTACTCCCGCACCAGGTAGATGCCGACCACGCTCGCGAGCCAGGGCACCAGCACGCCGGGCGTGGTGTTCACCAGCCCCATCCGCTTGAGCATGAAGAAGAGGGGCATCATGGTGATCTGCGCCGGGATCACCAGGGCGCCGAGCAGGAGGCGGAAGATGCGCTCACGCCCCCAGAAGCGCAGCTTGGCAAACGCGTAGCCCGCGCTCAGGTTGAAGGCCAACGACAACAAGGTGGCGAAGAGCGAGATCAGCAGGCTGTTGAAGACCTGCCGGACGAGGCCGTGCTCGGCAAACAGCACCCGGTAGTTCTCCAGTGTGGCGGAGGTCGGCAGCAGGGGCGGCGGATAGTTGTTCGCCTCGCCGGGAGCCATCAAGGACGCAGAGATCATCCAGGCGAGCGGGAAGAGGGTGAGCGCCGCCAGCAGGGCCAGCGCAGCGTTGACCCCGAGGAAGCCGAGGCGCGCCCTCATGCCGTCCCCCAGCGCCGCGACACCGTTACTTGCAGGACGGTGAACCCGAACATGAAGAGGAAGAGCACGAAGGCCACCGCCGAACCGGTGCCCAGGCTCCACCATTTGAAGCCCTCTTCGTACATCAGATAGAGCACGGTGACCGTGCGCTGCGCCGGACCGCCCTGGGTCATCATGTAGGGCTCGGCAAAGAGCTGGAAGTGGGCCGCCATGGTGAGGATGCTGACCATGAGCAGCATCGGCCCGAGCGCCGGAATGGTGATGTGGCGGAGCACGGCCAACGGCCCGGCGCCGTCGAGGCGCGCGGCTTCGTACTGCTCGCCCGGAATCGCCTGCAGGCCCGCGAGCAGGATGATCATGTTGTAGCCGAAGTTCTTCCACACCGAGAGCAGCATGATCGCGGGCATCGCCCAGCGCGGATTGCCCAGCCAGTCGATCGGCGAGAAGCCCAACGACGAAAGGCCGTAGTTCAAGAGCCCGTAGCGGGTGTGCAGCAGGAAGCGCCACGTCACCGCCACCGCCGCGAGCGTGGCCACCACCGGCACGAAGAGCGCGGTGCGATGGAAGCCCTTGAAAAGCGCCAGGGGCGAGTTGAGCAAGAGCGCCGCCACCAGCGAGACGGCAACGGACAGCGGCACGCCGACCACCACGAAGAAGAGCGTGTTGAGCAGCGCCTGCCAGAACAGCGGCCTCTGGAGCAGCTGGAGGTAGTTGTCGAGCCAGATGAAGCGCACGTTGCGCAGGTCCGCCAGCGCGTAGATGTCGAAGTCGGTCCCGCTCATCACCAGCGCTGCCGCCACCGGCACCACGAAGAACACCGCGATCGCGAGGAGCGCGGGCGCCACGAACAGCCAGGCCGCTTGCCTCGGCTTCATCGATGCGCCCTTCTCTCGAGCATCCAGCGGCGTTTCTCGAGGATCAGGTCGGCGCGCGCATCCATCTCCTGCGCCACCCGGGCTTTGGGGATGTCACCGCGCACCACCATCTCCATCACTAACCGGAGCTCGGTGGCAATGCGCTCCCACTCCGGCACCTGGGGGATCGGGCGGACCCGGTCGAGCTGATCGCGGAAGGCGCGGGCGTACGGATCGTGCGCCAGCGCCGGGGCGGCCCAGGCCGAGCGCCGCGCCGGAAGGTTGCCGCTGAGCCGGTAGAACTCCTGCTGCACTGCCGGGCGCGAGAGGAACTCGACGAGCTTCCAGGCCGCATCCATCCGCGTCGAGCGCCGGAAGATGGCGAGGCTGCAGCCGCCTGCGCTCGACGCGCCGGGCCCGTGCGGACCGGGCAAGGGCGCCGTCATCCACGACGACTGCAGCTCGGGAGGCAGGCGCCGCTTGAGCTCACCGATCTGCCAGGGGCCGGTGATGAAGAAGCTGAAGTAGCCGCGGGCGAACTCGTTCCAGACGTTGGCGACGTCGTTGTTGGTGACCGGCGGCGCGAGGTGCCTCTCGAACATCGAAAGATAGAACTCCAGCGCGTGCGCGAAGCCCGCGCTGCGGAAGTTTCCGAAGCGGTTGCCGTCGCGCAAGAGCGGCTCGCCCTGCTGTAGCCACAGCGCCACCAGCTGCTCGTACTCGTTGAGCGGCAGGAGCACCGCGTAGCGGTCGGGCCCCACGCGCTGCTTGACGGCGACCTGCATGCGCAGCCATTCGTCCCAGTCGCGCGGCGGAGCGTCGAAGCCGGCCTGGGCGAGCAGGTCGCGGCGGTAGAAAAGCACGCGGGTGTCCACGTACCAAGGCACGCCGTACTGCCGCCCCTCGATGACGTTGGTGGCCACGATTCCCGGATCGAAGTCGGCGAGATCCACCTGGGCCGAAGCGCGTAGGCGATCGTCGAGCGGCACGACCGCATCGAGGGCGACGAATTCGGGGAGCCAGGTGTTGCCCATCTGCGCGATGTCCGGGGTGGCGTCGCCGGCGTACGCGGTGAGCAGCTTCTCGTGGGCTGCCGTGAAGGGCAGCTGCTCGACGCGAACGCGCAGGCCCGGGTTCTCGCGCTCGAAGGCCCCGAGCAATTCCGACGCGACTTCGCCCTCGCGGCCCATGGCCCAGAAGTGGAGAACGCGAGCATCGTCGCGAGCGCAGGCTGCGGCACAGAGGGCGGCCGCGACGACCCTCACCCCAGCCATCCGCCGGTGAAGCCTGCGCGCAAGAGGCCGCGCTTGATGGCGGGGTGCTGGCGCATGCTCTTCCAGACGAGCTCCCCGCGATAGTTGGCGATCATCGCCAGGAGCGGCCCTAGCTCGATGCCCAGGAAATCCGTATTGACCCATCCCAGACCCGGCACCAGCCGGCCATTGGAGAGCTGAACGTCGCTGAAGTTGAAGCTCTGGTTGAAAGCATAGAAGCCGTAGCGCCCGTAGATGGCCCGTCCGTAGCGCTCATACATCGCGGCCAGCGCCGGTAGAGCGATCTCCGGCGCGAAGACCACCGACGAGCCAGCGCCGTAGGGAGCGATGGTGCCGTCGTCATAGGTGGAGGGTCCGCCCATGCCCCGGCCAGCGTAGCCGTGAAACTGGCGCTGCTTGCCGTTGAAGGATCGGATGACGTCGGCCGGACCGTCGCAGGCACTGACGCCCCAGACGTCGCGCCCGTATCCGGCCCAGCCCTCGGGGTTCGCGATCGCGTAGCCCTGCTGCGCGTACGTGGCGCGCCGCGAGTTCTCGAAGTAGTCGACGCCCTTGCTCTTCATGTACGCATCGGTCAAGCCGCGCATGTCCACCCAGCACTGCGTGAACTGATGGCCGAACAATGGAGGAAAGCGCAAGTACGTCTGTCCGTACTCGGTCACCCAACCGGAATGCGGCAAATTCTCGTAGGTGCTCGTCCAGGCGGCCCAGGCGTCCGCGCCGACCGCATGTGTGGGCGAACCCATGGCGAGCAGGTAGAGGATCGAGGCCTCGTTGTAGCCCTTCCAGTCGTAGCCGGAGAAACCTTGCTCCGGAGTCCAGCCCATGGCCACCCATGGGGAGCGCACTTGAAACCAGGACCAGTCGGCGCGGCCGTAGATGTCGTCCACCAGCGTCCGGATCAGCGTCTCGTCCGCGTCGATCCCGTCGAACCATGCCTGGCAATGCAGCATGCCCGCGAGAAGCAGCGTGGTATCGATGGTGGACAGCTCGCAGTCACGGAAGCGAGTGCCAGTCTTGGTGTCGAGGAAATGGTAGAAGAAGCCCTTGTAGCCGGTGACGCCCGTCGTAGCGCTGCCTTGGGGCGCGTCGTGGAAGAAGCGGACCGTGTCGAGCACGCGGGCCCGCGCCTGTTCGCGGGTGATGAAGCCCCGCTGGGCGCCCACGACGTAGCCGCTGAGGGCGAAACCCACCGCCGCGATGCTGGAGAAGGACGGCGCGGGCCAGCGGTCCAAGGTCAGACCGGTGGCGGGGTCGGTGGTCTCCCAGAAGAAGTCGAAGGCGCGGCGCTCGAGATCGGTGAGCAAGGCGTCGGCGGCCAAGGGCGGATTATTCACAGGCGCCGGGGCGCCGTTCCTCCGGCAGGCTGAAAGCGGCACCGCGAGAAAGGCCGCGAGCAGATCGCGGCGCCCGAGGGGAGGTGGCGGCGACCGCGGTGCGCTTTTTCCCTGAGTCATGGGCTGGAGGGAGTGCACCCGCGCAGGCGCCCGAAGGAGGGCACCTGCGCGGGCGGTTGGATGCGTCGACTAGAAGCTATAACTCGCTGCGAGCTTCAAGGTGCGCGTCGGTCCGCGAATCCCGATCGGTTTGTTGAGGTCGAGGTTGTCCAGACCAAGCGAGTTGGCCGGTTTTCCCGCAGCCACGCCCACGCCACCCCAAGCGTTGGTGTCATAGGTTTCGTTGTTCCAGTCGAACATGTTGAAGACATCCGCACGGACCTCGAACGCCCCGGGCCCGGTGCCGAATCGCTTCGCCAAGCTCAGATCGAACTGCTTGAACGCCGGCGAATCCGCCAGCAGGGCCACCGCACCTCCGTTCGCGATGTCACACGGGTTGGCGCCGACGAACGGACAGCCTACGACACGCCGCGGGATACCGCTGCCGTAGGTGAACTTGCTCGAGAGTACGAAGCCCCACGGCAGCAGGTTGTCGGCCAAGGCCGCGAGGACCAGGCGGTGCTTGTCGACGAGGCGCGAGGTATTCCACGGCCGATCGGCGGCCGTCCTGCCGTAGGTCCAATCGAAGATGTCGTCATTCCACTCCCGATGCTTGGTCTGCGCGTCGGAGAAAGTGTAGGCGGCCGCCACGGTCCACCCCGAGAGCCTCGTGTAGGGCTTCTCCACTTTCAGCATCAGCTGGCGCGTGCGGGTCTCTCCGATGAAGTCGCCCAGGATCAGCGACCCGTATCCGGCCGGGCCGCCCCAGAGCGGGTCGACGACACTCTGCGTCGCGTACCCGCCATTCAAGTCGCGATTGCCGCTGAACCACTGGAACTGGTTCTTCCCGTCCAGTTCGCTGACGACGGCCTCGAGGTTGAGCAGCCACACAGCCTGGCGAACGCCCACGCTGAACTGATCGGTGTAAGGCATCTTGAAGTCGTTCCGGATGAGCCAGATTTCACCTTTGGGCTGCTGGTTCTTTTGCATCTCGTCGAGCGCGTGGTTGGCCATGATGCGGTCATAGGAGCGCCCATAGCCGCCGAATACCACGGTGTTCTTGTCGCCCAGGACGTCAAAGGAGGCTCCCAGGCGCGGCGCGATCGCTCCCAGGTACGTCTTTCGCGAATGACCATCAGCGATGTAGTCCGCGATGTTGATTCCGCCCTTGGCGAGCGACTGCGCGTAGGTCTGACCTGGTGCCGCCGTTTGACCCGTGAAGGTCCGGGTGTCGGGTGCGTTGAGGATCGCGACCCGATCCGCGGGGGTCACGTAGCCATTGTTGAGCATGTTGGTCTCGACATCCCAGCGCACGCCCAGGTTGAGCTGGAGCTGGCTGGTGAGATCCCAGTCGTCCTGCGCAAAGATGCCGATCTGGCCGTTGTTGATGCTCACCGACGTCGGAGCGAGTGCCCGGTCGATCTTGCACTGGTCGCTGTTGTTGCCGCCGTTGATGACGTTGGTTCCGGTGCACGTCCCGGTGGCGGGGTCGTAGAAAGGAACTCCCGTGCTGGGGTCGATGAGGGTAGTGACGACGTCGACGCCGCGCGAGGTTCCGGAGAGGTCGTAATTGAGGTAGGCGAGCTTCGCTCCGCCCTTGAAGACGTGTTGCGCGAGCCCCGCGTAGGCCAGGCTCTGGGAGAGGGTGAAACCTCTCTGCCCGCGCACCTGGTTGTCGGGCGAACCGCCCGTGAGGATCACGTCGCCGCCGCTGTCGACCGTCGCCCCAGAGGCCGTGGAGACCCTGTACCTGATCTCGGGCGCGTTGAGGTTCGACTGCGGCTTCCAATAAGCATTCTGGTAATCGAGCCTGGTCTCGGACACCAGCTCGTTGCCGAGATTCCACTCGTGGAAGGCATCGATCCTGAACTCGTTGTTGGTGCGGTTCTTGTCGTTTCCGGGCGCGCTCAGGTTCAGGTCTTCGGGGATGTGATCCGACTCGAGCCGCACCGTCGTCGAAAGCGTCAGCCTCCTCTCGTGGTCGAGCTCTGCGTTCACCTTGCCGAAGATGAGGTGCTCGTTGAAGCTGTCGACGTAGGAGCCGCCCTGCTTCGCGAGCTGAGGCACGATCCCGGCGTTGGCAGGGAGCTTGTCCAGGTTCCTCGGGATCACCTGCCGGGAGTCGCCGATGGTCTTGCCGTCATAGGCGAGGAAGAAGTTGACGGCGTCCTTCTGGATCGGGCCACCCAGGCTGACTCCAAACTCGTTCTTGTTCGAGGGCAAGAGGAGTTGCCCCTGCTGTTCCCTCTGGATCTCCAGCGGCGACTTGGATCGCCAGGCAGTCTCGGCGCGGTCGAAATAGACGTCGCCGTGCACTTCGTTCGTGCCCGACTTGGTGACGGCGGTGATGGCCGCGCTGCTCACCTGGTCGAACTCGGCCTTGTAGTTCTGCGTGATGACCTTGAATTCCTTGACCGCCGACTGGGGGAACGGGTTGCCGCGGCTCGAGTCCTGCCCGACCACGCCTCCGCGGAGGATGTTGTTCTTCTGGCTGACGCCGTCGATGAACACGTTGACGTTGTCGTGATTCTGCGCGCCGGCTTTGATGCTGGTGCTGCCGGTGGCCTGGTCCTGCTCGAAGACCACGCCGGGCGCCAGGTCGGCCGCGGCCAGGAAGTTGTGGGTGGTCTGCGGCAGACCCTCGATCAGGACTGGAGGGACGTTGGTGCCGACCTCCGAGTTCTTCACCGCCTTGCGCCGTCGCGTGCCGACGACCGTGATCTCCTCGGTCCCCGTCTTGCGCTCCGATGGAGTGAGAGCGAGGTCGACCGACGCGGTGTCGCCCACGGCCAGTGTGATGGGCTCGCTCTTGGCGACGCCGTTCGGGTCCGTGATGCGGATCTCGTATTCGTCGGGCGGCAAGCCGGTGATCGTATAGCTGCCGTCCTGCAGCGTGGCGGTCTTGTACTCGAATCCGCTTTCCTTGCTGACGGCGACGACGCTCAAGCCGGCCGGCGCAGGGTCCCCGCCGCTTCTGACATGGCCCTGGATGGTGGCGGTGCTGACCTGGGCCTGTGCCGTCCCGGCCAGCAAGAACATCAGCGCCGCTGCTGCGGCGTGGCGACAGGACTTCTGCAAGCATCCCATGATTCCCTCCCAGTGGAACAACAGGTTTGAGCTTCACATCTCGAGGGCGCTACGCCGCCATTCCGCGCCGGGTAGTGCACCCGCAACTGCGCCGCACGACCAACTGCGTGGGCAACACCAACGACTGGCGCCGGGAAGCCGGCTCGGCCACCCGGGCGAGCAGAACGCGCACGGCCTGCCCGCCGAGGTCGCGCATCGGCTGCTTGACGGTGGTGAGCGACGGTTGCACGTGCCGCGAAAGAGCGATGTCGTCGAAACCGGTGACCGCGATGCCGGACGGGACCCGCACCCCGGCGGCGCGCAGGACGGAGAGACCGCCGACCGCCATCTCGTCGTTGCCGAAGAGGACCGCCTGCGGCGGCTTCCCGCTGGCCAGCAGCGCGCGCATCGCCCGGGCGCCGCCAGCCTCGGTGAAGCCGCCGTCTGCTGCGGGTCGGCCGGGAACGGAAAGCCCGGCCGCTCGCATCGCCATGCGGAATCCGGCGAATCGCTCCTGGGAATCGGGGGAGCGCGCCGGGCCGCCGACGAAGGCGAGGCGGGTGAACCTGTGCACCGTCAGGACGTGCGCGGTCAGCTCGCGCATGCCGCCGCGGTTGTCGGCCCCCACGTAGTCCAGCCTGGACCCGTTCAATCGGTCCGCCAGCACCACGATCGGCACGCTGCGCGAAAATATCTGGATATCCTTGACCGGCAGGCTGCGAGCCAGAACCACCAAGCCATCGACCTGCCCGACGACGGAGCGGGCCAGCTTCCGGCCGGCCCCGCGGGTGGCCGCGATCAGCACCGCGACGCCGGCGGCGGCCGCGGCCCGCTCCGCGCCCCGGATCACCTGGTCGATGAAGAGAGGAGATTCCTCTTCGGACTCGCTGAAGGACGCCAGGTCGGGGAAGAGCAGGCCGACGATCCCGGTCTTCCGGAAGGCGAGGCCGCGCGCCGGGCCACTCGGAACCCAGCCCATGGCGGCGGCTGCCGCGAGCACGCGCTTGCGGGTGGGCGGCGAGAACCCGGTGCCGTCGTGCATTACCCGCGAGACCGTGGCGGTGGACACGCCGCAGCGTCTTGCCACTTGGTAGATCGTCGACCGGGTTACCACGAAAGATCACTGCTCCTATCGACGTAACCGCTTACGGTGAGGTAAGCGCTTACTTTACATTTTTGTCGCTTGTCAACGACGCGACCGGTCATGCCCGAAGGCGGCGGTCGCGGGCTCGGCGACGTTTCTGTCCTTTGGAAGAAGATGGAACACGTCGAGCCAGGCTCTTGGCCGAGTGATCTGAGCAAGGCGAATCAGCGGATCGATTTGCCGTAGACTCGAGTGCGTGAAGCTCGGGTGGGAAGAGGCGCGGGCCCTGCGGCTCGAGCGCCACCAGCTGCATCGGCGCGCGCCGCGCGGCAGCGAGCTGCGTGTCGCCGCGCGGATCTGCGGGCTGCACGCGCAGCTCCTCTCCAGCGCTGCCCTCTCGCTTTGGGCGCGGGTCGAGGGCACGAGCCTGGAGAGGTTCCAGCGCGCGCTCTGGCGCGAGCGCACCCTGGTCAAGATCTGGGCGATGCGCGGGACGCTGCACCTCTTGCCCGCGCGCGATCTCCCCGTCTACCTGGGCGCGCTCGGCACCTACAGGCACTACCTCACCCAGGGCTGGGTCAGGTACTTCGGCCTCGCGCCCAAGGAGATCGAGCTGGTGATCGAGACGGTGGGCGAGGTGCTGCGCGGCCGCGCGCTGACCCGCGAGCAGCTCGCCGACGCGGTCGTCGAGCGCACCGGCTCGAAGAAGCTCGGCGCGATCCTCCGGCAGGGCTGGGGCGTCCTGCTCAAGCCGGCCTCGTACCGCGGCCAGCTCTGCTTTGCCGAAGGCGAGGGGGCGCGGGTGCGCTTCACCCATCCAGGTCCGGTACGGCAGCTCGAGCCGCCGAAAGCGCTCGCCGAGCTGGCCCGCCGCTACCTCGGGGCCTACGGGCCGGCGACGCGCGACGACTTCGCGCTCTGGTGGCAGGGCACCTCCCGCGCGCAAGCGCAGCAGTTGATCGAATCGCTCGAGGTCACGCCCGTGGATCTCGAGGGGACACGCGCCTATGTCCTCGCCGGCGCAGCGCGGTCCGCGGCGGAGGCGCGCTCGGTGCGTCTGCTGCCAGCATTCGATCCTTACGTAGTCGGCGCGCCGCGCTTGGGCGGCCTCTTCCCGGCGGCGCACAAGGGTCGCATCTACCGGCCGCAGGGTTGGATCTCGCCAGCGCTGCTGGTCGACGGCCACGTCGAGGGTGTCTGGCGGCACGAGCGGAAGAACGGCCGCCTCGAGGTGCAGATCGAGCCGTTCGCCCGCCAGCCGCCCAGGGTGCGCGATGGAGCGGCCGAGGAAGCAGAGCGGCTCGCAGTCTTTCTCGGCGCCCGCCTCGACAAGCTGGCGTGGCGCTAGAGGAAGGGACAGTCCCACTCGATGTCATGGCTCCTGGCAGCGCTGTACGACCCCATGATGAAGGCGGCCGAGGACGCCTGCCTCGCTGCCTGGCGGGCCGAGTTGCTCGCGCCGCTCTCGGGGGCGGTTCTCGAGATCGGGGCCGGCACGGGCGCAAACCTTGCCCGCTATCCGAAGACCATCACACGGCTGGTGTTGGCCGAACCCGACCGGGCGATGCGGCGCCGGCTGGCCGCGCGCGCCGTCGGTCGAGCAAGAGAGGTGATCGGCGCGGCCGCCGAGAACCTGCCCTTCGCCGATGGCGCGTTCGATTTCGTCGTCTCTACGCTGGTGTTGTGCTCCGTGCGAGATCCCGCAGCCGCGCTCGCCGAGATGCGCCGCGTGCTCAAGCCGGGCGGCCGTCTGGTTTTCATCGAGCATGTTGCCGCTACCGACAATGTGGGTCGGCT
Organism: Deltaproteobacteria bacterium; assembly: GCA_005879315.1. Taxonomy (GTDB): domain Bacteria; phylum Myxococcota; class Myxococcia; order Myxococcales; family 40CM-4-68-19; genus 40CM-4-68-19. The sequence continues at coordinate 22,275 of VBLC01000066.1, read as the reverse complement.
GCGCTGGCAGAAGCTGCTCGAGCCGATCTGGAAGCCGCTGATGGGAAATTGCCACCTCACACGGCGAACCGCAGAAGCGATCCGCACCGCCGGTTTTGCGCTCGACGAGGTGAAGCGCGAGAGCCTGCGCAAGACGATCCCCATCGCGCGGCCGAGCGTGCGCGGAACCGCAGTGCGCTGATAAAAAGTCTGGCATGTCGATCCGGCCCGGGCTCGTTCGTCGCAGGATCGGAGCCCCAAGGAGGAGCCATGAAATACCTGACGTTCATTCGCCATTCCGAATCGTATCGCGAGTCGCCGCCGCCGCCCGCCTTGATGGAGGCGATGGGCAAGTTCGTGGAGAAATCGCTCAAGAAGGGTAGCCTCGTCGACACGGGCGGTCTCTTGCCGAGCAAGGATGGCGTGCGGGTGCGCCTCGCCAGCGGCAAGATCACCGTGACCGACGGGCCGTTCTCCGAGAGCAAGGAGGTCATCGGCGGCTGGGCAATCGTGAAAGCGGACTCGAAGGCGGAAGCGATACAGATCGCCACCGAGTTCATGGAGTTGCACCGGAAGTACTGGCCGGGCTTCGAGGGCGAGTCCGAGGTGCGGCCGATGTTCGATCCTGGCATGGGCCCGTAGCGCTCGAGGGGGCGTGAAGCGATGGCACGGTATGCGGCGTTTCTCCGGGGCGTCAGCCCGATGAACGCGAAAATGCCCGAGTTGAAGAAGTGCTTCGAGAGCGCGGGCTTTTCCGACGTCAGGACCTTGCTCTCGAGCGGCAACGTCGTGTTCACCGCGCGTGCGGCATCGCCGCCGTCTCTCGAGCGCAGAGCGGAAGCGGCGATGAAAGCGCGGCTCGGCGAATCGTTCCTGACCATCGTGCGGCCGGTGGAAGCGCTCCGCGAGATCCTGGCCCGCGATCCCTATCGATCGTGGCGACTGGCGCCGAACGCCAAGCGCATCGTCACCTTCCTGCGCCGGAGAGCCACCTTCGACCTTTCCCTGCCGATCGCGCTGGATGGAGCGCGCATTCTTAGCCTCGCGGGCGGCGAAGTGTTCAGCGCGTATGTCCCCGGCCCGCGCGGGCCGGTGTTCATGAGCCTGATCGAGAGGACGTTCGGCAAGGAGGTCACCACCCGCACCTGGGACACCGTCAGGAAGGTGGCGGCCTGAAGCGCGTGCCGTGTCACCCCGGCACTCTGAAGCGGCTGCTCGCAGGCGGCCACGCCCGGGTCTCTTCACCGAAGCGAAGGCCGCGGCCCTCGAGATAGCGTTCCAGGCGCGCCGGACTGTGGAGCCGATCGGCCAGCGCGACGTGGCCATCGGGCCGTACCAGGTAGCTCGCATCGCGAACCAATCCCGCCCGGGCTGCGTTCCGACTCCAGGGAAAGACATGAAGCTGCAGCCCGCGCGACGCGCAGCTCGCCGCAAGCTCCCGCGTCGCGGCGCCATGGACATGCACCTGCCAATCGAGCGACTCGAGCGGCGTGAAGTTGTCGGGTTCGGACTGCACCCAGGGCAGCCGGTCTCCGCCCTGGACGCGGCCGGCTCGACCCTCGCTCAAGTCGCTCCCGCGGTATTCGATGCCCGTCTGCGAGATGGTGCGGAAAAAGAACCGGCGCACCGCCGGCAGCAGGAATGCCGCCGAGATCACGCGCGGCGCCAGGTGGACGCGCACCCGGGCCGCCAGCCGCCCGCTCCGGGTGACGAACTGGAAGACGCGGTCGGTGGTCGCGACCAGGCGGCGGGCGAAGCGGATCCGCTCCGGCTCGTAGCTGTCGAGGATGCGCTCCGGCGCCCGCCCGCGCAGCGCGGCCGCCAGTTTCCAGGCGAGGTTGACGGCGTCGCCGATGCCGGTGTTCATCCCCTGTCCACCGACCGGACTGTGGATGTGAGCCGCGTCGCCGAGGAGAAAGACGCGCCCCTGCCGGAACCGCGTCGCGACGCGGTGGTGCACCTGGTAGGTCGAGAACCAGTTCACGCGGCGGACGTCGATGCGCAGCCGCTGCAAGATGCCCTTGCTCACGTCGCCCCAGCCGAGCTCCTTGCCTTCTCCTCCTGCCTCGGGGCGAATGGTGCCGATCAAACGGGCCCGGCCCTCTTTCTTCAAGGGAAATACGGCGAGGAAGTCGCTCTCGTCGATCGAGACGTGCAGCTCCCGGTCCATCAGCGGCCCGCTCGCGTCGACGTCGGCGACGTAGAAGAGGTGCTCGTACGTGCCGCCGGGGAAGCCGATGCCGAGCTTCTCGCGCACGGTTGAGCGCGCGCCGTCGCAGGCGGCGAGAAACGGAGTTTCGCAGGTCGAAGTTCCTAGACGCGCCACCACGCGGCCATCCCCCTCCTCGAAGTCGACCAGCTCGGTCTTGCGCTCGACGCGCACGTTCAGCTCCCGCAGCCGCTCGATGAGGAAGCGCTCGTGCTCGTCCTGCGGGTAGATGAGCCCGTAGGGAAAAGGACTTCTGCCCACCCCGAGCGTGCCGAGCTCGATGTGCGCGGCCCTTCTGCCTCTCGCCCAGAGATTCGCCGCGGAGAAGACCAGACCCGCGTCTACCACTTCGCGAGCGATGCCGAGCTGGCGATAGAGCTCCAGTGTCCGCGCCTGAAGAGCCAAGGCCCGCGAAGTCGTGCCGGGTTCGGCGGTCTTGTCGATGATGCGGATCCGGATGCCCAGCCGGGCGAGCCAGAGAGCGAGCACGAGGCCGGTCGGACCAGCGCCGGCGATGAGCACTTCGGCGTCCATGAGACGAAGTTAGCCGGCGCGCACCGCCAGCGGCAGCTTTTAGGCCTTGTTCGGCGCCGCCGCGGGACGCCGGCGCGTCGCGTACAAATTGCCTCGCCTGACACGTGCGCTCGCTCGGCTGCACGATCTCGCGCATCCGCTGGACGCTCTTGGCGAAGAAGGATGGCAGCTGCTCGGGGCGAGACTTGTCAGAGACGCAGTTCGAGGAACAAGCCCAACAGCGGCCCGGTCTGGTTCCCCTCGGTGGGGCCGACGCGATCGACGGCTACGATTCGCCGCCAGACTGGCAGTTTGAATCTCCAGCCCAGCTCGAAACCAAAGCCGAATCGTGTCTCTCCGGGCAAGCTGAAGGCGAACGCTGGCTCGATGAGAACGGCACGAATTTCGGCCGTCCTCCCCTGCCAGCGGTAGCTCGACGAGGAGAATCCGACGTTCACGCGGGCCGCCGCGCAGGCGAGTGAGGTGCAGCCCCTCGCCTCGGGCGCGACCAGAGCTTCTAACGTTGAGCCCGAGGTCTCGTCACCGAAGATGGTGCCGTAGCCGAGCGATCCCCGCACGCGCAGGTGCTTGGTCCATTCGCGCGCAACGCGCACCGAGAAGGGGAAATAGAAGAGCCCCGTAGTGAGCGGGTTGGGCCAGTCCAGCTTCGCGTTGAGGGCGAGCTCGAGCGACCAGGGCCCGGGCTCTTGGGCGCGCGCCGCGCCCGCAGCCAGGAACACGGCCAGCAAACAGTGAGTCCTGATTCCCACTCGGCGTTTCCAGGGTACGCTCGCGGCTGCAGCGAAGGCCAGCCCAGCGTCTCAGCGGCCCCACCGCAGCGCCGCCGTCTGCACCGGCGCATCCCAGAGCTTGAGCATCTCGCCATCGAGGCGGCCGAGTGTGATGGAGCAGCCGGCCATTTCGAGCGAGGTGACGAAGTTGCCGACCAGCGAGCGCGCGATGGTGAATCCATCGGCGGCGAGCCGGCGCGCCGCCGCGTCGAACATGACGTACAGCTCGATCAGCGGAGTGCCGCCGAAGCCATTCAGCAGGAGCAGCAACGGCTCTCCCCGCCGCGGCGCCAGGTCACGCAGGATGGCGCCGAGCAGCTCATCGGCGATGGCGGCGGCAGGTGCCATGGGGACCCGGCGGCGGCCAGGCTCGCCGTGGATGCCCACGCCGAGCTCCATCTCCCCCTCTTCGAGGGAAAACGTTGCCTTTCCCGCAGCGGGGACGGTGCAGCTCGTGAGCGCAACGCCCATCGTGCCGCAGGCGCGCGCGACGCGCTCTCCGAGCGCCGCACAAGCGGCCAGGTCGGCACCCGCCTCGGCCGCGGCCCCGACGATTTTCTCCACCACCAGCGTGCCGGCCACGCCGCGGCGGCTGGTGCTGTACGTCGAGCTCTCGACCGCGACATCATCCTGGGCCGACGGCCGGTACATGCGCGAGTACTTCGGCATCGATCCATCGCAGCTCGAGGCGGCGCGCGCCGATCACGTGGCCACGGCGCTGTTCGCGCCCGGCGCCGGCTTCCGCGACGTCGCGCTCTCGCTGGGAATGATCGTGCCACTCGACAAGCGATGGTCGGTGAACACTTTTTCCCGCGGCGCGCTCCTCCTCGGCGACGCCGCGAGCTCTCCGGTAGTGCAGCGGAAGACGCAGTTCGCGACGGCCACGATGCTCGTCTTCCATTGGCGCTGAAGGCGATCTCGGCCGAGCCGCGAGGGGCGGCGCGACCGAGAGCAGAGCTCAACGCTTCTCTTCCAGCACCGAGAGGATGTTTCCCGAAGGGTCCCTGAACCAGGCGATGCGCGGGCCTTCGCCTACGGAAATGCCCTTGGCATCCGTCTTCACGGGTCCATCCCGATAGATCTCGAAGCGCACTCCGCGCTCGGTGAGGGCAGCGACGGCCTTCTCCACGTTATCGACGGCGAAGTTGAGGACGGTAAAGTTGGCCGGAGCATGATCGGGCTTCGGATAGACCATCACCCTGACTCCGCCCGCGAGGTTCAGTTGCAACAGGCCTTTCATTCCGGGGACGTCGGTCGCTTCCACGCCCAGCGTCTGCCCATAGAACTTCCTCGCCGCTTCCAGGTCTTTCACCGCAAAACTGCTGAATGCCTTGGTCGTCTTGAACATGGCCACGCTCCTTCTTGCGCACGGTAGTCACGCGGCCGCCCTCGCGATAGCGCTGGTCGCTCGCCGGCCGGCCGCGCGCTCTCTCGATGCCGCGCGAGACCAATGGTCTCTTGCTAATCCGGGCGTTCGGTTCGGACGCTCGGCGTGGAACGCGGGCCGGCTGCCGCCGCTCCTCGGGCAGTGAGCTCGTAGGAGCGCAGGCGCGCCTGGTGATCGAACATCTGCGCGGCGATGATGAATTCGTCGGCGGAGGTCCGCTTGGCAAAATCCTCCAGCCACTGCTTGACCGTCGCCGGCGAGCCGATGGCGGAGCAGCTCAAGACTTGATCGAGGATGGCGCGCTCCTCGAATCCCCAGCGGACATTTCGCGAGGGCGGCGGCAGGCGGCCCGGGCGGCCGGTGCGCAGGTTGACGATGGCCTGCTCCACCGAGGTGGCGAGAAAGCGCGCTTCCGCGTCGGTGTCGGCGGCCAGCACGTTGACGCCGACCATGACGTAGGGCCTTTGCAATTGCGCCGAAGGGCGGAACTCGGAGCGATAGAGATCGATCGCTCGCATCAGCTGCGCAGGAGCAAAGTGCGAGGCGAACGCGTAGGGCAATCCGAGCGCCGCGGCCAGCTCCGCGCCGTAGAGGCTGGAGCCGAGAATCCAGATGGGTATCTTTAGATCTGCGCCGGGCACCGCCAGGATGCGGCCGGGCTCCGGCGGCTGGAAGTAGGACTGCAACTCGAGCACGTCCTGGGGAAAGGCGTCGACCTCGCTGTCGAGAGTGCGCCGCAGCGCGCGCGAGGTGAGCGCGTCAGTGCCGGGCGCGCGGCCGAGACCGAGATCGATGCGGCCCGGAAAGAGCGACTCGAGCGTGCCGAACTGCTCGGCGATGACCAGCGGCGCGTGGTTGGGCAACATGATGCCGCCTGCCCCGACGCGGATGCGCGAGGTGCCGGCGGCGAGGTGCGAGATGACCACCGCGGTGGCGGCGCTGGCGACGCCGGGCATGCCGTGGTGCTCGGCGACCCAGTAACGGTGGTAGCCCCAGCGCTCGGCGTTCCGGGCGAGATCGAGCGAGCAGCGGAGCGCCTGCGCGGCATCGCCGCCCTCGACGATGGGGGCGAGATCGAGAATCGAATACGGAATCAATGGCGGCGCCGTGGTTTCCAGGTGCCCAGCTTTTGCGCCGGCTGCTTCTGACTCTGATGATGCTGCTGCTGCGGGCGTCCGTGCCGCGCCGGCCTCGAGCGGTGATGCGGAGCCTGGCGCGGAGGCGGAGGCATCTCCGCACGACGCTTCACCTCGTCCTGGAAAGCCTCGTGCTCGCGCGGCACTTTGGCGCGCTCCACCGTCTTGCGGGTGAATTTCTCGATGCCGCGGAGCAGCTCGTGCTCCTCCGGCGCGGCGAAGCTGGAGGCGCGGCCGCTGGCTTCCATGCGGGCGGTCCGGCCGATGCGGTGCACGTAGTCCTCGGGTACGTGAGGCAGATCGAAATTCACCACGTGCCCGATTTCCGCCACGTCGATGCCTCGCGCGGCGATGTCGGTCGCGACCAGCACGCGGTGCTGTCCGGAGCGGAACCCTTCCAGCGCCGCGCGGCGCTGTCCTTGCGATCGGTCGGCGTGGATCACCGCCACCTGGTGTCCGCTCCGCAAGAGCGACCGGGCCACGCGGTCGGCGCGCCTCTTGGTGCGAGTGAAGACCAGCGTCGAGAGCTGGTCCTGCTCGAGGAGCGCGAGCAGGAGCGCGATCTTCTCTTCCTGCCCGATGAGGAAGACCTGTTGCAGCGCGCGCTCCGAGGTGGTCCCGCTGCGGGTCACCTCGACGCGCACCGGATCGCGCAAATGCTCGCGGGCGAAATCGGCCACCTCGCCCGCCATGGTCGCGGAAAAAAGCAGCGACTGCCGCGCGCGGGGCACGTGCTTCAAGATGCGCCGCAGCTGGGGGAGAAAGCCCATGTCCAGCATCCGGTCCGCCTCGTCGAGGACGAGGATCTCGATCTGGTCGAGCCGCGCGCTTCCCGAATCGAGGTGGTCGTTGAGCCGGCCCGGCGTGGCCACGATGATCTCCGAGCCCTTTTCGAACGCGTGTCGCTGCGGGCCCATCCCCACCCCGCCGATCACCACGGCGCTGCGCAGGTGGTGTCCGTGGCGGAAGCGCTCCACCTGCTCGTGAATCTGCAGCGCCAGCTCGCGGGTGGGCGCCAGGATCAGCGCGCGGGTGCCGTGCTTTCCCTCCAGCCGCTCGAGGATGGGCAGGACGAAGGCGAGCGTCTTGCCGGTGCCGGTGGCGGCAGACCCCACCACGTCCTTGCCGAGGAGCGCGGGCGGGATGGCTTGGGACTGGATGGGGGTGGGCGCCTCGAAGCCCTCCCGCTCCAGCGCGGCCAGAGACTTTTTCGACAGGCCCAGCTCGGCGAACGTCATGCGGCGACTCCTCCACCGCATCGGGGCGGCTGGTCTCTATAACAGGATGCGGGCGACTACCGCGCGGTCTTCGGTCTCTCGTCGCGGATTCGCACCGAGCTGCCGTCGGCGACGTCGGGCGCGAGGTTGAGCGCCACCAGCTCGCCGCCGCGAAGGCCGTCGAGCACTTCGACGCGGGCACCGTCGTCGATGCCGAGCTTGACGTGCTGGAAGTGGACCTTGTTCTCCTCGATGAGCGCGACGAAGAGCTGTCCCGACTGTCCGACCAGCGCCTCGGTGGGCACCAGCGGCCGAGGCGCGCCGCGCAAGGCCAGCGTCGTCTCGACGAAGGCGCCGGGATAAAGGCCGCGCGGCGGATGGGGCAGATCGATCTCGCAAAGCATGGTCCTGGTGCGCGGATCGAGGCTCTCCGCGATTCGCGAGACGCGCGCCTGGAACGCCGGCTGATCGGGCGCGAGCTGCAGCGTGACCGCATCTCCCGTGTGCACCCGCGAGGCGTCGTCCTGGCCGAGCTGCAGCGCCAGGCGAAGCCGATCGACCTGGGCGATCTCGAGGAGCGGCTGCGCGCTGGAAGTGCTGCCGGTCGCGGCGGGAAGGAGCGCGCCCGGATCCGCATAGCGCGCCGTCACCGTGCCATCGAAGGGCGCGCGGAGGAACTGGTAGTCCTTCTGCACGCGCGCGCGGACCACGTTGGCCTGCGCCACCTTGACCGCCTCTTCGAGCTGCTCGCGCTGATCGTGCGAGACGTAGCCGGACCCAACCAGCCGCAGCGCGCGCGCCAGCTGCTGCTTGCGCAAGGAGAGCTCGGCTTCGGCCGAGCGGAGCTGCTCGTCCAGGTCGGGCGACTCCAGCACCGCCACCACCTGACCCTTGCTCACGCGGTCGCCCTTGTCGACGGTCACTTCTTTCACGTAGCCGCTCACCTTGGCGTAGAGCGTGGCGTGCATCTCGGCGCGAACTTCCGCCGGCAGCGAAACCACGCGGTCGGCGGCGGCCATCTCCACTCGCGCCGCGCGGACCGTCGGCCCCTGGGCCAGCTCCTTCTGCAAGATGTCCGCCTGCCGCGCCTGCGCATTGTGCTCGCGGAGGAAGAGCGCGGCGGTGCCGGCCGCGGCGGCCAGCACGAGGATGGCGCTGCCGGCGGCCACCAGCCGCTTGTTGTTCTCAGCCATGCGAAGGCTCCATGCGGCTCTCCGCCGCGAACTTCTCGTCCAGCTGGTGTGCGCGCGGCATTGCGCGGCGCAGGAGCGTGTAGACGGCGGGGACCACGAGAAGAGTGACGAAGGTGGCGACCAGAAGTCCGCCGATGACCGCGCGTCCGAGCGGCGCGTTCTGCTCGCCGCCCTCTCCCAGCGCCAGCGCCATCGGGACCATGCCGAGGAGCATGGCCAGCGCCGTCATGAGCACCGGGCGCAAGCGCGTCTTGCCGGCGGCGATGACGGCCTCGAGCACGCCCAGGTTCTGCTGCACGCGCGCGTCGTTGGCGGCGCTGACCAGGAGGATGCTGTTGGAAGTGGCGATGCCAACCGCCATGATCGCTCCCATGAACGACTCGACGTTCAAGGTCGTGCCGGTGAGCGCCAGCATCCAGAGGATTCCGATGAGCGCGCCGGGCACGGCGACGAGGATGATGAAGGGATCGAGGAACGACTGGAAGAGGACCACCAGCAGCAGGTAGACGAGGACAATCGCCAGCACCAGGCCCAGGCCCAGCCTGCCGAAGGCGGCGAACATGCTCTCGCTCTGCCCGCGGACATGGACGCGCGTGGCCTTGGGGAGCTTGCCCAGGGAATCGATCGCCTTCTCGATTCCGATGGTCACGCTGCCCAGGTCGCGGCCGCTGGCGCTGGCCTGCACATCGACCACCCGCTGCACCGCCACGTGGTTGATCATCGAGAGGCCTGTGTCCGGCCGCAGCCTGGCCACCGCGCCCAGGTAGGAAGCGCCGCCGGCGATCGAGTCTCCCGGCGTGGAGGAGGCGACGAGCTGCGCCCCGCGGCCGAGCGGCGTACCCAAGAGGGAGGAAATCGAATCCACCTTGGTGAGCGGCGTCTGCACCACCACCGGATAGTTCACGTTGTTCCTCGGATTGATCCAGAACGAGGGCGCCACCAGCGTGCTGGAGCTGAGCGAGACGAGGAGATTGTTGGCCACGTCGCGCTCGGTGACGCCGATGTGCGCTGCCAGCCGGCGATCGACGTCCACCGCCAGCGCCGGATGCGCCAGGACTTGTGGAATGCGCACGTCGGAGGCGCCGGGGACCAGGCGGATGCGGCTCGCCAGATTGCGCGCGAGCGCGTAGCTCTGCTCCACGTCGGGTCCTTCGATCTGGACGTCGATGGGAGCGGAGAGCCCGAAGTTGAGCACCTGGCTGACGATGTCGGCGGGCTGGAAGTAGAGGGAGCTGCCGGGGAACTCGTCGGGCAGCTCGCGCCGGATCTTCTCCATGTACTGCTCGGTGGGCGCGTGGCCCGCCTGGAGCGCGACGAGGATGTCGGCGTCCTGGCTGCCGGTGTTGTCGGTCTGCACGAAGGCCAGGTTGTAGGAAGTGGGCATGCCGATGTTGGAGTTGATGGTGGCGAGATCGCTCGGCGGGATGATGTCCTGCAAGCGCTGCTCGAGCCGCGCCACCAGCCGCTCGGTCTCCTCCAGCCGCGTGCCGATGGGCGCGCGGAAGTGCAAGCGCATCTGGCCGGCGTCGACGTTGGGGAAGAAGTCGAGGCCCACCACGAACGGCAGCGCGGCCGTGAATAGCAAGATGAGCCCGGCCGCGCCCAGCACCATGGAACGGTGCTGCAGCACCGTCTGAAGCACGCGACCGTACGCCTCCTGGAAGCGGCCGAAGGCGCCGTCGCGCCAGCGGTTGAAGCGCGCGCCGAAGCTCTCGCCCGCGTAGTGGAGATCCTCCTTCTCCATGAGAAGGCGCGCCAGCATCGGAACCAGCGTCCGCGAGAGGATGTAGGAGGCGATCATCGAGACCACCACGCCCAGCGCCAAGGGAGAGAAGAGGAAGCGCGCCGGACCCTCGAGCAGGACGACGGGAAAGAAGACGATGCAGATGGTCAGCGTCGCGGCCAGCGCCGGCACCGCGATCTGCTCCGAGCCGTCGAGGATGGCGGGTGTGAGCGCCTTTCCCAGGTGCCGGTTGCGGTGGATGCTCTCGATGGCCACGGTGGCGTCGTCGACCAGCATGCCGATGGCCAGCGCCAGGCCGCCCATGGTCATGAGGTTCAAGGTGTTGCCGGTCAAGAACAGTCCGACCAGACCCACCAGGATGGCGAGCGGAATGCTGGTGCCGACGATGACCGCCCCCCGCCAGCTGCCGAGGAAGAAGAGGATCATCAGCGAGACGAGGATGGAGGCGATGACCGCTTCGTGCAGCACGTTGACGATGGCCGCGCGGACGAAGATCGACTGATCGAAGTCGAGCTTCAACTCCATTCCTTCGGGCGCGGCCTGCTGGATGATGGGGATCTGCTCGCGGGCGCCCTCGACCACGGCGAGAGTGCTGGCGTCCGCTTTCTTGAGAATGGCCAGGTAGGTGGCGCGGCGGCCGTTGAGGCGAACGACATTTTCCTGCACCGCGAAGCCGTCGTGGACTCGGGCGACGTCGCCGAGGACGATGGTGGCGCCGTTCTGCGCCTTGACCGGCATGTCGTTGAAGGCGGCGACGCTCACGGGGCTGGAGTTGAGCTTGACGTCGTACTGGCGGTCGCCGATCTGCGCCGAGCCCGCCGGCACCAGCACGTTGCTGTTCAAGACTGCCTGCACCACGTCGTTGGGAGAAAGCCCTTTCTGCGCCACCCGGGCAGGGTCGATGTCCACCATGATCTGTCGCGTCTTGCCGCCGAAAGGCGCGGGCGTGGCCAGGCCAGAGATGGTGAAGAGGCGCAGGCGGATGAAGTTGAGGCCGTAGTCGAAGAGCTGCTCCTCGCTCAGCGTCTTGCTGGCGACGGTGAGCTGCGCGACCGGCACGTTGCTGGCGTTGAAACGGACGATGGCCGGTGGAGTGATGCCGGGCGGCATGACCCGGCTGGCGGCGGAGGAGACCGAGGAGATCTGCGCGATGGCCCCGCCGATGTCGCTGCCCGGCTCGAACCAGACCTTGAGGATGCCCAGGCCGGTCATCGACTGCGAGTCGATGCGGGAGATGCCGCTCACGGTGGTGGAGTAGGCGCGCTCGCTGATGAAGACGACGCGGCGCTCCATGTCCTCGGCGGAGAGGCCCGGGTAGTTCCAGACCACGATCACCACCGGGATGTCGATGGCCGGCAGGATGTCGGTCTTCATCTTGCTGATGCTCAGCCAGCCGAAGATGAAGATCAGCGCGCAAGCGACGGCGATGGTATAGGGGCGGCGCAGCGCGAGACGGACGATCCACATACGGTCGGATTAGGATGCCGCAGAGCGGCGGGCGATGCACGGGCAAGCGCCTGCCCGCCGGTGCTCGACGGCGCAGCGCTCAAGCTGTAGACCGCACCTGCAAAGGAGGAGACACATGGCCGTCAAGCCGATTCCCGAGGGCTACCGCACGTTCACTCCGTATTTCGTCGTCGAGGGCGCAGCCGACTTCATCCAATTCCTCAAGAACGCGTTCGGCGCCGAGGAAAAGTTCCGCTTCCCCGCGCCGGGCGGAAAGATTGGTCACGCCGAGGTACAGATCGGCGATTCGATGGTGATGCTTGCGGACGGAAACCCCGAGGTTGCGCCGACGCGCATCGGCGCCTATCTCTACGTCCCCGACGTCGACTCGACCTTCAAGAAGGCGGTGGCCGCGGGCGGGCAGGCGAAGCGCGAGCCGGCGAACCAATTCTATGGCGACCGGGTCGCCACCGTGATCGACCGGTGGGGCAACCAGTGGTCGATGGGCACGCACATCGAGGACGTCTCGCCCGAGGAGATGGAGCGCCGCATGAAGGCGCAGAAGAAATAGCCATCCGATGAGCCTGCAGATTCGCGTTTGCATCGATGTGGACGACTTGGAGAAGGGTGTCGCCTTCTACCGCGAGGCCCTGGGTCTGACCCTGGGTCGCCGCCTGGGCCGCGGCTGGGCGGAGCTTCTCGGCGCGTCGTCACCGATCGATCTGCTCGCCGAGCCCGCCGGCTCGTCTCCCAGCCCTGGCGCGACCGCGGTGCGGGACTACCGCCGCCACTGGACACCGGTGCACATCGACTTTGTCGTGGAGGATCTGGACGCGGCCGTGCGCCGCGCGCTAGCGGCTGGCGCGGCGCTCGACCGCGAGGTGCAGCCGAAGAAGTGGGGCCGTCTGGCCAATCTGGCGGACCCCTTCGGCAACGGGCTCTGCCTGTTGGAGATGCGCGGGCAGGGTTACGACGAGCTGCTCGGCGGCTGAGAATCCGAGCGGCGCGTTCAGGCGCAGCGCGGCCGCTGCCTGGGGGAGACCGAGCGGATCAGCTCCACCGCGGTGGGCATCAGCTTCCGGCGGGCGGAGCGCGCCTGCCAGGCGATCTCGGGATCATCTTTCGACAGGAAACCCTGCTCCGCCTGCGTCACAGACGATCTCTCACTACTGGTCGCAATCCTCGGGTCCCATCGCCGCGCTTACCTCCCGTGCGGTAGCGACGCTCGCTGCGGTGAAGGGCTGCACGTCGCTGAAGCCCAGCCTCTGCTTCAGCTTGTGGTTCATCAGCCGCGTCACCCCCGTCGCCTCGACGCGATAGCCGTCGAAGTACTGATGCTGAGGCAAGAACTGGATGCCATTGCGATCCAGGAATGCGGAAAGGTTTGCGTCTTTGAAGGGGAAGGGCAGACCAGGCCAGAACGGGTTGAACAAGCCGTCCCAGTGATTCGGAATGTATGTTTTCGGGTGGATCACGGGGACGATCAGCTGCGCCACCGCCAACCCGCCCGTGCCGATCCAGGCGTCGACGCTGGTCAGCTCCGCGTCTCGCATCGCGGCGCTGAGGTTCTCGAGAGGAGATCCGAAGCTCTCTCCGTTCACAGTGACGGGCTGGTCCAGGTCGAACGGACTGGCAGAGTTGTTGACGAAGAAGCTGACGCGGCGCCGCCCGTGGCCGACGGTGAAGAGGAACGCGCGCCCGCCGCCTCCATTGGGAAAGTCCTCCCCGACGCCTGCCTTGAACCCGCCGGTCGCCGGATCGGGGATGGGCGGGCCGCTGAGCTCGCGTCCGAAATGCTGGATGGGGTTCTTGTCAGTGCCGCTGTGGTTGAACCGCACCACCCGCAGCGTGACGTCAGGGGCAAGCTGGAGACGCTCGCCATGGCCCGTGACCCAGCTGCCGCTCACCACCGTGCACTGGCTCTTTGGCCAGCCCTGGGACTCGGCCTGATAGCAGGTCGACTGGCCTCCGATGATCTGCGCGCCCGTCAGCGCAGCCCAGATGGCCGTGTCATAGGTGTGATCGAAGTGGCTATGCCCGGCGAGCAGGTAATCGAGATTGTCCGCGCCGAGCGCAAAGCGGACCCGCATCACGTCGGTGACGTTGGACGGCCAGGTCGCATTCGTGAAGGCGAACTGGTCCGCGGGGAACTGCTTCGAGGGCACGAAGACGCTGGAGGGGACGCGCGTGAGGTAGCCGTCCATCACCATCTTCAATGAGCCGGCCTTGAAGTACCAGTTGGCGATCGACATCCACGTCAGCTCGACGCTCTTCTGCTCCGCGTCGCCGTCGTCGTCCCTCTCCGCGTGCAAGGGCAAAGTGGAGAAGCAAAGTGCGAGAGCGAAAACGAAGGAGATTCTGCGCATGGTTTCACCCCGAAATTGCCTGCCAAACTACCAACAGTTCATCGCTCATCGTCGTCAGAGTCGTCGCGATCGCCGGTCAGCCTGCTTCCGCTCGTCAGCTCGAGCTCGCCAGGCTCGACATCGAAGTCTTCAGGAAAGACCATCAGTCGTCGTGCGATCCGTGCTCCGGCTTGACGCACGCGAAGTTCGCCGCGTCGTTGATGCTGCCGTGGCCGATGTGACGGGCCACCTTGGGAAACGGGCAGAGCGGCCGCGTCCGGCCCGCTACGGCGCCTCCCGATGCGATGAGCCTTTCCGGCGCCCTCCCCTGCTCGACCCAGTTCTCGAGCGCAGTGAGAGTATCGAAGACGTTGGGGCCGGGGCCCAGCAAGCAGTGGGTCATTCCGGGCGCCATGAAGAGCCGCAAGAACTTCTGCGTGTCCTTCGCGGCATTCCCAGCTCCTTCACCTTCGTCGTCCTCGCGATGCAAGGCGGCGATGACGTTCTCGTAGTAGTTGATGCTGTTGCGCGGATTGACCAGCGGGTCGTTCCAGCCGTGATACATGATCAGCTTGCCACCCAGCTCCCTGAAGGTGCTCAGGTCAGGGTTCGTCGAGTTGATGATCGGCGCCATCTTCGTGTCCGCGAAGGCCACGTTGCCATCGTAGTCGAGCGTGCGGAAATCCCAGCTCAAGTTGTTGAAGACCATCTGCTTGAAGAAGAGGTCACCCAGGAACGGCACGGGCCCCGACACCAGCGGCGACCAGCTTCCGACCAGGACCGACAATGTGTCGTTGGCGATCGCGGCGTATTCGCTGCCCCGCTCCAGGCCGGGATAGATCTGCGCACCCGTGCGCGGGTTCCGGGGACCGGCATAGATCTTCTTGACCGCCGCGACCTGCGGGGCGGTGAGGCACTTCGTAGGATCGCCGCCTCCGCAGAGCAGGCTCGCCGGATCGAACCGGCAGTTGCGCGGGTCGTCGATGAGTCCGTCGTTCAGGCCATCGATTCCATCGCAAGCTGCGACGGCGGCGGAGGTGACGAGCTTCAGCTTGTCACTGGAGAGGGCGCTCGCAGGATCCGAGAGCGCCGCAGCGCCCTCCCAGATCCACGCCGTCGATTGATGGGTCCAGAAGTTCGCGGGCGCGCCGGCGATGATGCCGTCGAACTCTTCCGGGAACCGCTGCGCTTCCATCAGCGCCTCGTGTCCACCGTCGGAACAGCCGCTGAAGTACGAGAGCTCCGGCCCCTCGCCGTAGAAGGCCTTGACGATCGCTTTCGCAGTCTGGGCGGTGACGTGGTTCGCCCGGTAACCCCAGTCGGCAACTCGCTCAGGATGTCCGAACGCCCATACTGGGTCCGAGGCGCTGTGGCCCATGTCCGTGCCCGCTGCGGCATAGCCTCGCTGCAAGGCGGCCAGCATGTTGCCCATCGGGGTTCCCAATGACCCGCCGTAACCTCCATTGCCGGCCTGCAAGTACTTTCCATTCCACGCCGCCGGCAGCAGGACTTCGAAAGTGATCGCGGAGTCGATGGTAGGCGTCGCGATCCCGAACACCCGGCAATGGGCAGGAAGCGTCGCGGATGCGGCGACGCTCACGGCGGAGGTGATGGTCACGTTCTTGAGAGAGAGCTTGGCCAGGCCCTCGCACGATTGGTTCGCTTCAGCTCGCGAGGGGCTCAGCGCGGTTGCCAGCGCGATTGTACAAAGCACGGTGAATGCGAAGGGTCGATTCATTTGGATTCTCCTGAACGAAGCAGGTCAATGCCGTTTCTTGCCTGGCGGCCGCTAATCCTCATCGCCGGACGAGTCGCACTCGCTCGCCGGCCGTCCCTCTGGGGAGCTCGCCCAGAAGTGGTCCTTGATGTCGAAGGTCAACATCGACGAATTGAGGTACGCCTCCGGGTCATAGAGCCAGCGCACCAGCGGCTGCTCCGCCTCCGGGACGCCGATGATCTTCAGCTGCCGGTAATAGGCAGCCTTCCAGTAAGGCGCCGTCGTCTTGAGGAAGAGGAGATCGTGGTGCGTGGGCACGTAGACCTTGGGCTGCAGCGCTCGCGTGAAGAGCACGGCGTCGCGCTCGTAGTTGGTGGTCCACCCGATGCTGAAGATGGCGCCCAGCTCGACGTCCGTCTTGGGAAGCTTGCGCGCGATGTCGAAGATCTGCGGCGCCTTCTCCTTGTACGGACCGGTGGTGTTGTGCCAGAGGAAGGTGAACTTGTGCTCGCCGTGTCCGACCGTGAATTGATACATGATGCTGGTCAGCCCGCAGATGCCGCCGCAGCCGCCGTGCACGATGGGCGCGGGCGGCGGGAAGAGCGTGGCGTCGCGCGGGTCCGTCACTACAGCGATCGGGTTCGGCGCATAGTCCGGGTCGGACGGCAGCACGGCGGAGTGGATGTGCTTGAACGCCGTGACGCACACGCCACCGCGGAGCACGTCGAGCGAGTTGATCTCCGCGCCCGGCGAAGAGCCGCGCGTCACCGCGCCCAGGCAGTTCACCTTGGCGGTGGGGCCGAGGACGCGCTGCGCGTCGAGCTGCGCCTGATCGCAGGCTTCGGGCGAGGCCACGAGCGTGGCGCCGACAGCGGCGGCCACCGGACCGCCGAAGTCCAGGTGATCGAAGTGCCCGTGGCCGATGAAGATCGCCTCCGGCCTGAGCGCGACGATCTCGTCCACCGTCGTGGGCACGCGGCCCTCCTGGTCGATGTACGAGTCGAGCAGAAAGACCCGGCCCCCCGCCGCGACCGCGAACGAGGTGTTGCTGAACCACGAGAAGATCACGCGGTCCCTGCGCACGGCCGCCGTGACCGGGTCGACGTTCTCCGCGCCGAAGAAGTGCTGGCGGGCCTTGATCTCTGCCGGGTCCGCTCGATGGTCCCTGTCCCTTGCGAGTGCGGCCGATGAAACGACGAAGACCAGCGCCGTCAACGCTGCGCGGTGAGCTTTCATGGCGACTCCATGGTTTGCGGAATGGACGCGAACCTATCGAGTGGACCGAGGGCGTGTCTTTCAGAATCTTGTCCGCGCTTTGTCGGATTCTTGCGCTAGCCCCGGCCGCCGAAGGCGGCTTGGCGCCTACGCTTGTGTTGTTGGGCTTTGAGGGGTCTTGAGTTTGTGCTCTAGGCGGACCGCGACTCGCCGCGGCGCGCTCGTTCGAATGCGCGGCGGTATTCACCAGGCGTCAGGTTCGTCAAGCGACTGAACGTGGCGGTCAAATGGCTCTGTGTGGCAAACCCGCAGCGGAGCGCGATGTCGGCGATCGAGCTGCCAGCGTCGAGCAGGAACGCCTTCGCACGCTCGACGCGCCTTCTCAGCACGTACTGATGCGGCGGCACGCCGGTGCTCCGCTTGAACGAACGGACGAAGAAGTACACGTTCATGCCCAGCTGCTGGGAGAGATCGTGGAGCGAAAGGTTCCGGGCAAGGTTCTCTTCGACATACTTCTCGATGCGGCGCAGGTCGTCGGAAGGAAGGCCCCCGCGCGGGTCCGCCGCGCGGCAAGTTGCGGCCGCATAGGAGCGAACGACATGCGCGGCAATGGCGACACCGAGCGACTCGCCATACAGCGCACCTCCGGGAAATCCGGCTTGCACCTCTCCGCGCAGTGTCAGCACCAGATCGGCGAGGAGCGCGTCGTTTTGCGGAGCCACGGCTGGACGAAGCTCGATCTGAGTGCCGGTTGCCTCGCCGCTGGTCGCGGAGAGAAGATCCGGATCGAGGAAGAGCCCGGTCACTCTCTTGAAGCCTTCCCATCGGGCGGCATACGGCACGCTCGCGGGAAGCAGGGCCACGTTGCCGGGAAAATACTGCCGGCTCCAACGACGGCCGCCCGTCCACGAGTTCTCGATGCGGACCTCGCTGCCGATCACACCGATGAAGTGCTGCGTGAAATGCCCTTCGCCGAGCTCGTCCGGGCCGACCGAGATTCCTTCCAGCCGGAGCCCTCTCCAGAAATGGCCGCTCGACAGCTTGCCCATGCCCGGGACGGGACGGGGCCGCCCGGTGAGGGTCTCGATGAACATCGTTGGCGAGCCGAGCCGCATTGCGGTTCCGAGGGAGCACGCAATCTGGATCCAGGATCCAGGGGCCGTCAATGCGCGCCGCGTCGCAAAAACGGAGCGGCGCGATTCTAGAGAAAGGGAATCCCCTCGGATGCGACCGAGCCGAGCAGGAACAGCTTTGCGGCCCGCGTGTGGTGAGCGGCGACGGCGCGCGCCCGCCGAGGATTGCCGGATCGGATGGCCTCTAGAATGGCGGCGTGCTCGTCCCAGACGCGATCGCGGTAGCTGGTCTCGCCGAGCACCATCGCCATCACCCGCCGGATATGGTTCCACTGATCGCGCATGACGTCGATCAGCACCCGGTTGTTCGCCGCCTCGTAAAGTGCCGAGTGGAAGGCGATGTCCAGCTCGATGAGCCGCCGAAAACTCCTCAGCCGGACGGCCTCGCGACCGCGCGCGACGATCTCCTCGAGGTGTGTCAGATCGGGGGCGCAGAGCTTCGCCATGGTGGCTGCCACGAGGCCCTCGATGACCTCGCGAAGCTCGTAGACGTCGGCGATGAATCGCCGATCGAGGGTGGCGACGGTGGCCGTCCGACCCGGCTCGGTGAAGACCAGGCCCTCGCGCTGGAGCATCAGCAAGGCCTGGCGCACGGGTTCGCGGGACACGCCGAGGCGCGCCGCGAGCTCCTCCTGCTTGATGCGCGCTCCGGGAAGGAGGGCGCCGCTCAGGATCGCGCCTCGGATCTCGTCGGCGGCGCGGACCGGAAGGACGGATTTGGTCGCGATCGGCTTCATCGCTCTGGCCTGCCAAACGCCAATGGACCAGCGCTAGGCTGGTTTCACTCGACCTTCCGGATGTGGCCGGCCGCATCCGCGTGGAGCATCCCGCGGCTGACCCCGATGACCGATCCATGGAGCAACCAGTCCTTGGATGATTTGAGCAGAACCATGTGATTCGTCTCGTACGGAACGTAATGGGAAACGCATTCGATGCTGAGGAAGACCTTGGACGCGGACCCGAGGTCGGCGTACAGGTCGCGCACGAACTGCGGGTTCACCTCTTGATCGAGCTCGCCGGAAAGCAGGAGCACGGGAGCCTGCACCTTCGCGGCGAGGTGTGCATTCCACTGGGTGAAGGTCATGGAGCGTGCCCGGACGATGCCCGGCCCCCAGGTCGCCCCGACCGGATCGAACTTCATGTTCGACGCCCAGATCGCGTCGCGGATCGCGGGGTCGAACTGGTTGGCGCAATGCACCTGGATATCCCAGCGCTCGTGGAAGGCGTGAAAGCGCGTCGAGACAGTGAAGGGAAAGCCGGCGGGTTGCGAAGGAGGCTGATTGTCGGGGACGGCGCGGAAGTAAGCGGGCGCAAGCAGCACCACCCGATCGACCTTCTCCGGATGCAGGCCCGCGTAGCCACCGAATCGCGGACCGCCGCCCGACCAGCCGATGAGACTGATGCGGTCCTGTCCGGTACGGGCGCGGACGAAGTCCACCACGCGGTCGACCTCGTCCCAGTCGGATTGGGTGCTCGCGAGCACGAACGGGTGGCTCGCAGCACAGGGGATCGCGCCCGGAGAGATCGGATAGGGGCTGATGAGCAATTGCTGGGCGGGGCTGACGTTGCACGGATCGCCCATCGGGAAGGGCCGCGTCGACCAGCCATAACCCTGGATGTCCATCGAATAGACGTCGAATCCGGAGCCGGCCAGATAGGCCATCCAGTCGTAGTCCTTGAAGCGGAGATCGTAGTCGGGCACGGAGGGATACGTGCCGCCGTGGACGAAGAGCACCGCCTTGCCGTTCGCCTCGGTGCTCTTGCCCAGGTCCTCCGCGCTACCCCGGACGCGCTCGCGCACGAAGAGCTGGACGTGCTGGCCGGCAGTGGCGCGCAAGGTGGAGACGTGGTTGACGTAGTGGTCGATGGAGAGGATGCCGTCGTCATCCTGCTCGCAGGTCTGGCCGTCGGCGTGGGCGCCAGGTGCTCCCAAAGCGAGAGCGAGGACAGCCGCCATTCTGGTGAAATTCGCGCGTTTCACAGTGACCTCCGCGTTGGATCGATCGATCTAATCGTCGTCCTCTTCCCGTTCCCTGCGATAGAAGTCCGAGTTCACCATGTCGCGGACGTGCCGCACGCGGCAGACGAAGTTCGCGGCGTCGTTGATGCTACCGCTGCCGGTATAGACGGCTTCCTTCGGATGGGGGCAAAGCGGACGCGTTCGATCCGCCACGCCGTTCGTCAGGTGCGATCCGATGATTCGGTCAGGAGCGACGCCCCCCTCGACCCAATTCACCAGCGCGCCGAACGCATCGAAGCTCGAAGGGCCCGTCCCGCCGCCGCAGTGGAGCATTCCCGGGACCATGAAGAGGCGATAGAAATCGTCGATCCGCGTTTCCTCGTCGAGATTGCGCGCGACCGCGCCGTGGAACTGGATCGAGAGCACCGGAACGAGCCGGGGATCGGCCCACCCGTGGTACATGACGATCTTGTGGCCCGCGGCCGCATACGCTGAGAGATCGGGCTTCACGTCGAAGAGAGCGAAGTCAGGAGCGAGCTTTGCGGGGTCGCGATCGAAGTTGAAGGAAAGCGGATCGTAGCCAGGACCGAACACGAAATACTTGAGGAAGTTGTCCGGGATCAGGACCATCAGCTCCCCAGGCCCGCCGTTCACGGTATTGACGAGGGCGCGCGGCCATCCCAGGTTCTCCACACCGGGCTCCCAGCCGGGGAAGAGCTGCTCGCCCCGCGAATTCCTCGGGCCGCCATAGAACTTCCGCAAGCTCGCGACCTGTGCCGTGGTGAGGCAGCCCGACCCGTCGCCGCCGGCGGGGCATGCGAGCGTGCCCGGGTCGAAGCGGCAGCGGCGCGGATCACTGATGAGGCCGTCGACGACGCCGTCCTTCGCATCGCACTCGTCGAGGACCGCTTTGGCGATCACGTTCAGTTTGGCCGGCGGAATGGGCGCGGCTGTGAGGGTCTGCTCATCCCAGTTCCAGGCGATGACCTGTCCCGGCGGGCTGAGGAATGGATCGCCCGAGACGACGCCGTCGAAATCATCGGGATAGAGCTGCGCCGACATGGCCGCGTGGCGGCCTCCGCCGGAGCAACCGACGTAATAGGAAAGCCGCGGGGCCGCTCCATAGTAGGCGGTCGTGATCGTTTTTCCGGCCATCGCCACGACGTGAGTCGAGCGATAGGCCCAGTTCACCTGCCGCTCGAGATTGTGATAGGCCCAGCTCCCGTCGTACACGGTTCCATTCGTGCTCGCGTGGCCGGTGTTGGTCGCGACCTCGGCGTAGCCGAGCTTCAGTCCTGCTCCGGGGCCGGGCATCACGCCGTCGAGGCCACCGAAGCTCGTGAAGTAGAACTTGCCGTTCCACTTGGTGGGAAGACGCAGCTCAAAGGCGATCTCGGTATCGACATGGCCTTTGACGTTGCAATACTCGGGGAATCCGCCGCCGGCAGCGACCATCGCGGCTGACGTGATCGTCGTGCTCGACACGGCCAGGCTTGTCAGCCCGTCGCAGCTTGCGGCGTTCGCCGGCCTCGCGGCCCAGAGCAAACCGAGGAACGCTGTCGCAACCACAATCTTCGCGCAACGCATGGATCCTCCTCATCTCGAAGCTGGATCGTCAATGCGATTCTGGACGCACGCTACGCGGATGCGAGCGCGGCGTCTTTCGAGATCTTGCTTTGCCGATTGCAGGATCTTGCCAGGGGAGCCTGGCCGTTCGAAGAGGAGCTGAGGATGCGGACCTTGATCGTGGGTATCGGCGCATTGGGCGGAACGATTGCGACTCGCGCGGCGGCCTGCGGGTCTCGGGCGTGGGAGGCCGTGGCTTCCGAGGTTCATGTCGCTGCGATCGAGGAATACCGGGACAAGTTCGACCTGATCGGGAGATCGACTTCATCAAGGGTTATGTGGCCCAGGTGGGCAGGCAAATCGGAAAGCCAATCGCGATGAACAGCGCGGTGACCGAAATCGTTCATCGGATTGAAAGGGCCAGACTCAACCGGATCCCGCGCGCCTCGACGATCTCCTGCGCGAGCTCGAACACTGACAGTTGCACTTCGCCAGCTTGATCGTCACCTCACTTCGGCGCGGCGGCGGACTGCTCGAGCGCGCGGATCACGGCCGCCAGGGTCTCTTCGGGACTTTCCTCCATGATCCAATGCCCGGCGCCTTTGATGATCACTACCGTCGGGTTGGCCGAGATGAGCTTCATCTGCGCGCCAAGCGCAACGCCGTTCGCCTTCTCTCCGCCGATCGACGTCACCGGCATCGGCAGCCGCGTCTTTCCGAGCTC
>VBLC01000102.1 GCA_005879315.1 Deltaproteobacteria bacterium | reverse complement strand
TCGCCTGCAAGCGCGGCGCGAAGGAGGTGGTGGTCTACACCAGCGTCGACCAGCCCTTCTCCGAGCCCGTCTTCAAGGAATTCGAGAAGCGATCGGGCATCAAGGTGCTCGCGGTCTACGACACCGAAGAGACGAAGAGCACCGGCGTGCTCAATCGCCTGATCGCCGAAGCGCAGCAGCCGCAGGCCGATGTGTTCTGGTCTGGAGATCCGGTGCGGCCGTTCCTGCTCGTCAAGCGCGGGCTCGTGCAACCCTATTCGTCGCCGGCAGCAGCGTCAGTGCCGGCGCAATTCAAGGGCGCCGACGGAACCTGGACGGGCTCCGCGGCGCGCGCCCGCATCTTGCTGATCAACAAGCAGAAGGTCTCCGCGGCCGAGATGCCGAAGTCGGTGCGCGACCTCGCGGCGTCGCGCTGGAAGGGACAGACCGCTTTGGCGAATCCTCTCTTTGGCACCACCACCATGCATGTCGCCGCGCTCTTCGGCGCATGGGGAGACGACAAGGGCCGCGCCTTCCTCGACGATCTCAAGACGAACCAGGCCCGCATCGCCAGCTCCAACGGCGAGGTGAAGCGGCTCGTTGCAGCCGGCGAGGTGGCGTTCGGCCTCTGCGATACCGACGACGCCGCCGAGGCGCTCCACGACGGAGCGCCCGTCGAGGTGGTTTATCCGGACCAGGACGGAATCGGCACGCTGGTCATGCCCACCGCCGTGGTCCTGCTGAAAGGCCCCCACTCCGATGCGGGGCGCGCGCTGGCGGACTGGCTTGCCTCGGCCGATGTGGACAAGCGAATGGCCGAGGTCGCTGCCCACATGCCGCTGCGCGCCGACATCCAGGTGCCCGGCGTGCGCTCGGCCAGCTCATTCCGGTCGATGAAGGTGGACTACGCCCGCCTCGGCGACGAGATGGAGAGAATCCAGCCCTGGCTGCGGCAATGGGTCGGGCTCTGAAGCGCGCCGAGGAGCATCTGGCACTCGCGGGCGCCGGATTCGTGATCTGCGCGACCGCGCTCCTCCCACTAGTCGCAGTGGTCGCCGGTGCGCCGTTGTCGGGCTTCGCGCCGCTCGCGAGCGCCTCGCCCTGGCTCCTCCTCCTGCGCTCGTGCGCGCTCGCTGCCGCGGTGACTGCTTGTGCGCTGCTTCTCGGCGTGCCACTCGGGATGCTGCTGGGACGTGCGAACATTCCCGGCAAGCGCGCGGCGCTCTTGCTGCACGCGCTGCCCGCGTTCCTTCCGCCGTTTCTGCTCGCGCTGGGCTGGTTCTATCTTCCTCATCCGGACGCGCTGTTCTCATCCGTGGGCGCGATCGGCGTCGAGACATTTGCGTTTGCGCCCATCGTCACCGCGCTGGTCGCGCTTGCGGTGCAGGCGATCGATCCGTCGATGGAAGAGGCTGGCCGCCTTTCAGCGCCGCCGTGGAAAGTCGCGGTCCGCATCGTGCTGCCGGTGGCGTGGCCCGCCGCGGCGCTCGGAGCGCTGCTCGTGTTCGCGCTCTCGCTCTCCGAGCTGGGCGTCCCCATGTTCCTGCGCATCCGCGCCTATCCGGCCGCCGTCTTTTCCCGGCTCGGCGCCATCGATTATTCGCCAGGCGAGGCCGCGGTGCTGGCGATGCCGCTCATCGCCGTGGCGCTGGCGCTGCTCGCCGTCGAGCGGAGCATCGGCGCAGGGCGGTCGTTCGCGGTGCTGGGCCTGCGCAGCGAGGAGCGCGCTGCGCTGAACCTGGGCCGCTTCCGCTGGACCGCCACCGTGATCTGCTGGGCGGCGGCAGTTGCCTCGGTGCTTCCCATCGCCGGTCTCGCTCGGATGGCGCTGCGAGGCGGGTTTGCGCAGATCGGTGACTGGCTCGGCGCCGGCATCGGGAACAGTGTCGTCCCCGCCGCGTTGGCTGCGACGCTGCTCACGGCGGTCGGCTTGATCCTCGGCAGATCGATGGCGCGCGGGAGACCAGGAAGCGGCTGGTTCGACGCGCTTGCCGTCTTCGCTTTCGTCACGCCAGCGGCAGTCCTCGGGGTCGGGATCATCGACGTCTGGAACCGGCCGGCGACGCATGCCGTGTACCGGACCGTCGCCATTCTCGTGATCGGATTCGCCGCGCGCTACGCCGTCATCCCGGCGCGCGCGATCGCCGTTGCGATCGCGCAAGGCTCTCCGCACCTGGAAGAAGCCGCTGCGGTTCAGGGCGCCGGCTTTTTCCTGCGCCTGCGCCGGATCGTCGTCCCGCTGCATGGGCGCGCCCTGCTCGGCGCGTGGCTCCTCGCTTTCGTCTTCTGCCTGCGCGATCTCGAGACGGTGATCCTGTTCTATCCGCCGGGCAGCGCGCCGCTCACGGTTCGCATCCTGACGCTGGAAGCGAATGGCGCTCCGCCGGTGGTGGCGGCGCTCTCGCTGGTCCAGTGCGGAATGGTGGCCGCGGCGATCGCCGCGGGCGCAGTGGCGCTCGCCGGAGCGCGGCGATGATCGAGCTGCAAGGTGTCTCTGTCTCGATGCACAGCCACGAAATCCTCCATCACGTCACGTTCTCCGTCGGTGCGGAGGAGGTGCTTGCGATCGTCGGCCCCTCGGGATCGGGCAAGTCAACCCTCCTGCGGGTCGTGCTCGGCTTCATCGCCCCGTCGCATGGCAGCGTGGACATCGGCGGTGTGCGCGTGAGCAACGAGGGGCGCGTCGTAGTGCACCCCGAGGAGCGCCATCTCGCGATGGTATTCCAAGACCTCGCGCTCTGGCCGCACATGACGGTTCGCGAGCATCTCCAATTCGCACACGCCGCGGGCCCGCGCACGGAGATGCTCCTGCAGCGCGTCGGACTGGCCGGAAAGGGAGACCGCCGCCCGTCGCAGCTCTCCGGCGGTGAGCGCCAACGCGTGGCGCTGGCGCGCGCGCTGGCCGCCGATCCAAGAGCGCTCCTCCTCGACGAACCGCTCTCCAACGTCGACGTCCTGCTCCGGCGCGAGCTGATCGCCCTGCTACGGGAGGTTCTCGCCGAGCGGCAGCTCCCGGTGCTCCTCGTCACGCACGATCTGCGCGAGGCGGGCGCCCTCGCAGATCGGGTCGCGGTGATGGACGCTGGCCGGCTCGTCCAGATCGGCACGATCGCGGAATTGCAGGCGCGCCCGGCGACCAGGTTCGTGGAGGCGCTGCTCGCGGATCGCGGCTGACTTCAGGCTTGAGCCGCCTTGCCGGGCACTGCGCAATGGCGGCCGATGCAGATCGGTTTGCCTGGCGAAATTTGATCAGCCCGTGATCAGCGACGTGCCAGGAAGCCGTTGCACGACCCCGAAATCAATCGAGCAGACCCAACAATTCCGACAGTTACATCGGACCCACGCCCTTCGGGCTCTGCCATTCTCGTCCAAGGTTCAGAAACGCAAAGGCTCCACAAGCTAAGTGCTTGTAGAGCCTGTGGTTTTGGTTGCGGGGGCGGGATTTGAACCCGCGACCTTCGGGTTATGAGCCCGACGAGCTACCGGACTGCTCCACCCCGCGTCAACGTGGGCCGATTTGTTTAGTCCCGCAACCGGGGGCTGTCAACCAGCAGTGCGAGGCGGGCGGGCGCTCGCCCACTCACGCAGGACCTCGGCGGTGTGCTCTCCTCGTCGCGGCGCGGGGCGAGAGGAAAGCGAGCCAGTCGGAACCAGCGCGGGAGCGGAGCGCAGCCACTCGCCGACGAAGAGATCGGCGAACGCCGGATGCGAGCGCAGCTGGGAAACTTCGAGCACAGGCTCGCCGCAGCAGTCGGCGGCGCGAAGAGCGGCGTCCCATTCATCGCGGGTGCGCGTAGCGAAGAGCGCATCGAGGAGCGGCGTCAGCGCGGTATCGAGGGCTCGGTCGAGCCAATCCGGTCGCCCTACCGCCGCGCAGAAGCGCTCCCAGAATTTCTCCTCCAGCGCGCCGAGGACATAGCGCCCTCCGCCCCTGCAGAGATACGCGCGATAACAGGGGCGCGTTCCGTCGAGGATGTTGGGCTCCTCGGCGGCGAGGACGTATTGCGTGGTCGCGGCGGTCATCGAGAGATCGAGCGTGCGCCCCCGGCTGCTGCGCATTCGCTCGAGCAACGCCGCGAGAATGGCCGACACCGCGGTGAAGCCGCCCGCCAGATCGGCAATCTGCACTCCCGGCACCGCGCCTGCTCGCGCCAGCGCGCCGCTGAGGGCGAGATAGCCGATGTCGTGACCCGCGCGATCGCGCCGCGGCCCGGTCTGCCCGAATCCCGAGATGCGACACACCACCAGCCGCGGGAAATCCTGCAGGACAAAAGGAGCGAGCCGCTCGAGCACGCCCGGCCGGAATCCCTCGACGAGCACGTCGGCCGCCGCGCAGAGCGTCCGCAGCGGCTCGGGATCGCACTTCAGATCGAGGGCGATCGATCGCTTGCCGCGGTTGAGCGCCGCGAACATTCGCGGCGAGACCTCGCGAAGATAGTCGCCCGCCTCGGGGTCCTCGACTTTGACGACGTCGGCGCCCAGGTCGGAGAGGACCAGCGAGCAGTACGGCCCGGGGATGAGCCGCGTCAGATCGAGGACGCGAATGCCGCTGAGCGGTCCCTCAGCCAATGACCTTCTGCAGTTTCATCGCCAGACCCATGTCGCCCTTGATCTTCAGCTTGCCGCTCATGAACGCCATCTGCGCGTTCATCTTGCCACTGACGATGTTCATGAAGTCGGAACTGGAGGCGGTCACGGTGCACTTGGCGGCGCCGGTCGAGCCGGCCGTGACCACGCCCGGATCCTTGGTGAGATCGACGGTCCACACGCCGCCGTTGTCGCCGGTGATGTTGAATTCGTAGACGGCGTTGACGGCTTTCGACATCTCCGGCTTGTCCCGGAGCTTCTGGGCGATCTTCTCCTCGAAGTAGGACTTGGGCGTGAAGTCGGCCATCGTCGGCTCCGGCGCAAAGGGGCGGCGGAATTTATCGGCGCGGTGGCGGAGTGTCAACGAGCGGATCGAGCATCTGTGCGAGGGTATCGAGCCTCGACCGCCGATCGCGCACGAAGGGCGTGGGGCCGAGCACGCGCGCGCCTGTCAGCGCCGCTACCCAGCGCGGATTGCTCTCGACTGTCGGATCATCCTCGGCGGCAGTGCGATTGAGGACGATGGCGACCACCGGCAATTTCCTGCGCTCGAGCGCCGCGAAGCTGAGCGCAGCATGGTTCAAGGTGCCGAGCCCGGCGCGCGCCACGAGGACGACCGGCAGGCCAAGCCGCTCGATCAGATCGAGATTGGTGAAGAGCGGCGGGGCGAGCGGAACCAGAAGACCTCCGGCCGCCTCGAGCAGCAGGGGATCGTCGCCTGCCTGCCGGGCGATCCCCTCGATCAGCGAGAGATCGATCTCGCGCCCTTCCCTCTCCGCCGCCACCAGCGGCGCGGCCGGCATGCGGAAGCGATAGGGGCAGACGCGGTCGAGCGACAGGTCGGCGGCGCAGGCCTCGCGCAGCGCGAGAGCATCGGGCGGCGCGGCGGGATCGCAGCCCGTCTCGACCGGCTTGAAGGGGATCGGCTTCAACCCGCGCCGCAGGAGGGCGGCGCCCAGAGCGCAGGCCACCTCCGTCTTGCCCACGCCGGTATCGGTGCCGGCGACGAAGAAGCCCTTCACTCCTCGGTGACCTCGCGGATCGATTCGTGCACTCCCTCGGCCAGGAAATCGATCTCGGCCGGCGCAATGCTCAATGGCGGTATCAGCACGATGATGTTGCCGAGCGGCCGCAGCATCAGCTCCCGCTTGCGCGCCGCGATGGCCACGCGATGGCCGATCCGGTCCTGGTAGCCGTACTCCTCTTTCGTCTGTCGATCGCGCACGAGCTCGATGCCCACCATCAATCCTCGCTGGCGGATGTCGCCGACGTGCTCGAGCGCGCCGACCTGTTCGAGCCCCTGCGCGAGCCGGTCGGCCATGGTGCGCACGTGCCGGAGCGTCTGCTGCTCGTCGAAGAGCCGCAGCGAGGCGAGCCCCGTCGCGCAGGCGAGGGGATTGCCGGTGTAGCTGTGGCCGTGGAAGAAAGTCTTTTTGGACTCGAACGGTCCGAGGAAGCTCTCGTAGATGGCGTCGGAGGTGAGCGTCGCGGCCAGAGGCAGGTAGCCTCCGGAGAGCCCTTTCGCCAGGCAGAGGAAGTCGGGCACGACTTCCTCCTGCTCGCAGGCGAAGAGCGTGCCGGTGCGGCCGAAGCCGACCGCCACTTCGTCGCAGATGAGGAGCACGCCGTTCTCCTTGCAGGCGCGCGCCACGCGTTTCAGGTAGCCCGGCGGATGGGTGATCATCCCGGCCGCCGCCTGCACCAGCGGCTCGATGAGGAGCGCGGCGATCTCGTCGCGGCGCGAGCGGATGAGCGTCTCGGCCGCCAGCGACGCTGCCTCCATGCAGTGCCGCGCGCCGGTGGGCCAGCGATAGACATACGGCGAGGGGATGCGCAGGCAGTCGAAGAGCAGCGGATAGAAGATCTGATGGAAGAGATCCATCCCGCCCACGCTGACGGCGCCGAGCGTGTCGCCGTGATACGCCTCGGCGAGCGCGACGAAGCGCGTCTTCTGCGGCTTGCCCCGCTGGCGCCAGTGCTGGAAGGCCATCTTCATCGCCACCTCGACGGCGGTCGAGCCGCTGTCGGAGTAGAAGACCTTGGTCAGGCCCGATTCGTTGGGGCCCAAACCATTTCGCGGCGCCCGGCGCACCAGCTCGGCGGCCAGCTCGATCGACGGCGGCGAGGCGAGACCCAGCAAGGTGGTGTGGGCGACGTGCTCGAGCTGCAGCTTGACGGCGCTGTCGAGCTCCGTCCGGTGGTGGCCGTGGACGTTGACCCAGAGCGAGGAGATGGCGTCGAGATACTTGCGCCCGCGGGTGTCGAAGAGCCAGCTGCCGCGGGCGTGATCGATGATCACCGGCTCGTCGCCCGGCAGCGGCTCGAGCCAGGTCTGCATCTGTGTGAACGGATGCCAGAGGTGCGCGCGGTCGAGAGCAGCCAGCCGCTGGTGGCGCGCCTCACTGTCCTCGGGAACGGCGGGGATGTCGCCCATGGCTGCGTCTATAACACCGAGCGCAGCGCGGCGAGGGCCGCGTCGAGGTGCGCTTCGCTGTGCGCGGAGCAGAGAGCGAAGCGGAGGCGGCTCGTCCCCGCCGGAACCGTCGGCGGGCGGATCGGTTTCACCAGAAGCCCGCGCTCGCGCAGCTGGGCTGCGACGCGGCGAGCGCTGTCGGGGTCCCCGAGTATCAATGGGAAGATGGGGGAGTCTTCGCTCGCGGCGAGGCCGAGAGAGCGCAGTCCGGCGGCGAAGCG
>VBLC01000032.1 GCA_005879315.1 Deltaproteobacteria bacterium | reverse complement strand
CGCATGTTCGCGTCCATCGCGCGCCGCTACGACGCAGCCAACCAGGTGCTCTCGCTCGGGGTGCACCGCGGCTGGCGGCGCGCGGCGGTGCGGCTCTCGGGGGCGCGCGAGGGCGACCGCGTGCTCGACTGCGCTACCGGCACGGGCGATCTCGCGGCCGAGTTCCGCCGCGCCGGCACGCGCGTCACCGGCGCCGATTTCTGCCTGCCGATGATGCAGGCGGCGCGCGAGAGGTCGGCCTTCGTCGCGGCCGACGCGCTCTTGCTCCCGTTCCGCGACCGGCAGTTCGACATCTGCTCCATCGCCTTCGGCATCCGCAACGTCGACGATCCGCTGCGCTGTTTGCGCGAGATGGCCCGCGTCGTGCGGCTGCAGGGGCCAGTCGTGGTGCTCGAGTTCGGCCAGCCGCGCGGCGCCTTCGGCGCGCTCTTCCGGGCCTACAGCAGCAAGGTGATGCCGCTGGTCGGCGGCGCACTGACCGGTAACCGCGCGGCGTACGAATATCTCCCGCGCACGGCCGCAGCTTTTCCGGCGGGGGAGCGATTCCTCGATCTGATGCGCGAGGCGGACTGTTTCAGCAGCGCAAAGGCGACGCCGCTCACTCTCGGGACGGCCTTTGTCTACGTCGGTACCGTCCGCTAGAACGTTGACGTTGAGGTTGTCGTTGACGTCAACGTTGACGTTGTCGGCGACGGCGACGGCGACGTGGCCGTGGGCGATCGGCCCGGTCGTGTCAGGGGCACCTGCTAGACAATTCCCATGCTCAGCTTTCAGAGGCTCGACGTCTACCGGTGTGCCATCGAGTTCCTTGCACTGACAGCGCAGCTTGCGGACGACATCCCAAGAGGGAACGCCGCATTGTTGGATCAGTTGCGCCGCGCCGCGAGCTCAATCCCGCTCAACATCGCTGAAGCGGCTGGTCGAACGGGCAAGGCAGATGCCGCCCGCGCCTACGCAATTGCGCGCGGTTCCGCGATGGAATGTGCGGCTGTGATGGACGCCTTGTCGGTGCTGAAGGTCGTCGATGCCAAAACCAAACAGCAGGCCGACGAGCTTCTCGAACGCGTCGTGGCGATGCTGACGAGGCTTTGTCGGTGACGCCCACGGCCACGTCGCCGTCGCCGTCGCCGTCGCCGTCCACGCTCACGTCAACGTCGACGTCGACGTCAGCGTCAACGCTTGGCATCGGCTAGATGCTGCCCGTTGGCTGTTCCGATTCGGCGCGCACTTTCGCGATTTCCTCTGCCAGCACTTCCACCGTCTCGCGGATCTGCTGCTCGCTGTGCGTCGCAGTGCAGAAGAAGCGGAGGCGCGCCGCGGTCTCCTCGACGGCGGGATAGAGGATCGGCTGCACGTTGATGCCGCGCTGCCGCAGCGCCTCGCTCACCTGCATGCTGTGCAGCGAATTGCCGAGGATGGCCGGCACGACCGCGCTCCCGCCGGCGAAGCCGGTGTCGATGCCCTTCTCCTTGGCGAGCTGGAGGAAGAGCTCCGCCCGCTCGTGCAGCCGCGCCACCTTCTCCGGATGCGCCTCGAGCTGATGCAATGCCTCCAGCGCCGCCGCCGCGTTGGCCGGCGAGATGCCCACGCTGTAGATGAATCCCGGCGCGGTGTACTTGAGGTACTGCACCAGCGACTTCGATCCCGCGACGTAGCCGCCGCAGGAGGCGAAGGACTTGCTCAACGTCCCCATCCAGAAATCGACGTCGTTGCGGTTGATCTGGAAGTGCTCGCCCACGCCGCGGCCGGTCTTGCCGAGGACGCCGATGGAGTGGGCTTCGTCGACGAGCAGCAATGCGCCGTACTTCTTCTTCAGCTCGACGTAGTGGGGCAGGGGAGAGATGTCGCCGTCCATCGAGTACACGCCCTCGACGGCGATGAGCACGCGCCGGTAGTGGGGCCGGAGCTGCTGGAGCTGCTTCTCCAGCGCCGCCCAGTCGCTGTGCGGGAAGGGCCTGCGCTTGGCGCCCGAGAGCTTCGCTCCGCCGAGGATGCAGTCGTGCGCGAGCGAGTCGTGGAGGACGAGGTCGCCGTCGCCCACCATGTGCCCGATGACGGTGACGAAGACGCCGTGGCCGGAGACCATCACGACGCTGTCCTCGGTGCCGAGGAAGCGCGCCAGCTCCTGCTCCAGCTCGCGGTGCAGGGGCTTTTCTCCCGAGGCGACGCGCGAGGCCGAGACGCTCGTCCCGTAGCGCTCGACCGCTGCTTGCGCTGCGCGCGTCACATGGGGGTCGCCGGAGAAGCCCAGGTAGTTGTAGCTGGACCAGTTGATCATGGTCCGGCCGCCGATCACCGAGGTGTCGTTGGTGACGCGCTCGTGCACGTTGAAGTACGGGATCTTCAGGCCGAAGGCGGTGGCGAGGCCGAGGCGCTGTTCCAGCTCCTGCACTTCGGGGAAGAGCTCGATCCGGTAGTTGGCCTCGTCGACCTTCGGCGCCTTTGCTTGCTCCGCGGGTCTCGCCGAAGCCCTGCCGATGAGGAAGCGCGGGTCGCGGTGCTTGAATTCTCCCTGGACGCCGCGCGCGACTGCGAGGACGCGGCCATCGCGGCCCTGCAGGACGATGGTGCCGCGCACCTCGTCCCCGGCGGACTCTTCGAGCGTGAGCGAAGCGCGGACGGGGCCTTCGCCGAGAGGCGCGAGCTGGACGAACTCCTCGATGCCCACCGGCAGGCCAGCGCGATGCAGCGTATTCCACGCCCAGTAGGCGGCAAGCTGGAAAGCGCCGTCGAGCGCGAGGGGATCGATGCTCCACTCGCTGCGCCGCGGGCTGCGGATCCAGTCGGAGGGCTTGCTGGTGCGCAGCGTGCCGACGATGCCCTGCGGGCCGATCTGCTCGATCGATTCGATGGCGCGCATGCGCGGGCCGTGGAAGGTGTAGCTGGAGTAGAACTCCTCGAGCGTCATCGGCAGCTCGGGCACCTTTGCCGCTCTTGGGGCTGGCCGCGCGGAGCTGAGCGCCGGAGCGACGTCCGCGCCGGGCGAGGCGAATGCCGTATAGGCAGGGCCGCGACCGGGAATGGCGGAGAGCGTGATGCCTAGCTCTCCGGCGTGCGCTCCCGCGACCGAGAGCGTGAACTGGGAGGTGTCGGCGATGCGCACCGGCTGGCGCAGGCGGAAGTCGCGCACCAGGAGCGGTCCGCCGCGCAGGCCGCTCGCCTCTTCTGCGGCGAAGGCGGCGAGGTCGAGCGCTGCGGCGAGCGGCAGCACCGGCATGCCGGCGAGCTGGTGGTCCTCGAGGTAGAAATGGTCGCGGCGCGCGACCTGCATCTGCAGCCGATGCGCAACGGCGCGGGCCGGGCGCGCATGAGCGAGGAGAATGGGCCCTTCGACGCCGGCCTGGAGCGCCGCGAGCAGCGCGGCCGTCCCCGCGGCATCGTCGATGAAGGGCACGCCTTGCTCGACGAGCGCGGCGCGGACGAGCGGCGGGATCTTCGCCACCATCGCCGTGTCTTGCCAGGGCGGGTACTCGAGCGAGAGCGCGCGCAGGCCGGGGCGCTGCGCTTTCAACCGAGCCACTTCCGCCGAGAGCGCGGCGTTCGCGGCCGCATAGGAAGCCTGGCCGGCGTTGCCGAAGCGGCCAGCCCAGCTGGAGATGGCGATCACCGCGCGCAGCGGATCGCCCGCCAGCGCAGCGAGCGCGTTCGCGAGGCCATCCAATTTCGGCGCGAGAACGCGGCGCAGCGAGGCGGCATCGATCTCCCCCGCCGCGCGATCCTCGGCGATGCCCGCGGCGTGCACCAGCGCGGTGAACTTCCCCAGCCGCGCGCGGGCGGCATCGAGGGCGCTCCCGGCCGGCCGCGTGACGTCCCAGCGCACGAACAGTCCCGGCGCCTCTGCGTCCGGCGGGTTGCGGCCCGCGAGCACGACCGCAGCGCCTTTCTCCGCCAGCGCCCGCGCGAGCTTCAGCCCGACGCCGCGCGTGCCGCCAGTGACGAGGACCACGTCGCCGGCGCCGATGTCGATCGGCGCTCCGACTGCCGCGGGCCGCAGATCGGGCTCGTAGCGGACGCCGTTCGCCCAATGTGCTTCGGGAGCGGCGTTGCCGGAGCGCAGCTCGGCGAAGATGGCCTGCGCCATCGCGGCTGCGCCGTCCTCGCGGCGCAGCGAGATGTACTTGACCAGCTCGCCGCTCCGCTCCCGCGCCAGCGACTTGACGAAGCCGGAGAGCGCCGCGTCCGCCGAGACCGTGGCCGCGACGAACATGCCGCTGTGCGCGCGCGCGAGATTGCAAGCCTCTTCGAGCGACCCCTCGAGATGGATGGCGCAGTCGGCCGCGCCCTCGAACTTGACCTCATGGCCGAGAGCGGAAAGGAGCGGCGCGAGCGCATCGGCGATTCCCTCTGCGTCGCGGGTGATCAAGATCGAGCGCGGCAGCGGCGACTCCGCCGGCGCCGCTGGCAACAGTGGAGCTTCGACGAGGGCCGGGGCGAAGAAGAGCAGCTCCGGTCCTTCGCTGGCGAAGGCTCCTAGCGCGGCGGAGATGGTCGGCAGCGAGCGCGGCTCGGCGAGCGCCCGGGCGACGTGGTCGATCAAGTCCTGCACGGTCGTGGTCGGCCCGAGCAGGCTGCGCGGAAGCGCGCCGATGTCGGGGAAGGCCTTGCTGACGTCGCTGTCGAGCTCGACGGTCATGAGCGAGTCGAAGCCGAGGTCGCCCACCAGCGTCTGCGCAGGCTTGATGGCCTCGGCGGGGAAGGCGCTGATGCGCGCGACGGAAGCGGTGATGACGTGCGCGGCGCGATCGGTCGCGGCGGCACCCGGACGGGCGGTGATGGGGACGGGCTCTCTCGCGGGTACCGCTGCGAGGGGAGGAGGGCTTGCCGGGGCGGGAAGAACTTTTGGCAATTCCGGCACGGCAATGCCCCGCTGCCCGAGCGCCTTCGCTTGCTGCTCGAGCACCTTGGCCTGCTGCTGCAGGAGCGCCACCTGCTCGCGGAAGAGAGCGACCAGCGGATCCATCATCTGACCCTCGATTGGAGTGCCTCCGCCTTCCGGCTGCGGCACGCGAGTGCCCCTGCCGTCCGGTTGGGAAAGGGGAAGCCTTAGCGGCGGACGCGCCGCTTTGGGCGGCTCGATCGCCCAGTAGGGTTGCGTCTCCAGCGCGGAGGGCGGCAGCGTGACCAGGCACGCGTCGCGCCCCTCGAAGAGCGCCGAGAGATCGAGCGCAACGCCTGCCGTCCAGATCTGCCCGAGCGCGAAGGCGAGCTGGAAGAGCCCATCCTCCTCGCGGCTGGCGAGCGAGGCGACGGCGAGTCGCTCCTCTTCGGGCAGCGTCGCCTTGACGAAGGAGCTGAGCACGCTCCCGGCGCCGACCTGCAGCCAGATGCGCGCGCCGGCCCCTCGCAGCGCAGAAACGAAATCGACCGGCGCGGCGGCGTGGCGCTGCCAGATCTCGCGCGGGTCTTCGGGATACGGAGCGCCGGTGACGGCGCTGATCACCGGAAACGCAGCCGGCCGAGTGGGCTGCGCGAGCAGGTCGGCCACCGGCAAGCCTTCCATCAGCGGCGAGTGGAATGCGTGCGACACCTCGAGCGGCGTCACTTGCACGCCCTGCGCCGAGAGCTTTTCCCCTGCAGCGCGAACGGCCGCCGTGGTCCCGGAGATGACCGTCTGCTTGGGATGGTTGAGATTTGCCACCACCACCACGCCGTCGATGCCGGCGATGGCGGCGGTGACGGATGCAGCGTCGGCGGCTGCGCTCGCCATCGCGCCGCGATCGGCGAGCGGAAGGGCGGACATCGAGAGGCCGCGCCGAGCCACCAGGCGCACGCAATCCTCGGCGGACAACATCCCGGCGGCGGCGCAGGCAGCGAACTCGCCGAGGCTGTGGCCGAGCGCGACGTCGCCTTTCACTCCCATGCGCTCGAGCAGCGAATGCAGCGCGAGGCCGATCGCTGCCATCGCGGGCTGGCACACTTCCGTCGCGGTCAGTCGCTTCTCCGCCTCGAGCGAGGGCTGCGCGTAGAGGAAGGACCGAAGCGTCCCGCCCAGCTGCGCGTGCAGCTCGGGACCGAGCGCGTCATCGAGCCGGTCGAGCGCTTCGCGGAAGGCGGGGATCTGCTCGTACGCCTCGCGCAACAGGCCGACGCGCTGCAATCCCTGGCCGGGGAAGAGCAGAGCGAGCTTGCGATCCGCGAAAGGTCCCTGCGCGAAGACGACTCCAGGAAGAAGCTGCGCCGGCGGACGGGGCGCGACCGGCGTGAGCGGGTCCTCGGCGGGAGTCCTCTCCAGCGCCTCGGCAGCGGCAGCGAGGCGCTCGCCGAGCTGCGCGAAGGAATCGGCGACGACCGCAAGCCGCGCATCGCCCGGCGCGCGCCGCGAGAGCGTCCAGGCGATGTCGGCGAAGTCGGCGGAGCGCTGCAGCGCGGGGAGCGCGTCGGCCAGCTCGCGCGCCGTGCGCGCGACCACCGATGCTCGCGCTCCCGAGAGCAGGAACAGCTCGGCGCGCGCCTTGCGCAGCGCCGGCCGCGCGCGCCGCGGCTTCGCAGGCGCTTCCTCCAGAACGAGGTGCGCATTGGTGCCGCCGAAGCCGAAAGAGCTGACGCCCGCGCGCCGCGGATGGCCGTTGCTTTCCCAGGGCATCTCCTTGCGCGGCAGGAAGAAAGGACCCTTCCCGAGCTCGAGGTTGGGATTCTCCTCCTCGACCGAGGGCTGCGGGGGCAGCGTCTTGTAATGCAGCGCGAGGGCGGCCTTGATCAGGCCCGCCACTCCCGCCGCCGACATGGTGTGGCCGATGTTGGCCTTGACCGAGCCGAGCGCCGTCCGCGCGCCCTGGGCCTTCGACCAGCCGGCCTCGACGAACAGGTCGCGCAGCGCGCTCACCTCGACGACGTCGCCCACGGTGGTCGCGGTGCCGTGCGCCTCGAGGTAGCCGAGCGTCACCGGCGAGAAGCCCGCGTCGCGATAGGCCGCCTGCAGCGCCTCGAGCTGGCCGCCTTGGCGCGGCGTCATCGGGCCGTCGCTCTTGCCGTCGTTGTTCGCGGCGGCGCCTTTGACGATGGCGTAGATGCGGTCGCCGTCGCGCTGCGCGTCGGCCAGGCGCTTGAGCAGCACCACGCCGATGCCCTCGCCCATGAGGAAGCCATCGGCGCGCGCGTCGAAGGGGCGGCACTCGCCCCGGCGCGAGATGGCGCCGATGCGCGAGAAGCCGACCAGGTTGTCCGGCATGAGGTTGACGTAGGCCCCACCGGCGATGGCGAGGTCGATTTCGCCAGCGCGCAGATTGACGATGGCCTGCTGCGCCGCCACCAGCGCCGAGGAGCAGGCGGCGTCGATGGCCATCGCCGGCCCGCTCAGGTCCCAGACCTGCGCAACGATGGCGGCGTGCATGTTGAGCAGGTTGCCCGCCATCGAGAAGGCGCGCATCGGCACCACCTGCTCGACGAGCGCATCGCGCGCCTCTTCCGCGCCGCGAAGCGCCCGACCGAAGGCGCCGTCGAAAAGCTGCACGGCGCGCAGGCGGGAGGTGATGATCTCCTTGTGCTCGTTCGCGCTGGCGCCGATGAACACGCCGGTGCGGCTGCGCTGCAGAGGTTGCGCTTCGTAGCCGGCGTCCTGCAGCGCCGCGCGGACCGCGTCGAGAAGCAGCCGGTGCTGTGGATCGGTCACCTGGATTCGCCGCGGGGCGATACCGAAGTGGAGCGAGGCGAACTGGCGCAGGTCCTCGTCTTCGAGGTAGGCGCCTTTGTCGATATAGGTCTTGTCGGGAATCCGCGTGGTCGGATCGAAAAAGGCATCGTGATCCCAGCGCGATCGCGGGATCGGCCGGAAAGCGACGGTGCCTGTTCGGATCAGCTCCCAGTAGGCCAGCGGGTCCCTGGCTTGGGGGAACCTGCAGCCCAAGCCCACGATTGCTATGTCCAGGACGCCTCCTTGGGGGTCGTCGTAAGGCCTTTTGATGCTGGAGGTCAAGACTGGTTCTGCGGCCGCCTGGCCACCGATCGAACGTTCGCCAGATACCCGTCTCGCTCCCCCTGATATTGGATCTCCCCGACGCCGCCGCTCACCGCGGGGGCCCCGGCTCGCCGCCGCGTTCGCCGCGCGCACGACCTTCGAAATTCCGTCTCAGTGGTCCCCAGCGGCTCACGAGGCGGCTCACCGAAACCCCCGCGGCTATCGCGTCGGCTGCCTGTGGATCGAGTCCCGCGCTATCGAGAACTCGCGCTGGCGCCCGCCTTGGAGGCCGCAGCTCGCAAGACCGCGCCCCGGAAGCAAGTAGGAGATCATCGAGTGCATACATCGCACACATCGCCTCGGCCGCGACGCGCATTACGGGATTCATGGGACGTTCGGCGAATGCCGGACTCGATCCACCGGAGAGCCGACGCGATAGCCGTGGGGGTTTCGGTGAGCCGCTTCGTGAGCCGCCTGGGGACAATTCGGACGGGATTTCGAACGTCCGCACGCGGCGAACGCAGCGGCGAGCCGGGGCCCCCACGGTGAGCGGCGGCGTCACTGAGATCCAATATCAAGGGCGCTAGATCTCGGGACTTCATGCGGCGCTACAGTGGTATAGGCAATTCGATGAAGGTTCTGTTGACAGGCGGTTCCGGCTTCCTCGGCTCCTACGTGGCCGAACAGCTCTGCGCCGAGGGGCACACGGTGCGCGCTTTGGTGCGGCCGCGCAGCGACAAGAGGGTGCTGCAGAAGCTGGGAGCCTGTGAATTTGCCCCTGGGGCGATCGAGGACCGCGCCTCGCTGGACGGGGCCGTCGAAGGCGTCGATGCCGTCGTCCACGTCGCCGGCATCGTCAAGGCGCGCAGCCCGGCCGAGTTCTACGCGACCAACACGCAGGGAACGAAGAACCTGGTCGATGCGGCGCTGGCGGGCGGAGGGATCAAGCGCTTCGTCTACGTCTCCTCGCTGGCGGCCGTCGGGCCCAGCGCCGACGGCAGGCCGGTCGACGACAAGGCCGAGCCCAAGCCCGTCACCCACTATGGCCGCAGCAAACTCGAGGCCGAGCGCGCCGTGCTGGCGGCAGCCGACCGCATGCCGGTCACCGTCATCCGGCCGCCGCTCATCTACGGGCCCCGCGACAAGGAGACGCTCGCCTTCTTCACCTCGATCAAGAACGGCGTGCTGCCGGTGATCGGCGACCGCCGCAACACGCTCAGCGTCGTCTACGGCGCCGACTGCGCGGCGGCGCTGGTGCGGGCCGTGACCTCGAACGGCGCTCCGAGCGGACGGACCTACTTCGTCGACGACGGCGCCATCTACACCCAAGGCGAGCTCGCTGCCGAGGCCGAGCGCGCGATGGGTCGCCGCGCCTTCTTGCGCTTCGACATGCCCATTCCGGTCGTGCAGGTGGCCGCCGCCGCGACGCAGGTCTGGGGCAAATTGACGGGCACCGCGCAGATGCTCACGCTCGACAAGGTCCGCGAGCTGAAGCAGCACCACTGGGTCTGCTCCGGCGAGGGAGCCCGCAAGGAGCTTGGCTGGGCGCCCAAGGTCGGCTGGGCGCAAGGAGTGGTCGAGGCGGTCAAGTGGTATCGCGCCGAGGGGTGGCTATGAAACTGTACCAGTCGCTCCCCTCGTCAGCGTCGCTGCGGGTGCGGATCGCGCTGAACCTGAAAGGGCTCGCGTACGAATCGGCCGTGCTCGACCTGCGGGCAAATCAGCATCAATCGCCGGAGTACGCGAAGATCAATCCGCAGCGCGCCGTGCCGGCGTTGATCGATGGCGAGGCGACGCTGACGCAGTCGATCGCGATCATCGCCTACCTCGAGGAGACGCATCCGGAGCCGCCGCTCTTGCCGCGCGCGCCGGTCGAACGCGCGCGCGTGCGCGCCATGGCGCTCGCCGTCGCCTGCGACATCCATCCGCTCAACAACCTGCGCGTGCTGCGCTACCTGAAGCACGAGCTCGGCGCCGACGACGCCGCGCGCGACCGCTGGTACGCGCACTGGATCACGGAAGGCTTCGCGGCGCTGGAGCAGATGGTCGGCGCGCCCTTCTGCTACGGGAACGCGCCGACCCTGGCCGACATCTGCCTGGTGCCCCAGGTGATCAATGCGCAGCGCTACAAGGTCGATCTCGCCCCGTATCCGCGCATCCGCCGCATCTTCGACGAATGCATGAAGCTGCCGGCGTTCTCCAAGGCAGTGGAACCAGTCGGCTGAATCAATTCCAGCGGCAGGTGCCAGGCTTCACGCAGGTATACGTGATCGGCCCAGCTGAGACGCAGCACTCCTGATGCGAGGTGCAGATCTTCGGGCCGCAGACGGTACCGCCCGACGCTGCTTCCGCTTTGGAATTCGCCAGGCTCGCAGCGAGGCCGAGGACGGCGCCCAGAACGACGGCCAGGAGAGTCTTCTTCATTTTCGGATCCCCTTTCCCGAATGCCCGCGCAGGCTAGCCGAAGAGCGCAGCAGTTGCACTACGCCGCGAACTGCCGGTCGGGCCGGAGCCGGGCGATCGCGTCGCGCAAGTCTTTCACGGTGCGGAGGCGCGACAGCTCCTCGTCGGGAATGCGCACCGAGAGCTTCTCCTCGAAATAGGAGACCAGCTCCATCACCGCCACCGAGTCCATCCCCAGCCCGGCGATGAGCGTGTCGAGCTTGAGGTCGGGCAGACGGCGGTTGTCCACCTCGAAGGCGGCCTGCTTGAACATCTCCAGCACGTCGATGGGCTGCTCCATCTAGTCAATCCTCTTCAGTGAATACTGGGCCAACGACTGGTAGTGCTTCTCGAAGCCGCGCACGCAGGTGGAGAGATAACGGTCGTAATCGTCGAAGACCTTGTCGCCCCATTCCGCGCGGATCTTCGCCTCGTTGCGGCGCAGGCGATCCCGCCAGTGCCAGGTGGTCTTCTGGTAGTCGAGGCGCCGGGTCTTGATCTCGAGGATCTCCCAGTAGGGATTGACGGCCGCGACGATCTCCTCGAGCCGCGGCGTGATCCCCCCAGGAAAGATCTCGTACGTCACCCAGCCGACGTCCTTCACGTCCTGCCGGTCGCGCGGGACGAAGTTGCGCAGGATGGTCTGCAGCCCGAAGTACGTTCCCGGCTTGGTCCATTCGTGGACCAGCCGGAAGTAGTTGCGATACGCCGGGATCGATTTGCCCTCGCGCGCCTCCTGCGGGGAGACGATGTGCTCCATCATGCAGATCGACATCACCGCATCGAACTTCAGCGGCGGCTTGTACTCGAGATAGCTGCGCACCGTCGCGTTCACGCCGGGCAATTTGCGCCGGCGGATCTCCGCGCACTGCGCCTCCGACAGCGTGATCCCGTGCGCGGCCTTCACCTTGTTGACCAGCGCCTGGTACTCGAGGTTCGCGCCCCAGCCGCAGCCGATGTCGAGCAGCGTCGACTCCGGCGTGACGTGGGCGAAGCCGCTCAGGATGCGCAGCTTGTTCAGCTGCGCCTCCTCCAGCGAGATCTCCTGCCCGTCGAAGACGCCGCAGGTGTAGTTCATCCGCTCGTCCAGCCAGAGGCGGAAGAACTCGTTGCTCACGTCATACGAGACGGCGATGTCCTGCTTGTTCGACCCCATTCATCCCCCGAAGAGCTTGCGCGCCTGGTGCCGCGCGCGGCCCATCAACGCCAGCGCGAAATGGCGAGCCAGTCCCAGCTTCGATCCGTTGCGACCTTCCTTGCCCAGAGTCCCGGCCAGGTACTGGTCGCGGGTCTTGCGCCGCTGCAGCTTGCCCGACGAGGTCTTGGGCAGGGCGCCCGGCGCGACCAGCGCCACGTCGGCCACCGCCAGCTGGAATTCCTCCGAGACGCGCGAGACGATCTGCGCGCGCAGCGCGGCAGGATCGGGCGAGCGCGTCTCGGCCGCGACGACGACTTCCTCCGAGGCTCTCCCCGGCCGGGTGAAGACCACCGCCGATCCCTTGCGGATGCCGGGCAGCTCGTCGAGCAGCCACTCGATGCTCTGCGGGTAGTAGTTGCGGCCGTTGACGATGAGGATGTCCTTGAGGCGCCCGGAAACGTGGACGCGGCCCTCGACCAGATAGCCGAGGTCGCCGGTGCGCAGCCAGCCCCCGGGCGAACCCATCCCCGCTGCGCGCGTCGCCTCGGGATTGTCCCAGTAGCCGGCGGCGACGCTCGGTCCGCGCAAGCAGATCTCGCCCACGTGCCGGTCGGGGAGGATGCGGCCGTCCTCGTCCTGCACCGAGACTTCGTGGCCGGGGAAGGTGTAGCCGCAGCTGACGATCTCGAGCGCGCCGTCGGGCGAGGGCGCGGCCTTCTTGTCGGAATGGTAGCGCTCGGCATCGATCCGGTCGGTGCGCACCGGTTCGTCCACGGGCACGAAGGAGATGGCCAGCGTCGCCTCGGCCATGCCGTACGCGGGCAACATCGCTTCCGGCTTGAGCCCGGCCGGCTCCATCGCCTTGACGAAAGCGCGCAGCGTCTCGGGATTGATCGGCTCCGCCCCGCAGCCGAAGATGCGCATCTGCGAGAGCTGCCAGCGGGCGATCTGCTCGGGCCGCGCCCGCTTGGTCACGAGCGCATAGGCGAAGTTGGGCGCGAACGACATGGTCGCCTTGTATTCGGAGATGGTCTGCATCC
>VBLC01000101.1 GCA_005879315.1 Deltaproteobacteria bacterium | reverse complement strand
CCTCTCGCGAGATCGAATGCGGATTCGTCAGCGGGCGCCGCGACTTCTCCTCGATGGCGCGCAGGTCAAAGCCGGCCTCGCGGAAGCGCTTCACCCAGGCGTAGCCGGTGGGACGGGCCACCCCGTACTTGCGGCAGAGCTCGGCCATGTCGACAGCGCCGCCCTGCGCCTCGTCCCAGCGGCGCTCCCACTCCAGCACGAAGTTCACTCGCTCCTTCATCGCGTCCGTCGCTTTCCAGGGCATCGCAGATTGTCTGCGATGTCTCCGTGCAGTGCGTCCGACGTGTAAAGGATGTATCTGGTTTGCACCAACTGCGTCGCGGCACTTCTTGCTTGCATCTTTCTTGGAGATCCTATATATCCCCAATCATGAGGCCTGCGAGACAACTTCCTCTGCCACTACCGCAGCACGGCGGCAGGCGGCCGGGCGCTGGGCGCAAGCCGAAGGGGCCGAGACTCCTCGTCTCGCACAAGGCGAGAGTGCAGTTCGACAAGCCACTGCCTGTTCATGTGACCCTGCGAGTGGGCGATCACGTCTGGAACCTGCGGAGCGGGCGGAGCTATCGCCGCTTGAAGGATTGCCTTGCAGCGGCAGCGGGAAGATTCGGGCTGCGGGTGATCGCTTTCAGCATCCAGGGCAATCACTTGCATTTCATCGTCGAGGCGAACGATACCGGCGCGCTCTCTCGCGGCATGCAAGGGCTATGCATCCGCATCGCCAGAACGCTCAACGCGATGATGCGACGGTCGGGACGCGTCTTTGCCGACCACTATCACTCGCGCTTGCTCCGGTCGCCGTCAGAGACCGTCGGCGCCATTGCCTACGTGCTCGGCAACCATCGTCATCATCATGGAGATCGCGGCGTCGATCGCTACAGCTCGGCCGCGCTCGACGATGCGGAGCGGGCGAAGTTGCTCTCGCGGCCCGTCGGATGGCTTCTCCGGGTGGGTTGGCGCCGCGCGAAATGGGACGTGCGACGACCATCCGTGGCGAAGAAGGAACGCAGCGCCCTTAGCGCTGTTGCCGCGTGCTTCGGCGGAGGAGCGGTCTAACCGGCGCTGCGCTCGGCCGCATCGACGGCGCGCTGGACGAGGAGCTGCGCAACCAACCCGAGGATGGCGAAGCGCTCGTCCTTGGTCAGCCCCTGCGCGTAGCGCTTGTAGATCTGCTGCACCACAGCGGCGATCTTGAAGAGCCCGAAGCAATAGTAGAAGAGCACGTCGCGGGACTCGCGACCGCTGGCGCGAAAATATTCGTCGACCAGCTCCTTGCGCGTGAAGCTGCCCGGGAGAAAGGTCGGGCCGAAGGCGAGCATCTTCAGCTCGTCCGGATCGCCCTCCTCCACCCAGTAGCCGAGCGCGGTGCCGAGATCCATCAGCGGATCGCCAACGGTGGACATCTCCCAGTCGAGCACGCCCACCGCGCGCGTCGGATCGGAGGGGTCGAGGACGAGGTTGTCGTACTTGAAGTCGTTGTGGATGAAGGCCGCATCCGCCTCGCGCGGGATCCGCTCCGCGAGCCAGGCCGCGATCCGATCGGCGGCGGGCACCTCTTCGGTCTGCGCGTCGCGCCAGCGCTGCGTCCAGCCCTCCACTTGCCGCCGCACGAACCCTTCCGGCTTCCCGGTCAGGCCGGCGGCGCGGAAGTCGACGGCGTGGAGCGCCGCGAGCGTCTGCACGAAAGTCCGGCAGAGAGCGCGCGCCTGCGCCGGCGAGAGCGGCACCTCGAGCTTCGTGCCGCGCAAGATGATGCCGCGCACGCGCTCCATCAGATAGAAGGGCGCACCCAGCACCGCGAGATCCTCGCAGAGCGCCACCACCTTGGGCGCGAGGGGAAACACGGGATGGAGCTTCATCAAGATGCGCGCCTCGCGCGCCATGTCGTGCGCGGTGCGGACCTTGCTTCCGACCGGCGGCCGCCGCAGGACGAATTCGCGCTCGCCGGAACGAAGCAGATAGGTCAGGTTGGAGTGGCCGCGCGGGAACTGCTGCTGCGCGAGATCTTCCGCCGCCAGGCCCTGCGAGCGCAGCCAGCCGGCGAGGCGCGCCAGGTCCAGCTCCTCTCCGGGTCGCACCGCCCGCGGCGCATCGACGTTCACTTCAGCTCCACCCCGTGCTTCCGCAAGATCTGCCGGGCGACGACGAGCTTGTGGACCTCGTCGGGCCCGTCGTAGATACGGCCGGCGCGCTCGTGGCGATACCAGAAAGCGAGCGGCGTCTCGTCGGTCAGCCCGAGCGCGCCGTGCGCCTGGATGGCGCGGTCGAGCACCCTCTGCAGCACGCCTGCGACAAAGAACTTGATGGTCGAGATCTCCACTCGCGCCGCCTTCTGCCCCTCGCGCTCCATCTTCCAGGCCGCGTGCAGGACGAGAAGGCGCGCGGCGTCGATCGCGGCGCGGCTCTCGGCGATCCACTCCTGCACGGTCTGCTTCAACGCCAGCGGCTTGTTGGGCGACATCTCCCGCGAGACCGAGTAGGAGCAGATCAGCTCCAGCGCCCGCTCGGAGATCCCGATCCAGCGCATGCAATGGTGGATGCGCCCCGGCCCGAGGCGCTCCTGGGCCAGCGCGAATCCCGCGCCGCGGCCGCCGAGCAGGTTCTCTTCGGGCACGACGCACTTCTGGTAGCGGATCTCGCCGTGCGAGGCCCAACCCGAACCGGCCTCGCCCATGACGGGAATGTTCCGCACCAGCGTGTAGCCGGGCGTGTCGGTGGGGACGATGATCATCGAGGCGCGCAGGTGCGGCGGCGCGTCCGGATCGGTGACTGCCATGACCACCGCGAAGCGCGCGCCGTCGGCGGCGGTGCTGAACCACTTGTGCCCGTCGAGGGTCC
Organism: Deltaproteobacteria bacterium; assembly: GCA_005879315.1. Lineage (GTDB taxonomy): Bacteria > Myxococcota > Myxococcia > Myxococcales > 40CM-4-68-19 > 40CM-4-68-19. The sequence continues at coordinate 2,094 of VBLC01000101.1, read as the reverse complement.
AGCGTCCGCCTTCGAGAACAGCCCGCGTCTCCATCCAGGTGGGGTTGCTCCCCGGGCGCTCCGGCTCGGTCATCGAGAAGCAGCTGCGGATCTCCCCGGCGGCGAGGGGGTCGAGCCACTTCTTCTTCTGCTCCTTGGTGCCGGCGAGCTCGAGCAACTCCATGTTGCCCACGTCGGGCGCCTGGCAGTTCACGCAATAGTGCCCGAGCGGACTCCTGCCCAGCTCCTCGCTGACCAGCGCGAACTCCGAGAGCGGGAGCGAGCGCTGCGGCGTCCACAGCCCGAGCGCTTTCGCCTTGCCGCGCACCTCCCGCAGCACAGGCTCCAGCGAGCGCCAATCGCCCATCCGCCGCTCGAGCGGCTGCGCCTGCGCCGTCACGAAATCGTGCGCCCGGCGGACCAGCTCCTGCGTCTTTTCTGCGACCGAGAAGTCCATGCGCGGCAGGGTGGCACAGCGCGATGGATTCGCCTATACCAGCGGCCGCCATGATCGACTTCAAGAAGAATTTCACCGGTGGCTCGCTCTACTCCCTCCCCGAAGTCGAGAAGCAAGGCCTGGGCAAGGTGTCGCGCCTGCCGGTCAGCCTGCGCGTCGTGCTCGAGTCGCTCCTCCGCAATCTCGACGGCAAGCGCGTACGCGAACAGGACGTGAAGACGCTGGCCGCCTGGCAGCCGAAGACGCAGCGGACCGAAGAGATCCCCTTCGTCGTCGCGCGCGTTCTCCTGCAGGACTTCACCGGCGTGCCGCTGGTCGTGGACCTGGCCGCGATGCGCGCGGCGGTGGAGCGCGCCGGCCGCGAGGCCAAGCTGGTCGAGCCGCAGGTGCCGGTCGATCTGGTCATCGATCACTCCGTCCAGGTGGACTTCGCCCGCGTGGCCAATGCGCTGCAGCTCAACATGGGAATCGAGCTGAAGCGCAATCGTTCGCGCTACGAATTTCTGAAATGGGGCATGAGCGCTTTCAGCGGGCTCCAGATCATGCCGCCCGGTATGGGGATCTGCCATCAGGTCAACCTGGAATTCCTCTCGCCCGGCGTGCATGAGCAGAACGGCGCGGTCTTTCCCGACTCGCTGGTCGGCACCGACTCGCACACCACGATGATCAACGGCCTCGGCATCGTCGCCTGGGGAGTGGGCGGCATCGAGGCGGAAGCGGCCATGCTCGGCCAACCGGTCTACTTCCTCACGCCCGACGTCGTCGGCGTGCACCTTTACGGCAAGCTCGCCTCCGGCATCACCGCGACGGATGTGGTCCTCACCATCACCGAGATGCTGCGCAAGGCGAAGGTGGTGGGGAAGTTCGTCGAGTTCTTCGGCGAGGGCGCAGCGAGCCTGCCGGTGGTGGAGCGCGCCACCATCGCCAACATGGCGCCCGAGTACGGCGCCACCATGGGCTACTTTCCCGTCGACGAGCTCTCCTGCCAGTACCTGCTCGCCACCGGCCGCCCGAAGGAGAAGGTGGACAAGGTGCGCGCCTACTTCCAGGCGCAACAGATGTTCGGCATCCCCAAGAAAGGCCAGTGCGACTACACGCAAGTGCTCGAGCTCGATCTGGGCGGCGTGCAGCAGAGCGTCGCGGGCCCCAAGCGGCCGCAGGATCGCATTGAGCTGCCCAAGTTGAAGCAGGTCTTCGGCAGGCTGCTGCAGGAATCTCCGCCCACCGGGTACGGCAAGCCCAAGGACGAGATGGGCAAGCGCTATCACGAGATCGTCGAGCCGCCCTTGGTGGAGCACGTCGCGGGCGGCGGAGCGCAGGAGAGCGAGACCGCGCCGCAGATCGCCGGCAACCACGTCACGACGAGGAACACGAACCCGCTGACCGAGACGGAGATGATGCAGAACCGGCCGACGCCCGACCGGGTGCCGACGCAGGAAGTGCATCAGATGAAGATGCCCGTCGACGTCGGTCACGGCGACGTGCTCATCGCCGCCATCACCTCCTGCACCAACACCTCCAACCCGAGCGTCATGCTGGCGGCGGGCCTGCTCGCCAAGAAAGCGGTGGAGAGAGGGCTCACGGTGCGGCCCGAGGTGAAGACTTCGCTGGCGCCCGGCTCGCGCGTGGTCTCGCGCTACCTGGAGAGAACCGGCCTG
>VBLC01000031.1 GCA_005879315.1 Deltaproteobacteria bacterium | reverse complement strand
AGGTCGCGCTCGTCACCGGCGCCAGCTCGGGGATCGGCGAGGGAGTTGCGATGGCGCTGGCGCACGAAGGCGTGAAGCTCGCGGTCGCGGCCCGCCGGCGAGAGCGGCTCGAGGACGTCGCTCGCCGCGCGATCTCGCAGGGTGCCTCGGAGGCCGTCGCCTTCACGGTCGAGCAGCGCGATGCCCCCTCGATCGCGAACGTGGTCCGCGAAGTCGAGAAACGGCTGGGGCCGATCGGGATCCTGGTCATCAACGGCGGTGGACCCAAACC
>VBLC01000030.1 GCA_005879315.1 Deltaproteobacteria bacterium | reverse complement strand
CCGCATCGTCGCGCTGACGTCGGTGTCGGTGAAGGAGCCCATCGCCGGGCTGGTCCTTTCCAGCGCTTTTCGCACCGGGCTGATCGCGGCGCTGAAGACGCTCGCCACAGAAGTGGCGCCCGAGGGAATCACGGTCAACGCCATCGCCACCGGTCTGGTAGAGACCGATCGCTTCCGGGCTCTCTACGATACGCCCGCGAAGCGGGAGAAGGCCCTGCGGCAGATCCCGGCCGGTCGCGTCGCATCGCCTGCCGAATACGCCCCGCTGGTCGCCTTCCTCTGCGGCGAGCCGGCAGGCTACGTCACCGGCCAGACCATCTCGATCGACGGCGGCCTGACGGCGGGGCTCTTCGGTTAGAAGGCAATACCGCGGCCGGCGATGGCTATGTCGCAGGTGAACGGCGCCGGACCTGGATCTCGAGCAAGCGCGAGCTGACCTCGTCGAATCGATCCCCCTCGGCAAGGGCCTGGCCGCGCTTCTCGAGCGCGTCCAGATTACCGGGATCGGTATTTGTCGATGTCCTGCTCACTCTCCTGCAGGTCGCATTGGAAGCGGTAGTAGCTCTGACGTGCGCCGCGCGGGTTGAGCATTTCGTCGAGCTGAAGATCGTCGTCGCCGCCATCGTTCTCTCAGAGGCCGAGAAATCGATCGAGCCCGCAGCGCCCGGCTCCAGTAAACACCAGCGCCAGGGACGCCCCGAGAAGCGCGAACTCGAACTCCCAGCCGATCACCTGCTGCGTCGAGGCGAAGGGCGCCTTGGCCATGCGGATCCTGACCGAGACGATGGCCACCAGCATGTCGACGGCCAACCCCAGCGCGATCAGGCGGGTCAAGATGCCGAGGATGAGCAGGACGGCTCCGGCGCTCTCGAGCAGCGCGACGAGCCAGGCGAAGAACAGCGGAGCGGGCACGCCGAGCTGCCGGAGGAACCCGGCAAATCCGGAAGGTCCCTTCATCTTCTGCAAGCCGTGGGGAAGGAAGACGATCCCGAGAGTCAGCCGCAGCACCAGCTCGCCGAGACCGGCGAGAGGCGCGAAGAGCTGATCGAGCATGTGACCTCCTGACATCGAGGACTGCCGACGCCACCTAGCACAACTGAACATGGGGATGCGCGCTCGCCACCTGCGAGCGAGCGATCGAGGTAGATGCGGCGCCATCGCAGCGACAGGAGCGACACATGAAACGTCACCTCCTCCCTTCGATGCTGCTCCTTGCACTTGCAGGCCTCGTTCTTCCGGCCAGCGGATACGCTCGGGACGGCGACGAGTTTGAGCTCGTCGAAGCCACCATCGCCGACATCGAGAACGGATTCCGATCTGGAGCCCTCACTCCCGAGGATCTGGTCAGGATGTACCTCGCGCGGATCGCCGCCTACGATCAGGCCGGTCCACGGCTCAACAGCTTCATGTACTTCAACAAGGAGCTTGCCCTCGCCGCCGCGCGCGCCTTGAACGACGACGATGCCGGGGATGAAGAGCGAAAGCCGCTCTTCGGCGTGCCGGTCATCCTCAAGGACAACATCGCCACTTCCGACATGCCGACTACGGCCGGATCGATCGCGCTCGGCAGATCGAGACCGCCGAAGGACGCGTTCATCGCCGCGAAGCTGCGCCGCGCCGGCGCCATCCTCCTCGGCAAGGGAACTCTCACCGAGTTCGCCAACTTCATCGCCCTCACCATGCCGACAGGGTACAGCTCACAGCTGCGCTACCAGCTCTTCAAGAGCGGCGGCGACCTGGCGACCGCCGGTTATGGCTTCAATCCATTCGATCCTCGCACCGACCCGCGGACAGGGTTCAACGACGGCCGCCCGGCGCTGGCGACCGGCGGCTCGAGCTCCGGCCCGGGCATCGCCGTCTCCGCGAACCTCGCCACCGTCGGAGTGGGCACCGAGACGTCGGGATCGATCCTCAGTCCATCGACGCAGAATCTTCTGGTCGGCATCAAGCCCACCGTCGGGCTGGTGAGCCGGACAGGGATCGTGCCGATCACCGCCGATCAGGACACGGCTGGCCCGATGGCGCGAACGGTCACCGACGCAGCCAAGCTTCTCGGCGTCCTGGCGGGATTCGATCCCAACGATCCCGCCACCGCCGCGTGCCTCGAGCCCGGCAAATGCTTCCGCGACTACACCAGGTTCCTCAAGAGGCATGCGCTTCGCGGAGCGCGCATCGCCGTCCCGCATTTCGCCTATTGGACCACCGCCTCGGGCCGCGTCAGCCTCAGCGTCGAGCAACAGGAGGTGATGAACAACGCCATCGCCGTCCTGCAAGCTGAGGGCGCGACCGTCCAGGTCCAGGAAATCCCCGACCAGCAGGAGCTCCTCAAGTTCGGGACCTGCGTCAGCCTGGCCGATCTGGCCGCCCGCAAGGCCAACCCCCCGGTCGACTGCACGACCGTGCTGCTCTTTGGCTTCAAGCGCGATCTCAACGCATACCTCGCCGATTTCGGCCCTGGCGTCGCGGTCGACGATCACCACACCGTGGTGCGCACGCTTGCAGACGTCATCGCGTTCAACAACTCGTTCAAGATCGCTGGCGTCGCCGTCGGACTCAAATACTTGCAGGACATCGCGATCGCTGCCGATTCGCTCGACACCAGGCCGGGCAGCGCCGACACCGCGCAGTATCAAAGGGACCGCGCGAAGGACCTCGATCTCTCGAGAGCTCGGGGGCTCGACGTCGTCTTCAAGGACTTCGATGCGGTGCTCTTCCCTGCGAATCGCGGCGCGAACATCGCGGCGCGCGCCGGCTATCCCAGCATCGTGGTGCCCGCCGGCTTCGTCCCGAATCCAGCCGTGCCCCCGCCGCCCCTCTCCGCCCCGCCGCCTTTCCCCGCCGGCTTCAATGCCAAGCCCGCGCCCTACGGCGTGACGTTCACGGGGCCCGCGTTCAGCGAACCGAAATTGATCGGCTACGCCTACGCCTTCGAGCAGGCCACGCATCACCGGGTGCCTCCTGCGAGCACGACGCCGCAGCCGAGCGATGCCGGCGAGCGTTAGCGCACGGAGAGGACCGGAAGAGGAGGACGAAGATGCGCTCAGCAAGGCGTGAGTTCTTGAGGGTCCTCGCCGCCGGAGGCGCGACCCTCGTCACCGACCCGCTCTCCAGGGAAAGCGCCGCTGCTGAGGCCCAAGGCGCCGCGGGGACACGGCCCACTCCCGATTTCAAGAAGATCAAAGGGCTCGCTTTCGATGCTTACGGGACGCTCTTCGACGTCCACTCCGTCATCGCCCTGGGCGAGCAGCTCTTCCCCGGACAGGGAACGGCTTTGAGCAACACCTGGAGACTGAAGCAGCTGCAGTACACCTGGCAGCGGAGCCTGATGGGCCGGTATGCGGACTTCTGGAAGGTGACCGAGGACGGACTGGTCTTCGCCACCAAGAGCCTGAAGCTCGACCTCGATCCGTCCAAGCGCAAGCAGCTGATGGACGCCTACCTCTCTCTCGCCGCCTTCGCCGACGTGCCGGAGGGCCTGAAGGAGCTCTCCGGGGCCGGCTACAAGCTGGCGATCCTTTCCAATGGCGCTCCGCGGATGCTCCAGGAGGTGGCGAAGAGTGCCGCCGTCGACCGATTCCTGGCGCACATCATCAGCGTGGATGAGATCAAGATCTACAAGCCCAGCCCGCGCGTGTACCAGCTCGCCTCGAAGAAGCTCGGGACCGCTGCGAAGGCGACCGGCTTCGTCTCCTCCAACTCGTGGGACATCGCGGGCGCCGCCTCCTTCGGCTTGACGACCTTCTGGATCAATCGAGGCAACCAGCCGCCGGACGAGCTCGGGTTCCCGGCCGACCGCGTCGTGAGCAAGCTGACCGACCTGCTGCCTCTCCTCAAGCCCGCTTGACCATGGGCAACGTCCATCGAGCCGGCCATCGCCGAGCTGCTCAGGTCTTCATGAGATGATCGCTCCCCGGTCGATGGTGAAGACGACGTCCAACAGGGCGCGCGAATAGGAGACGTCGGATCCGGCGACGATCACCGACAAGCCCTCCTGCTTGAGCTGCGCAATCACCTCGGCGAGGCGCAGCGCGAGCACCGGCGCAACGCCCTCGAACGGCTCGTCCAGCAGGAGCAGCGTCGTCCCGCACATCAAGGCCCGCGCCAGCGCCACCAGCTTCTGCTGGCCGCCGGAGAGCTGCAGCGCTCTCTGCTTCGCCAGGTGCGCGACCTCGGGAATCCTCCGGTAGATGCCGGCGAGGCGGCGGCCGAAGTCCTTCGATCCGGTCGCCCAAGCGGGCAGGAGCACGTTCTCCTCCACCGTCAACTGGGGCACCAGCCGGCGATCCTCGGGCATGTAGCCGATTCCCAGGCGGGCCCTTCCGTGCGCGGGCATCCCCCGCAGCGACCGGCCCTCGAACTCGATGGCGCCGCGGCTCCAAGGAAGAAGCCCCATCACGCTGCGCAGGAGCGTGGTCTTCCCCGCCCCGTTCCTGCCGATCAGGCCGGCGAACTGACGGGCGGCGACGCTCAGTGCTACGCCGCGGAGGACGTTGACCGACTCGATGGAGACGTCGAGCGCATCGATCTTCAGCATGGCTGCTCGCCCACCACCAGCCGGCGCACGTCGGCATCGGCGAAGACCGCCTCCGATCGGCCGTCGGCGATGATCCGGCCGTCGTAGAAGGCGAGGACGCGCTGCGCGTGGCGCCGGACGATCTCCATGTCGTGCTCGACGAAGAGCACCGTGACGGCCGCCGCCCGGACCGCCTGCAGCACGAGATCCATGATCGCGAATTTCTCCCCGGCGCTGACGCCGCTGGTCGGCTCGTCCAGCAAGAGGAGCCTCGGCTTCACCACCAGCGCCATGGCGATGTCGAGCAGCTTGCGCACGCCTTCGGGCAGCACGCCGGCCACGGCATCGCGAAAGGGCGCAAGCCCGAAGCGCGCGAGGATCGTCTCGGCCGCCTCCGCCGCATCCTTGCTGTCGACGATTCCCGTGCCCACGAGCAAGTTCTCGTAGGCGGTCAGCGTGTCGAAGACCTGCGGGATCTGAAACGAGCGACAGATCCCCAGCCGCGTCACCTGACGGGGAGCGAGCCGAGTGATGTCGCGGCCACGATAGCGGATGCTCCCCGAGGTCGGCTTGAGATAGCCGGTTACTAGATTGATGAAGGTGGTCTTCCCCGCGCCGTTGCCGCCGATGAGTCCTACGACCGTGTCCTCGGCGATCTCGATGGTGATGTTCGAGGCGGCGGCGACCGCGCCGAAGGTCTTGCTCAGGCCCCTCGTTTCCAGGATCGCGGCCGCCATCAGGCGACCCTCTTGCCGCGCCGGCCGAAGACGGCCCACAGGCCGGTGGGAAGGAACATGATGACGAGCAGCATCGCCGCGCCCACCACCATCTGCCAGGTGTTGGGAGAATACTGATAGGCGAAACTGCGCAAGAGCTCGAAGAGGAGCGAGCCGAGAAAGGGAGCGAGCACGCTGGCGGTGCCGCTGAGGATGGCGACGAAGACGAACTCGCCCGACGTCGTCCAGTATGCCATCTCCGGATCGATGTGGCCGACCACCAGCGCGGTAAGAGCGCCCGCGAGTCCGGTGAGCGCCGCCGCGATGATGGTGTTGAGGTAGACGACTCTGCGGACCGAAGCTCCCAGGTACTCGACGCGAAGCTCGTTGTCGCGCACCGCGGGAGCGAGCCGACCAAGATGCGAACCGAGGAAGCGGTGCATGCCGACCGCCGCCATCGCCGCGAACGAGGCGGAGAGGGCGAAGAGAAGGTATCGACGCGAGGCGCTGGAGAGCGAGGCCCCCGCCGCGGCCGTGACGGTGATGTTGAAGCCGTCGGTGCTGCCGAGCGCGGCCGACTTGACCAACAGCCCGTAGAGGATCATCGAGAAAGCGAGGCTGAGCATGGCGAAGAAGATGCCGCGATAGCTCGCCAGGAGGAGCCCGACGATCAGCGCGACCGCGCACGATACGGCCAGGGCGACGAGAAGCATCACGGCGGCATCCCCGACGTGGAGGAGCTGCCCGACCATCCCCGCGGCGTAGGCCCCCAAGCAGTAATAGAGCCCGTGGCCGAACGAGACCAGGCCCGTCCGCATGAGCAAAAGCAGCGAGAGCACCACCAGTCCTTTGGCCAGCGCCAGCGTGACGAGGAAGAGCGCCCACTGGGGGAGGAAGGCGCCACCGGCGAGGAGCGCGAAAAGCCCCAGCAAGGCGATCTTCTCCGTGCGATCGGGAGCCCTCATATCTTGCGCGCCTCGAGGGCGCGGAAGAGGCCTTTAGGGCGTGCGATGAGGACCACCGCCATCACCGCGTAGACGCTGAACAGCTCGACCGCGGGCAGGTAATGGACCGCGGCCGATCGCACCATCCCGACGATGAGGGATCCCAGCGCGGCTCCGGCGAAGCTGCCCAGCCCGCCGATCACGACGACCGCAAAGGCGAGCACGATCACCTCGACGCCCATGCCGGGAACCACCGAGACCGTGGGCGCGGTGAGCGCGCCGCCCGTCGCCGCGAGCATGGTGCCGAGGGTGAAAGTGACCAGGTAGACGCGCCGCACGTCGATGCCCATTGCCGCGCTGATCTCGCGGTCCTGGATGACCGCGGTGAGGAGCTTGCCCTGCCGCGTCCTCTTCAGCGCGAGCGCGAATGCTGCGCCGACGAGGAGCGAGACGACCACCAGCGCGGCGCTGTAGACCGGATAGGTGAGCCCAGCGATCGACAGGCTTCCGAGAAGGCCGTAGGGCTCGGAGACGAAGTACGCATCGACTCCCCAGACGAGCTTGATGGCGTCCTCGAGGATGAGGAAGACGGCATAGGTGACGAGCACGAGCACGATCTCGTCCTTCCCGTACATGAAACGGAGAAGGCCGCGCTCGATGAGTGGCCCCACCACCAGCCCCACCAGGATGGCGGCGAGGATCAGCATCGCGTAGCTGCCGAACGGCGCCCGCCCAGCCGAGAGCCAGCGGCCCACCAGCGACGCCGCGGCATAGGCGCCGAGGGCGTAGAAGCTGCCGTGCGCCAGGTTGAGGATCTTCATCACGCCGTAGATGAGCGTCAGGCCCACGGCGATGATGAAGAGCCAGGAAGAATAGATGATGCCGTCGATGACGACGGCGAGAACATGGCCCATCTCTTACTTGGTGCGCTTGAGGCTCGCCTTGATCCAGTCCTGGGTCTTCATGCCCTCGGGCGGATTGACGACCTCGGCCGGATAGCGCTTTACGTTCACGACCGTCACCTGGCCCTTCACGGTCTTGGTGGTGCCGTAGACCGTTTCTTCGATGGCCTGGTGGCCCTTGGCCAGCGCCATGCGGATGGTTCCGCTCGGGGTCTCGAAGGAAGATCCTTCGAGCGCCGCGATGACTTTTTCCTGGCCGGCGCCGCTGCCTGCTTTCTCGTACGCGGTCTTGAGGCCGAGGAGGGCCTGCGCCATGTGATAGGCGGGATAGGTCGCCGCCACTCCATATCGATCGAAGAAGGCCTTGCGGAGCCACCGATTCAGTTGGTTGTCCGGGGCGTAGACCCCATGCGGGCCCCGCGCCCCGATGACGGTGCCGTCGGGGATCTGCGCGCCCAGCCTGGCCATCGCCGTCTCGCCCGCGGTCAGGATTACGGTGCTCTTCGCGAAGACCCCGCGCGGCGCCGCCTGCAGGACGAACGCCTCCAGATCGCCGTCCCAGAAGCTGGAATGGACGACGTCGGGATCGCCCGAAAGAAGCGCGGAGATTTCGGCGCCGTACTGGCCGGAGAGCAGCTTCGGCATCTGCGAGGTGGTCGTCTCCACCGCGGGCTTGAGCGCCTTGATGGCGGATTCAAAGTCGTTCCACGAGTCCTGGCCCCAGGCGTAGTTCTGGTTGATGCCGGCGATCTTCTTCAGACCCGGCTTCAGCTCGGTCACGTAGAGCGCCGCGCCCACGCTGTCCATCGCCGCGTGTGCGTCGGTGCGAAACACGTACTGGTAGCTCGCGTCCTCGAAGATGCGCGGCGATCCGCAGTCGAAGAGCACGGTGAGCTTCTTCAGCTCCTCGGCGACGGGCGCGACCGCGAGGCAGTCGCCGCTGGAGATGTAGCCGACCACGACGTCGACGTTCTGCCGCTGGACCAGGTCGCGATACTCGCTCACCTGCTTGGTCGTCCCGCCCGCCTCGTCGATGAAGGCGAGAGAGAGCGGCGCTCCGCCGAATCCTTTCGTCGCATACGGCGGCGGCAGGCTGCCGGCATTGATGGCTTCGACGAGCAGCTCGGCCCCGTTGCGCGCGGGGACGCCGAAGGGTCCGGCTGCTGCGCCGGAGAGGAAGGTGACGATGCCGATCTTGACGGGCTTCACCTCGGCGCCAGCAGGCTGCTGCGCTCCTGCAGCGGAGGCGATCGCCAAGATTGCCAGGCCCTCGAACAGCGGGATCGGACGAGCCATGCAAACCTCCGGTCTGGACGGGTAGGCCGGACAGCTTGTCAGAGCCTCCTGCGTTTTGACAGCAGAGCAGCGATCACGGCACCATCTCGCCCACCTGCGAGAGCACGAATCCTTTCGCGCGCAGTCCCGCGATGATGTCGGGCAGCGCCTCGGCGGTGTGCCAGCCGCGGCGATTCATGTGCATCACGACGATCGAGCCGGGGCGCGCCTTGGCCAGCACCCACGCCACCAATCGCTCGCGAGTGCTGTGCTTGTCGGGATCGCCCGAGGGAAAGTCGTACTCCACCGTGCGCAGGCCGTTCTGGGCCGCCACCTGCGCCAGCTCGCCGTCCACCTCACCGTAAGGCGGCCGGAAGAAGCGCGGCAATTTTCCCGTGAGCGAGAAAAGGATCTGCTGCGTCCAGAGCAGCTCCTCCCGCTGCCTTTCCGGTGGCACCTCGGTCATGTGCGGATGGATGTACGAATGGTTGGCGATCTCGAAGAGCGGGATCTCCGACAAGACGCGCATCTGGCGCAGATGGGTCTCCGCCCAGCGGCCGCTGATGAAGAGCGTGGCAGGCGTCCTGGTGCCCACCAGTGCCCGGGTGATGCGGTCGTCGTAAAAGCTTCGGTCGAGCGTCGAGCAGGCGTCGAAGGTCAGCGCCACACGGCGGCCCGCGCTCTCGGGACGCGTGAGCACCTCCGCCGGAACGGGCTGCACTTGCGGAAGGGGCTTGAGCGGCGGCGCCTCATGCGTGGTCGGCAAGAGCGGCGGCTCGGTCGGCGGCGGCAGATCCAGCAGCAGATCTTCGGCGCCGGCGGGCGGCGCTACCAACTCCACCCAGGTGACGCGTGGCTGCGACGCGACCACTCGCGCCTGAGAGAGGCCGAAGGAGAAGTCGGCGAGCACTCGATCGATCGCGTCCTGGGTGACCGCCGGCGGTCGCGACGGCGGCAAGAGCGGCCGGACGCCGGACTGCTTCAAGGTCACGCCCACCCAGAGCGGCAGTCCCCGCAAGCGTTCGGGATGTCGCCAGAGCAGAAGCCGGAGCCGCTCGTCGATGTGCACGCCGGCGTGCTCGAAATCGAGATCCGGCGGACGGCCGGCAAGCCGCACCAGAGCCTCCGGGTGCGCCCTCTCCGCTGCCGGGTTGTCCGGCGTCCAGGCCCTGTGCAGCAGCGTCGCGAGAAGAGCGCGCTCCTCCGATGAAACCAGGAGGTTGATCGCCAGCGACGCGCCGGCCGACTCGGCGTGGGCGGCGATCTTCAGCGGCTTGCCGTCGACGACGAGCGAGCGCTCCGCGCCGGCGGCCGCGATCAGCAGGAGCAGGATCACCAGCGCTGCATCTCATGTCGCCAGGCGCAGGGGAAGTTGCGCAAAGGACTCTTGACGCGCGCTTTCCGGCGGAGCAGGGTGCGCGCAAATTTTCGGGGTGCCGCATGAACAACACCGCCAAATGGATGCGAATCCTGGAGTCCCTTTGCACCGCCGCCGCGCTCGGCTGTTCGGGAGAGGCGAAAGCGCCATCGGGCTTCGAAAACTCCGGCGCGCAGTTGCGCAGCGGGAGCTCGCAGAAGCCCACCACTACGCCGCAGACCAGCGGCACCACCAACCGGCTGCAGGCCGTCAGTCCCGTCGACGAGAACGTGGTCTGGGCGAGCGGCGTCGGCGGCACTTACGCCGTCACCACCGACGGCGGCAATCACTGGGCGGCGCACGTCGTCCCGGGCGCAGAGACTCTCCAGTTCCGCGACGTGCAGGGCGTGAGCGCCAAGGTCGCCTACCTCCTGGCAGCCGGGCCGGGAACCGACTCGCGCATCTACAAGACCGAAGACGGCGGCGCGAGCTGGAAGCTGCAATTCCAGGCGCCGGATGATCCCAATTACTTCTACGATTGCTTCGCGTTCTGGACGCCGAACCGAGGCATCACCATGGCCGACGGAATCAACAGTACAGGCCACTTCCCGGCCATCCGCACCACCGACGGCAAGAAGTGGAAGCCGATCGATCTGCCGCCGGCGCAAAAGGACGAAGGCGCGTTCGCCGCCAGCGGCACCTGCGTCGCGACGCAGGGCGAGAGGCGGGCGTGGATCGTGACCACCAATTCGCGCGTCCTCGTCACCGAGGACGGCGGCAACCGATGGGCCGCCTACTCCGCGCCCATCGCCGGCGGGACGGGCACCGCCGGGTTGTTCACCGTCGCCTTCCGCGACGCGCAGCGAGGCGTCGTCGGCGGCGGCGATTTCCTCGGCGCGACGGTGCTCGACAACTTCGCCCGTTCGAAGGACGGCGGCAAGACCTGGCGCTTGACGGCGAAGGCGCCGATCCCGGGCGCAATCTTCGGCCTCGCCTACGCGATGGACAACGACGAAGATCGCGGCGAGGACAGCGCGCCCAAAAACGTGGTCGTCACCGGCCCCAACGGCGCCGCCTGGACGCCCGACGAGGGCGACACCTGGAACAGCCTTGCCGGCCTCACCGGCTTCTGGGCCGTCGCCTTTGCGGACGAGCACTCCGGGTGGCTTGTGGGAACGCAAGGCCGCATCGTGAAGATCACATTCTAGGCGCTCCAACTCGCGAAGCTCGACAGATCCGACGCGAGGCCCTTTTGTTTTAGCGCCGCCGTCGCCACACTTCGGTTGCGCGGTCTCGTCTGGTCACCTCTGCGCGGGTGAAGCGCTTCGCCTGACGTGACGGACTGGAACGCGACCGCGCGTAAAAATTCCGGAGCGAGCGACCATGCGCACCTGGATCGTCATCGCGGACGTCGCTTCCGCCCGAGTGCTGGAGTCGAACAAGCGTCTCGGCGACTGGACCCTCGTGCGCGAGCTGAGCCACCCCGAGAGCCGTGCGCACGCCGCCCAACTGGTCTCCGACAAGCCAGGGCGCGTCCGCCAGATCACCACCGGCGCGCGCGTGGCGATGGAGGCGCCGACGCCGCTCAAGAGGAAGGAAGCGGAGAAGTTCGCCCGGCAGCTCGCCGCGGCGCTGGAGGACGCCGCCAACCAAGGCGCTTTCGACCGGCTGATCCTGGTGACGCCGCCGGCGTTCCTCGGCATCCTGCGCGAAGTGCTCCCTCCGGCGGTCAACGAGCGGATCGCGCACGTCGTGGAGAAGGACTACCTCCATCTCGATGCGGCCAAGCTGAAGAAGCGCCTGCACAAGCAGCTCGAGACGAGATAAGCCCCGCGCTCGCGCACGTCGAGCAACCAGCCGATCCACGCTGCTCCGTTTTCACGTACTTACTTTCCAGCGCGCGGGTCCCCACTTTTCCTCGCCGCGGCCCCCGCGAATCGCGCCGCGCCACGGCGGAGGATCCCACCATGGCAGACAAGAACGTCGAGTCTTCCCGGACTCCGGCTGGCGGCAGCGCGCAGGCCCAGGCGAACGAGACGAAGCAGCAAGGCGAACGGCGGCAGCAGCCCGGAACGAGCTCGGGCGCTCTGCAGAGGCGCTCCTCCGCACCGCTGGCGACCGGTGTCGGTGTGAGCCCATTCTCGTTCGTCCGGCGGATGATGGAGGACATGGACCGCATGTTCGAAGACCTCGGCAGCCTGGGAGGAGCGCGCAGCGGCCTCTCGCAGGCTTGGTGGCCGCCGATCGAGGTGCTCGAGCGCGACGGCCGGTTCATCGTGCGCGCCGAGCTTGCCGGCCTTGCGCCGAAAGACGTGCGCCTGGAAGTGGTGGACGACACGCTGATTCTCGAGGGCGAGCGCAAGTCCGAGATCGAAGTGGAAGAGAAGGGAGCCTGGCGCTCGGAGCGCTCCTACGGGCGCTTCTCGCGCGGCATCCCGCTGCCCGAGGGCGCGGACGTCGAAAAAGCAGAGGCGAAGTTCGAGAACGGCGTGCTGGAAGTGACCGTCCCGGTCCGCGAGGACGCGAGCCGGCGCCGGCGCATCGAGATCCAGGGAGCTTCGAAGGGCCCCTCCTCCGTCCACTGAGAAGGAGCCGAGCGATGGAACCCCTCGCCGTGAACTGGTGGGCTCTCGTCCTGAGTCGCGCGGCGGCCGGCGCTGGGGCTCGCTCCTCTTCGAAGGCATCGTCAGCGTGATCACCGGCCTGATCACTTTCTTCCTCCCGGCCGCCACTGTGCTGGCGCTCGTCATGCTGATCGCCGCCTGGTCGCTGATCACCGGCGTCGCAGAGATCGTCGCCGCCATCCGGCTGCGCAAGCTGATCCGCAACGAATGGCTGCTCGGCCTCTCGGGGGTGCTCTCCATCGCGCTGGGAGTACTCTTCTTCCTCATGCCGATGACCGGGGCGCTGGTGATCGCGATCTGGATCGGCGCTTACGCGCTCGTCTTCGGCGCGCTCCTGGTCGGCCTCGGCTTCCGGCTGAGGAATCGGACCCGGTCCCAGGATCGCCTGCCGGATGGGGCTGTGGTCCATGGCTAGCGCCA
>VBLC01000065.1 GCA_005879315.1 Deltaproteobacteria bacterium | reverse complement strand
GCTCGTGCCGCAGCGCAAGCTGCAGCAGCGGGACTGCGACGGCGGCAGCCAGTTGCGATGGTGCTGGCGCCTGCCCTGCTCCGAGCACGATCGCATGCACTCCGTACATCTGCGGCGCAACCTCGTGCGCGACGAGCTGCAGCGTCGACGCGGACTGCATCTCCGGCGACTACTGCAACGCCGGCGTGTGCGCGGCGAAGCAGGCCAACGGCGCGACCTGCAGCGCGAACAATCAGTGCACCAACAGTAATTGCGTCGACGGCGTCTGCTGCAGCAGCGCCTGCGGCAGCCAGTGCCAGGCCTGCGACGTCGCCGGCAGCGTCGGCACCTGCACTGCCGTCAGCGGCGCGCCGCACGGGACGCGCGTTGCCTGTGCCACGGACGGCAGCTCCTGCGGTGGCGCTTGCGACGGCACGAACAGCGCGGCGTGCGCGTATCCGACGAGCTCTTGCCGCAGCGCGAGCTGCAGCGCAGGCCTCGCCACTCTTGCCTCCTCGTGCGACGGCGCGGGCAATTGTCCCGCGCTGCAGACGCAAGCCTGCACTCCCTATGCGTGCGGCCCCACCGCCTGCCTGGGCAACTGCGCGGCCGACTCCGATTGCGCGGCGGGCGACTTCTGCTCGGCCGGCGTCTGCGTCGCGAAGTTCGGCGACGGCGTCGCCTGCGCGGGCGCCAACCAATGCGCGAACGGCAGCTGCGCCGACGGCGTCTGCTGCGATCAGGCCTGCGGCGGGCAGTGCCAGGCGTGCAACGTCTCGGGCAACGCCGGCCACTGCATCGCGGTCACCGGCGCTCCGCAGGGCGCGCGGCCGGCCTGCACCAGCGACGGCACCCTCTGCGGCGGCGCTTGCGACGGATCGCACGGGCTCGCCTGCACCTATCCCGACAGCACCAGCGGCTGCCGCTCCCCGAGCTGCAGCAGCGGCACGGCCATCCTCGCCGCCGGCTGCGACAGCGCGGGCCATTGCCCGGCGCAGCAGACGCAAACCTGCAATCCCTACCTCTGCGGCGCCACCGCTTGCCGCGGCAACTGCTCGGTCGACACCGATTGCGCGGCAGGCAACTTCTGCTCCGCGGGCGTGTGCACCTCGCTCCTGGCGGCCGGCGCCAGCTGCGCGGGCTCCAACCAGTGCGCTTCCGCCCATTGCACCGACGGCGTCTGCTGCGACCAGGCCTGCGGCGGCCAGTGCCAGGCTTGCGATGTCCCCGGCAGCGTCGGCACGTGCGCGTCGGTGGCGGGCGCGCCCCATGGAGCGCGGCCTCTGTGCACGACGGACGGCTCGGCCTGCGGCGGCGCGTGCGACGGGACGAACGGCTCCGCCTGCGCTTATCCGATCTCGCAATGCCGCGCGCCCTCCTGCTCGAGTGGCGTCGCTACTCTCGCCTCCGCCTGCGACGGCGCGGGCCGCTGCCCTGGGGCGCAGACGCAGGGTTGCTCGCCGTACGTCTGCGGCGCCTCGGCTTGCCTGGGCGGATGCGCCAGCAACTCCGACTGCGCTTCCGGCGACTGGTGCTCGGCCGGTGTCTGCGTTCCCCTCGTGGCGAACGGCGGCTCCTGCGGCGCCGCCGGCCAGTGCGCGAGCGGCAACTGCGTCGACGGCCTCTGCTGCAACAGCGCTTGCGCCGGCCAGTGCGAGGCCTGCAACGTCGCGGGCAGCGCCGGCACTTGCACGGCGGTCGCCGGCGATCCGCGCGGCGGGCGCCCGGCCTGCGGCAGCGATGGCACCAACTGCGCGGGCGCCTGCGACGGCTCGCGGCGCGACGCCTGCGCATATCCCGGCGTCTCGACCGAGTGCCGCACCGCCGCCTGCACCGCCGGAGTCTCCACGGCGCAAGCCCTCTGCGACGGGACGGGCCGCTGCCCCGCGCGCCAGCAGTCGTCGTGCAACGCCTACGTCTGCGGCGCCAACGCCTGCCTCAGCTCCTGCACGCGCGACTCCGACTGCGCCAACGGCGGCATCTGCATCTCCGGCGCCTGCAAGTCGCAGAGCGACCCTGGCGTCTGGGTCGTGGCGGGTGCGGGCTGCAGCTCGACCGGCGCATCCGGCTGGCCGCTCCTGCTGCTGCTCGCCGCCTTCGCACTGCGCCGCCGGCGCAAGGCCGCGATGGCCGCGCTGCTCCTCTGCGCGAGCGCCGCCCGGGCGCAGGACAGCGCCACGATCGCCGTCGATCGCTTCCAGCCCGGCGCCGGGGCCTTCGACGTGCTCGGCGTCTGGTCGGCGGACACGGCGCAAGACCGCGAGTGGCACGCCTCCATCTACGGCAGCTACGCGCGCGACCCCCTTCGGCTGGTGCAGGTGGACCACGCCACGCAGATCCCCGTCCTGCAGGACCAGTCGCTCTTGCATCTGGGGGCCTCGATCGGTCTCGGCGATCGCTTCGAAGTCGGCGCGGTGCTGCCGCTGGCGGTGCAGTCCTCGTCGGGGACGCCGCTCACGCAAGGCCCGCTCGCCGCGCCCGCTCCTTCGGCAGGCATCGGCGATCTGCGCATCCTGCCCAAAGCGCGCCTGCTCTCGATCGGCGGATTGGTCCTGGGCGCGGCGGCGCCTTTCTCGCTGCCGACGGGGCGGCAGGAGGCGTACCTCGGGGCAGGCTCGTTGACCTTCACGCCCACGGCGCTGGCCGAGCTTCAAGATTTGCTTCCAGTGCGGCTGCTCGCCAACGCCGGAATGGCGGTGCGCGGAAGCCGATCGCTCGGCAACCTGCACGTCGGGACTGCGATCACCTACGGTCTCGCGGCGGAGATGCCGCTGCGCGAGAAGCTCGCGCTCCTCGCCAGCGTCGCCGGCGAAGTGAATCTGGCCGGCGGCGGCTCGGTGGAGCGGCCGATGGAGATGCTGGCCGCGCTGCGCTGGAGCGCATCGCGCGGCATCGACGTGACCGCCGGCGGAGGACCGGGCATCGGCAACGGCTATGGCACTCCGAAGTACCGGATGTTCGTCGCCATCTCGATCACGCCCTCGATGTTGCCGGCGCGGCGGCCTCTGCCCATCTTGCCGCTGCCGGAGCCGCCGCAGCTCTTCCCCGCGTTGGCGGTCGCTGCCGATCCTCCGGCGCCGATCTACCAGGAGTGGAACACGCCCGAGCCGGTTCTCGCCAAGCTCGAAGACGACAAGGTCGACCTGCTCGCGCCGGTGCTGTTCGCGCACAATGGCGACGTCATCCTGCCGCAGTCGCGGGCGGTGCTGGATGCGGCGATCGCGATCCTCAAGAACCACACCGAGCTGTCGCGGCTGCGCATCGAGGGCCACACCGACGACCGCGGCAAGCCGGCGTACAACCTCGACCTCTCCAAGCGACGCGCCAAGGCCGTGCGTTCCTACCTGGTCAAGCACGGCATCGCCGCCGCGCGCCTCGAGTCACAGGGATACGGCAACACCAGGCCGGTGGACACCAACGCCAGCAACGACGGCCGCGCTCACAATCGCCGGGTCGAGCTGATGATCACCCAGCGGCTGCAGACCCGCACGGCCGGGCTCAGCCGTCCCTGAAGCGGCCCGCCTCCCGGAAGAAAGCGTTGAGCTCCGCGTGCGGCCGCGCCCGTCCGAGCGCGGAGAAGGTCCCTTCGCGCGCGATCTCCTCCGCCGCGCTCATGAATGCGCCGTACGCCGCTCGCGCGAGCGCTCCGCCGACGCTGATGCGGCGCACGCCCAGATCCTCGAGCTCGCGCACGGTGAAGGTGGGGGCTGCGACGAGGACGTTGACGGGCTTGGGCGCGACAGCCTTCACCACGGCGGCGACGTCCTCTCGCGTACGCAGGCCGGGAGCGTAGAGGCAATCGGCGCCGGCGGCGGCATAGGCTTCGAGGCGCCGCAGTGACTCGCGCAGTGCATCAGGATGGCCCAGCAAGAAGCATTCGGCGCGGCCGGTGAGAACGACCTCCTTGCCCGACGCATCGACGGCCGCGCGCGCCGCCCGCAATCGCTCGACGGCCTCGGGGAGCTCGCGGAGGCCGCGCTCGCTGGAGTCCTCGATGGAGAGGCCGGCGACGCCCGTCGCGATGCACAGCTTCACGCTCTCGGCCACTCCCGCGGCGTCGGCCGCGTAGCCCGACTCGAAGTCGGCATTGATCGGCACGTCGACGGTCTCGACGATGGCGCGGATGTGCTGCAGCGCTGCTGCGCGCGAAACGCCGCCGTCGGGCTGGCCCATCGAGAAGGCCATTCCGGCGCTGGTGGTCGCCAGCGCGCGAAATCCCAGGTGCTGCAGATATCGCGCGCTGCCTGCGTCCCAGGGGTTGGGCATGACGAAGCAGCCTTGCCGATGCAGCTCGCGGAAGGGGGTCATGAAGAGATTGTAAGAACGCCGCGCCCGGGGCGTCACACCGGGCGCGTCGATCTGGTTGCGAAGCTAGAAGCTCTTGAAGATGAAGAGCTGCGAAACGCGCAGCGCGATGGGCTTGCCCTCGACGGCCCCGGCGACGTAGGCGCAGCCGCCGAGCCAGCGCTTGACCGCATCGCCCAGCGCCGGGTGCGCCGTCGACCTGGCCAGGCTGATGTCGCCCACGTGCCCGTCCGGATAGACGACGTACTCGACGCGCACGGTGCCTGTGAGTCCGAAAGCGATGGCCTCGTCGGGCGCGATCGGCTTGGCCGGCTGGCAGTCGGGCCGCGGAGTCTTGAAGGAGGTGATCACCATGGCCGGCGCCTCGATCACCGTCGAGCCGGCGCCCGCGGCGCCTGCGCAGAGAAGGACTGCGAGACAGAGTGACTTCGACATGCTTGCTCTCCCTTTCCCCGCGGCAAGAGAGAGCAGAGAACGTGCCAGCGCCAGGCACAAGAAAAAGGGCGGCTGCCTCGGTCGGCGCGGCCGCCCTGTCGCGCAGGCGACAACCGCCGTCGCGTCCGCGCTACTCCTGCCGGCAGATCGGAAGCACGAGGCCGTGGCAGTCTTGAGCTATTCTTCCAAGTGGAGGAGGTCGCTAGATGCCGATCGAGTGGGCCAGGGAACGCGTCGTCGTCACCGGCGGCCACGGATTTCTCGGCAGCCACATCGTGGAAAGCTTGCGGCAGCGCGGCTGCAGCGAGATCGTCTGCCCGCGCTCGAGCGAGTACGACCTCGTCCAGATGCCGGCGGTCGAGAAGCTCTACCGCGACGCGCGACCCACGCTGCTCATCCACCTCGCCGCGCGGGTGGGAGGAATCGGAGCCAACCAGAAAAATCCCGGCCGCTTCTTCTACGAGAATCTGATGATGGGAGCGCAGCTGATGGAGGTGGGCCGCCGCGCGGGCCTGAAGAAGCTGGTTGCCACCGCGACCATCTGCGCCTATCCGAAGTTTGCTCCGATACCCTTCAGGGAAGAAGATCTCTGGAACGGATATCCGGAAGAAACCAATGCTCCTTATGGCCTGGCGAAGAAGATGCTGCTGGTCCAGAGCCAGGCTTATCGCCAGCAGTATGGATTCAACTCGATCGTGCTCTTTCCGGTGAATCTCTACGGCCCGCGCGACAACTTCGATCTGGAATCGTCGCACGTCATTCCCGCCCTGATCCGCAAATGTCTGGAAGCGGCGCAGCAAGGTGAGCGTGAGATCGTCGCCTGGGGCGACGGCTCGCCCTCCCGCGAGTTCATGCACGTCCGCGATGCCGCCGAGGGAATCCTGCTCGCCGCGGAGCGATACGATTCCTCCGATCCGGTGAACCTGGGCGCGGGATTCGAGATCACCATCAAGCAGCTCACCGAGCTCATCGCCCGGCTTTCCGGGTTCAAAGGTGCGGTCCGCTGGGATACCTCGCGGCCCAACGGACAGCCGCGCCGCAAGCTCGACACCCGCAAGGCGAAGGAGCGATTCGGATTCGAGGCGAAGATCGGCTTCGAGCAAGGCCTCGCCGAAACGATCGCCTGGTATCGCGACGCGCGCGTGCAACGATCGGAGAAGAGATGAAGAGGGCGCTCATCACCGGAATCACCGGGCAGGACGGCAGCTACCTCGCCGAGCTTCTCCTCGAGAAGGATTACGAGGTGCACGGCGTGATCCGCCGCTCGTCCTCCTTCAACACCAACCGCATCGACCACCTCTACCAGGACCCGCACACGCCGGGAGCGCGTCTCAAGCTGCACTACGGCGATCTCAACGACGCCAGCTCGCTCAATACGCTCTTGCGGATGATCCAGCCCGACGAGATCTACAACCTCGGCGCGCAGAGCCACGTCCGGGTGAGCTTCGACGTGCCCGAATACACGGCCGAGGTCACCGCGCTGGGAAGCATCCGGCTGCTCGAGGCCCTGCGGGAGAGTGGCCTGAAGAAGACGCGCTTCTACCAGGCCAGCTCGTCCGAGATGTTCGGGTCCTCCCCGCCGCCGCAGAACGAGCAGACGCAATTCCATCCGCGCAGCCCCTACGCCTGCGCGAAGGTCTTCGCTTACTGGACCGCGGTGAATTATCGCGAGGCCTACGGTTTCCATACCGTGAACGGCTTGCTCTTCAATCACGAATCGCCGCGCAGGGGAGAGACGTTCGTGAGCCGGAAGGTGACTCGCGCGGTCGGGCGGATCAAGTTCGGATTGCAGCAGGAGCTGTACCTCGGCAACCTGGAGGCGCGGCGCGACTGGGGATTCGCGAAGGACTACGTCGAGGCGATGTGGCTCGCCCTGCAGCAGCCGGTTGCGGAGGACTTCGTCGTCGCGACGGGAGAGAGCCATAGCGTGCGAGATCTCTGCGAGATCGCTTTCAGCCACGCGGGCCTCGACTATCGAGACTTCATCAAGACCGACCCGCGCTACCTGCGTCCGGCCGAGGTCGATCATCTGCGCGGCGACGCGAGCAAGGCTCGAACGAAGCTGGGCTGGAAGCCGCTTGTGTCATTCGTCGAGTTGATCCAGATGATGGTCAACAGCGACCTGCGGCTTGCCGAAGAAGAGGCTGCGCTCGAGAAGCACCGCAATTCCACGCCCCGCGGCTGACACCTCCTTTCGCCCCTCTACTGACAAGCGCACGCTTGCTTCTCGAGCTCGCCGTAGCCATCGTCCTCACGGGGGCGGGGGAATGACCAGCGGTCATCGAATGAGTCGCGCGTCGAAAGCGCGCGCGTTCGCAGTGGCTGCGCTCTTGTTCGGGTGTGGCAAGACGGGGGCAAAAGACCCTGCGCAGCCCGGATCGACGCCGTCGCCGAGCGGACCATCTGTGCCCGCGCCGACCGCGGTGCTCGTCGTGGACGTTTCCGCGGGGCAAGGGAGTGTCCATGTCTCCGGGATTTCCGCGGCGGCCGCGACGAAGGTGACTTGCTCCGCGCACTGTGAGGTGCATCTCGATAAAGGGTCGACGGCAACGCTGACCGGCGACGCTGTCCTGGGATGGCTTCTCTACTCCTGGGGTGAGGGTTGCGCGGGCTTGGCGCCCTGGAAGGCTTGTTCGATTCAGATCGACGATCGACAAATCGTGACGGCGAACTTTGCGCCTGCGCCCTACCCGCCTGACGGCATCGCCTACGACGTCACCGATCTATCCCAGCTCGGCGGGCCTGACACCGTGACCGACGCCCAGGCCCTCGACGATGCGGGCGCCGTGGCGGGCAGGATCTGCGACAGCCCACCGTTGTGCAGCAGCTTGAAATGGGAGCTGTTCCTCTGGGACGGCACACTGCACCGGTTTCAGGTCCCAGTGGGAACTCGGGCCTGGGCTGCGGCGACTGCAGCGGGTCGCGTCGCAGGGACGCTCATGAATGATCAGGGAATAGAAGGTGCATTCATCGCCGCTTCCGATAGCTTCGTCGAGCTAGAAAAGCTCGGCGCCGTAGACTTCGTGAACGCCATGAATGCGACGGGCGTCGTCGTCGGCGGGTCGATGACCCCCTCCGCGGAAACTCATGCCGTGATGTGGAAGGATGGGCGCGTTTCCGATCTCGGCGCCAGGACCGGCAAGTCCGAGAGCGTCGCGATGGCCATCGACGACAACGGCAAGATTGGAGTTGTCGCCTGCGACCGGCTGACACCGCCGTCGGGCTGCGACGAGATGATCCTGACGGAGACCGAGGCAGTCGACCTCGGCGCACTCCCTGACTCGCTCCATCCCTCGGCGATGAGCGCGCGGGGACACGTGGTGGGGTCCGTTCCGGGAATGCACTGGTGGCACGCAGGGGTGTGGACAGCCGGCCAGTTGACGGACCTCGACAGCGAGATCGCCACGCGACCTTGGCCGACCCTGGGAGCGCAGGTGGGCGGTGGGCTCGAGAGCTGGCTCCGGGCGGTCAATGCGTCGGGCGACGCCGTCGGCGCGGTCGCCATCGCGATTTCCGAGGGCGCCGCTGCAACCGCCATCTTGTGGAAAGACGGGCAACTGATCGATCTGGTTGGCGCCCTCAATCCTCCAGCGCGGCTTCACTCGGCGTTTGCCATCAACGCGCGCGGGCAGATCCTCGCGCGACGAACGGAGATGGGCTCCACGACAGTCTTGCTGACGCCGCGCTGAATGCGTTCAGCGGTATCGGCGCCCTGCAGCGCGCGAGATGAGCCGGGACGTTGCCGAGCGACTGCAGGCTGGTGCTAGATTGCTGGCGTGTCCCGGGGGGCGACACCGCTCTCGCTCGCGCCGGCTCTGATCCTGTCGGCAATCCCGCTCCGCCTCTGGGCTGAGCAGGGCGATCCCAGCGCGGCAGAGGCGCCCGCGAACCCTGCGCAGAACACTCCGGTCCTCGAGGCTCCAGAGATGATCATCGTCTCCCCCGCGCGGCTGCGCGAGCCGCTGCCGCCTTCGTGGATCCCCGCCAGCGTGGAGGTCATCGCCGGCGATGCAATGCAGAGCGCGCCGACGCTGCCCGAATCGCTGCGGCACCAGGGTGGGCTCACGCTCCTGGATGAACAAGGGAACTCCTACCAGCCCGATCTCACCCTGCGCGGATTCACCGCCACCTCGGTGACCGGCGTCCCGCAAGGAGTGAGCGTCTTTCTCGATGGCGTGCGAATCAACGAGGCGACAGCCGAGGAGCTGAACTTCGATCTGCTTCCCATCGACGACCTGGACCGGGTCGAGGTGATTCGCGGTCCGTCGGTCGTCTTCGGGAGGAACACGCTTGCTGGCGTCCTCAACCTGGTCACGCGGCGTGGCAAGAGCGACCCCGCGGCCAGTGCTCGGGTCGGCCTCGGGACGTATGGCCAACAGGACTACCGCCTGCAGTTCTCCGGCGCGGCGGCCCCCTTCGATTTCTACTTCTCCGCGAACGAGACGCGCGAAGACGGCTGGCGCGACGCTTCGCAGGCGCGACTGTCCCGGGCTTTCGGCAAGGTGGGCTATGTCCGCTCGGGCACCGATCTCACGCTCTCGTACCAGTATGTGCAGAACAAGATCCATCAGCCGGGATCGCTCCCTCCCGCGGACCTGCTCGCCGACCGGAGCGGCAACTTCACACCAGGAGATTTCTTCGAGCCATTTCTCAATTTCGTCACCCTCAATCTTCGCCAGGACCTGGGGCGGGGCTTCACACTCTCGGCAAACGGCTTCGCCCGGCACCTGAGCATCGAGCAGTTCAACGTGAGCATGCTCGCGGACAACAGCCGCCTGCAGGCCCGGACGATGGTCGCGGGCGGTGCGCTCCAGTTGAGTTCAGACAACAGGTTCTTCCAGCGTCCGAATCTTCTCGTCGCGGGCCTCGACTACGCCCATGCGGCGGTGGACGCGACCGTGTTCACGGAGAAGAACGATCGAACACTGACCGACTGCTTGCGCCAGGCCATCGCCAACGCCCTCGACCCGAGCCAGGCTTGTCCCCTGCGCGAGGTCAATAGCAAGGTCCGCGACCGGCAGAACACCTTCGCCGCCTATCTCCAGGATACCCTGCAGATCGCGGCCGGCGCGCTGCACGAAGGCGACGAGCTGTTGCTCTCTGCGGCGAGCCGCTGGGATTTCATCCGCCACGGCATCACCGACGACAGCCCGCCGTCGTCCGGGCGCGAGAACTCCTCCGGCGCGGAGGTCTTCCGGCGCTTCGACGCGCTCTTCGGGCTGAATTACAATGTTTCGCCCAAGCACGGCGTCTATCTCTCGGTCGCCCAGGGATTCCGCGCGCCGGCCCTGTTCGAGCTCACCTGCGCAAGCCCGGCCGCGATCTGCCCGGGCCTGCAGGCAGGAACGGCGCCCGATCCCGCATTGAAGCCGGTGAGGACAATCAACTACGAAGTCGGCGCGCGGACCCGGCCGGTCCGCTGGCTGGAGGCGCGGCTCAGCGTCTTCCGTACCGACGTGTTCGACGACATCTTCTCCGTCTCGCCCACGGGCACGATCGGCGTGTACTTCCAGAACGTCGGGCAGACGAGGCGCCAGGGTCTCGAGCTCGCCCTGCGCGCGGCGCTCGAACCGGCGCTGGAGATCTTCGCCAACTATGCGCTGACGGAAGCCAGCTTCGAAACCGACCTCGTGCTGGCGACGCCGCGGCAGACCTCCGACTGCAGCGCGTCCTCCTGCCTGGAGCACGTGTCCGCCGGCAACCGGTTCCCGCTCGTTCCGCGCCACCGCGCGAATGCCGGGATCGAGCTGCGGCCGAGCAGCTGGCTCTGGCTGTCGCTCTCGGGACTCTACGTCGGGTCTCAGCGTCTCCGTGGCGACGAAGAGAACGTCGCTCCCGAACTCGATGGATACTTCTCCCTCGACGCCGGCGCCCGCGCGACCGCCGGCGGGCTGAGCGCCTCGCTCCAGCTCACCAACATCCTCGACGCCCGCTACAACACCTTCGGGACCTTTGCCCGCAATCCGAAGCTGCCGGGCGAACCCGTCGAGCCGTTTCGCACTCCGGGCCGCCCCTTCCAGGTGCGCGCGAGCTTGAGCTACCGCCTCTGATTACTCGAGCTGCACCCGGACACCTCCGTGGACGAAGAGCGGCTGCCCGAGAGTGTCGATTCCACCCTGCCGTCCGACGAGATATCTGCGGTCGAACAGGTTCTCCGCCGCGAGCACGATCTCGACGCGGTCGCTCAGGCGCCGGCTGAGCAACAGGTCCACCACGACGAAGCTCGCCAGCGGCAGGAGGTTCTGGTCGTCCTCGAACTGCCGGCTCTGGAAGCGGAGCTGACCCTGGGCGGTGAGGATCCGCCGGTCGTCGAAGGCGAGGGAAAGAGCGGCGCGAAAGCGCGGGTCCTGCGGGAGCTGCTTGCCGACCAGCTGCGTCTGCGCGCCTGCGTCGCTGACGCGCGCGTCGACGAAAGTGGCGCCGGCGCCGGCTACCCAGGAGGGACCGAAGCGCCAGCGCGCGTCGAAGTCGGCGCCGCGGATGCGCGCCTGTCCCAGGTTCTGCCGCTGCTGGCTGTTCGGGGCGAGAGTCACGTTCGTCACCGGGTTGTCGAGCAGATTCCAGAAACCTGTGGCTCGCACGCTCCACTCGCGGGGGAAGCCGACTTCGATTCCCGCCTCGGCGCCGCGCAGCGTCTCCGGCCCCAGGTTCTCGTTGGCCTCCGTGCGCACGGTGCCGACCTGGAAGGGCCGGTACAGCTCATTCAGCGTCGGCGCGCGGAACGCCTGGTAGGCCGAGGCGCGCAAGGTAAGCCAGCGGTTCGGGCGCACGCGCAGACCCGCCCTCGGGCTCAGCTGTCGCGCGGTCCGATCGGCGAAGCGCGTTTCGGTGGTCGCGCCACCGTTCTGGCGTTCGAAGCGGTCGGCGTCGAGGTTGCGCCAGAAGTCGAACCGAACGGTGGCCGAGAGCTGCACGGCCTCCGACAAGTCGTAGACATCCTGCGCGAAGAGGCCCGCCTGTCGTTGTGTCCCGCCCGCCTCGCGTCGGACCACCGAGGTGGCGGACACCGCCGCGGGGAAGAGGTCCTCGTTGGAGCGACCCATGATCTGGCGCAGGTCCGCGCCGGCCAGCAGGCGATGGGTTCCCAGCGCGAAGAGCCCGCGGCTCGCCCAGGAGAGACTGAGCCCCTGGTCCTGCGTGGGTACGCCTTGCCTGGCGGCGAGGACTTCGCTGGCGCGCGTCGTGGCATCGGGCAGGATCCGCGTGCGCTCCTGCTCGAACCGCTGCGCTTGTCCGAAGAGCCGCAGGTCCAAAGAGCCCAGCTCGTCGGTTCGCATCGCCGCGCCCAGGGCGAGGTCGCCCTGGTTCACCGATCCGGTGGTGAACTGGGTGCCTCCATTCTGGCGCTCGGCGAAGAAGCCGCCGCGGGCGGAGAGCGTGAGCCAGGGCAGGGGCGCCGCCTCGAAGCGCGCGGCGGCGGTGCCATGGTACGAGGAGGCGTGGCGATCGATCGGCCCGCGCATCGAGTCGGGCACGACGAAGTAGCCGTCGGTCGACAACGCCTCGCCTTCCAGCGCTCCCGCGACCGCTCCCCAGCGATGCGCCGCCAGGGCCGCGAAAGAGCCGGTCCCCGGCGCGCCGGCATCGGCCTGCGCCTCGAGCGCATCATTGATCGGGCGCGAGACGATCTGGACCACGCCTCCTAGCGCCGAGCTGCCGTAGAGCGCGGAGGCGCCGCCGGGGACGATCTCGATCTGTTCGATGCCGAGCCGCGGGAGCGAGCTCCAGTAGACCCAGCCGCCGAACGGGTCGTTCACCGGCACGCCGTCGGCCAGCACCAGCCCGCGCGAGACGCCGGAGGGTCCGATTCCGCGCAGGTTGACCCCTTGTGACGTGGGATCGGCAACCAGGCTGCTGCTCCTGCGGAACAACCCGAAGGAGGGGACCGAGCGGAGCAGCTCATCCAAGGACTTCGCGGGCGATTGCCCGATCTCCTTGCGACCGACGACGGTGACCGCTGCGGGCACGTCACTGGGCGGCCGGGGCTCGCGCGTCGCCGTGATCACGACTGGCTCGAGGACTTGTTCCTCCGGGTCGGCCTCAGCCGCGCTGGCCGCGGCTGAGCCGACCACCAGGGAGACGAGGACGGCGCTACTCGCCCTCATCCTCCGCCTCTCCCTCGCCCTTGACCGGGATCGCGAAGGCGATGAGGGCATCGCCGAGCTTGCCCGCGTCGGGGTTCTCGCCGTCGAGGTTCGCGAAGTTGTTCCGGTCGGGCACGTTGCCGCCGAACATATAGGCGACGAACTCGCGTCCATTCGCGACGTAAACGGAAGGAGAAGCCTGGCCGCCGCCTACGTTGTGGATGTGGCTGCTCCTGGGATCGAAGGTGTAGAGCACCGTCCCGTTCGCGGCGTCGACTGCATGGAACTTGCCTTGGCCCTCGGCGAAGAAGAGCACGTCTCCGCCGATCGCCACGCCCGACTTCGCCGGGATGGGCACTTCCATCTTCCAGACGACCTTGCCGGTCGTGGTGTCGGTCGCGCCGAAGATGCCGAAGGGATGCGAGCCCGGGACGCGGTTGGTGAAGGTCGAGCCGAGGTGGAGTCCGTTGGGCAGTGGGGTCCTGTTCCCCTCGAAGGTCTTGAAGGTGTCCGGCTCGTAGCGCGTACCGTAGTAGATGAATTTCGTGCGCGGGCTGTAGCCCGCGGGGTTCCACTCGCATCCGCCGTCGTCACCGGGCACCATGGCGAACTCGATGGGTTTCCCGTTGGCATCCTTGATACCCGGAGGCGTGTACTGCGGCATCGCCGGGAATCCTGTGTCGTTGGGGCGGACGAACGTCAATGGCGTGAGTGGCTCGACGGCAGAGTACGGCTGCGTCGCCGCGGCATGCTGGAAGCCGGTCGTGTCCGCAGGCGCAGGCAGCTCCGTCACTTTGAAGATCGCCGCCCCCGTGCTCCTCTCGAGGATGTAGTACTGGCCGTTCTTGCTGCAGTGGCCCAGCGCGGCCTGCGTTCCCACCGGGAAGAGGACCGGAGGCTGCGCGCTGTCGTAGTCCCAGATGTCGTGGTGCACCGCCTGGAAATGCCACTTCGGCTCGCCCGTCTTCAAGGAGAGAGCGACGACCGAGGTGGCGAACAGATTGTCGCCGGGCCTGTCCTCGCCGAGGATGTCGGGAGCGGCATTGCCGGTGACGACGTAGATCAGCCCCAGGACCGTGTCGATGGCGGGCGGATTCCAGACAGCCGCGCCGCCTTTCTTGTACTGCTCGGTTGCGGGAAAGCCGTAGCTCGCCGGATCGGTGGTGGCGAACTGCCACATCACCTCGCCGTCGCTTGCCCGCAGAGCGAAAACCCGGCCGCGGATCTCGTACTCGCCTCCGGACACGCTGATGATCACCAGCGACTTGCCAGGCCCGAGCGCGTCGGACACGAACTGAGCAGCGTTGTTGATTGCGTAGCTATCCTTGTAATTGGCCAGTGTCTTCTTCCAGACCACCTTGCCCGTGTTCGCGTTCAAGGCGACCACGACATCGTCCAGCCGCCCGTAGAAGACCTTGCCCTCTCCGAAGGCGACGCCTTTGTTGTTGCGGCCGCAGCAGACCGTCAGCTGATCGAGAGGCGGCATGTCTCCCGTCGAAAGCGGCTTGTAGGCCCACTTCTGGTGTCCCTTGGCGGCGTCGAGCGCGAAGACGTCGTCGTGTCCGTCGGTGACGAACATGGTGCCGTCGATGACGATGGGCGAGGCTTGCAATTCCGCCTTCGGATCCAGCACGCGGGTGTGGAAGACCCAGGCAGGCTTGAGACTGTGGGCGTTCTTCGTGTTGATCTGGTCCACGTCCTGGAAGCGCGTGTTGGCCAGGTCGTTTCCGTAGTTGGGCCAGTTGAGGTTCGGCGGCGGTGCCGCGAGCAGGCGCGATGGGCGCAGCCAGAGAGCGCAGACGCCGAGGACCAGCAGCGCTATCGACCACCGCAACGATCGGGAAATTCGGATCTTGTTCATGGCTGGATCTCCTTGCAACGAGCGCGCGGCGCCGCCGCTGAAGAGTCAGCTGCAGAGATGATCGAAGACTGGGAATTGTCGCTCGGACATCCGAAACGACCCTCCCCTTCATGCGGGTCGCGCGATCCTGGGCGTCCAAAATGCCCTTCCATGCGCGAAGTCAAGTCGCCGCGCGCCATCGGTGCACCTCGGGTGAGTGAACGAGACGGCGGTGTCGCCTCGGATTGCGTCCGCCCGTTTGAAATGAGAAAGGACCCTCGATGATCGCCGCGCTGATGTTGCTCCTGGCCGTCGACAGCTACCGCGTCTACGTGAGCAACGAGGCGTCTGACGACGTCGCCGTGCTCGAGAACGACGAGCCTGTCGCGCGCATCGCGGTGGGCAAGCGTCCGCGCGGGCTCAAGCTCGGGCCCGACGGACGGCTCTATGTCGCGGTGAGCGGCTCCCCGCGCGCGGGGCCGGGGATGCGCGACGAGGACCTGCCACCGCCCGACCGGGCGCAGGACGGAATCGCGGTGGTCGACCTTACCCGCGGAAATGCCGTGACCCGGCTCCCTGGCGGGCCCGATCCGGAGAGCTTCGATCTGAGCAGGGACGGCAAGCTGATCTTCGTCTCCAACGAAGACGCCTCGGCGCTGAGCGTCGTCGAGATCGCGACAGCGCGCATTCTCGCCACGGTCAAGGTCGGCGCGCAGCCTGAAGGCGTCACCGTGAGCCCGGACGGCACACTCGTCTACGTCACCAGCGAGGAAGACGGCGAAGTCGACGTCGTCGACGCGATTTCCTGGAAGCTCCTTGCTCGGACGAAGACGGCCGCAAGACCGCGCGCGGTCGTCTTCACGCCCGACGGCTCGCGCGCCTTCGTCAGCGCCGAGCAGGGCGCGGCCGTCGACATCATCGACGCGCGCAGGCACATCCGCGCTGGCCGCGTGCACATCGGAGGGGCGGGCACAAAACCGATGGGCCTCGCCATGACGCGAGATGGCTCGCGCCTCTTCGTCTCGACGGGCCGCGGCGGATCGGTGGCGTTGATCGATGTGGCGACGGCGCGTGTCTTGCGCACGTTCGAGAGGATCGGCGCGCGGCCGTGGGGACTCGGCCTCAGCCCGGAAGGACACAAGCTCTACAGCGCCAACGGGCCCTCCAACGACGTCTCGGTGATCGATATCGAGAGCGGACGCGTGCTCAAGCGCGTCGCGGCGGGGAAGTTGCCGTGGGGGATCGCCGTCTCGCCGCGCTGATGCTCGTCGCCCTCGCAGCGCGGTGAAAAGTCCCTCAGCGCAGTTCGAGCGGCGGCGGCCGCTTGCGAGGCAACCGCACTGTGAACGTGGTGCCCGCCTCCTCAGTGGACTGGACGGCGATCTCGCCGCCATGGGCGCGGACCAGCTCGCGGCAGATGTAGAGCCCGAGGCCCAGTCCCTCCGACTTCTGCCCGGCGCGCGGGTTTCGCCGGAAGGGATCGAAGATCGAGGGCAGCAGGTCGACCGGAATGGCTGCGCCTTCGTTCTGCACCTCCAGGCGGACGCTGTCGCCCTCGCCGCGCAGGCGCACCTGGATGGCGCCATCTGGCTTCCCGTGCTGGATGGCGTTGCCGATCAGGTTGGAGACCACCTGCGCGAGCCGCTCTCTGTCCCACATGCCTCGAGTGTCCGCGTCAGTGTCGAACGCCACCGAGCGGTCCGGATGTCCGGCCTCCACCTCGGCGATCACGTCCGCGCACAGGTCGGCCAGGTCTACCGGTCTTGGCTCGATGCTCATTCCGCCGCCCAGCCGCACCCGGGTGAAGTCGAGCAGCTCGGAGATGATCCTCGTCATCCGGTCCGCGCTGCGAGCGATGCGCGCCGCCACCTTGACATCCGCGTCCACCATCATGCCGCGCTTGAGCATCAGCGAGGCGCCCATGACGATGGCGGCGAGCGGCGTGCGCAGATCGTGGCCCACCACGCCGATCAGCTGCTCGCGCAGCTCCTCGATCCGCTTCTGCTCTCCCAGCGCCCGCTCGAGCGAGGCGCGGGCAATGCGCTCTTCCTCGAGAGCGCGGCGATGGGTGAGGTCGCGGGTCACCTTGGCGAAGCCCAGCAGCTTGCCGTCGCGGTCGAGCATGCGGCTGATCACCACGTTGGCCCAGAACGTCGAGCCGTCCTTGCGCACGCGCCAGCCCTCGTCCTCGAAGCGTCCTTCGCGCGCCGCAGTCGCCAGCTCCATCTCGCACTTGCCGGAGCGCACGTCCTCCTCGGGATAGAAGCGCGAGAAGTGCTCTCCGATGATCTCCTCGGCTCGGTAGCCCTTGATGCGCTCGGCGCCGATGTTCCAGGAAGCGACGCGGCCCTGCTCGTCGAGCATGAAGATGGCGTAGTCCTCGACGCTCTCCACCAGGAGGCGGAAGCGCGCCGCTTCCTGCGCGTTCTTCTCCTCCATCGCGCCGGCGTCGACCATTCGCCGGCGGAGCGTCGCGCGCAGCGCCGCCTCCAACTGCTTGCGTTGCTCGAGCTCGTTGTGCAGCGCCAAGGCCGAGGCCGCGGTGCCGGGCAGGACGTGGGAGTGGCGGCCGCACACTTTGTCGAACAGCTCGCCGTCGCCGGGCATGTAGAAGTTGCCCATCGCGTAGGCGCACAAGAGCGTGAACGACTGGCGCCTGGCCAGCTGGTTCCACAGCTCCTCGAGGCGAACGGCGGCGGGTCGGTTGCCCCCGCGCCAGAGCAAGTCGACCATCTCGCCAAAGACGCGGACGCGCGAGCTGGTCCGGCCTGCGCGGCACTTGTCCAGCAAGGGGCCGATGGCCCCGCGGAACCGATTCCAATCGGGCTCATCACCCACCATGAAGCTCAGGAGGGTCGCGCGCGCGTCGATGAGCGCGAGCTGGCCGGAGGCGACGGCCGCCCCCACGTCGCAGCCGTTGCGCTGCAGCCGCTGCGCGAACGCGGCGCGATGTTCCTCGGTCGCGACGATGAGGACGGGCTCTTCCACAGCCAATCCAGCGCCGGCGAAGCGCGCAACCGCGTCGACAAGGCACTCCTCGTCCTCGTAGAACTGGACGATGTGATCGTCTTCGGCAGGCTTGTCGAGGAGCGCTTGGCTCCAGGGCCGTGCTTCGGCCAGCGCTGGCTCGCTTTCCCGGTGGACGGGCAAGACCAATCGCAAGGTCGTCGCTTCGTCGGTCATGCGACCTCTCCCGCGACGAGGTTCGCCGCGACCGGAGTCTACTAACGGGCGCTGCGACTTGGGGGCAATCCCGAACGGACGCGGGCAGTGTCGGACGCAACAGATCGGAGCGCAGACTGGCGTGCGCGTTGCACGGCTGGTGCCAAGCAGGGGCGAACGGCTCGGCGGAGCGCTACGATGTCCGCAGCCCCGAGGACTCCCGATGATCGCCGATCCCGCCTGGAAATCCGCCCTGCTGCACAAGGGCCAGGACGTGGCCGACATGCTCGAGGCAGTGCTCTCCGGTAAAGAGGTGGATCTCGCCTCGCTGCCGGTGCCGTTCGTCCTGGGCCAGGATCCGGAGCTGCGGTTGCGAAGCTTCCTCGATCAGATCGATCGCGCCATCAAGATGTTCGACACCGACGCCTACGGACGCTGCCAGACGTGCGGCGTGGATCTCGATCGCGCCGCGCTCCAGCAGCAGCCGTGGCTGGCGACGTGCCCTGTTCACGCGGGGCGATGGATCTCTTGAGACTTCAGCAGATGCCGAGCGTGGCGGGCCGCACCGCGACCACGGCGGCGCCCTTGTAGACGATGAGCCTGTAGGGTTGGTTGGTCGGATGGTGTCCACGGTCGCCCAGCCGGTCGATCTCCCGGCTCAGGTCGGCGAGAGCGGCGGGCAGCGACGCACCCGCGATCTTGCCGTCCGAGACGATGTCGAGATCCCCGTCCAGGAGCCACCACCGGTACTGCTCGTATCGCGCGCCCATGCACCATAGGTGTAACAGGGAATAGCATCGCGCG
This sequence comes from Deltaproteobacteria bacterium, assembly GCA_005879315.1. Lineage (GTDB taxonomy): Bacteria > Myxococcota > Myxococcia > Myxococcales > 40CM-4-68-19 > 40CM-4-68-19. The sequence goes on along the minus strand of VBLC01000065.1, from coordinate 89,445 downwards.
TCGCCGACATTCACAAGCATCGCGCAGCCGATTCGGTTATAGTCTCAATCGGTCCGCTGCTCTCTCGCGGCCCCTTCCCGATCGACGGCCCCACCCACGCCGGAGCGAGTGGCGGCCGAGCATCTCGTCCGGGAAAGGCGGCTCCTTCTCATGGCCAAACAAATCCTCTTCGACGTCCGCGCGCGCGACGCGATCCTCAAGGGCGTGAACATGCTCGCCGACGCGGTCAAGGTCACGCTCGGGCCCCGAGGCCGCAACATCGTGCTCGAGCAATCGTTCGGCGCTCCGCTCATCACCAAGGATGGCGTCACGGTGGCCAAGGCCATCGCGCTGCACGATCGGTTCGAAAACATGGGTGCGCAAATGGTCAAGGAGGTCGCCGCGCGCACTTCCGACATCGCCGGCGACGGGACGACCACCGCCACCCTGCTCGCCCAGGCCATCTTCCGCGAAGGCAGCAAGCTGGTCGCCGCGGGCAACGATCCGATGGCGATCAAGCGCGGCATCGACAAGGCCGTGGCCGCCGTCGTCGAGGCGCTGAAGAAGCTCTCCAGGCCGACGCGCGGCGAAATGGACGTTGCCCAGGTCGGCAGCATCTCGGCCAACGGCGACAAGACCATCGGCAACATCATCGCTGAGGCGATGGCCAAGGTCGGCAAGGACGGCGTCATCACCGTCGAGGAGGCGAAGGGCCTCGAGACGACGCTCGAGGTCGTCGAGGGCATGCAGTTCGACCGCGGCTATCTCTCGCCGTACTTCGTCACCGATGCGGAGCGGATGGAGACGGTGTTCGAGAATGCCCTCGTCCTCGTCCACGAGAAAAAGATCTCCGGGATGCAGGATCTCGTGCCGCTGCTCGAGCAGGTCGCGAAGGCGGGCAAGCCGCTGCTCATCATCGCCGAGGAGTTGGAGGGGGACGCGCTCGCCACGCTGGTCGTCAACAAGCTGCGCGGCTCGCTCAATGTCTGCGCAGTGCGGGCCCCGGGCTTCGGCGACCGCCGCAAGGCCATGCTCGAGGACATCGCCACCCTCACCGGCGGAAAGATGATCGCCGAGGACCTGGGCATCAAGCTGGAGAACGTGCAGCTCGCGGACCTGGGGAGCGCCAAGCGCGTCGTCGTCGACAAGGACAACACCACGCTCATCGACGGCGCCGGGGCGAAGGCAGCCATCGAGGCGCGGGTGAAGCAGCTCCGGGCGCAGCTCGCGGACGTGACCGAGGGCTCGGATTACGACCGCGAGAAGGTGCAGGAAAGGCTCGCCAAGCTGGCCGGCGGAGTCGCGATCATCAACGTCGGCGCGGCCACCGAGACGGAGATGAAGGAGAAGAAGGCCCGCGTCGAGGACGCGCTGCATGCGACGCGCGCGGCGGTCGAGGAAGGGATCGTGCCGGGAGGCGGCGTCGCATATCTGCGTTGCCTGCCCGCGCTCGACGAGCTCGCGCTGGAGGCCGCAGAGAGGTATGGCGTGGACGTCGTCCGGAAGGCGCTCGAGGATCCGATGCGGCAGATCGCGCAGAACGGCGGCTGGGAGGGCAGTATCGTCGTCAACAAGGTGCGCGAGGGCGCCGGCGCGTTCGGGTTCAATGCGGCGACCGGCCAGTACGAAGACCTGATCGAGGCCGGGGTGATCGACCCGACGAAGGTGGCGCGGTTCGCGCTGCAGAACGCGGCGTCGGTGGCTTCGCTGATGCTCACCACGGAAGCGATGGTTGGGGAAAAGACCAAGGGCAGAAGCGCTGCCGAGGAACAAGGGATGTGAGCATGGATCTTTACATGACAACCAACGAAGCGCTGCTCCGCGAAGGGAAGGTCAGGCTCGACAAGCTCGCCCTGTCGATGCGCTCTCCGGCGCCGGCCTTCTCGGCATTGGCCCGCCGGAGGAAGCTGATGAACTTCGAGGCTCGATATGCCGAAGTGAGCCGCCGCAGCGAGCTGCTGCGAACCGCGGGCACGGAAGGCGTAGCGGACCTGAGGGTCGGGCTGGAGAAGGCCTGGGACGCGTTCCGATCCGAGATCGGGTGGAAGGCATAAGCGGGGGAAGCGAAAAACGAGCGGGGCCGCACGGGCCCCGCTCTCCTGACCTTCTGTCGCAGGCTTACTGCTTCTGCTTCCCCTGCGCGCCGAGATTCGACTCGGCCTGCACTTTGATCTGACGCGGCTTCGTCTCGGCCTTCTTGGGAAGGAAGATACGCAGCACGCCGTCACGGCTCTGCGCCGTCACGTTCCCCGTCTCCACCGTCGAAGGGAGCGTAAATCTCCTGGCGAAGCTGCCGTAGGACCGCTCGATGCGGTGATACCCCTCTCGCTGGTCGACGTTCTCGAGCTTGCGCTCGCCGCGCATGGTCAGCGCGTTGCCCTCGAGCTGGATGTCGACATCGTTGGCATCGACCTCCGGCAACTCGACCTTCAGCGTGATGCCCTCGCTGTTCTCGAAGACGTCGACGAGCGGCGACCAGGCGCCGCCTGTGTTCTCGGTCTCTTCGAAGGGCTGCTCGAACTGCTGGTGGTGGAACAGCTGGTGCCGCATCTGCTGCATCGCTTCACGAAGCGGATCGTACCGAATGATGGACATCTGAATCCTCCCCGCTGAACAGGCGCCTCTGTCGGCGCGGGGGAGGTCATCGACCGAGCCACGACCTCCAGCGACAGCAACGTAACCACCAGAGAGGCCTCGTCAACCACTCGGTGAGAATGAGTTGCGGGCCATCGAGACGACAGAGTCGAGTTTCCTCTCTTGTCGCTCCGTGGCGGGCCTCGCACTCTCATTCCAGCCGGAGGAACTTCGACTTGTTTCCGTTCGCGCACGTCGGGATCGGCACCCACCTCATTCCCGGCCGCGTACGCGCGAGCTTGCCCTGGCGCTGGGTCGCGCTGGGATGCCTGCTGCCAGACCTGATCGACAAGCCGATCTGGATCGTTGCGCGCCTTTCATCCGGCGCCGTCGATGCAAACGGGGGTCTGTTCGCGAGTGCGCGTCTCTTCGGCCACAGCGTCTTCTTCGCGGGACTGCTCGCGCTTGCTGCCGCGCTGGTGCCAGCGGCACGGATGCGTGCGCTCGCCTATGGCGCGGCGACGCATTTGCTGCTGGACCTCGTGACCGATTATGCATTGTTCGGCCATGGCGCCTGGCGCACCTGGCTCTTCTGGCCGCTCGCCGTCCCGTCGTTCGCGACAGTCTCGATTCCCTCGTTGCTGCGCGCATTCGCGTCCGAAGCATCGAGCAAGGTGTACCTCGTCGGCGAACTGGTCGGAGCGGCTCTACTGATCCGGGATCGCGCGCGCCGCGGCGGAAAGCGCGCTTGGCCCTGAGAGCCTTCCCCCAGCGAGCGCTTGCTTGCTCGCGAGCGGCTGATTCCATACTTGCAATGCAAGCATTCAATCGCCAAATAGATCGGCAGTCAGCAAAGCGGAACTCCGTATGGGCCTATTGGTAGATCTTCGGCGCGACCTTCGGCGGGCACTTCGGATGGGAGCGCGCCCTGCGGATCTAGTCGTCGAGATCTCCTCCTGGGTCATCTTGAGTTATCGCGTCGGTCGCGCCATTTCGTCGCTTCCAACGCCCCTCCGCCGCGCAGTCAGGCTGATGCACGCCCCTGTGCACGCCGTGCTGCAAGCGGTCGGCGGCGTCGAGATACCCGTGAGCGCGGCAATTGGCGGCGGCCTCCACATGCGCCACACGTTCGGAGTCGTCATCCATTCAGACGCACGCGTCGGCTTGGACTGCAATCTTTCGCAAGGCGTCACGATCGGCATCGGCGGACGAGGAGATCGACGCGGCGTACCTTGGTTAGGAGATCGCGTCTATGTCGGTCCCGGCGCGAAGCTGTTCGGGCCGATCTCTGTCGGAACCGACTCGGCGGTCGGGGCAAACGCGGTCGTCAACCGCGACGTTCCTCGCCACGTTGTCGTCGCTGGGGTTCCTGCCCGAGTCGTGTCTACTGCGGGCTCCACGGGTTTGGTGGTTCCAGGTGAAGACCAACCCGACTCGAGCGATCGGATCCCTGACAACGACCGGATCTTGAAGGTTGCGTAACGGCTCTGAGCGTCGGGAGAGGCCGAGCGACGCTGTCAGCCGCGGGGACCGTCGTCGGGAGCGGTTTGCGCGCCACAGGCGAACAATGCGCGCGCGTTCCCGTCTCCACCGTTGCTCTCCTGTCGTTTCGCGTAATCCACGCTATCAGGGTCTTCTTTCTCGCCCGCATAGATCTCATCGTTCGTCGCTGAACGGGTGCTGGTCGCCCGGTTCGCGTAGTCGATGCTATCAGGGCTTCCTTCCTCGGCTGCATTGAACTGGACGCAGGACTCGCCGGAGCCGGAGCCGGTCTGGACTTGTTGCGCGCGCGCGGCGCCCGCTGCCACTGCCGTGAGCGCCAGCGCTGCGGCCATCGAGAGATTGAGCTTCATCATCGTGAGCCTCCTTGTTGACGCGGAAGTATTGAGAGTCGGAGGCGCGGGCGCCCGGCGGATCCGACAGGAAGTCATTTTCTGTCGACGAGCGCCCGGAGATCGCGGCCCGGGACCATCCGAGAGAGCGCGCGCCGGCGCCGGTGGTGCCGCTCCGACCAGGCACCGTTGCTGCCAATTTGCTGCCTGAGCCCCAAGATATACCTTGACGTCAAGCCTCTTGATATTAAGATATCTGCAGGATGAAGCGCACAGCGCCTAGAAAGCAGCCGGCCGACGCCTCGGGCACGCACCTGTGGCTGGTGATGATGAAGGCGCATCGGACCCTGGAGCGCCTGGCGACCCGCAGCATCGAGTCCTCCGAGGTGGGCCTCTCTGACTTCGCGGTCATGGAGATGCTTCTCCACAAAGGGCCACAGCCCGTCAATGAGATTGGTCGTCGAGTCGAGCTCACCAGCGGAGCGATCACCACGGCCGTGGATCGACTCGAGTCGCGCGGCCTGGTCACGCGCGAAGCCCACCCGACCGATAGAAGGGCCCGCATCGTCCGGTTGACGGCGGCGGGCGAAGAGCAGGCGGCCAGGATCTTCGCCGGTCACAAGGCGGTGATGGATCTGGCGGCGAGCGGGCTCTCGAAGACCGAGCGCGCGACGCTCATCGAGCTGCTCAAGAAGCTGGGCACTTCCGCCGGGGCTCGAGCAGCACCGCGACAGCCGGAGGACTAGACATGGTCAAGGTCGGAATCATCACCGGGAGCACGCGCCCGAATCGAAAATCACTCGACGTCGCGAACTGGGTGCTGGAGATTGCGAGAAAGCGCAGCGACGCCGAGTACGAGCTCGTCGACATCAAGGACTTCGAGCTCCCGTTGCTCGACGAACCGATCCCGCCCTCGATGGGCAAGTATCAACAGCCGCACACCAAGCGGTGGGCCGCGAAGATTGCATCGCTGGACGCATTCGTCTTCGTCTCGCCGGAGTACAACCACGGCATTCCGGCGGCGCTGAAGAACGCCATCGACTTCCTCTTCGCGGAATGGAATCACAAGGCCGCGGGCTTCGTCGGCTACGGAGCCGTGGGCGGCGCGAGAGCCGTCGAGCATCTGCGGGTCGTCCTGGCCGAGGTGCACGTCGCGACGGTGCGCGCGCAAGTGTTGCTCTCGATGATGGCCGACTTCGAAAACTTCACGACGTTCAAGCCCCAGCCCCATCACGAGAAGTTCCTGGGAACCCTGCTGGACCAGGTGGTCGCCTGGGGCGGAGCGCTGCAGCAGCTGCGCCCAGGAAGCAGAAGATGAAGAGGATTCGTGTTGGCATCATCGGCGCCAATCCGGATCGCGGATGGGCGGCGCAGGCGCACATTCCTGCCTTGAAGTCGCTCTCGGATGACTTCGAGATCACGGCACTGTCCACCAGCCGGCGCGAATCTGCCGACGCCGCCGGCAAGCTCTTTGGGGTGCCGCTCGCGTTCGACAATCACCAGGAGCTCGTGAACAGCAGCGCCGTGGACGTCGTCGCCGTCACCGTGAAAGTGCCGCATCACCTCGAGCTGGCGACCGCGGCGCTCGTCGCGGGCAAGGCCGTGTACTGCGAATGGCCGCTCGGCAACGGCTTGAAGGAGGCGGAGATCCTGGCCGCACTGGCAAAAAAGGAGGGCGTCCTCGCCGTGGCGGGACTGCAGGCCCGCTCGGCACCGGCAGTGGCTTACGTGCATGACCTCATCCAGCAAGGCCACGTCGGCGAGGTGCTCTCCACGACCTTGATCGGTTCGGGAATGGGCTGGGGACCGACCGTGGAGCGGTACAACGCCTACCTCAACGACAAGAAGAACGGCGCGACGATGCTCTCGATCGCGCTGGGCCACGCGGCGGAGGCGCTTTGTCACTGCCTCGGCGAGGTGCGAGAGCTCTCGGCCACCATGACCATGCGCCGGAAGTCCTTCACGATCGCGGGAACGGGCGAACGCAAGCCCATGGCCGCGGACGATCAGGTGTGCGTCACCGGGCTGCTCGAGGGAGGGGCCGCGTTCTCCATCCACTATCGCGGCGGGATTTCGCGCGGCACCAACATGCTCTGGGAGATCAACGGCACCGAGGGCGATCTCCAGCTCACCGCCGCCGGCGGCCAGGCCCAGATCTTCGAGCTGACCGTCCGCGGCGGCAAGGGCGCGCAGTCCTCGCTCGAGGTCCTGCCCGTGCCGGAGCAGTACCGGTGGGCGCCGCCGCAAGGCCCGGGCACCAACGTCGCCCAGGCGTACGCGCGTTTCGCCCGCGACTATCGCGAGGGAACGCATCTCTGCCCCACGTTCGACGACGCGGTCACGCGCCATCGGATGCTGGACGCGATCGAGACGGCGGCGACGACCGGTCAGCGTCAAACGCTCGCGGCCGCGAGGTAGCGCCCGACCTCGCGCTGGCAGTAGTCCAGGTAGGCACGGACGACCCTCGAGGGATGCCGGTGCCGCTGGTAGAGCAAGCTCACTTCCTGCTCGGGGAACGGGTGGTCTGGCAGCAGCGCGACGAGGCGCCCATCGCGGAGCGCCTCGGTCGCGAGGAACGGAGGAAGCTCGGTGACGGCGTCTCCCGCGATCGCCCGATGGCGCAGATGGAGATAGTCGTTCACCGCGAGGATGGCCGTCGGTTCGATCTCTCGCTCGCCGAGGCGCCAGGACCGATGCGTGTTCGCGTCGCGGACCCAGATCGCAGCGGGAAGCGCGAGCAATGCATCGGGGCTCGACGGTGTCCCGAATCGTTCGAGAAGCGCGAGGCTTGCGACCAGTACGTGGCGGTACCGCAAGAGGCGCTTCGCCACCAGGCTCTCGTGGACGACGGGGCCGATTCGCAACGCGACATCGATGCCCTCGATGCTCAGGTCGACGGCGCGCTCGGTCGTGTAGACGACCACCTGGATGTCGGGATGCCCTCGCTGAAACGCGGCGACGAGCTCCCACCACGGCTCGAACGAAGGCGGGATCGACAGCCGCAAGCGTCCCTTCAGGGCGGTCTGGTGGCTCGTCACCGCAAGCTCGCCGTCGTGCAGGGCGTCGATGCCGCGGCTGGCGTGTTCGTACAGCAGCATGCCCGCGTCCGTGAGCTTCGTGCCGCGCGCGCTTCGCTCGAGCAGTTGGACGCCGAGCTCTTCCTCCAGCTGGCGGACGTTGCGGCTGAGAGTCGCCAGAGGCACGCGCGTCTTCAGTGACGCGGCCGACAGGCTGCCCGCTCGAACGACGGCGATGAACATCTCGGTAGCCTTTAGGTCCAGAGCGTCCTTCCATTTTTGGAAGGCATCCTGCCAATAATCCGTCTACCACGTCAAATCCGAGAAGCTACGCTCTTCCTCACAGAGGAGGACACAATGAACGCTCCGAACCTCATTCGAATGGCAGTCGCCGCCACCTGCTTGACGTCGGGGGCAATGGCGAGTGCAAAGCCCGACGCACGAGCGGACGCGGCACTTCGTGACGTGCTCCACAGATACGAGACCGCCCTCAACGCCAAAGACCTCGAGACGATTCTCAGCCTGTACGGCAGCGAGCCCGTCTTCATGCCCCAGCACTCTTCCGCGCTGGCCGGTCGTGACGCAGTGCGCGCAGGCTACCAGCACGTCTTCGAGACCATCCAGCTCAGCATCCGCTTCGAGATTCACGAGATCCAGCGGACAGGCGACTGGGCCTGGGCTCGCACGAGCTCGACAGGCCGTACGCGCATCCTCGCGACAGGCGCCGAGATGACCGAGGGCAACAACGAGCTGTTCGTGTTCCGGCGTGAAAACGGCGCATGGAAGATCCACCGCTACCTTTTCTCGACCAACCTTCCCCGCAGCTGAGGAGAACGAAAATGAAAGCCTGGATCGTCGAACACGTTGGTGGCCCCGAGGTTCTCACGCTCGCCGACATTCCGGCGCCACAAGCCAAGGCGGACGAGGTGAAGATCCGCGTCCGCGCCTTCGGACTCAATCGGGCCGAGGTGTATCGCCGGACCGGCATGTTCGGCCCCATCGACAGCCCGGTGGTGCCTGGCATCGAAGCCGTCGGCGAGGTGATCTCGGACGCGTCCGGAACCTTCCGCACGGGCCAGCGAGTCGCCACCGCGATGGGCGGAATGCAGTTCTCGCGGCCCGGAAGCTACGCCGAGGAAATCGCGGTCTTGCGCAGCAACGTGGTCGACCTCCACGGAACGACCCTGTCCTGGGAGGAGCTCGCCGCGCTGCCCGAGTCGTACCTGACTGTCTGGGGCGCGGTCGGCAGGAGTCTCGGCCTCGCGAAGGGGCAGACTCTCCTCGTTCGCGGTGCGACGGCTGCGCTCGGGTTGGCCGCCACTGCGTACGCGAAGAGTCTCGGCGCAAGGGTCGTCGCGACGACCCGCTCGGAGGGGAACTTTCAGCGGCTGCGCGAGGTGGGCGCCGACGTCGCCATCGTGGACCGGGGACGAATCGAAGAGGACGTGCGGCGCGCGTTGCCCGAGGGGGTCGACGCTGCCCTCGAGGTCGTAGGCGCGGCGACGCTGCGCGACACGATCAAGGTGGTGAAGCCGTTCGGAGCCGTGGCGGTCGTTGGCCTCCTCGGAGGACCGCCGGTGTTGGAGAGCTTCAATCTGATGCAGGATCTTCCGAGCGCAACGCGCCTCAGCTTCTTCCCGAGCGGCCTGCTCGGCACGGCGGCTCTACCGCTCACGGATGCGCCGCTGAGAGCAATCGCCGAAGGAGTCTCTGCGGGGCGAATTCCATCGCTCCGCGTGCGCACCTTCGACTTCGGCGACGTGCGGCAAGCGCACGCCCTGATGGAGAGCGATCGCGCCCTTGGGAAGCTCGTCGTACGGCTGTGACGCCAGAACGGGTTGCGAACTGAATCGTGAATCGAAGTGCATGGGGGAGATTGGATATGGCGAACAAGCACAGCTACCGGCGGCACCTTTCCCAAAAGTCGAGGCCCCTGACCGTCTTCCAAACGGGAAGAAGATCAGGGGCCTCTATGAGTCGGGGCGACTGGATTTGAACCAGCGACCACTTGCACCCCAAGCAAGTGCGCTACCAGGCTGCGCTACGCCCCGGCACAGATCCCTGCGGGGCGAGCGTCGTAACACCCGCCTCCCGCTGCGTCAATGCGGGATCGCTATTCCGACTTGGCCGAGTTGAGCGCGTTCTTCAAGACTTGCGAGGGCCGGAAGGTCAGCACGCGGCGCGCGCTGATCTCGATCTCCTGCCCCGTCTGCGGATTGCGGCCGACGCGCGACTTCTTCTCGCGCACGACGAAGTTGCCGAAGCCCGACAGCTTGATCTTCTCGCCGCGCTCGAGCGTGTCCTTCAAGGTGTCGAAAACCATCTCGACGATCTCGGCGGATTCCTTCTTGGAGAACCCGACCTTGCTGCACACACTCTCGATGACGTCTGCCTTGGTCATGGAGCGGAACGATACACGCGGGCGCCTGAGTGGGTCAAACCCATTGAAACGACGCTGGTCATCCCATGTAGGTGACGCAGCGCACCACCTCAGGCACGGATGCGCGCGCCGAGATTCTTCTCCAGCCGCGCGCGGATCCTGGCGATGAGCGCGTCGGCTTCGGCGTCGGTCAAGGTGCGATCGGCCGCGCGCAGCGTGAGCCCGAAGGCCATGCTCTTCTTGCCCTCCGGAACGGGGGCGCCGCGGTAGAGATCGAAGAGCGTCACTTCCTCGAGCAGATGCGCCGAATCGGCTGTGCGGATCTCCTCGAGCAGCTTCTCCGCCGGCACGCCCGCGTCGACCACGAAGGCGAGGTCGCGCTCGACCGCCGGGAACTTCGGAACGCCATGGAAGCTCTTCAGCGGCCGCGAGGCGCCGAGGAGGAAGTCCCAGTTCAGCTCCGCCAGAAAGGTCTGGGGCGGCACTTCGAAATGCTCCGCCACCTGCGGGTGCGCCTGGCCGAGCAGCCCGGCGCGGCTGTCACCGACCAGCAGCGCCGCCGAGGTCGCCGGATGGAAGGCGGGCACCTCTATCGGAGCGAAGCGGACGCCCTCGATGCCCATCGCCTCGAGCAGGTCCTCGACGGCGCCCTTCAGGTCATAGAAGTCGAACGGCTCGCCGCCGCCCGTCCAGCTCTTCGGCTTGCGGCCCGTCAGCGCCAGGCCGAGATGATTCGCTTCGTACGCCGGCCAGGCGAGCGGCCCCTGCGGATGGCGCGGGTCGGGCATCGGCAGATAGATGCGGCCGAGTTCGTAAAGCTCGAGGCCGTGCGGGCCGCGCGCGAGGTTGTAGCTGACGTTGCGCAATAGCCCGGGCAAGAGCGAGAGGCGCATCGCTCCCTGCTCCGCCGTCAGGGGATTCGCTACGCGGATGACGGCCGGGGCGGGCTGGCCCACGTAGAGGGCGACGAGATCCCGCTCAGCGACGAAGGAATAATTGATCACCTCGTCGAATCCATGAGCGGCCAACGCGGCGCGGCCAGCAGCGGTGGCTCGCTCCGGAGCGCGGATGGCAGCGGTCTCGCCGATGCCGGCGGGATGGATCGCGATGGGAATCGTCTCGTAGCCGCGCAGGCGCGCGACTTCCTCGGCGCAGTCGATCTCGCGGGTGAGGTCCCCGCGCCAGGAAGGCACGGCCCAGAGCCGGCGTTCCTCGCCGCCCTCGAGAGGCCGCAGGCCGATCGACTCGAGCCGCTGCTCCACCTCGGCAGACGGCACTCGAGTCCCGAGCACTGCCGAGATGCGCGCCGGGCGCACCCAGACGCGCGTGGGAGGCTTCGGCGATGGATAGCGATCGACGGCGCCGGGAAGGACGCGGCCTCCGGCCAGCTCGACGATCAGCTCGGCGCAGCGGTCGGCGGCGAACGCGGCGGTCTCCTCGTCCATGCCGCGCTCGAAGCGGTGCGATGCCTCGGTGTGCAGCCCGTGCCGGCGGGCGGTGCGGCGGATGCCCTTGGGCTCGAACATCGCGCTCTCGAGGAGGACGCGCTTCGTCGTCGGGGAGACCTCGCTGGTCTGCCCGCCCATCACGCCTGCGAGGCCGACGGGCTTCTCTGCGTCGGCGATGACGAGGTCGTCGGCGGAAAGCTTGCGCTCCTTGCCGTCGAGGGTGGTGATCGGCTCGCCCTCGCGCGCGCGGCGCACGACGATGCGGTTCTGCGCCAGTTTGTCGAGGTCGAAGGCATGCAGCGGATGGCCCAGCTCGAGCAAAGCGATGTTGGTGGCGTCGACGACGGTATTGATCGGCCGCACGCCGAGGGAGCGGAGCCGTTCCTGGATCGATAAAGGCGAAGGGCCGATCCGCACATTGTCGATGACGCGTGCGATGTATCGGGGACAGCGCTGCGGATCCTCGACATCGACGCGCGCCGGCAGCTCGCCCGAGCCGGCCGGCTGCGTGAAGGGCATCCGCACCGGCACGCCGGTGAGCGCCGAGAGCTCGCGCGCCACGCCCAGATGCGAGAGCGCATCGGGCCGGTTCGGCGTGACGTTGACCTCGAAGATGGTATCGGGCAGGCCGAGCAGCTCCTCGACCGGTGCGCCGATGCGCGTCCTGGGCGGCAGGATGAGCAGGCCGGAATGATCGTCGGAGAGGCCAAGCTCTCGAGGCGAGCAGAGCATGCCGCTGCTCTCCACCCCGCGCAGCTTGGCCTTGCGGATCTCCACGCCGCCCGGCAGCCGGACGCCGACGCGCGCCATCGCCACCACGTCGCCCTCCGCGTAGTTCTGCGCGCCGCAGACGACCTGGTGCGTTCCCTCGCCATCGTCCACCTGGCAGATGCTGAGATGATCGCTGCCGGCGATGGGCGCGCTCTTGACCACTCGCGCAGCGACCACCCCTTCGCCGAGGGCGCGGCGCTCGCGCCCCTCCACCTCCAGGCCGGCGAAGGTGAGCCGCTGCGCCATCTCGTCGTCCGAGAGAAGGACCGGACAGAGCTCGCGCAGCCAGCGCAGCGAGATCCTCATAGCTGCTCCAGAAAGCGGACGTCGTTCTCGAAGAGCGAGCGGAGGTCGTCGATGCCGTGGCGGAGCATGGCGAGCCGATCGATGCCGGCGCCGAAGGCGTAGCCGGTGTACTTCTCGGGGTCGTAGCCGACGCCCTCGAGCACGTCGGGGTTCACCATTCCGCTGCCGAGCACCTCGAGCCAGCCGGAGAACTTGCAGACCCTGCAGCCCTTGCCGTCGCAGAGCGGGTGGGAGATGTCGACTTCCGCGGAGGGCTCGGTGAAGGGGAAGTAGCTGGGCCGCAGCCGCGTCTTCACTTGCGGGCCGAAGAAGGCTTTGGCGAAAGCGTCGAGAGTGCCGCGCAGGTGCGCCATGGAGATGCCTTCCTCGACGTGCAGGCATTCCACCTGGTGGAACATTGGCGTGTGGGTGATGTCGGAATCGGAGCGATAGACTTTGCCCGGCGCGATGATCCGCACCGGCGGCGGATGCGAAATCATCTCGCGCACCTGCACCGGGCTCGTGTGCGTGCGCAGGAGCAGCTGCTGGCCGTGCGTGCCGGGCGGCGAGCCGGGCGGCGGCGGCAGGCGCGTCTCGAGGAAGAAGGTGTCCTGCATGTCGCGCGCCGGATGATCGGAAGGAAAGCCGAGCTTCTCGAAGTTGTAGAGGTCCCACTCGATCTCGGGGCCGTCGGCGACATGGAATCCGAGCCGTGCGAAGATCTCGATGATGTCGTCGAACGCCTGGGACACGACGTGCCGCCGGCCGCGCTCGAGCCTGCGGCCCGGCAGGGTCACGTCGAGCTTCTCGCGCTGCAGGTCGGCCTCGAGTGACTTGCGCGAGACGTTCTTGCGCGCCTCCTCGAGCAGCCCCTCGAACTGGGCGATCGCGTCGGTGACCAGCTTCCCCATGCGCGGCCGTTCCTGCGCCGGCACGCTGCCCATCGCTTTGCGCAGGCCGGAGAGCGATCCGCTCTTGCCCAGGTACTTCACCCGGACCGCCTCGATCTGCTTCTCGTCGGCGGCGGAGGCGAGCTCCGATCGGGCCTGGCCGAGAAGTTTTTCGATCTGCTCGATCACCTGACGGCTCCCCAAAAACGAAGGCCGCGCCGGTTCGCCCGACGCGGCCTCGTGTGAAACTTCGCAGGAGGCTCTACGCCGCGGCGCGCTTGGCGATGGCGGCAAACGCCTGCGGGTCGGCGATGGCGATGTCCGCCAGCACCTTGCGGTCGAGCGCGACCTTCGCCTTCTTCAAGCCATTGATCAGGCGCGAGTAGGAAATGCCCGAGAGCCGCGCGGCCGCGTTGATGCGCGCGATCCAGAGCGAGCGGAAGTCGCGACGGCGCACGCGGCGGCCACGCGACGACTGCATCATCGCGCGCTCCACCGCCTCGATCGCGCGCTTGTAGCAGCCGTTGCGGCGGCCGCGGAAGCCCTTGGCGAGCTTCAGCACCCGGTTGCGGCGGCGCCGCGCCTTGAATCCACGCTTGACCCGCATTGCTTCGACTCCTTACTTCGGCAGCCCGTAGGGCAGGGCCTTCTTGAGGTGCTTCTCGTCGCGGCGGCCGAGAACGAGGGGCTTGCCGAGACGGTTCTTGCGCTTGCGGTTCTTCCCCAAGGACAGGTTGTGGCGGCGGCCGGCCTTGGCCGCCTTGATCTTGCCCGTCCCGGTCATCCGGAAGCGCTTGACGGCGCTCCGCTTGGTCTTCAACTTCGGCATTCGTTTCCTCTGAAAGAGCCGCGCTTTTTATCGGGTCCGGCGGGGAACGTCAACCCTTCGGAGCCTCGGCGGCCGGGGCAGGAGCCGCCTGGCTGGCCGCCGGGCGCGGCGGGGGCGGCTTTGGGGTAGCCTGGGGTACCTTCTGCTGCTGTTCCCTCTTCTCCTGCTGCGCGCGCATCGACTGCAGCCAGCGCGGATTGGGCGCGAGGATCATGAAGAGCAATCGCCCTTCCAGCCGGGGCGACTGCTCGATGATGGCGATCTCCTTCAGCTCGGTCCCGATGCGGCTGAGGATGGCCTGACCGATCTCGCGGTGGGTGATCTCGCGGCCGCGGAACATCACCGTGATGCGCGCCTTGTTGCCTTCGGCGAGAAACTCGCGCACCGCCCTGACCTTGAAGTTGTAGTCATGCTCTTCCGTCTTCGGACGGAACTTCACTTCCTTGAGCTTGACGACCGTCTGCTTCTTCTTCGCCTCGCTCGCCTTCTTCTTCGCCTCGTACTTGAACTTGCCGTAATCCATGATCTTGCAGACGGGCGGCTTGGCCATCGGCGAGACTTCGACCAGGTCGAGGCCGTACTCGGCTGCTTTGGCGAGGGCGGTCTCCAGGGAAATGACTCCCAGTTGCTCCCCTTCCGGACCGATGACACGAAGCTCACGTGCGCGGATGCGGCGGTTCGTACGTGCGTCGCGGATGGCTAGACTCCTTGTGCTGGCGAAAAAGTATCGGCGGGAGACCCGGGGATTCGGGTCCTCCGCCGGCAGAACCTACGGTGACTGGATGGAAATCCCTCTCAAGAGCCCGCGCATGATAGGCGGTCGCTCCGGCCTGTCAAGACCGCCGGACGGCCGAGCGCTCAGAAGGGGATGGCCGCCTCGCGCTCGATCCGCTCGATGAACGGATCGAGCGGAAGGTAGCCGAGATCGGCCTGTTTTCCCTCGCCGTGCACGCGCGGCGAGACGCCCTTCCCCTCCACTTCCTTGTCCCCGACCACCAGGGTGTAGGGGACTTTCATCAGCTGCGCGTCGCGGATCTTGGCGCCGAGCTTCTCGCTCGACTCGTCCAGCTCGACGCGAAGCCCGCGCGACTGCAGCTTCTCGTACACCTCGCGCGCCCAGGGCTGATGGCGATCGGCGACGGTAACGATGCGCGCTTGGAACGGCGCGAGCCAGACCGGGAAGTTGCCGGCGTAATGCTCGATGAGGATGGCGATGAAGCGCTCGAACGATCCGTAGATGGCGCGGTGGATGAGGACCGGCCGGTGCTCCTTGTTGTCCTCGCCGATGTAGCCCAGCTCGAAACGCTCCGGCACTTCGTAGTCGAGCTGGATGGTGCCGAGCTGCCACTTGCGCCCGATCGAATCGCTCACGTCGAAGTCGATCTTCGGCCCGTAGAAGGCGCCGTCGCCCGGCTTCAGCTCGTAGGCCAGGCCGGTCTTCTCCAGCGCGGCGCGCAGGCCGGACTCGGCGCGATCCCAGGTCTCGTCGCTGCCGATGCGCTGCACCGGCCGCGTGGCGAACCTGGCCGTATAGGAAAGGCCGAACGCCTCGTAGACCTTCTTGAGCAGCTCGCTCAGCCGCTTCACCTCGTCGGTGATCTGCGACTCCATCAGATAGATGTGCGCGTCGTCCTGCTGGAACTGGCGCACGCGGGTGAGGCCGGAGAGCACGCCGGTCGCTTCATTGCGGTGGAGCACGTCCTGGGTGTGGTAGCGAATCGGCAACTCCCGATAGGAATGCCGCTTCATTTGATACAACAAATGATGCGAGGGGCAGTTCATCGGCTTGAGCGAGAAATCGTGCTCCTTGGTCTCGTTGTCGAGAATGAGGAACATGTTCTCGCGGTACTTGCCCCAGTGGCCGCTCCGTTCCCAGAGCATCTTGTTGTACATGAGCGGCGTCTTCACCTCTTGATAGCCGTTGCGCAGGCAGAGGCCGCGCATCGCGTTGCCGAGAGCGTGGAAGAGCAGCGTGCCGCGGTGGGTCCAGAAAGCGGCGCCGGGCGCGGCCGGATGAAAGGCGAAGAGGTCCAGCTCCTTCCCCAGCTTGCGGTGGTCGCGCTTCTTCGCTTCCTCCTGCTGCTTGAGCCAGGCGTCCAGATCCTTCTTCTCGAAAAACGCGGTTCCGTAGATTCTCTGCAGCTGCGGCTTGGTGTGATCGCCGCGCCAGTAGGCGCCGGCCACGTTGAGCAGCTTGATGACGCCGATGCGGCCCGTGCTCGGCGCGTGCGGCCCCAGGCAGAAGTCGACCCAGTCGCCGTGCGAATAGAGAGTGAGCGTCTTCGCGCCTTTGGCGAAGATATCCTCGACGATCTCGATCTTGAACTTCTCGCCCAGCTTCTCGAAAAGCTGCAGCGCCTCGTCGCGCGAGACCTCCTTGCGCACGAAGGGCAGGTCCTTGCGGATCTCTTCGTTGGCGGCCGCTTCGATCTTCTGCAGATCCTCCGGAGTGAACGGCTCCTTGCGATAGAAGTCGTAATAGAAGCCGTCCTCGGTGCTCGGGCCGATGGTCACCTGCGTGCCGGGAAAGAGGCGCTGCACCACGCTCGCCATCACGTGGGCGGCGTCGTGGCGGATCAGATCGAGCCCTTCGCGCGACTTGTTGGTGAAGACGGTGAGCTTGCCGCTCCGGTTGAGCGGCCGCGAGAGATCGAGCTCGTCGCCGTCGAGCCTGGCGAAGAGCGCGGCCCGCGCCAGACCTGCGCCGATGTTCGTCTTGACGAAATCGGCGACGGTGATTCCGGCAGGCACCTGCTTGCTCGAGCCATCTGGGAGCGTGATCTCGATCTGCTCAGCCATCAAACGCGAAGGCCCGGCGCGCCGGGCCTTCCCTCCAGCGAACGGTTGGTGCGTCCTGCTGGAATCGAACCAGCGACCCCCACCGTGTCAAGGTGGTGTTCTACCGCTGAACTAAGGACGCGAGCCGGACTGCGGCGTGTAGCAGGGGCTCCCAGGCCGGTCAAGGCTTTCAGGCCGCCTGCGGCGGGCGGCGCATCAGCTCGACGAAGATGGCCAGGTACTGCGCCCAGCTCACCACGATGCACTCGGCCGCCACCAGCGAAAGCGCGATCAGCGCCGGCGTGGTGCCCACTTCGCGCGCGGCCTGCACCAGCGCAAAGATGATCGTCGCGGCGACGAAGAAGGTGGCGTACTTGCCGAAGCGCGTCGGCCGCACCGTGTAGCTTCTCCCGGTCCGCGACAGGAGATAGATGGCGACGAAGATGCAGGCCTCGCGGAAGAGCATCACGCCGAGCAGCCAGAGCGGCAGCCGGCGCGTCCAGCAGAGAAGGCCGAGGGCCGAGACGCCCAGCACCTTGTCGGCGACCGGATCGAGCGCCGCCCCCAGCGCAGTGAATTGCTTGAGCAGCCGCGCCGCCAGGCCGTCGAGGAAGTCGGTGATCATCGCGAAGATGAAGACGGCCAGCGCAGCGCCCAGCCGCTCCTCGAGAAAGAGCCAGATGAACACCGGCACCGCCAGGAGCCGCAGGCCGGTGAGGAAGTTTGGGACGTTCACGATCGAGGAGTCTACTTCGCCTCGGCGTCGCGTTTCTGGTTCCACTGCGCCCAGGCGTCGTTCTTGTCGACGTCCTCGGCGAATTGCTCCGGGTCGCCCGGCGTTCCGTCGGCGGCGATGACGATCTGCATCTGCCGGCCGACGAGCTTCTCCCACTTCTCGCGCGTCACTTCCTCGGGGCCTGGTACCTCGCGGCGCGGCTCGCCCGGCTTGCCGGTGGCGTAGCTGGGCAGGTTGCGCGCCACTGCCACCGCGCCGGCGTAGACGCGGACGAGCACGCTCTTGTCGGTGCGCGCGTCGACGCGGAAGGTGGTGCCGCGCACACCCGCCACTGCATTCTCCGTCTCGATCTGGAACTTCTGCTGGCCCTGGATGACGCTCGTGACCTTGGCCCAGATGTTTCCGAAGAAGAGGCGCGCCGACATTTTCCGTTTGGCCGCGCCGCCGGCGAAGTGCGCCTCGGCGAGCTGCAACTTCGCGTGGGGACCCAGGCGGAGGAAGCTGTTGTCGGAGAACTTCAGCTCGAGGCGCGAGTCGTCCTCCGTCGTGAGCGTATCGCCTTGTGCGACGGCGTTTCCCACGGCCAACGGCGCGGGAATCCCCTTCGGTGGAGTCCGCGCCGCCCTGCCCTCCAGCGCCGACACCTGCGCGGCGCGGGTCTGCGCGAGAAGCGGCAGCGAAAAGAACGCGATCGCGAAGAGCAGCCGCTTCACTTCCCACCTCCCAGATCGAGCGCGACTCGATCGCCGGGCCCCACGTCGGCCTCGCGCACGGCGACGCTGCCGTCCTTGCCGCGCAGCTCGAAGACATGGTGGCCGGGGCGCAGCGTCAGGGGGCGCTTGAGATAGTCGCCGGCCTTCCCCGCCGGCGCGCCGTCGATGGAGAGCTCCGCGGCGGGGTCGGGAAATTTCAGAACGACGCGAGCCATCGAGGGCGGCTGCGCCGCGCAGGAAGCCGCGAGCAAGAGCAGGAGCCTCACTGACCCAGCTCGACGTCCACCGTGTTCGCGGTGATTCCGGTCACCTTGACCGAGAACTTGCCCAGCTTCTTCGCCTCCAGCTCCTGAGCGAACTGCTCGGTCGAGCCCACCAACGTCACGTCCAGCTCCTGCGTGCCGCCCGAGAAGCTCCGCTGGTTGACGCCCTTCACGCCGCGGACGTGCTGGGTGAGCGCGCTGCGAAAGTCGGAGGCGGTCTTGAAGGACGGCACCTTCGTCACCCGCAAATGCACCTCGTTACCGCCCGAGACGTCCTTCGACCACCGCTCTCCGATCTTCCTGATCATGTCCGAGGCGAAGACGCGCGAGGCCTTCTTGATGGCTTCCTTGCCGCAGGTGAGATCGTCGAGATGGGCGGCGTTCTGGGTCGCTTCTCCAGTCGAGAGGATGTCGCCGTTGTCGGTGTTGACGGCGCGGCCCGAGATGGTGGCCGTGCAGGATCGCCAGCCCGGGCCCAGGTCGGGCATCTCGCCGCGGCCCAGGGCGATGACCTGGCCGATGAGGATCACTTCCGCCCCCGTCAGGGACTTCAACTTGCGCGCCTGCGAAGCGGTGATCTCGGTGGTCATGCCGCCGACCTGCGCGGCCTTCTCCGCGGCGATCTCAGGATCGATGAGCTGGCGGAACCCGCCGTTCTTCAGGGTGTCGAGAACGGTATTCTCGGCGATGCGCAGGTCGGCGGAGACCAGCGCCTTCTCGCCCCTCATCCAGACCGCCGAGGGCGCGGCCATGCCGATGTTTTGCTCGGCGATGAGCACCATCGTGCGCGGCATGCCCTTGCGCGCCATCAGGAGGCCCATCGCCTCCAGGTCCTTGTCCAGCTCGGCGTTGGAGATGTAGGCGCGGACGGTGACCTGGACGACGTCGCCGTCCATCCCTTCCTTGAGGATCTCGTACTTCTTGACGAAGCCCTGCGAGTGGGTGAGGACCTGGTCCATCTTGCTCTGGAAATCCTGCACCTCGGTGGTGCTGGTCACCTTGGTGCCGACCGCCATCTCCACCGCGTGGCGGAGCGCGTCCTCGATCGCTTTCTCGCGCGCCGCCGGCTTGTCGCCCCCGAGGACGGCGGCCTGACCCTGCGCGACCTGGGCGATGGTTCCTTCGGGAGCAGGGCCACCAGCGGCGGCTGCGCTGCCCTCGCCCGCGCCCTTCAAGGGCGCCGCGCCGGCGGGAACTTTCACCAGCCTGGCGATCTCCGGCGGCAGCTCGTCGAGCGGCACCTCGATGTCGAGCGAGACGCCGCCGTCGGAGTAGTAGTGGGTCTTGATCGGCTTCACGCCCTTGAGCTTTCCCTCCACGCGGCCGGTGAGCGTGCTGTCGTTCTGCAGCAGCGTCCCCAGGCTGCCGCCCGACTGCAGGTCCAATCCTTTGAGCGCCTCGAGCGCGTTGCGGTACGCGTCGAGCTTCGCCGCCCGCTCCGCGCCCAACCGCGCGACGGCGATCGAAGGTGCGTTGAGATCGGGTGCGCCCTGCCCGTGGCCGATCAGCACCCGGCGGTTCCAGTCGATCTCGCCCTTGTTCTGCGCGAAGGCGGGCGCGGCGGCGAGGGCCGCGATGAACGCGAGACGGCGGATCACGTGTTCCCCCTTTGCTGACTTCGTCGAGTATCGCAAAGACGAACCGGCGCTGCCACTCATCCGCGGGCGGCCTTCCTCTTCCGTTCGACGAGCGCCTCGACCGTCTGGCCGATGCGCTGGCTGAGGATGAGCATCTCGCCCACGTCGGTGGGCGCCTGCTGCTTGTGTCCGTTGTCGAGGTAGAGCATGTGCGAGACGCGGCCCTTGTGCAGGATGGGGAAGAGCAACGAGCTGAGCGGGACTTTCTTCCCCAGCGTGGCGAGGAAGCGGATGTTGGAGGGCGTCTTCTGCAGCGGCCCCATGTAGTGGCTGCGCGTCTTCACGACCAGCCGGAAGGCGGAATCCCCGGCGAGAGGAATCGCGACGGTGCGCGCCGCGCCGTTTTCCAGCCCTTCGCCGAGCCCGTCCCAGCCGAGCGCCACGCCGCCCTGTACTTGTAGCAGCAGCGCCCGCGCCGCTTTGCTGCGCGAAGCGCGCAGGACGATGTGCGCGATCGAGTCGCGGTCGGTCACGCCCTCGAGCGCCTTGAGCGCATCCTTGAACTCGAGCGGCGCTTCGTTTCGCGGCGGAGCGGCCTGGAGGGGCTCGTCCCAGGAGACTTCCTTCAAGGGCGGAGCGGCCTCGCCGACGATCGCCTCGGCGGGGAGCTCTTCGAGAATGGCATCCTCGGGAAGCTTCTCGAGTTGTTCTTCCTGCGCAGCTGCGGCCACAGGCGGTGGCTCCGGCTGCTGCGGCGCTGCCGTCCGTTCGCCGACGACCTTCGCATAGATCTCGTTGAAGGCGCCTTCGTCGATCAGCTCCGGGGGCGGCTCGACGACGACGTTGCCCTTCTCCTTCTCCTTCTTCTTGCGGCGCGCTTCCAGCCCCTCCTCCGGAACGAGCCCGAAGTCGAGCGCGCGCATCTGCCGCGTCGCCTGGTAATGCGCGCGCAGCAGCTGGAAGATGCGGAACTCGGGCGCGACCACCGGCACACAGGTGCGGCCGAGCTTGTAGGAGAGCTGATCGAACTCCGCGACCTTGATCTCGCAGCAGAGGATCTTCAGCCGCCGCTTGTCCACCTTCCAAGGGACGATCTCCTGACGATCGGCGACGTGCTTGGGGACGATCCCCACCAGCGCCGGATCAACCGCGAGCTCGCCCCAGGCCACTTCCGCGCCGAGCTGCTTTCCCAAGGCATGGGCGAGCCGCTCTTCTTCGCTGAGCTTCAATTCGAGAAGATTCGTGCCCAGCCGGCCGCCGTAGAGCACCTGCCAGTCCAGCGCCTCCTCCAGGCCCTCCTGCGTGAGGTGGCCCTCCGCGATGAGGATCTCGCCGATCTTTGGCATGCTCCGTTCAGGCTAGCACAGCCGCCGTCGCGCCTTCCGGAGCGCTCGGGCAGAAAGATCTGCTCTCCTGGGTTGGAGGCATGTGACCCGCCGAATCCTCTGCACTGCGTGCCTCCTGATGCTCGCTTGCGCGCACGGCCGCTCGGCGGAGCAGAAGGCGCTTCTCGAGCGGGCCGACTGCGCAGAGCTCTTGCGGGCGGCCGACGCTGCCCGCGCGGCAGGCGATCCCGACCTCGCCGCCGACCTGGCGGCCGCCTGTCCGCAGGACAGGCTGTCGGCCCTTCTCGACCGCTCGCCGCCAGCCGAGGCGCTGCTCTGGTGCGGCCGCGCCAGAGCGGCGCTGCTGAAGCCTGCCTGCGAAGCGGGCCGCGTTTCGGCGCTGGCGGCGCAGCTCCATCCACACCTGACGGTCGGGCCGCCCGATCCTTCGACGCCGGTCGAGCCCCTGCTCGCCGCGGCACTCGAGCAGGCGGGCAAGGACCTCAACTTTTCCTGGCAGTCCGACAATCCCGACGTGGTCGTGGGGCGGCTGAACGTCGTTCTCGATCACGCCACCAACTCGACGGTCGCGGTCGTCCCCGACGCGAAGGGCAACAAGCAGCGCATCCCCGCCACCCAGCATCGCTTCGTCGCCAGGGCCGAGGCGCAGGTCGAGCTCTCCGGGAAGACGCGCACGCTGCGCGCCGCGGAGGAGGCTCGCGATCTCACCTGGGAAGCCGCGCCCCGTCAGGCGGTCGCGGCCAAGTTCGAGCCCGCCGTCCCTGCCCCCGAAGAGCTGAAGAAGCGCGCTGCGCTGGCCTGGCTTCGCAACCTGGCGAAGGCGCTCGCGGCTTCACCGCCCGAGAACGTCGACCTGAGCGACGTGAAAGGGTGCGTCGCATACGGGTTCTCGCTGAACCTCGCCGCCGGCGATCCCGGCGCCGCCGCAGCCGGCCTGGGCGAGCCCGCCAAAGTGGCCGCCTGCGAGAAGCTGCTCGGAGAGCCGGCTGGCGCCGGGATCCCGGTCCCATGAAGGAGCTGCCCATGATCTCCCCCGACGATTGGCGCCTGCAGGGACAGGACTGGCTTCGCGAGGAGTTGCTCCGCTTCAAGAGCTACCTTCCCCCCAAGCCGGGGTTCGAGCACGATCACTGCGAGTTCTGCTGGCTGCCCTTCCGCAGCGAACCGCATGCCGGCGTGGCCAACGAGGGTTACGTCACCGGCGACAAGCGCTGGATCTGCGAGACCTGTTACGAGGACTTCAAGCTGCTCTTCGACTGGGTGCTGGAGATCTGAGCCCGCCTTCCCCAGCATTGCGCTGGGGCAATTCTCCCCAAACTGTACACTCTGCGCACTCTGGAGAGTCCAGCGCGGGTCAGTTCGAGGAGGTGGCCTCGCTCTGGACCACCTCGAGCTGGGACTGGATCCGTTCGAGCATCGCCTTCAGCTCAGGCTTCGCGACGGCCTTGGCCAAAGCGTCCTTGGGCAAGACGATCTTGCGCTTGACCAGGTCGAAGAGCGCGTCGTTCAGGGTGACGTTCCCCAGCGCGCGGCCAGTCTGCATCATCGATTGGATCTGATAGGTCTTCCCCTCGCGGATGAGATTGGCCACGGCGGAGTTGACGATCAGCACCTCTTGCGCCGGCACCCGGCCGCCGCCGACCTTCTTGCAGAGGGTCTGGGCGATGACCGCCCGCAGCGATTCCGAGAGCATGGTGCGGATCTGCGCCTGCCGGTCGGCGGGAAACTGATCGATGATCCTGTCCACCGTGCTCGGCGCGGTGTTGGTGTGCAGCGTGCCGAAGACCAGATGTCCGGTCTCCGCCGTCTCCAGGGCAATGGAGATCGTCTCCAGATCGCGCAGCTCCCCCACCAGGACGATGTCGGGGTCCTCGCGCAGCGCCGCGCGGAGCGCGGACTTGAAGCCCTGCGTGTGAACGCCGACCTCGCGCTGGTGGACGAGGCAGCGCCGGTGGGCATGGACGAACTCGATCGGGTCCTCGATGGTGATGATGTGGTCGTCGCGGCTGCGGTTGACGTAATCGACCATCGCAGCGAGCGTCGTCGACTTGCCGGAGCCGGTCGGTCCGGTCACCAGCACCAGGCCCTTGTGGAGAAAGCAGAGGTCGAGCACCGCACGGGAGAGACCCATCTCCTCGGCGGTCATCACCGTATTGGGAATGCGCCGCAGCACGGCGGCGATGCCGTTGCGCTCCGCGAAGATGTTCACACGGAAGCGAGCCTCGATGGTCTGGTAGGCGAAGTCCGTGTCCTTGGTGGCCTGCCACTGCTCCCGATTCTGATCAGGGGCGATGGTGAAGAGCATCGACTCGAGGCGCTCTGGCTGCAGCTCGCCGAAACCCTCCATCGGCACGATGTCGCCGTCGATCCGCAAGCAAGGAGCGAACCCGCTGGTGAGATGCAGGTCGCTCGCCTTGTGCGAGATGGTCATGCCGAGCAGCTGGGCCATGGCCTCGGCGGCGTCGTCAGGCGCAGGGTCCGCCGCGATGCCCTTCTGCTCTTCTTCCTTGTCTGCCGACGGCGCGTGCACCCGCGGAGCGAGGGCGACCGCGTGATGCGCCTCGTGCACCGTGCCGTCGCTCTGCGGGGCGGGAGCGGCCACTTCGAACTGCGCGCGCACCCCTCCGTCGACGGGCTCGAAGAAAACACGGACGCGGCCGGCGGGCGCCGCGTACTCGAACTCCTCGACGGTGTCGCCGTTGAACATGTCCCGCTGGTAAGCGGGCACCAGCTCGGCGCAGGCGCCGACGATCTGGGTCGTCGTCAGCGAGCGCTGCATGGCGGCGCGCAGCGCTCCGTCGGGCTTGGTGATGACCGCCGGCTGGCCGGTCTGCAAGAGCAGCGTGCCACCCTCACGAAACATCACGTCGATGAAGGGATCGAGCCTGGGCATCAACTCTCCGCCGCCTGCTGTTGAAAGAAAAGGAAGCGCGCCAGGGTGGCATCGAGGGCGCCTTTCTCCAATGGCTTGCTCAAGTAGCCGTCGAAACCGGCGCTCCGGGCGCGCTCTTCGTCGCCGCGCATGGCCAGCGCGGTGAAAGCCACCAGCGGAATTGCCGAGGTGCGCGGGTCTGCCTTCAGCTCCCGCGCGGCGGTGAGGCCGTCCTTGACCGGCATGGCGAGATCCATCAGCACCAGGTCGGGACGTCCGGCGCGGGCGATGTTGGCGCCCTCCTCGCCGTCGCGGGCCAACAATACGCGGCAGCCGCGCCGCTCGAGCATCGTGCGGGCGAGCTCGCGGTTCAAGTCGTGGTCGTCGACCACCAGCACGGTGGCGCGCGGCTTCGGGGGCGTGGCCGGGCAGAGCCGCTGCACCGCATCGATCAGCCGCGGCCCATCGATGGGCTTGACGAAACACTCGGCAGCGCCCAGCTGGCGCGCCCGCCGCGTCTCTTGCACCACGGAGACCACCACGACGGGCGCGGCGGCCGTCTCCTCGTGCTTCTTCAGCTCGCGCAGCACATCGAGGCCGTCCTCGCCGTCGGGGAGGATGAGGTCGAGCAGGACCAGCTGCGGATGCAGCCGGCGGGCGAGCTCGACGGCCTCATGGACGCGGTTCGCTTCGGCCACCGAATACCCGGCGGCCTCCAGGTGGAAGCGCAAGAGACGAGCGTTGGAGGCATCGTCCTCCACCACCAGGACGAGCGGTCTGGCCACCGCCGGGGCCGGAGCTGCGAGAGCGGGAGCCGCGCCAGCCGGAGCCGCGGCAACCGGAGGTGCGGCAGCCGGAGCCGGAGCTGGAGCAGGAAGAACCGCTGGGGCCGCCGGCGCGGCCGCGATCCGCTCGTCGGCGGGAAGGAGCGCCCAGAAGGTGGAACCCTTGCCCAGCTCGCTCTCCACTCCGACATCGCCGCCCTGGTGCTCGACCATCCTGCGGGTGATGGCGAGGCCCAGGCCGGTGCCGTCGTGCTTCTTGTTCAGCGGCGACTCGCCTTGCATGAAGGGCTTGAAGAGGTCCTTGCGCACCGACTCGTCGATGCCCGGGCCCTCGTCTTTCACCCAGAAGCGAAGGAAGGTGCCCTGGTCTTCGACGCCGATCTCCACCCGCCTGCCCTCCTCGCTGAACTTGATCGCGTTGGAGAGCAGGTTGAGGAGGATCTGCTGCAGCTTGCCGGCGTCGGCCCGCACGCTGCGCGCGGTGCGCACAACTTGCTGCAAGGAGAGCCGCTTCTTCTGCGCCAGCGCCGAGACCAGCGCGCAGGCGCCCATCACCTGCTGCCGCGGGTCGAGCGGCTGCAGCTCGAGAGTCACGCGGCCCGCCTCGATCTTGGCGAGATCGAGCACGGCATTGATGAGCGAGAGCAGGTGGCGGCCGCTGCGGAGGATGTCGCGCACGAACTGGACGTAATCGTCAGGCATCCGCTCGGGCGACTCGAGCATCAGCTCGGAGAAGCCGATGACCGCGTTGAGCGGCGTGCGCAGCTCGTGCGACATGTTGGCGAGAAACTCGCTCTTCATCTGGTTGGCGCGCTCGATCTCCTTGTTCTTCTGCTCCAGCTCGGTCTTCTTGGAGGCGAGCTCGTTGGACTGCTCGCGCAAGACCTCGTTGCGCTGCGCGAGCTGCAGCGCGAAGCGCTCCGTCTGCTCGTGCAGCTCGTGGCGGGCGACGGTGAGGGTGAGAGGCAGCGCCAGCTCCACCATGAAGGCGATCTGCTGCGGCCCCGGCCGGTCGTGAAATCCACCGGCGAAGAGGCCCACGTCGCGGTCGCCCATCGCGAGCGGCACCAGCATCACCGCCCGGGGCGGGCCGCTGGCGAGGCCGGCCTCGAAACGCATGTCGGAGTTTCCCGGCAGGCCTTCGACGAGGACCGGCTTGTGCGCCGCGAAGGCCTCGGCGACGCGCCCTTCGACCAGGAGCGGGCGCGCTTCGCCGCCGCGCACCGCCACCGGAATGAGCCGCTCCTTCTCGCGCCGGTAGCAGACGAGCAGCAGCGAGGAGAGATAGGTCTCCGCCTCGCCCAGCGCTGCCGACATCACCTCGCGCATGTTTCCCTGGCCGGCCAGCGCGGCGAGCGTGCGCGCGAAAGCGGAGTCGCGGCCCTGGCGCTCCGTCAGCTCGGAAGTGCGCGCGGCCAGCGCGGCGTTCTGCCCCTCGAGTGAGTTCTTGGCCTTGGCCAGAGCTTCCGTGCGGGCGCGCACGTTCTCCTCCAGCTCGTCCTGCGAGGCGGAAAGCGCGGCAGCCATGGCGTTGAAGGCATCGCCGAGCGCGCCCAGCTCGTCGCGGCCCCCCAGCGCCACGCGGGCACCGAGGTCGCCGTGCTGCATCCGCCGCGCCGCCGAGCTCAGCTCGCCAACCGGCCGGAGGATGCGGCTGGCCACCAGCCCGCCGCAGAGGAGAGCGAGAAGCAGCACCGCGACGTTGACCGCGGCCGTCCGCTGGAGGAGCACCCGCACCGGCGCACTCAGGCTGGGCTCGGGCACCAGCACGAAGAGGGTCCAGGGCGCATTCTTCAGCCGGCGCATCAGCGCGAGATTGTCGACGCCGTCGACCCCTGCGCGGGTCACGAAGCTTTCGGCCAGCAGCTCCCCCCGGGCGCCCGGAGAGCCCTGCTCGAATTCGATCGGCTGCTGCAGGAGGGTGCGGGTCTGCTCGCCGAACTCGCGGGAAGCGACCAGCTCGTCGACGACTGCGGGCGACAGTGCGTGCGACGGATGAAAGAGCAGGTCGGGGCTCGAGCTGTTGGCGACGCGGATGCCGTGCTCGTCGAGCGCCATCGCGAAGCTGCCCTCGCCGGCGTGCGGGGCGCGCATCAAGTCCCACAGCGCCGACGCATGCGCGTGCGCCACCGCGACACCGACCACGCGGCCATCGACCAACACCGGCGTGGAGTAGGCGATGAGCGGAGGCGCGCCGACCTCTCGCACGCCGATGTGCAGCTCGGGCGAGTTGGGGGCGCCGCGCAGCGCCTCGCGGAAGTAGCGGCGGTAGGCGAAATTCTTGCCGATCACGGAGTCGTCGCCGCCTGCGATGGCCGTGCCGTCGATGCTCAGGAGCGACAGATTGAACAGCCGCGCGTCGCTGGAGAGAAAGACCTCGATGATCGATCGGACCTCGCGGCTGAGGGCGGTGCGCTCGCGACTGCCAGCAGCGCAGAACCGCTCGATCATCGGCTGCCGGCTGAAGCGCAACACCGCGCGCCGCTCCGCCCCGTGCAGCTCGTCGATGTCGCCGGCCAGCGTTTCGGCGCTCGCATCGAGCAGCGCCTGCGCGGAGCTGCGCATCAGCCGCCGCGCCTCGCGGAATTCGACGGCGCCGGTGATGACCATCGGCAAGAGGCCCACCGCCAGGATCAGCGCGAGGATTTTCCAGCGCAGCGGCCAGTCCCGCAGGGTCCTCATGGCCCTCCCAGGATCATGCGGAAGACGCTGCCTCCGCCTGGGCGATCCTCCACCGAGACCTCGCCGCCATGACCCTGCGCGACCAGCTTGACGAGATAGAGGCCCAGGCCGAAGCCCTTGCGCACGCCGCCGCGCTTGACCTCCACCGAGCCGAATTTCTCGAAGAGGGAGCCCTTGAGCTCGTCGGGAATGCCCGGCCCGCGGTCGGCCACCTCGATCTCGACTTCGGCTGGCCGGGCGCGCACCGAGAGGCGCACATCGCCGCCCGAGGGTGTGTATTTGAGCGCGTTGCTGAGCAGGTTCTCCATCGATCGCCGCACCAGCTTGCCGTCGAGCCTCGCCACCGGCTCGCCCTCGACGGTGCGGGCCAGCGCCACGCCCTTGCGACGGGCCATGGCCTCGATCGACGCCAAGGTCTCGCTGACGATGGCAGGCAGCGTCACCGGCTCGCGCCGCACGGCCAGCCGCCCTTCTTCGAGCAGCCGCACTTGCAGCGTCTCTTCCAGGCGCGAGAGTGCCGTGTCGGCCGACTGCAGCGCCATCTTCACGTCGTTGGCGGCGCGGCCGGTCACTTCTTCCTGGAGCAACTGCAGATAGGCGACCACTCCCGAGAGCGGGCTGCGCAGGTCGTGGACGATGAGCGCCACCAGGTCGTCTTTGGCCGCCTGCATCCGCGCCAGATCGGCGAGCTGCTTGCGGATCACCCGGTCTTGCTCGCGCAGCCGCAAGAACGCGGTGACGCGGAGAAGCAGCTCGCGGCGATCGAAGGGCTTGCCGACGAAGTCGTCGGCGCCGGCCTCGAGACCCCGGTTGCGATCGGCCTGATCGCCGAGGGCGGAGACAAGAAGTACCGGCAGGTAGCCTTCGCGCGGCGTTTCCTTGATGCGGCGGCAGACCTCGTAGCCGTCCATCTCCGGCATCATGATGTCGAGCAGCACCAGGTCGACGGGGGTCTTCTCCAGCACTTCGAGCGCCCGCCGGCCATTCTCAGCCTCGATCACCTGGCAGCCGGTCAGCGACGCGCGCATCACCACGCGGTTGAGCGGCTCGTCGTCAACCACCAGGATCGAGGAGCCTTGCATCGATCAGCTCCCGCTGGTCCGCACGAGGTCGGCCTCGGCGAGCAGTAGCGCGGCGTCCTCGTCGCGGGCCAGCGCCGAGAGGTACGGGAACTCGCGCTCCAGATCGCGCAGCACATTGACCTGCCGGCGGAGCGCGGCGATGAGGCGGCGGTTCTCCTCCTCCAGCTGGATGGTCTCGAAAGCGAAATAGACCGTCACCCGCAGGAGCGTGTTGTCCCAGGGCTTCTTGATGAAGCGGTAGACCTCGCCTTCGTTGATCGAGCGGATGATGGTCTGCGGGTCGGGATCGCCGGTCAGCATGATGCGCACGACGTTCGGGTGCCGCTCGCGGATGAGCTTGAGGAACTCCACCCCGTTCATGCCCGGCATGTTGTAGTCGCTGATCACCAGCTGGATGACGGGTTGCTCCTTGAGGAGCTGAAGGCCGCGCTCGCCGCTGTCGGCAAGATGGACGACATAACCCTCGCGACCGAGAACGGCTGAGAGCGATTCCCTGACGTGCTCCTCATCGTCGACGACCAGGATGTTTCGCTGCTTCACCGCTTCCATCGGATGGCCTTTCGCTGGGCCTAAACAGACAGTTTTAGGGGAATGAACAATGCGACGATATTCGGGAAACCCCCGGCTTCCAAACTCCCTGCTACCGGATGGCGGCCCGATGGCCATGGCGCGAGGTCCACACGGAATTCACCTGACCGCCGAACTCAGGTGTATCCCTGAGGCACCGGCTCCAGTCCTTGCACCTCCGGCGTCCGGGGGGTACGTGTCGATCGAGGATGGTGAATCCTCGGATGAACCTTCGCGCGGCCGACGACGCGTCCGCTCAGGCGGGAGGCAAGCTGCGCTCTCCTGCGGCGGCCGTTTCTGCGCTGCATCAGATCTCCTCGATCGCCGCGCGCGCCACCGAGTTGTGGCCCGCGCTCGCCGAGGTGTTGCAGATCCTCTGCGAGCTGTTCGGCTGGCCGGCGGGCCATGCGCTGGTCTCGGCGCCCTCGCAGCAGCTTTCCCTGGCGCGCTCCTTCTTCGGCGATTGCCCGGCGCTCCGCGAGGCCTGCGAGCGCGAGCCCTCGCCTTCGCCAGGCGCCGGGGCGGCCTTTCTCGATCTGGCGGGCGACCCGCGCGCGGCTGCCGCGACGTCTTGCGGCGTGCGCGCCTCGCTCGTCTGTCCGATCCTCGCCGGCGGCGAGGCGGCCGGCGTCCTCGAGCTGTTCTCGCCTTCCGTCGCGCCGCCGGATCCGGTGCTGCTGATGACCGCGGAGCAGGCCGCCTGGCAGCTCGGCCGTATCGTCGAGAGACTGGATGCCGAGCGAAAAGTGCAGTCGGGCGAGGACCTCTTCCGCGCCGTCTGCGAGGCGTTGCCGGTCGGCGTCTTCCTCAGCGACGCGCAGGGCAACCCCGTCTATACGAACCCCGCGTTCGCGATCGTCTGCGGTTTCACTGTCGAGGAGGGCCGCGGCGACGCCTGGGCGCAGTTCCTTCATCCCGACGACCGGGAGCGCGCGGTGGCGAGCTGGAAAAAGATGCTCAGCAGCGGGGAGCCTACACAGGGCGAGTACCGCTTCAGCCGCGCCGGCAAGGAGCGCATCGTCCAGGCGTTCGTCTCGCCGGTGCCCGCGCCAGACCAGAAGCCCCGCGGCTTCGTCTCGCTCATGGAAGATCTCACCACTCGGCGAGCAGCAGAGGAGGCGCTG
Source organism: Deltaproteobacteria bacterium (assembly GCA_005879315.1). Taxonomy (GTDB): domain Bacteria; phylum Myxococcota; class Myxococcia; order Myxococcales; family 40CM-4-68-19; genus 40CM-4-68-19. Next base: position 58,915 of record VBLC01000065.1, on the reverse strand, counting down.
CGAGCCAGCGAGGATCGCTTCCGGGCCATCTTCGAGGATGCCGGCGTCGGCCTCGGGATCGGCACCGTCGACGGGCACCTGGTGCGCGTCAACCCCGCCTACGCGCGCTTTCTCGGCTATGAGCCGGACGATCTGGACGGAGCGCATCTGCGCCGGGTGGTGGCCGACGACCTGGAGCGGTCGCTGCACGATCGGCGCGAGCTGCAATCCGGCCGCGTCTCCTCCTACGAGGTGGAGCGGCAGTACCTCCGCCGCGACGGCACCAAGGTCTGGGGCCGCGCCACGGTCACCCGGCTGGGCAACACCGGCCTCCTCGTCGCGGTGGTGCAGGACATCGACGCGCGCAAGCGAGCAGAGGATGCGGTGCGCAAGCTCTCCGGCCGCCTCTTGCGCATGCAGGACGACGAGCGGCGGCGCATCGCCCGCTCGCTGCACGAATCGGCCGCGCAGACGGTGGCCGCGCTCTCGATGAACCTGCAGCGGATGGAACGGATGGAGCTGCCCGCGCAGTCGCGCGAGGCGCTCTCCGACAGCCTCGAGCTTGTGACGCAGTGCTCGCGCGAGATCCGCACGCTCTCGCACTTGCTCCATCCGCCGCTGCTCGAGGAGGCGGGGCTGCCGGCCTCCTTGCGCTGGTACGTCCAGGGATTTGCCGCGCGCAGCGCGGTCGAGGTCGAATTGCACATCGCCGACGACATCGGGCGCCTGCCCACCGATCTGGAGATCGCGCTCTTCCGCGTGGTGCAGGAGAGCCTGACCAACGTGCACCGCCATTCGGGCAGCCCGAGCGCGAGCATCCGCCTGCGCCGCCACGGGCCCGAGGTGGTGCTGGAGGTCGAGGACAGGGGCGTCGGCGTTCCGCCGGACATGCTCGGCCGGGTGCGCATGCATGCGGCCGCGGCGATCGGCGTGGGCATCGCCGGGATGGCGGAGCGGCTCAGCCAGCTCGGCGGGATGCTGGAGCTGGAGTCGAGCCCGCAAGGGACGCTGGTGCGGGCGCGGCTGCGGAGCGACCGATGAGCCCGGTGCGCATCGTCATCGCCGACGATCACGAGGTGGTGCGCAAGGGTCTGCGCTCGCTGCTCGAGGAGCAGCACGACGTGGAGATCGTCGGCGAGGCCAGCAACGGGCGCGAGGCGGTCGACAAGGTCGCCGTGCTCAAACCCGACGTGGTGGTCCTCGACATCGGCATGCCCGAGCTGAACGGGCTGGAGGCGACGCGGCAGATCGTCAAGGCGACCCCGCGCACGGAGGTGCTCATCCTCACCGTCTTCGAGACCGAAGAGGTGATCCGCGAAGTGCTGCGGGCGGGCGCGCGCGGGTATGTGCTCAAGTCCGACGCCGGACGGCTGCTGGTTTCGGCCATCGAGGCGGTGAGCGCGCACAAGCCATTCTTCACCTCGCGCGTCTCCGAGCTGGTGCTGGCGGGCTTTCTCTCCGGCGAGTCGCGGCCGGAGAGCGACAGCTCGGGACTGCCGCTCACGCCGCGCGAGCGGGAAGTGCTGCAGCTCCTCGCCGAAGGCAAGACCAACAAGGACGTGGCGGCGGCGCTCGGCATCGGTCTCAAGACGGTCGAGACCCACCGGATGAATCTGATGTCCAAGCTCGGCCTGCACTCCGTCGTCGATCTCGTCCGCTACGCGATCCGCAACGGCATCGTCGCCGCCTAACCGACGCGCGCGAGGCTGAGGCGGCCGCGCCAGCGGTTGAGCAGCTGATCGCGCAGAGCGGTGTGCTCGGGAAGCTTGAGATCCGGATCCTGCTCGACCAGCGCGAAGGCCTCCTCGCGCGCCTCCTTGAGAATGACCTGGTCCCGGGCCAGCTCGGCGACGGCGAAGTCGGGCAAGCCGCTCTGTCTGGTGCCGAGAAATTCACCCGGGCCGCGCAGGTCGAGGTCGGCCTCGGCGATGCGGAAGCCGTCGGTGGTCTCCTCCATCACCTTGAGCCGCTGCCGCGCGGCCGGGCCCCATTCCGCGCCCGTCGCGCCGGTGACGAGCAGGCACCAGGAACGGGCCGCGCCGCGGCCGACGCGGCCGCGCAGCTGATGCAGCTGCGAGAGCCCGAAGCGCTCGGCGTGCTCGATGAGCATCACCGTCGCGTTGGGGATGTCCACGCCGACCTCGACCACGGTGGTGGCCACGAGAATGCGGACCTCGCCGCGGCGGAAGCTCTCCATCGCCTCCTGCCGCTCGGCCGCCGACTGCCGGCCGTGGACCAGCCCGATGGGGACGTCGGGAAAGACGTCGAGAGCGAGCCGGTCGCGCTCCACCGTGGCCGCTTTCACCTCGGCGAGCTTCTCGCTCTCCTCGACCAGCGGCAGGACGATGAAGGCCTGCCGCCCCTGGGCCAGCTCGCGCCGGATCACCTCGTACGCTTTCTCGCGCGAGGAGTCGCGATACACCTTGGTTACGATCGGCGTGCGCCCCGGCGGCAGCTCGTCGAGCACCGAGGAGTCGAGATCGCCATAGAGAGTCAGCGCCAGCGTCCGCGGGATCGGCGTGGCGGTCATCACCAGCACGTCGGGGCGATGCCCCTTGGACATCAGCCTCGCGCGCGTCATGACGCCGAAGCGGTGCTGCTCGTCGATGATCACCAGTCCGAGCTTGTGGAAGGCCGTCGCTTCCTCCGCGAGCGCGTGCGTCCCCACCACGATCTGCGCGGCGCCCGAGCGCAACAGGCGGGCGCCGTGATCGCGCTCGCGCTGCGGCAGGCTGCCGGTGACGAGCTCGACGTGCACGTTCGCCCCGCGCAGCAGCGCACGCAGCGATCGCGCGTGCTGCTCGGCGAGAATTTCGGTGGGGGCCATCAGCGCGGCCTGGTAGCCGTCGGCCACCGCGAGCCGCGCCGCGAGAAGCGCCACCGCCGTCTTGCCGCTGCCGACGTCGCCCTGCAAGAGCCGGTTCATCGGCTCGGGCTTGCGCATGTCGGCCGCGATCTCCTCGATGGCCCGCTCTTGCGCCGAGGTGAGCGGCCAAGGGAGCTCGGCAGCAACGCGCTCGAGCGACTCCGCGGTGGCGCGGAAAGCGATCCCCGGTTCGACCTTGACGCCTCGCCTGCGCAGGGCCAGGCCGAGCTGCACCATGAAGAGCTCGTCGAACGCCAGCCGGCGCCGCGGCTCGCCCTGCCCCATGTCGTCGGCGAATTTCTCGGGAAAGTGCGCCTCCCGCAGCGCCTCCGGCAGCGGCAAGAGCTTCCGCCGCTTGCGGATGTTCTCGGGAAAATCGTCCGGCACCCAGCGCACGTACTCGTCGACCGCGCGCTTGGCGATCTTGCGGAACTGACGCGGATAGACGCCTTCGATCTCGGAATAGATCGGCACGACGCGGCCGAAGCTCTCGTCGACCTGCACCTCCGCGTCGGCCAGCTCGACGTCCGGGTGGTGCATCACCTTGCCGTTGCCGCGGTAGCCCTCGCGCACCTCGCCGCTCACCAGCACGTGGGCGAAGAGAGGAAAGCGCTTGAGGAAGGAGGGCCGGTAATTGAACCAGATGCAGATGAGGGTGCCGCGCTGCTCGTCGCGGACGACGACCTCGAGCCGCCGGCGGCGGCCGTGCGCTTCGCGGACGGTCGTGATGCGGCCGGCGATGACGGAGCGCTCGCCGACGGGCGCTTCGGCCACCGTGCGCGGCGCGCGCCGGTCTTCGAACTTGCGCGGGAGGAAGAGGAGCAGGTCCTCGACGGTGCGCAGCCCTTTGGCTTCCAGCTTCGCAGCCAGGGCCGGGCCGACGCCGCGCAGATCGATGACCGGAGTCGCGAGCGGTTCGGCCAGGCGCCGCGCGGCCGGGACGGATTTCATCTCCGCAAGCGTGCCAGCGGGGTCTGACATCTGCTCGCCCAGCGCGGAGATGTCGTCGGGCACATCCACCAGCGCGGAGAGCTCGCGCACCACTTTTGCCAGCGCCTGGCGCCGCTGCGGCTCCTCCGCGGAATCGAATCCTTCGGCCGCTGCGGCGAGCCGATCGAGCGACTGCGCGGAGGGACCCGAGGCATGAGTGCGCGCCAAGGCGACGACGCGCGCGACCAGAGGCTCCAGATCCTTGAGGCGCGCAACTCCCGCCCGGCTGGCGAAGCGCAGAGGCGAGAGCAGCGGCGAGAGCGCCAGCGACAGGTCGTTGGAAGGTCCGGCCATCGGCCTGCGCAGCTGGCGACGCCCGCCAGCCGGCTCCTCCAGGTTATGCGCTCTCTTCCTCGACCGGGTAGTCGGCGAAGAGCACTTCGAGGATCTCGTACTCGCGCTCGCCGCCCGGCGTGCGGATCTTCACGCTGTCGCCCACCTCGCGACCGACCAGGCCGCGGGCGATGGGGCTGGTGATGCTGATGCGGGCCTTCTTCAGATCGGCCTCGTGCTCGCCGACGATGGTGTACTGGGTCTGCGTGCCGCTGTCGCTGTCCTCGAGCTTGACGGTCGCGCCGAAGACGACCCGCTCGCCGGAGAGCTTGGTGACGTCGATGATCTCGGCGCGCGCCAGGCGATCTTCGAGCATGGCGATGCGGCCTTCGAGATGCGACTGCTTCTCCTTGGCGGCGTGATACTCGGCGTTCTCGCTCAGGTCGCCATGGTCGCGGGCGGCGGCGATCTCCTGGACGATGCGCGGGCGTTCCACCGACTTGAGGCGCTTGATCTCGCGCTTGATGGCGTCGGCGCCCGCTTTCGTCATGGGAATGTTCTGACCTGCCATTGAATTGCTGCTTTCGCAAAGTGAAACAAAACGCGGCCGCGCCCCCCTGGGAGCCGGCCGCTGGACAGCCGAGACATTGCCTCGGCTGATCGCCCCCGTCAATCAAAAGCGCCTCTGCTGCTGCGACGCGTCATCCAGAGCGAGTGGCCCGCCGCTGGATTGGCTGTCGTGCGACTTCGAGATATCACCCAGACCAGACGCTCTTCGTCGGGGGCGCGCAGCAAAGCAAACGGGGCGCAGCTTTCGCTTGCATCCATGCGTCGGATGCATAATTATGCGGCTCCATGCAGACCGTTCCGGTCGGGATCATCGGGGCGTCGGGATACTCCGGGCTCGAGGCCAGCCGGATCCTGGCGGTCCATCCCTTCGTCGAGCTGAGACTCCTGGCCAGCAACAGCTGGGCAGGCGAGACGGCGGCGCGTCGGGCGGGGCTGCCCGGCGCGGCAGGCAAGTTGAAGTACGCGCCGCAGGATCAGGCGATCCCGCTCGCGCGCGAGTGCGCGGCCGTGTTTCTTGCGACGCCTGCGGAAGCTTCGCTGCAGGTCGCGCCGATCCTCTACTCGCTGGGTGTGAAAGTGATCGATCTCTCCGGCGCGTTCCGGCTGCGCGACGCTTCGCTCTATCCGAAGCACTACGGCTTCGATCATCCGCAAGCAGATCTCCTCTCGAAGGCCTTCTATGGTCTGCCCGAGCTGTCCCGGACGCCGGCCGGCGCGCGCCTGATCGCGAACCCCGGCTGCTATCCGACCGCGGCCGCGCTCGCTCTTGCGCCGCTGATCGAAGCGGGCGCGGTGCAAGGGCCTTTCATCGTCGACGCCGCCTCCGGCGTCACCGGCGCCGGCCGCAAAGCGACCGAAGAGATGTCCTTCGCCGAGGTCGACGAGGACTTTCGCGCCTATCGCGTCCTCCGCCACCAGCACCAGCCGGAGATCGCGCAGACCTTGGGCCGCCCCTTGACCTTCACGGCGCACCTCCTGCCGGCCAAGCGGGGAATTCTCGCGACTTGCTACGCGAGGCTGGCGCGCGGCGCGGATCCCCAGGCCGTCTACCTGCATAAATATGCATCGAGCCCTTTCCTCGAGGTGCTCGACTCGCCGGACCAGGTTTCGCTCAAGGGCGTCGTCGGCACCAACAAATGCCAGCTCGCCGCGGCGACCGACGGCGAGACGGTGGTGGCCATCGCCGCCCTCGACAACCTCGTCAAGGGCGCCGCGGGCCAGGCGGTGCAGAACCTCAACCTCGCCATGGGCTGGCCCGAGACGGCCGGGCTCGACAACCTCAGGGGGCTGCATCCGTGAAGATACCCGCGGGATTCCTCTTCGCCGGCGTGCAGGCAGGCATCAAACCCAACCGCAAGGACCTGGCGTTGGTCTACAGCGAGGCGCCTTGCTCGGCGGCCGCCTGCTTCACGCAGAACCTGGCGAAGGCCGCGCCGGTCATCGACGCCGAGAAGCGGCTTCCCGCCGAGGGCGTGCGAGCGGTGGTGATCAACAGCGGCAACGCCAATGCGCTCACCGGACCCGAGGGGATCGAGGACGTGCGCACTGTCTGCGAGGCCGTGGCGCGCGAGCTGGACATTCCGGCGGCGGCGGTGCTGAGCGCCTCGACGGGTGTCATCGGGCATCGGCTGCCGGCGCACAAGATCGTCGCGGCGGCGCCGGCGCTGGTGGCTTCGCTCCGGCCTGACGCGGTCTCGGCCGCGGAGGCGATCATGACCACCGACACGCGCATCAAGATGGCGGCGCGGACCGTGGTCATCGACGGCCGCGAGGTGACGCTGACCTGCATCGGCAAGGGCTCGGGGATGATCGCGCCGTCGCTCGCGACGATGATCGCCGTCGTCGCCACCGACTGCGCCATCCGCCCGCAGCCGCTGGCGGGAGCGCTGCAGAAGGCGATGCGCAAGAGCTTCAACGCGCTCACCGTCGACGGAGACATGAGCACCAACGACGTCGTCTTCGCCCTGGCGAATGGACGGGCGGCAAATGCGCCCATCGCCGACCCAGGGCCGGCGCTGGATGCCTTCAGCCAGGCGCTGGAAGAGATCTGCAAGCAGATGGCGCGCGAGATCGCCGCCGACGGCGAAGGCGCCACCAAGCTGCTCGAGGTCAAGGTGGCGGGAGCGCCGGACGACGAGACCGCGCTCGATCTCGCCAAGGCCACCGCCGGGTCCAGCCTGGTGAAGGCGGCCATCTTCGGAGCCGATCCGAACTGGGGCCGCGTGCTCGCGTCCATCGGAGCCCGCGCGGGAACGGCCGGCTACGGCATCGATCCCGCCGAGGCCGCCGTCTGGGTGCAGGAGGTCGCCGTCTACGACCGCGCCCCGCTCGCCTACGACGCCGGCGTGCTCAAGGCGCGCATGCGCGAGCCGGAGATCAAGGTCCGCGTCGACCTGCGGCGCGGCAAAGGCGCCGGTCTCGCCTGGGGATGCGACCTCTCCTACGACTACGTCAAGATCAACGCCGACTACACCTCGCTCATCGTGCCGCGGCCTGACGGCGGCGTCGGCAAGGACGATCGCCTGTCGAACTACAGCCCCACCTTCAAGGTGCAGCTCCTCGTCGACGCGCTCGGCTACATCAAGAAATTCAGCGGCACCCGCTGCGTCATCAAGTACGGCGGCGCGGCGATGGTGAAGGAGTCCTTGAAGAAGTCCTTCTGCGACGACATCGCCCTGCTCCGCGCGGTCGGGCTGCGGCCCATCGTGGTCCACGGCGGCGGTCCCGAGATCACCCGCACGCTGGAGAAGCTGGGCAGCAAGGCCGAGTTCATCGACGGCCAGCGGGTGACCAACGCCGCCGACCTGAAGGTGGTGGAGATGGTGCTGACCGGCTCGATCAACACCGAGCTCGTCACGCTGCTCAACCAGGAAGGCTCGCACGCGGTCGGTCTCTCCGGCAAGGACGGCGGCCTCTTGCGCGCGCGCAAGCTGATCACCGAAGGCCGCGACCTGGGGCAGGTGGGCGAGGTCACGCGCGTCAACAAGGACTTCCTCGAGATGCTCCTGCAGCAGGGCTACGTGCCGGTGATCTCACCGGTCGGGCTCGGCGAGGACGGCCAGAGCTACAACATCAATGCCGACACGGTGGCCGCCGAGGTCGCCATCGCCATCTCGGCGAACAAGCTCATCTACCTCTCGGACGTGCCCGGCATCATGAAAGGCGGCGAGCTGATCGGCCAGCTCCATCCCAAGGATCTGGAAGAGCTGATCAAAGACGGCACCATCTCCGGGGGCATGATCGCCAAGACCAGGAGCGTCCTCAAAGTGCTGGCGAGCGGCGTGCCCAGCGTCCACCTGATCGATGGGCGGGTACCGCACTCGATCATCGGCGAGTTGTTCACCGACAAGGGCGTCGGCTCCTGGATCTCCGCATGAGGATGCTGCGGCACAAAGCCACCAAGGCGGAGCGGCACGAGCAGATCCGGCGCATCCTCCGCGCCCACCGCGTCTCCACGCAGCAGGAGCTCGCCGAGCGGCTCCTGGGCGCGGGCATCTCCGCGACGCAAGCGACCCTCTCGCGCGACCTGGCCGAGCTGGGCGTGCTGCGCGTCTCGCGGCCCGAGGGCGCGCTCTACGAGATCGAAGCGGTGTCGGCGCGGGCCAATCCGCAGCTGACCGAGCTGGGCGAGACCATTCTCTCCTTGCGCGAGAATTCGGCGCTGGTCGTGTTGCGCACGCGGCCCGGCATGGCTTCCGCGGTGGCGCTCGCCGTCGACAACGCGCGGCTGCCCGGATGCCTGGGCACTCTCGCCGGCGACGACACCATCTTCGCCGCCCCGGCGCGCGGCGTGCCCACGCGGCGGCTCGCGCAGCAGATCAAAAACCTCTTCGCAAGGGAGATCGCATGAGCAGGGACAAGGTCGTACTGGCGTATTCCGGCGGGCTCGACACCAGCGTGCTGGTGCGCATCCTCAGCGACGAGTACGGATACGACGTCATCGCTTGCCACGCCGACGTGGGCGAGGCGAAGGATCACGAGAAGCTCCGCGCCAAGGCCAGGCAGGCGGGCGCGGTGGCCTGCGAGATCGTCGATGCCAAGGAGGAGTTCGCCCGTGACTTCTGCTTTCCGGCGCTGCAGGCGAATGCGCTCTACCAAGGCGTCTATCCCCTGAGCGCGGCTCTCTCCCGCCCGCTCATCGCCAGGCACCTCGTCGCATCGGCGCGCAAGCACGGCGCAGCGGCAGTTGCTCACGGCGCGACGGGAAAGGGGAACGATCAGGTCCGCTTCGATCTGGCCGTGAAAGGGATGGCGCCCGATCTGAAGATCCTCGCTCCGCAGCGCGAGCGGAACATCACCCGCGACGCGGCGATGGAATACGCGGCCAAGCACGGCATCGAGGTGCCGACGACGAAGAAGTCCCCCTTCTCCATTGACGAGAACCTCTGGGGCCGCAGCATCGAGGGCGGCGTGCTGGAAGACCCGATGCAGGAGCCGCCCGAGGCGGCATTCGCCTGGACGAAGAGCATCGAGGACGCGCCGGCCGCGCCCGCGTATCTCAAGATCGGATTCGAGAAAGGATTGCCGGTCTCCCTCAACGGCGAGCGGCTCTCGCCGGCAAACGTGATCATCAAGACGGGCGCCATCGCCGGCGAGAACGGCGTGGGGCGCATCGATCTCATCGAGGACCGGGTGGTCGGCATCAAGAGCCGCGAGACCTACGAGTGCCCGGCCGCGGTGGCGCTCATCTGCGCGCGCAAGGAGATCGAGCGATTCACCGTCACCGGCGATGCGCTGCGGCTCAAGGCGCTCCTCGATCAGCGCTTCGCCGAGCTCGCCTATGACGGCTTCTGGTACTCCCCGCTGCGCCTCGCCATCCAGTCCTTCAATGACTCGCTCTCGCAGAGCGTGAGCGGCGAGACGGTCCTCAAGCTCTACCGGGGCTCGATGCGCGTGGTGGGCCGCAGCGCGCAGCATCCCCTGTACAACCATGCGCTGAGCACTTACGGCGTCGAGGATCGTTTCGACCATCGCGCCGCGGAAGGGTTCATCAAGCTGCTCGGGCTGCAGCTCCAGGAGTTCAGCCGGCAGCACGGCGGGGTGCAATGACCATCGTCGGCGCCGGCGCGGCATCCGGCGGGGCCCAGCTTCTGCCCGAGGTGCTGGCCTTCTCCAGCTCGCTCGCGCTCGACAAGCAGCTCTTGCGCGAGGACCTGGTCGGGTCGCTAGCGCACCTGATCATGCTCGCGCGCAGCGGCATCGTGCCGCGCGAGGCGGCCGAGAAGATCCGCGCCGAGCTCGTCAAGATCCGCGAGCAGGATCTGCCGGTCGAGGAAGACGTGCACATGGCCGTCGAGGCAGCGCTCTCGCGCAAGCTGGACGAGACCGCCGGCATGCTCCACACGGCGCGCTCCCGCAATGATCAGATAGCGCTCGATCTGCGCCTGCACGTCCGCGAGCAGTGCGCGCTCGCGCTCGAGCAGGTGGCGAAGCTCTTGCGCTCCTTGGCCGAGCGGGCCGGGGCCGAGAAGGACACGCTCCTGCCCTCCTTCACCCACCGGCAGCGGGCGCAGCCGGTGAGCGCGGCGTACTTTCTCTGCGGTTACGGCGCGATGTTCGCCCGCGACGCGGAGGCGCTCCGCTCCGTCCTGCAGCAATGCGACGTGTCGCCTCTCGGAGTGGGGGCGATCGCCGGCACCTCCTTTCCCATCGACCGCGAGATGACCCGCCGGCTGCTCCGCTTCTCGCGCGTCTCGGTGAACGGCCTCGACACCGTCGGCGACCGCGATTTCGCCCTCGATTTCGTTTACGCCGCGGCGCGCGCGCTGCTCCACGCCAGCCGCGTCGCCGCCGACGTCATCGACTTCTCCACCGCGGAATTCGGCTACCTGCGGCTCGACGACGAGATTGCGACCGGCTCTTCGATGATGCCGCAGAAGAAGAACCCCGACGTCTTCGAGCTGATCCGGGGCAAGTCCGGCCGCGCGGTAGGCAATCTCACCGCGCTCTTCGTCACGCTCAAGGGACTACCGGGCGGATACAACCGCGACCTGCAGGAGGATCGCCAGCCGCTGCTCGAGACAGGGCCGCTCTTGCGCTCGGTCCTGGAGATGCTTCAGCTCGGCCTGGCGCGCTTGCGGTTCGACGCCCAGCGCGGCCTGCAGGCCCTGCTCTCCGATTACACGCAGGCCACCGACGTGGCCGAAGCCTTGGCGATGAAAGGTGTTCCCTTCCGCACGGCTTACAAGCTCACCGGACAGCTGGTTCGGCGCTGCCAGGATGCGCGCTCGCCGCTCACGCTCGAGATGGCGAGGCAAGTGGACCCGCGCTTCGACGAGGACGTCCTGCGCGCTGCCGATCCGCGCGCCTCCGTCGCCCGCAAGCGCAGCGCCGGCGGTGCGGGGCGCGTCGACGAGCAGATTTCCTTTCTCGAAAAAGAGTCGCAGCGCGCGGGCGAGGCGGCCGCCGCGGTGCCGCGGCTCCACGCGCTCTTCGCCGAGCTTTCGGAGGCGAGCTTGTGAAGCGCGACTTCCTCCGCCTGGGCGACTTCAGCGCCGAGGAATATCGGGCGCTCTTCCGCCGCGCGCGCGAGCTCAAGGCCGACCGGCGTCAGCGCACCCTCGAAGGACGCTCGCTGCTGCTCCTCTTCGAGAAAGCCTCGACGCGGACGCGCATCTCCTTCGAAGCGGCCATCGGCCAACTCGGCGGACATGCCATCGCGCTGCCGATGGCGGAGAGTCAGGTCCCTCGCGGCGAGACGCTGGAGGACACGGCCCGCGTCGCCTCGCGCTACGTCGACGCCATCATGTTCCGCACTCATGGCGACGACCGATTGCAGTCTCTGGCGCGCGCCGCGACCGTGCCGGTGATCAACGGCCTCTCCGACGGCGGCCATCCCGTCCAGGTGCTGGCCGATCTCTTCACAGTGCAAGAGAAGCTCGGCTCGATCGAAGGCAAGACCATCGCGTTCGTCGGCGACGGCGCCTCGAACATGGCGCTCTCCTTTCTCGAGGCCGCGCCCATCTTCGGATTCACCCTGCGGCTGGCCGCGCCGGAAGGATACCGGCCAGAAGGTGCGCGCGTCGTCGCCCCTTCCGAGGCGGTGCAAGGCGCGGACGTCGTCGTCACCGACGTCTGGATCAGCATGGGCCAGGAGAAGGAAGCAGCCGCGCGCCGCAAAGCCTTCACCGGCTATTGCCTCGACGAGAAGCTGCTCGCGCGCGCGGCCCGGCATGTCATCGTGCTGCACTGCCTGCCCGCGCATCGCGGCGAAGAGATCTCCGCCGGCGTGCTCGACGGCCCTCAGTCGGCCGTGCTGGACGAGGCCGAGAACCGCCTGCACGTGCAGAAGGCGCTGCTGGAAAAGCTGATTCTCTAGAGGGGCTCCTTCACCCCGCCGTGGCCGTTGCAGGCGGTCGCATCGAGCTCGCTCCGCCAGAAGGTCCCATCGCGGCAGATGGCGGTGGCGCGCACGTTCGATTCCTTGCGCGGGGCCGTGCGCCTGCCGCCGAAGGCCGAGTAAGGGCTCTTGCCCGCCTGCTTGTCGTGCGGCCGGTGGGTCGGCGGGAGCGACGTGCGCGCGGGGTCGGAGCTCGGCGCGGGACCGAGGCCGCCGTGGCGAAGGCAGGCCTTCTTTCCTTTGTCATGCCAGGTGCCGTCCTTGCACTGCACTTTGTCTCGGTTGGGCGCCGGCCCGCCGCCCGCTGCCGCGCAGAGCAAGAGTCCAGCCATGAGGATGCCGCTCATTGGAGACCTCCCTCGTTGAAGGTAGGGAGGCGGAGAGCGCGACGCCAAAGTCGACTTTCAGGCGGAGTGGTACTCCTGCAGCGCCTTGACCGTGAGGGGGCCGCGCTGGAGCGCCTCGATGGCCGCCACCGCCGCGCGGAAGCTGGTCAGCGCCGTGAAGTAAGGAATTCCGTGCATCAAGGTCTGGCGGCGGATGCTGTAGCTGTCCTCGATTGCTTTCTTGCCGCTGGTCGTGTTGAAAACCAGATCGATCTCGCCGTCGATGATCTTGTCGACGATGTGGGGGCGGCCTTCGGCGACCTTGAAGACGCTCATGGCGGGCACGCCATGGCTGCGGAGGAAATCCGCCGTCCCGCTGGTGGCGATGATGTCGAAGCCGCATTTCAGGAGGCGGGCGGCCAGCTCCGGCACCCGGGCCTTGTCCTCGTCGCGCACGGAGATGAAGACGCGACCCTTGAGCGGCAGCGCATTGCCCGCAGCGATCTGCGCCTTGGCGAACGCGCGCGGGAAGGAGTCGTCGAGGCCCATCACCTCGCCGGTCGAGCGCATCTCGGGTCCGAGGATGGTGTCGGCGCGCGAGAAGCGGTGGAAGGGGAAGACCGCCTCTTTCACGCTCAGGTGGCGAGGTACTTTCGTCGCGCGGATGCCCTGCTCGGCCAGCGACTTCCCCACCGTGCAGAGGGCCGCGATGCGCGCCCAGGGGATGCCGGTGGCCTTGCCCACGAAGGGCACGGTGCGCGAGGCGCGCGGGTTCGCCTCGAGCACGTAGATGCTCTCCCCCTGGACTGCGAACTGCACGTTCATCAGCCCCACCACCCGCAGGTGCTTCGCCAGCGCGACCGTCTGGCGGGAAATCTCGTCGATGATCTTCTGCGGCAAGGAAAAGGGCGGCAGCGCGCAGGCCGAGTCGCCGGAGTGGATGCCGGCCTCCTCGATGTGCTCCATCACGCCCGCGACCAGGTACTGCTGGCCGTCGCCTACGCAGTCGACGTCCACTTCGGTCGCGTCCTTGAGGAAGCGGTCGATGAGGATGGGCCGCTCTTCGCTCGCCTGCACCGCCTCGGTGGCGTACTGGACCAGGCCGGCATCGTCGTAGACCACTTCCATGGCGCGGCCGCCGAGGACGAAGCTGGGGCGCACCATCACCGGATAGCCGATGCGCCGGGCGATGGCGAGCGCCTCCTCGACGCTGTGGGCGATGCCGTTTTCCGCCTGAAGCAGCTGGAGCTCCTCCACCACCTTGGACCAGCGCTCGCGGTCCTCGGCGGCGTCGATGGCGTCGACGCTGGTGCCGAGAATGCGGATGCCGCCCTGCTCCAGCCCGTGCGCCAGCTTCAGCGGAGTCTGTCCGCCGAACTGCACGATGGCGCCGATGGGCTTCTCGCACCGGGCGATCTCGCGCACGTCCTCCAGGGTCAGGGGCTCGAAGTAGAGTCGATCGCTGGTGTCGTAGTCGGTCGACACCGTCTCGGGATTGCAGTTCACCATCAGGGTTTCGTAACCGGCGGCCTTGAGAGCAAAGGAGGCCTCCACGCAGCAATAATCGAACTCGATGCCCTGCCCGATGCGGTTCGGGCCCGACCCGAGGATGAGCACCTTCTTGCGCTCGTCAGGGCGGGACTCGTCCTCTTCCTCGTACGAGGAATAGAGGTAGGGAGTGTTCGCCTCGAACTCGGCGGCGCAGGTGTCGACGCGCTTGAAAATGGGGTGCAGGCCCTCGGCCTCGCGCTGGCGGGCGATCTCTTCCTCGCCCCGGCCGGTGAGGCGGCCGATGCGCCTGTCGGAGAAGCCCAGCCGCTTCCAGCGCTGGAGCTCGGGGATGGGTTTGCCCTGCGGCGAAGAGGAGATTTCCTTTTCCGCCTCCACCAGCGCCTGGACCTCGCGCAGGAACCAGGGATCCACGGCGGAGAGCGCGTACATCTCCTCGATCGCGATCCCGGCGCGGCAGGCTTCGGCCAGCCAGAAGAGGCGGCGCGGAGTGGCGACGCGGATCTCCTTGCGGATCTGCTCCAGGTCGGGCTGGGAGTCGTGCGCGCGTCGCAACGGGGGGTCGAGGCCGTCGGTGCCGTTCTCGAGCGAGCGCAGCGCCTTCTGCAGCGCGATGGCGAAAGTGCGCCCGATCGCCATCACTTCGCCCACCGACTTCATCGAAGTGGTCAGCGTCTGGTCGGCGTGCGGGAACTTCTCGAAGTTGAAGCGCGGGATCTTCACCACGCAATAGTCGATGGCGGGCTCGAAGGAGCTCGGCGTCGTCTTGGTGATGTCGTTGGTGATCTCGTCGAGCGTGTAGCCCACCGCCAGCTTGGCGGCAATCTTGGCGATGGGAAATCCCGTCGCTTTCGACGCCAGCGCCGAGCTGCGCGAGACGCGCGGGTTCATCTCGATCACCACCATGCGGCCCGTCTGCGGATGCACGCCGAACTGGATGTTCGACCCGCCCGTCTCCACCCCGATGGCGCGGATCACCTTCCGGGCGATGTCGCGCATCTGCTGGTACTCGACGTCGCTCAGGGTCTGCTGCGGCGCCACCGTGATCGAGTCGCCGGTGTGCACGCCCATCGGGTCGACGTTCTCGATGCTGCAGATGATGACGACGTTGTCGGCCTTGTCGCGCATCACCTCCAGCTCGAATTCCTTCCAGCCCAGCACCGACTCTTCGATCAGCACTTCGTGCGTCGGCGAGTAGGAGAGCGCACGCGCGCCCAGCTCTTCCAGCTCTTCGCGGTTGTAGGCGATGCCGCCGCCCAGACCGCCCAGGGTGAAGGAGGGCCGCAGGATCAAGGGAAAGCCCAGCTCCTGCCCGACGCGCATCACCTCGTCGACCGCGTGCGCGACGCCCGAACGCGGCACGTCGATGCCCACCGCGGTCATGCAGTCCTTGAAGCGCTGCCGGTCCTCGGCCTTCTCGATGGCTTCGAGGTGCGCGCCGATCAGCTGGCAGCCGTACCGATCGAGGATGCCGCGCTTGGCGAGATCGACGGCGAGGTTCAAGGCCGTCTGTCCGCCCATGGTGGGCAAGACAGCGTCGGGCCGCTCGGCGGCGATGATGCGCTCGGCCGCTTCCACCGTGATGGGCTCGATGTACGTGCGGTCGGCCCACTCGCCGTCGGTCATGATGGTGGCGGGGTTGGAGTTGAGGAGGATGGTGCGGTACCCCTCTTCGCGCAGCGCCTTGAGGGCTTGCACGCCGGAGTAGTCGAACTCGCAGGCCTGACCGATGACGATGGGCCCCGAACCGAGGAGGAAGATGGACTTGAGGTCTTTTCGCCGGGGCATGCAGCGCCGCTCGTTTAACACGGCGGGGCGCGCGTGACCACGCAAGATGCGGCGCTGGCGCGCAACGACCGCTATCTGCGCGACTTCGTCGAGGCATTGCGGATGTGCCCGTTCGCCAGGCAATGCCGCGAGTCGGGCAAGTTGCACCGCCGGATCGTGCTCGACGCGCGCGACGCGCAAGCGGCCATCTCCGCCGTCGAGGCGCTGCCCGAGAGCGAGGTCGAGATTGCGCTGCTCATCTTTCCCCTCGCTCCCGCCCGCGGCGCGGAGTCGGCGAGAGCCTTCGAAGCCTTCTGCGCCGATTTGCGCGACTGGATGATCGCCGCTCATCAGGGCAACCCGCCTTTCTATTGCGTCGCCTTCCATCCCGACCTTCCGCGCGACCTGCTCGACGCCCACCGGGCCGTTCAGTTCATCCGGCGCAGCCCCGACCCGACTCTCCAGCTGGTCCGCGCCAGCGTGCTGCAGGCGGTGCGCGCCGGGCGCGAGGGTGGCTCGATCTACCTGGGCAGCATCACGCTGGAGGAGGCGCTGGCCAGCGCGAGCCCGCTCTCGCTCTCGGACCAGATCGCCGAGAACAACTTCCGCACTCTGCAGCGCGAAGGACCGGAGAAGATCGAGGCGCTGCTCGACCGCATGCGCCCAGGCTTGCGGACCGCGCGTCTGTCGTTGCGCGAGTTGCGGCGGGAAGACTTGCCGTCGCTGGTCTCGATGTTCGGGGACCCGCGCTGGCCTTTCAACCTCAGCCCTGCCGAGGTGGCAGGCTTTCTCGAGCGCGCTCTCGCGAGTAATGCCGCTACCGGGCTCGGCGCTTGGGCGATGGAGCTGCAAGGCGAGTTGATCGGCGCGGCCGGCGTGCGCATCACGGAAAGGCCCCGCGAGATCGAGCTGCTCTACCATCTCCGCCCCGAACACTGGGGCCGCGGCTACGCTAGCGAGGCGGCCCGCGCCTGCCTCGAGTTGGCCCGCTCACGCGGATTCACGCGCGCCGTCGCGCCGATCCTTCCCGGAAACGGGGCCTCACGCCGGGTAGCGCAGCGATTGGGCATGTCGCTCGAAAGCCAGACTATCCGCCACGGCCAGCTCCACGACCTCTGGACGATGAACCTCTGATGGCCGTGACAAAGCGCAGACGCATGCGCACGGTATTGCGGTGCGCGGAATCGGCGTACTCGCGGCTGTCAGCCTCTGCACCGTTGGGTGCACAACAGAGTACCAGCCGAAGGTGCAGGCTTCCACCGTCGCCCGCGCAGCGGGGACCGGAGAGCCCGACAGCGCGGGTGCACGACCACGGTCGGCGGCCTGCGCCGAATTGATGCCCGAGGAGATACCCGCGCCCATCACGTATTCGATGGAGACCCCAGGCGGCTGCGGGCTCATGGGACCCGACGGCGAGGGGATCCTTGCCGTTTCGGCGATCGAATACGCACCGCAGCCGTCAGCTGACCGTTGGAATTGGCTGCTCCTCGATACTGCGACGGGCGAACAGCGAGGCACCTTCGTCACCGGGTTTGCAAATTACTGGCAACCGGCCATCGAACCGCGCGGATTCACCTTCCTCGAAGAATCCGCCGAGATGACTCCGTCTCTATTCTTGCGAACCGTCGACGATCAAGGACGCGAGAGTGCGCGCTCGACTTTGCCACA
Organism: Deltaproteobacteria bacterium; assembly: GCA_005879315.1. GTDB lineage: Bacteria > Myxococcota > Myxococcia > Myxococcales > 40CM-4-68-19 > 40CM-4-68-19. Next base: position 41,628 of record VBLC01000065.1, on the reverse strand, counting down.
AGGTTCATACGACCTGCGTGCCGTTCCCGGAGGGGGTGCAGTCCTCATCCAATTCCAGCAGCAAGACAGCGGAACGTTGCACATCAGCTATATGCGCGTCGACGAGCGCGGTGAGGTCGTGGTGCCGCAGGTGCTCGCGAACGAGGCGGCGAGCTTCGGTTATCCCAGAGTTGGCGTCACTGTGAACGGCAACACGCTGGTGATGCTTTTGAATCCGCTCTGCCGGGGGTTCTGGCTCGACAGGGGCGGCTCTCGGCTCGGGGAGACCTTCGCTGTTCCTCACTGCGGGTCGCGCCTCGAATATCTGCCGGTGGTGCCACTCGCCGACGGCGGCCTCGTTGGCTGGTCGAATCAATCGGCTCTGTTCACCAATGTGTACCGCGACGGCGAGCCGCCCGGGCCGCTGCCGCGCTGGCTGCATCGTCCCCCATATACGATGGGCCCCTCAATCGTTCGAGGGGGGCGCGGCTATGCGCTGACGAACTACGGCACGAGCGATCTCGAGATCGTCACCGCGAACGGCCGCTCGTGCGGGAAGCTCCACTTCGCCCAAGAGGCGGACGAGCCATACTACGGCTTTGTCATTGGCCGCGATGGGACTGTGCTGCAGACAACCAGCCTCAAGACAAACTGCTCGTACCGCTGGTGGCCCAAGCTGCTCAAATGAGGTGTCACTTCTTCTGGCGGCGCGGCTTCAGCTCTTCCTGCCAGATGACGGCTTCGATGTTGTGCCCGTCCGGATCGAAGACGAAAGCGGCGTAGCCATAGTCCTCGCGCATGCCCGGCGCGCCGTTGTCCTTGCCGCCGGCAGCAATGGCGGCTTTGTAGAAGGCGTCGACACTGCGCGTGTTCTTGGCATGGAAGGCGACGTGGCTCGGCGTGCCCACCTTCCCTTTGGTGACCCAGAAGTCGTGGCGGCCGCCCTCCTTGAAGCCGAAGGCGTCGCCGTAGCGCTTGGACAGCTCGTATCCGAGCGGCGCGAGCGCCTTGCGGTAGAAGTCGCGGCTCCTCTTCGCGTCGCGGCACCGAAGACTGACGTGCTCGATCATCTCGCGAGTGTCGCTCAACAAAAGGCCGAGGAAAAGCTGAGCGCACAGTGACGCGTCCACAAGCGATCACTGGCGCAGCCGCTCCGAGACCCTCCCGGCCCACTGCGGATCGATCTCGCTGCAGGCGGCGCGCCGGGACAGGCGCAGCGCCGCCGCAGGGATGCTCCCGCTGCCGGCGAAAGGATCGAGGATCAGCTCGGACGGCCGCGACCACTGGCGGACCAGGGGCTCGAGCACGCTGAAGGGTTTGTGGTTGGGATGTCCGCCCCAGCGCTGCGCCTCGCCCTCCTCGTCGTAGGCGGCAGCCGCGCACCAGACCCGCGGGCGATCGGAAGGCTCGAGCGGCCGGAGCGATTCGCGCAGGAACACCAGCGCGGTCTCATAGACGCGCAGGAGCTGCTCGTTTCCCTCGCGCTCGCTGGTCTTCTTCGCCCAGACGAATTCGCCGGCCTCGTGCAGGCCGAGGCCGGCGGCCACGGCGCGGATGGGATCCTTGCCGAGAAAGTTCGTCCAGATGATCAAAGCTCCCGTCACCTGCGCCGCTGCCTTGGGCAGCCACTCCTCGGTGAACTTGCGATAGGCGCGCACGTCCTCGAAGCGGAGCACGGGGTCGCGGTCGATCTTCACCCCCCGCCGCTTCTCCCGTAGCTCGCCTCTCTTGCGCCGCCGCGTGAGCAAGCAGTAGGGCGGGTCGGTCAACAGCAGCGCCGCCTTCTCGCCGCGCAGCGCGCTGCGGTACGTCTCCTCCGAGCGCGCGTCTCCGCACACGCATTCTTGCGGCCGTGATAGCTTTATGTCAGACACGCGGCTGCCGCCCCTCTGAGGAGAGAGCCAACTCATGGCATTCATCGTTGCCGAGCCCTGCGTCGCCTGCAAATACACCGACTGCGTCGCCGTCTGTCCCGTAGACTGTTTCTACGAGGGCGCCAACTGGCTGGTCATCCACCCCGACGAGTGCATCGACTGCGGCGCCTGCGAGCCGGTCTGCCCCACCAAAGCCATCTTCCCCGAGGACGACCTGCCGGAGAAGTGGAAGGAATACATCGCGCTCAACGCCGAGCTCTCCACCAAGTGGCCCAACATCAACAAGCAGAAGGAGCCGCTGCCCGACGCGGACAAGTACAAGGAAGTGGAGAGCAAGCGCAGCATGCTCTCGATGGAGCCGTTCGCGGGGTGACCGTGAGCGACCTCGCTCCCGGAATCCTCATCGCCGTTCCACAGATGGACGACCCGAATTTCCACCGCTCGGTGGTGCTGCTCGTCGAGCACGGCGAGTCCGGAGCGATGGGCATCGTCTTCAACCGGCCCAGCGACATCGCCCTCGCCGACATCGGCCAGGAGCACGGCATGGACGTCAGCGACGAGGCCGGCGTCGCCTTCCTCGGCGGCCCGGTGCAGCGCGAGCGCGGCTTTCTCGTCCACCGCCGCACCGATGTCACCGACTCGGTGAAGTTGGACGAAGACGTCTTCCTCAGCGTCTCGACCGACGCGCTCAAGACCCTCCTGGCCGGCGATCCCGCCTCCTACCGCCTCTGCCTCGGCTACGCCGGCTGGGGGCCGGGTCAGCTCGAGCGCGAGATGGTGGCGGGCGGCTGGCTCAACTCCACCATCTCGGCGAAGCGCATCTTCGACACGCCGGTGGAGAAGATCTGGGACGCGGTCATCCGCGACCTCGGGATCGATCCGGCCTTCCTGGTGCAGGGCGGAGGAAAGCAATGAGGAAGCTCTTCGTGCTGGCGGTGATGCTTCTGGCTTGCGGCGGAGCCAAGCCGGTTCCCGGCGGCGGCGGCGAGCAGGCGCCGCAGTGGCTGCGACAAGGGACCGGCTTGTTCAACAGCGAGGAGGGCAAGCGCCTCCAAGGGGTGGGCGCGGTGAGCGGCATGCGCGACGTGAAGACGCGGCGGATGGCGGCCGACAACAAAGCGCGCCAGGAGCTGGCGCAGACGATGAACGCCTTCTTCCAGGCACTGGGGAAGATGAGCGACTCGAGCGCGTCGCCCGAGGAGATCGCCGGCATCGGAAAGAGAGCGGCGGAGCAAGCGGCGGAGATCCGCGATCACTGGCTCGCTTCCGAGGGAACCGAGAGCGCGCTCGACGTGGTCGACCTCGCCGCCTTCAAGGCTGCGCTGCAGCGGGTGGAGGGCGACGACAGGGTCAAGCGCGAGATGACGAACAACGCCGACCGCGCCTTCGATCAGCTGGCGAGGTAGCGGCGGTAGATCCCGGCATCGCGCGGAGAAAAACAGCAGAAGACGATGCGCACCTCGGGATGCGTTTTCTCGAACGCGCGCGCCTCGCGGACGGCGATCTGCGCGGCGGCGTCGATGGGATAGCCGTACGCGCCGGTCGAGATGGCGGGAAAGGCGATGCTGCGCAGGCCGTGCCGGTCGGCGAGCGCCAGCGCATTGCGATAGCAGCTCGCGAGCAGTTCGGGCTCGCCCCGCCTGCCGCCGTAAAAGACGGGGCCAACCGCGTGGATCACCTGGCGCGCCTTCAAGTTGTACCCGCCGGTCATCTTCGCCTCGCCGGGGCGCGCGCCGCCGAGAGTGCGGCACTCCTCGACCAGCATCGGTCCGGCGCGCCGGTGGATGGCGCCGTCCACCCCGCCGCCCCCGAGCAGGCTCTCGTTGGCGGCGTTGACGATGGCGTCGACGTCCAGCAGCGTGATGTCGCCTTCGACCACCTGGATCATATCGTAGTGCCTCCGCCTCCCGGCTCCGGCACGTTCATGCGCGCCTCCCGCGGAAGTGCCATGTTCAAGCTCTACATGAAGCACCCGCTGGAGAAGAAGCCAGACGAGCCGCTCGAGGCGCGCAAGGAGCCGCCGGTGGTGGCGCGCCTGGTCGTCGAGATCCGTTCCGATGGCACGCACATCATCGCCCGTGGGATGGCCGAGGAAGAGGGCGAGCGGGTGCAGATCGAGGCAGAAGGCCGCTCACCGCTCGAGTTTGCGCTCGCCTTGATCAAGGCGCTGCGGGAGGTGCCTTCGCTGACTCGCACCTTCGCTCGCGGCTTTCTACCCGGCCGCAAGAAGTGAGGTCGCGAGCGCGCTGATGTCGCGCGCGGGGTTTCTGCAGGGAGGGCCGTCCGTCCAGAGCGCCTCGACGCTCTTCTCGCGCAGGACCATCTGAAACGACGAGCGCGTGCCGTAGCCGACCGCGTCGGCGTGCACGCAGGCGCTCTCCAGCGGCTGCGATGCGTGCGTCGTCATCGGCTCGCGCCAGGCGGAGACTTCCGGCTCGAGCTTCGCGAAGGCGGCGGCCACGGTGCGCTCGCGGTCGCCCTGCCCCGCGCCGAAGGATCGCTCGGTGATGACGTGCACGCGCCGCGGCGCGAGCTCCTCCTGGCGCACTTCCTGGCCGTCGCTCCAGGTGACGAAGGCTTCGCGCAGATCGGCGTAGACCAGATGGAAGCCGTTGTGGCGATCGCCGCGCAGCTCGTGCAGCGCCTGGTGCAGCCCCTCGGCGGTCTGCGCCTGCAGCGCCTCGAGCACGAGCAGCCCGCGCGAGCGGCGCGAAGGGTCGATCATCGCCGCGCGCCGGTTGGTGACGCAGACGAAAAGGCCGTGCTGGTTGAGGCCCAGCCAGGTGCCGTGCGCCACCTCGTCGCGCGGCGCGAGAATGCCGTGCTCGATGCGCGGGCCCGACGAAGGCCGCGAGAGCAGCTCGTTGCGGTTGCCGGAGACGGCGAGCAACTCGCCCGGACGGAGCAGTAGGACCAGCGTGCACATGTCTCTTCCAAAATCGGTCGGCTATATTCCGCCGACCGCCATGCCGACCAAATCACAGCTCCGCAAGCCCTTCCAGAAAGCGCGCACCGTCGATCCACGGCCCATCACCGGGCGCGAGCCCCCCGGCGACCTGCTCCGCAACGCCTTCGGCGCGTACGTCGGCCGGCAGGAGCGCACCGCGTACGAGCTGATGCGCCGCTCGATGGAGGAGGACTGCAGCATCTTCCTCACTCTCTCGGGCGCGATGACGCCGGCCGGGCTGCACCAGAGCTGCCTCATTCCGCTCATCGAGCGCGGCATCATCTCCGCGCTCACCACCACCGGCGCGAATCTCTATCACGACGCGCACCGGATCATCGGCCACGGGATCCGCGAAGTGAATCCCAACGCCGGCGATCTGCAGCTGCGGCTGGCGCGCATCATCCGCATCTACGACCTCGGCTTCTGGGAGGAGGCGCTGCTCGACACCGACAAGCTCTTCTCGGCTCTGATGCAGGGGCCCGACTACCAGCGAAAGATGACCACGCCGGAGTTCCACGCGCTGCTCGGGCGCGATCTGTCGTCGATGGAGAAGGCGCTCGGCGTTTCGCAGCCCTCGCTCCTCTCCGCTTGCTTCAGGCACGCTGTCCCCATTTTCGTCGGGGCGGTGCAGGACGGATCGATCTTCCTCAATGCGGTGAAGCTGAAGCGGCTCTTTCCCGAGCGCTTCAAGTTCGAGATCGACATCAACGACGACGTGTATCTGATGGCCGCAGTCCAGCACTGGGCGCGAAATCACGGCTCGCGGCGCCTGGCGATCTGGATCCTGGGCGGCGGAGTGCCGAAGAACTACACGCTCCAAGGAGAGCCGCTGCTCGATCAGATCCTCTTCGTCCCCACCAGCGGATTCGACATCGATCTGCAGATCTGCGTCGACCCCGTCGACAACGGCGCGCTCTCCAGCTGCCCCGCGGGCGAGGGGCACACCTGGGGCAAGGTCTCGATGGAGGCGGTGGAGACCGGCTCGGTCTACGTGCACACCGACGTGACGGCGATCTTTCCCTGGCTGACGCACGCGCTGCTCAGCGACGCGAAGATGAAGCGCAAGCCGAAGCGGCTGCTCGACGAGCTCGACGCCGCCAAGGACTTCCTCGACCGCGCGGTGGCGAAGAACCGCGCCGAGCTGCTCAAGACGACCAGCTTTCCGGGCGCTCCCACCCGCCACGATCCGGAGAGCACCGTCCGCTAGTACCTCGACCGCGGCGCGCTGATCGGAACCGAGAACGGCGAGGCCTGAGGCGAGACGCGCGCCCGAGGAGCGAGCAGCGGAAGCGTAGTGGATCCTACGCTGAGCAGCGCAGCGACGAGGCCGCGCGGCGCAGCCCTGGCATCGCCGTTCGCAGGTGTCAACGTGCCGCGGTCGAGGTACCAGGTCAGGGCAAAGGGCTCGTCCGCAAGAGCGCGAAGCGCAGACCCTTCCCCGCCGAGTCGGCCACCACCGAGCAGAGCAGCGGCGGCTCTGGGATGGGCGAGCGGAAGGGTCCGGCATAGATCCAGCGATACGTGCATCCTTCCACGCCGCACAGTTTCTGCTGCGGCTCGCCCAGGCCGGCGCCGCGCTCGGCGCAGCGGCTGGTGAACTCGGCCGCGCTGCAGACCGTGCGGCCGGAAGCGCGGCAGGCGGCCTCGCGGCGATCGTAGATGACTTCGCGCAGCGGCAGCGCCGCGACCCAGAGCGCGCTGACCATCAGGGCCGTGGCCCAGGGCGCGACGATTCCGTACGCCGTCCAGAGCAGCCGCCGCCGCAGCGCGAGCCCGCAGATTCCGCCCACCGCCAGACCCGGACCGGTGGACCAGAGGAGCCAGCGCAAGGCCGCGTCGCCCGCGGGCTGCGGCCCTTCGAAGATCCGCTGCAGCCCCACTCCCGCCGCGAGCGCCGCGCTGGGAACGAGCAGCGCGCAGAGCGAGCGCCAGGGCATCGGCCGCGACGGCCCGTCGGGAGGTGGGAGCAATTCCGCCGGCTCAGCCACCTTGCTGCGCCTCGCTGCGCCCGGCCCGCTTGCTCAAGAAGGGCGTCTTGAAATTGTAGATGGCGTCGATGTTGACGTTGCGGAAGCGGTCCTGCTGCAGCGCCATCTTTTCCAGCTCGAAGCAGAGCTGGCGCGCGTCGGCCTTGCGCGCTTTCTTGCGCCGCTTGATCTCGCGCCAGATGACGTTGTTCATCTCGCGCGGATGGTAGGTGAAGCTGGTGGAGAAATGCCAGGTGCGCTCCACCGGCACGAGCCGCGCCTCGAACAGATCGCCGATCTCCAGCCCGTGCATCTGCCGCCGCTCGGTGACGTCGAACTTGTCACCGGTCACCGCATCGCGCACGCGCACCTGCCCTTTCTTGGGGCGGGTAAAGAGCCCGCGCAGGCCGCGATACTCATAGAGGGCCAGCCGCGACTTCGTGCAGCCGAGCAGCAAGTCCTTGTCCTGCGCCGACAGCTGCGAGCCCTTCTCGCGCAAGTAGCGTTCCACGGGCGTGGAATCGCCCATCTTCCAGTCGAAGAGAAACCAGTTGAAGAAGGCCTGCATGCGCGTCTCGTAACAGCGGTCCTCCTCGTGCACCTCGCCACCGGTCGCGGCGTAGTACTCGTCTCTCGCCCGGACGATCTCGTCCGACTGGGGAGCGAAGTACTGCAGCAACAGATCGATCTGGGCCTGGATCATCTTCCGCCTTCGATCAGATCGAGGAAGCGGCGGAAGAGATAACGCGAGTCGTGCGGCCCGGGATTGTCCTCGGGGTGGTACTGCACCGCGAACATCTTGAGATCTGGCGCGGCGATGCCCTCTACCGTGCCGTCGTAGAGATTGATGTGCGTCACCTGCACTTTGCCCTGGAGCGACCGCTCGTCGGTGGCGAAGCCGTGGTTCTGCGAAGTGAGGTCGATCTTGTCGCCGATGATGTCGCGCACCGGATGGTTGGCGCCGCGATGGCCGAACTTGAGCTTGTAGGTCTTGCCGCCCAAGGCGAGGGAGAGGATCTGGTGGCCCAGGCAGATGCCCATCACCGGAACCTTGCCGAGCAGGTCGCGGGCCTGCCGGTCGGCGCCGACTACGGCGGCGGGATCGCCCGGCCCGTTGCTGAGAACCACTCCTGCGGGCTTGCGCGCGAGGATCTCGCTCGCTGGCGTGCGCGAGGGAACGATCGTCACGCTGCAGCCGATGTCGACCAGCTGCCGGAGGATGCCGCGCTTGACGCCGTAGTCGACGACGACGACTTCGTGCTTTTTCGCCTGCGGCGCGCGACCTTCCACGCCCTGCTCCCAGCGATATGCCGCCCGCGTCGAGACTTTGCTCGCCAGGTCCTGCCCTTCCATGCCGGGCGCCTTGCGGGCGCGCTCCACCAGCGCCTTCGCGGAGGCGCCCGTCGAGTCGATGATGCCCTGCTGCGCTCCGGCGCTGCGGAGGATGCGCACCAGCCGCCGCGTGTCGATCCCCTCGATGCCGACCACGCGATTGCGCGCGAGAAACTGCGGCAGGGTTTCCTGCGAGCGCCAGTTCGACGGCTCCTTGCAGACGCGGCGCGCGATGAAGCCGGCGACCTGGGCGGTCTCTGCCTGCTCATCGCCGCGGTGGATGCCGTAATTGCCCACCTCGCTGACCGTGAAGGTGACCAGCTGGCCGGCGTAAGAGGGGTCGGTGAGGATCTCCTGGTAGCCGGTGTGCGCGGTGTTGAAGACGACCTCGCCCACCGTCTCGCCCTCGGCGCCGACGGAGATCCCCTCGAAGACTTCGCCGCCGGCGAGCGCCAGCGTCGCTTTCTTTGTCACTGACCCTGCTCCGTGTGCACGAGCTTCCCTCCCACATAGGTGCGTAGCACACGGCCGCGCAAGGTCCATCCGGAAAAAGGGCTGTTGCGCGAGCGCGAGAAGAAACGCTGCGGCTCGACCTTCCATTCGCGCTCGGGATCGACGACGACGGCGTCGGCCGTGGCGCCCGAAGCGAGCGTTCCGTACGGCAAGCCGAAAGCGCGAGCGGGGCCAAAGGTCAAGCGCTCGACCGCGCGGGAGATCGGCAGGTCGCCCGCTCGCACCAGGGCCAGCGTCAGGGCCAGCGACGTCTCCAAGCCGATCACGCCGTTCAGGGCGTTGATGAACTCCAGCTGTTTGTCGCCCGCGCCGTGCGGCGCGTGGTCGGTGGCGATGGCGTCGATGGTGCCGTCGTCGAGCGCGCCGATGATGGCCCGGCGGTCGCTCTCGGCGCGCAGCGGCGGGTTCATCTTGGCGTGCGCGTCGTAGGGCTCGCCTGCCGGGCCGAGCGCAGCGGCGACGCCTGCCACTGCTTCGTCGGTGAGAGTGAAGTGATGCGGCGCGGCCTCGCAGGTGACGCGCACGCCGCGCGCCTTGGCCTCGCGGATGGCGCGGACGCTGCCGGCCGCGCTGACGTGGGCGACGTGCAGCCGTGCGCCGGTCAACTCGGCGAGAAGAAGATCGCGCTGCACCATTGCCACCTCGGCGGCGGCGGGAATGCCGGGCAAGCCCAGCCGTGTGGCCGCCGGACCTTCGTTCATGCAGCCGCCCGAGGAGAGCGTCAGGTCCTCGGCGTGGACCATCACGGGCAGGTCGAGGTCGCGGGCGTACTCCAGGGCGCGGCGCATCACGCCGGCGGACATCACCGGCCGGCCGTCGTCGGTGACGCAGACGCAGCCCGCTTCCTTGAGCTCGGCCATGTCGGCGAGCTGCTCGCCATTGGATCCGCGGGTGATCGCCCCGGCGGGCAGAACGCGGGCAAATCCAGCCTCTCGGCCGCGGGCCGCGACGAAGCGTGCGACCGCGGCGCTGTCGCAGACGGGCCGGGTGTTGGGCATCGCCACGATCGTCGTGACGCCGCCCGCCACCGCCGCGCGCGCGCCGGTGGCGATGGTCTCCTTGCCTTCCTCGCCCGGCTCGCGCAGGTGGACGTGCAGGTCGACCAGGCCGGGCAGGATCCACCGGCCGCGGCAGTCGATCACGGTGTGGACCAGCTTCTCGGCGGGAGTCGCGCCCTGCTCCCGCACTTCCTTGATCCGCTCCCCGTCGATCAGCACCGTGCGGGTGCCGTCGATCTTCTGCGAGGGGTCGATCACCCTGCCGGCGTCGAGGAGGATCATCTCTTCACCTCGGCGCGAAGGCAGAGACAGAGCGCGGCCATGCGCACGGCGACACCGGAATCGACCTGGTCCATCACCAGGCTGCGCGGGCTCTCCAGGACGTCGCTCGACATCTCCACGCCGCGGTTGACCGGCCCCGGATGCATCACCAGCGCATCGCGCGGCAGCATCTCCAGGCTGCGCGCGTCGAGCCCCCAGGTGCGCGAATAGTCGCGCGCCCCCGGCAGCCGCGCGTCGGCGATGCGCTCGTTCTGGATGCGCAGGGCCATGACCGCGTCCGCGCCGGTGAGCGCTTCGCGCAGGTCGCGCGCCACCGTGCAGCCGAGCTTCTCGATGCCTTCGGGGATGAGCGTGCGCGGCCCGCCGACGCGCACGCGCGCGCCCAGCTTCGAGAGGCAATGGATGTTGGAGCGCGCCACCCTGCTGTGGGCGATGTCGCCGACGATGGCCACCGTCTTGTTTTCCAGCGTGCCCCAGCGCTCGCGCAGGCTGAGCGCATCGAGCAGACCTTGGGTGGGATGCTCGTGCGCCCCGTCGCCGGCGTTGATCACGCTCGCCCGCACCGCCCGCGCCACCAGCCGCGGCGCGCCGGCCGCCGGATGCCGCACCACCAGCGCGTCGGCGCCGATGGCGTCCAGGTTGCGCACGGTGTCCTCGAGCGACTCGCCCTTGGCCACGCTCGAGGCGTCTTTCTGGAAGGAGAGCACGTCGGCGCCGAGCGAGCGGGCCGCCACCTCGAAGGAGCTGCGCGTGCGCGTCGAATGCTCGAAGAAGAGGGTGATGATGGTGCGGCCGCGCAACAGCTCGCGCCGCTCGGGAGGCGCCGAGCCTTTGCGCGCCTTGGCCCGCTCGTGCTTGAAGCGCGCGGCGAGATCGAGCAACAGCTCGATCTGCTCCCGCGTCAGCGCTTCCAGTTCCAGCAGGTGGCGGGGAAAATCCACCTCAGACGCCATGCAAGAGCCGCCGCGCGAAATGAGGGGAAAGCCCCGCCTCGAGGATCTTGTGCGCCGTCTTCTCCGCGTCGTAGGCGACGCGGTGGAACTCGACCATCTTCGCGGAGTCGTCCCAGATGCCGAAGCAGGAGCGCGGGTCGTAGTCGCGCGGCTGGCCGCAGCTGCCGATCGAGCAGAGGTATTTCTTGCTGTCCTCGATGCGCAGCCGCTCGCTCCAGACGTCCTTCACTTCTGCGCCGAGGAGGAAGGCGCGCTGCAGGTGCGAGTGGCCGATGAAGGTCAGATGGGCGAGGTTGGCGGCGCGCACCAGCAGATCTTCGGCCTGCTCGAGCGCGAAGACGTACTCGAAGGCGGACGGGTCGCGCGGCGAGGCATGGCCGTAGGTGACGTCGCCTTCCGATCGGGTGTAGGGCAGCGAGCGCAGCCACTCCATGTTGGCGGCCGAGAGCTGCTGCGCGGTCCAGTCGAGCACTTCGCGCGCCGCCGCGTAGTAGTAGCTGTAGTCCATCCGGCCCGCGACGGCGGCGTCGTGGTTGCCAAGGACCGCGAACTGGCAGCGCGTGCGGATGATGTCGCAAGCCGGGTTGGGATCGGCGCCGTAGCCGACGGTGTCGCCCAGGCAGACGAAGCGATCGACCTTCGCCGCGTCCGCCGCCGCCACGCACGCCGTCAGGGCCTCCAGGTTGGCGTGGACGTCGGTGAGGATGGCGGTCCGCATCGGCGCCGGACTCAGTACACCGGAGAGCCAGGCACTTCAAGCGACGTGATCCGGCAATTCCTCGAAGTGCGTCAAGTGGCGAAAGGCGGCGAAGCGCTTGCGCACCTCCACAAGCGTCAGGTCGCGCAGGCGATCGATGCTGAACTGCTCCACCGTGAAGGAGGCAATGGTCGCGCCCATCACCGTCGCCTGCCGCAGAGCGGAGGGGTCGCTCGAGCTCAAACGATCGAGCAGGCCGAGAAAGCCGCCGGCGAAGCTGTCGCCGGCGCCGGTGGGATCGACCACGTCCGCCAGCGGAAAGGCGGGGGCGTAGAAGCTCTGTGCACCGTCGACCAACAGCGCGCCGTACTCGCCGCGCTTGACGACCACGTTGCGCGCCCCCATCTGCTGCGCCGCGCGCGCCGCCTTGATGACGTTGGACTCGCCCGCCAGCTGGCGCACTTCGGAGTCGTTGACCATCAGCACATCGACCCGCGGCAAGAGCTTGAGCAGCGTCGCGCGCTTGCCGGAGATCCAGAAATTCATCGTGTCGGCGCAGACCAGCTGGGGGCGCTCGACCTGGTCGAGCACGCGCAGCTGCAGCTCGGGATCGATGTTGCCGAGGAAGATCCGCTCCGCTTTGCGCGCCTGCGCGCCGAGCTTCGGCTGGAAATGCTCGAAGACGTTGAGCTGCGTGTCGAGCGTCTCGGCGGCGTTGAGGTCGAAGCCGTACTTGCCTTTCCAGCGGAACGTGCGGCCGCGCACCTTCTCCAGGCCTTCCAGGTCGACGCCGCGCCGGCCGAGAAACTCCAGCTCGGAGAGGGGAAAGTCGTCGCCCACCACTCCGACCACCGAGACGCGGGTGAGCAGGCTCGAGGCGGCGGCGAAATAAGTGGCGCTACCGCCGAGAACGTCCTCGCGCGCGCCGAAGGGCGTCTCGACCGAATCGAGCGCCACGCTGCCCACCACGAGGAGGCTCATCGGAAGCGATCTCCCAGAAGGAGGGCGAGGCGAGCGCGCGCCGCCGGCGGAATCTGCGAAGGCGCGGTCATCACCGCGCGGTCGAGCGCGTGCGCGCAGGGGCAGGTGCGCGGCTCGATGCGCGAGAGCCCCAGCGCGGCGTTGCGCACCACTTCGCGGGCGAGGGAGACGTTCGCCGTCAGCACCGCCACCACCTGCTCGACGGTGACGGCTTCGTGGCCCGCATGCCAGCTGTCGTAGTCGGTGGCGAGCGCCAGCGTCGCGTAGCAGAGCTCGGCCTCGCGGGCGAGCTTGGCCTCGGGCAGCGCGGTCATGCCGATCACGTCCACCTTCCAGCTCCGGTACAGCTCGCTCTCCGCGCGGGTGGAGAACTGCGGCCCCTCGATGCACAAGTAGGTGCCCCGCGCGTGGGTCGTGGCCCCGGCCGCGAAGCAGGCCGCTTTGAGATGCTCGTGCAGCCGGGGGCAGACCGGATCGGCGAAGGCGACGTGGGCGACGATGCCTTCGCCGAAGAAGCTCTTCGGCCGCGCGTAGGTGCGGTCGATGTACTGCGTCGGCAACACCAGGTGGCCTGGCGCGATCTCCTCCTTCATCGATCCCACCGCGCTCACCGAGATGACCCGGGTGGCGCCGAGCTGCTTCAAGGCGTGCAGGTTGGCGCGAGAGTTCACTTCTCCCGGAGCGTAGCGGTGTCCGCGGCCGTGGCGGGGGAGGAAGGCGATCTCCTCTTCGCCCAGCCGGCCGATGACGATCTCGTCGCTCGGCTCGCCGAAAGGAGTGGCGGGCTTTTCCCGGCGCACGCCGGTGAGGCCGGGCAGATCGTAGAGGCCCGACCCGCCGATGACGGCTAGCAACGACACGGCGCGCGGGTTTCGCACGGCCCCTTGCGCGGGTCAATGCCGTGATATGTGCGGCGCGCGTGGAACAGATCGCGCTCCTCTGCGCCCTCCTCTTCGGTGCGGCCTTTCTCTACTCGGCGGTCGGCCACGCCGGCGCGTCCGGGTACCTCGCGGCGATGGGCCTCTTGGGGCTCGACCCCCGGGTGATGAAGCCCACGGCGCTGGTGCTCAACATCCTGGTGGCGACGATGACCTTCGTGCGCTTCTGGCGCGCGGGATATTTCCGCTGGCGGACGGTGTGGCCGTTCCTGATCGGATCGATCCCCTTCGCTTTCGTCGGCGGCGGCATCCAGCTGCCCACGCACATCTACCGGCTCTTGGTGGGCTTCGTGCTGCTCTTCGCCGCCTACCGCCTGGTCCGCTATCGGGATCCGCCGCCGGGGACGATCCGGACGCCGCCGGTCATTCCCGCCATCCTCTGCGGCGTCGGGCTGGGGCTTCTTTCCGGGCTCACCGGCACCGGAGGCGGCATCTTCCTCAGCCCCGTGCTGCTCTTGTCGGGATGGGCGGAGACGCGCGACACCGCCGGCGTGGCGGCGTTTTTCATCCTCTGCAATTCCATCGCGGGGCTGGGCGGAAACCTGGCCAGCGTGCGAGAGCTGCCGGCCGAGCTTCCCTACTACGTCGCGTCGGCAGGCGCCGGCGGCCTTCTCGGCGCGTATTTCGGCAGCACCCGGTTTTCGGTGCTCACCTTCCGCAAGCTGCTCGCCGCCGTGCTGGTCGTCGCGGCCTGCAAGTTGATCTTCTTCTGAGGGACGCACATGGACCTTGGGACCATCGCGAATGTGGTTCCGCGACTGGCGGCCCTGGCGCGACGTCTGCTATTCAAGCACCATGGACAAGCCCAGATGGGGAGGCCGCCGCGAAGGCGCGGGCCGGCCGAGGACACGGCCGCACCCGGGCCTGACCGGACCGGGCGTGCCGCACCTGGCTCGAGTAGAGATCGACCCGCGCCACCCGGTGCACGTGACGCTGCGGGTGCAACCGGGAATCGGTCCGCTGCGCGGCCAGCGAGCGAAGCTGCTCGAGGACGCCGTTCGCGAAGCGCGCATCCGGCTCGGGATGCGCATCCTCCATCACGCCATGCAAGGCAGCGAGTTGCACCTGCTCGTCGAAGTCGACAGCGCCGACTCCCTCTCGCGGGGGATGCAGGGCCTTACCATCCGAATCGCCAAGGGGCTCAACGCTCTCGCGGGCCGCAAGGGCGGAGTCTTCGTTGACCGCTATCAGGCTCGCGCCTTGAATACGCGCCGCGAAGTCGCGAACGCCGTCCGGCACATTCTCGGCAACCGACGAAAGCGCTGAAGGGGTGGCCGATCGCCCCGCCAGCTACGCTGGCTGACCCGCGACGGCGAGCTGTCCGCAGGCCGCGGCGATGTCGCGGCCGCGGTTCTTGCGAATCATCGCGGTCACTCCGCGCGAGGTCAGCTCCTTGCGGAAGGCCTGCACGCGCTCTGCGCCGGGATCGCCGAAGCCCAGCCCGGGATTCTCGTTGTACGGGATCAAGTTGACCTTCACCTGCATTCCCTCGAGCAACTTCGCCAGCCGCGCTGCGTCCTCCGCCGAATCATTCACGCCGCGCAAGAGCACGTACTCGAACGTCACCCGGCGCCCTTGCCGCGAGGGAAAGCGGCGAACCGCCTGGAGGAGCGCCGCGATGTTCCACTTCTTGTCCACCGGCATCAGCTTCTCGCGCTGCTCGTCGGTCGTGGCGTTCAGCGAGACCGCGAGCTTGACGCTGGTCTCCTCGCCGAAGCGGTCGATGGCAGGCACGAGCCCGCTGGTGCTCACCGTGATGTGACGTTGGCTGAAATGAGCGCCCTCTTCGTGCAGGAGGAGCTCGAGCGATCGCTTCACGTTCGCGTAGTTGTGCAGCGGCTCGCCCATCCCCATGTAGACGAGGTTCGTCAGCGCCCGCTCGCCAGGGATACCGAGCGTCCGCAGGTCGGCGTTGACCCGGTAGACCTGGTCCGCGATCTCGCCCGCGCTCAGATTGCGCAAGAGTCCCATCGTCGCCGTCATGCAGAAGCCGCAACCCATCGCGCAGCCGACCTGCGTCGAGACGCAGAGCGTGCGCCGCAGCCGTAGATGTTCGTCCCCACTGCCGCCGCGACCCGCGGCGGGCTCCTCCTCCGTGTCGTCACTCTCCTCCGGCATGTAGACGGCCTCGATGAACTTGCCGTCCTCGGTCCGCAGCCGGTATTTGCGGGTCCCGTCGCTCGACTGCTGCACGGCATCGATGCTCAGCGTCGCGAGCCGCGTCTCGTCCGCGAGCCGCTGGCGAAAGGCGCGCGGCAAGTCCGTCATCTCCTCGATCGACGACGCCCCGCGCTGGTGCAGCCAGCGAAAGAGCTGGCGCGCGCGATAGGGCTCCGCGCCCATGCCACTGACCAGCAGCGCGAGCTCGTCCAGCGAGAGCGAGCGGAGATCCGGACGCGTGCCGGCCACGGGCAACATGATTCAGTGGACCTTGTCGGGCGGCGCCGACTGCAGGGCGGCTTTCTCCGGCGCCGAATGCTGCGGGCCGGTGGCGGCGATGCCCGGCGCAGGCTTGCGGGCGATCTCCACCTTGTGCACGCGCCGATCGTCCGCCGCCTTGACGGTGAACGTCAGCCCGCCCCACACCACCAGCGATCCGGCCGGCGGCACGCGCCCGGCAGTCGCGGTGAGAAATCCGCCGAGCGTCTCGTAGTCGCCAGTCTCGGGGAACTCGACGCCGAGATGCTGCTCCAGCTCGCGGATCCCCACCTGCGCGTCGGCCAGCACGACGCCGTCGGGGAGCACCTTGATCTTCTTGTCCTCGACGTCGCTCTCGTCGTGGATCTCGCCGACGATCTCCTCGACCACGTCCTCGAGGGTGACGATGCCGCTCGTGCCGCCGAACTCGTCGACGACGACGGCGAGATGGGTCTTGCGGCTCTGCATCTCGGTGAGCAGGCGCGAGACCTTCATCGCGTCGGGGACGAAGAAGGGCTTGCGACAATATTTGGTCAGCTGGAACTCGCCGGGCGCGATGCCCTTCTTGATGTCGGCGAGCAGCGCCTTGGCGTGGAGCACGCCCACCACTTCGTCGAGGCTGTTCCGGTAGACGGGAATCCGCGACAGCTCGCTCTCGATCACCAGCTGCAGGGCCTCGTCGTAAGTGGCGGTCTCCTCCAGCGCCACCACCTGTGTGCGCGGGATCATGATCTCCTTCACCAGCACTTCGGCGAAGGCGAGCACCGAGCTGAGCAGCTCCTCGCGCACCTTGTCGATCGAGCCCTGCTTGACGCCCATCTCGATCATGTACTCGAGCTCCTGCGAAGTGACGGCCTCCATCTTGCCCGGCTCCTTGTGCGAGAGCGCCCGGGGGAACTGCACCAGCAGCCAGGAAAGGGGGAGAAGCAGGTAGTAGACCACCGCCACGAGCGGCATCATCAAGACCGCGAATCCCGTCGCGTGCCGCTTGGCCAGCGTCTTGGGAGTGATCTCGCCGAAGAGCAGGATGATGAGCGTGATGACGCCAGTGAGCAGCGCCAAGCCGCGCGAGAAGCCGAGCTCCTGGGCGACCAGCGCGGTGAGCGCGCCCATGCCGACGTTGACCAGGGTGTTGCCGAGCAGGAGCGTGGAGAGGATCCGGTCGGGATGCTTCTGCCAGAGCCGCAGCGAGCGCGCCCCGGAATCGACCAGCGCGCTCACCCGCGCCTGCCCCAGTGAGGTGAGCGCCGTCTCGGTGGCGGCAAAGAATGCGGACCCGATCAGGGCCGCGGCCAGCGTGATCCACTGCCAGGCGGGAACCACAGTCGCCGGATTCTAACGCGTCGAGGCGTCCTAGCGCTTGGCCGTCCAGTCGTACGCCACCAGCTCGGTCTGGGCGAAGAAATAGGCGATTTCAGTCCGGGCGTTCTCGGGCGAATCCGAGCCGTGCACGCTGTTGGCCTCGATGCTCCTGGCGAAGAGCTTGCGGATGGTCCCCTCGGCCGCCTTGGCGGGATCGGTCGCGCCCATCACCTCGCGGTTCTTCGCCACGGCATTCTCGCCTTCCAGCACCTGGACGATCACCGGCCCCGAGCTCATGTACGCCACCAGCGACTTGAAGAAGGGCCGCTCGCGATGCACGGCGTAGAAGCCCTCCGCCTGCTTCTGCGAGAGCTGCAACATCTTCATCGCCACGGGCTTGAGGCCCGCCTCTTCCAGCCTGGCGAGGATCTTCCCGACCGCGCGCCACTGGAGGGCGTCGGGCTTGAGGATGCTCAGGGTCCGCTCGATGGCCATAGGGCCGCGCTGGCTAGCACATCAGAAACGAATGGGCAACGCCGCGATGAGCAGCTTGATGTCCTCGTCAGTGAAGTAGAACCCGGCGCCGAAGAAGAAGTCGCGGCCGCTGGTGATGCGGGTGTCGTTCTCGGGGTCCACCACCGCCTTGTTCGCCAGGTCGTCGCCGCCCACGGTGATGAGCAGGTGGTCGAGGAACCGCCAGTCGGCGTAGACCTTGATGCGCGGATGGTCCTTGAGCGGGTTGGCGAACTCGAAGGCGTCGGCGGAAATGGTCAGCGCGTCGTTGAGGAGGTGGAGCTTCATTCCGAATCCGCCGGTATTCTCGAGGATGCCGAAGCGTCCCGAGAGGGGCCCGTACCGCTTGGCGATATAGGCGCTGAATTTGAGCTGGCGCTCGGTGGTGATCTGCTCGAGCGACGCCGGGAAGAGCGAGCCGCAGTCCGAGGCTCCGCAGGTGTTCTTGGTCCGCACCTGCTTGGTCAGGCCGCGCGGGTCGTCGACCAGCTCGAAGCCGTACCATTTGTCGGGCCGGGGGATGATCCGGATGCCGAAATAATTCTTGGTCCAGGGATTGTACGCGGTCGACTTGGCGACCGCGCCGAGGTTGCCGAAGTTCGGGTCGGGCGTGCCGCCCTTGGGCGCGCCGACCATCAGCTCGCTGCGCTCGTTGATCTCCACCCTGAGCTGGTCGGGCGTGCCCAGGATGGAAGTGAGCTGCGACGCTGCCTTGTCGAGGTTCCTGCTCAGCTTGTCGTCGTTGATCAGGTGCCCGACGGTTCCCTGCCCCTTGTTCACCTTGTCGGTGATGTCCCGCATGTTGGCGAGCGTGGCGTCGAGCTTGTCGAGGTTCCCCTTCAGGCTCTTGACGCTCTCCTTGAATTCGCCCTTCTGCGAGGAGCCGACGACGTCCCCGATGGTCCTCAAGATGTCGCGCGCCTGGGCCGTGGCCTCGCGGGTGTTCTTGAGGATGGCGACGATGTCCTCGCCCTCGCTGCTGCTCAGCTGCGCGAGGTCGCCGGAGAAGTGCTGGAAGTTGCTCAGGGTGGCGTCGAGCTTGGCGCCGGCGGTGTCGATCACCTTCTCCAGGCCGCCGGTGATCCGCTGCAAGGAGGCGATGAGGCCGCGGATGTTGTTCTCGCCCGCCTCTCCGCCCAGCGCCTTTCGCAGGTTGCCGGTGATGTCGGAGATGTCGCCGGCGATCTTGGAGAGGGACTGGAAGACGTCGTTCATCCCCGGCTGGCGGAGCACGTTCCTGATCTCGTCGCCGTCCTTGAGCGCGGGCTGGTCGGCGCTGCCCGGCGTGATGTCGAGGAGGAAGTCGCCGAGAATGCTCTCGCTGCGCTTGGTGATGCCGGCGTCGCGGTGGAGGACGAAATTCTTCTTGATGCGCAGCCAGACCTTGGCCTTCGCCACCGTCTGGTCGAGCTCGATCTTGTCCACCTGCCCCACCGGGATGCCGGCGATCTGCACGCGCGAGCGCACTCCGAGGCCGGTTGCGTCATCGAAGACGCTGTAGACCCGGTACGTGCTGCTGGCCCCGGACAGGTCGGCGCCGATCAGCCACAGGCCGATGCCGAAGGCAGCCGCGGCGGCAGCGACCACCAGGCCGACCCGGATCGGTGTCCAGAAAGATTGCACCTGCGTTGATCCTATGTCCTGCCGAACCAGGTTGCGAGAAACTGACGGGTGAACGGCTCCTGCGTATGCCGGACCTCCTCGGGGGTGCCTTCGACCACGATCCGGCCCTCGTTGATCACCGCGATGCGGTCCCCGATGTGGAAGGCAGACCCGACATCGTGGGAAATGACCACCGAGGTCACCCCCAGGCGCTGGCGTGCGTTGATGATCATCTCGTCGACGCTCTCGGTCGTGAGCGGGTCCAGTCCGGTGGTGGGCTCGTCGTAGAGCACGATCTTGGGCTCGCGGACGATGGCACGGGCCAGCCCGACTCGCTTGCGCATTCCGCCGGACAGTTCAGCCGGGAACTTGTCCTCGACATCGTGCAGATCGACGATGGCGAGCTTTTCCTTCACCTTCTGCATGATCTCGGCTTCGCTCAGCTTGCTGTGCTCGCGCAGCGGGAAGGCGACGTTGTCGCCCACCGTCATGGAATCGAACAGCGCCGAGCTCTGGAAGACCATCCCCATCCGCTGCCGGAAGACCGACAGCTCCTGCCGGCCCATGTTCGAGACGTCCTCGCCGTCCACCAGCACCCGCCCTTTGTCGGGCTTGAAGAGTCCCATGATGTGCTTCATCAAGACCGTCTTGCCGCTGCCCGAGCCGCCCAGGACCACGGTGGTCGTGCCCGGCATCATCTTCAGATCGATTCCTTTGAGGACCTGGAAGCCGTTGAAGCTCTTGTACACCCCTTGGACGTCGATGACTGGCTCGGGGCCGTTAGCCACCCAGGCCTCCCGACATTTCCTGGGGACCGCTGAGGGAAATGGCGGTGTAGATGTAGTCGATGGCGAAGATGGCCACCAGCCCGCCGACCACCGCCTGCGTCGTGGCGATGCCGACTCCGCGGGCGCCGCCTTCGGCGCGGTAGCCGCGGTAGCAGGCGATCATCGTCACCACGAAACCGATCACCGCCGCCTTGCCCAGGCCGCTGGTGATGTCCTTCACCTCCACCAGGCCCTGGAGGCGGTTCAGGAAGGTGCCGGGCGAGAGATCCTTGAGCCAGACGGCGATGCCGTACGCGCCCCCCAGCGCGATGGCATTGAAGAGCATGGTGAGGAGCGGCGCCGCCAGCGCCGAGGCCAGAACGCGCGGGACCACCAGGTAGTTCAAGGGGTCGACGGCCATCGTCTCGAGCGCGTCGATCTGCTCGGTCACGCGCATGGTCCCGAGCTCGGTTGCCACCGCGCTGCCGACGCGCGCGACGAGCACGATGCAGGTGAAGATGGGTGCCAGCTCGCGCGCCAGGGAGATCTCGACGGTCGCGCCCACCAGGCTCTGCGCGTTGAAGAGCCCGAAGGCGTAGACGGTCTGCAGCGCCAGCACCATGCCGGTGAAGAGCCCGGTCAGGCCGACGACGAAGAGCGAACCCCAGGCCACGAACTCGAGCTGGGAGAAGAGCAGCCCTACCCGATAGGGCGGCCGGAAGACGGCCGCCACCGACGCGCCGGTGAAGGTGGACAGCTCGCCCAGCACCTCGAAAGGCCGGGCGAGCGGCTTCAGCCACTCGGGCGGCTTGCGCGGCGAGACTGCCGTCTGCTCGGCCATCGGGCAATTTCTATCCCGGAGGCGGCCTGGCGGCGAGTTCTTCTAGACAGCGAGGCGGGGCACGCGCGCTCCCACTGCGCAGAAGATCTCGTAAGGGATGGTGTCGCAAATGGCCGACAACTCCTCGGCGGTGATACGCGCATCCCCCTGCTGGCCGAGCAGCACCACTTCGCTCCCCAGCGAGACTTCCGCGGCCAGATCCGTCACGTCGGCCATCATCATGTCCATGCAGACCGCGCCCACCTGCGGCACTCGCCGCCCGGCGATCAGCACCTGCGCCTTGTTGGTCAGGCTGCGCCGGTAGCCGTCTGCGTACCCCACCGGCAGCGTCGCGATTAGGCTCTCGCGCTGCGCGGTCCACTTGTGGCCGTAGGAGATCGGCATGCCCTTCGGCACCCATTTGAGATGCGAGACGCCGGTGACCCAGCTCATCGCCGGCCGCAGATCGGCCATGCCGGCGAACTTGGGCGCGGGCACAGCGCCGTAGAGCATCAGGCCAGGGCGGACCATGTCGTGGTGCGAGATCTTCACGTCCAGCACCGCCGCGCTGTTGGCGAGATGCGAGAGCTGCAGGGGAAATCCCAGCGCCCGCATCGCCTGCCGCGCCTCGGCGAAGAGCTCGAGCGCGCGTGCGGTCGCGGCCTCGTCGCGCAGGTCCGCATTGGCGAAATGCGAGCAGAGCCCGGTCAGGCGCACTTGCGGCACCGAGCGGGCGTGCTCGAGCAGGCCGGGCAGATCGCGCGGCAAGACGCCGATGCGGCCCATGCCGGAATCGAGCTTGAGATGCGCTTCGGCGACGACGCCTCGCTCTTTCGCTGCCGAGGCGAGCGCGTCGATCATCTCGGCCCGATAGACGAGCGGCGTGAGGTGATGCTGCAGCAGCAGGCCGTAGTCGGTGTACTGGCCGCCGAGGACGAGAATGGGCGCACGGATGTCGAGATTGCGCAGCGCCAGTGCCTCCTCGACGAGCGCGACGCCCAGCCAGTCGGCGCCGGCGCCGAGAAAGGAGCGAGCGGCGATGACCGCGCCATGGCCGTAGCCGTCGGCCTTGACCACCGCGCAGATGCGGGCGTTCGGAGCGGCCTTGCGCACTTCGCGGAGGTTGTGGGCCAGCGCGGAAGCGTCGATGCGCGCCTCGGTGGGCCGGACGCGGAGGTCGAATGCCCGCCGCTGCGGATCGGAAATCATCTTGCTCCGAGAGTAACAGTGTTAGGGTACGCGACACATGGAGAAAGCTATCAAGGTGGGTGGCGACGTCGATGCATGGTGTACGCGCTGCAAGATGGTCCTCGGGCACACCGTGCTCGCGATGGTGGGCTCTCGGCCGGCGCGGGTGCGCTGCAACACCTGCCAGGGCGAGCACAACTATCGCGGCTCGGCGGTGCCCGCGCGAAAGGCCGAGCCTCGCGACCGGCCGGCGGTGACCTCATGGGAAGCGCTGCTCGCCAAGAAGGACCTGGCGCGCGCCCGCCGCTATACGGTCAGGGAGAAGTTCGCTGAGGACGAGGTGTTGAACCATCCCGTCTTCGGCATCGGGCTCGTGCAGGAAGTTCGGGGCGACAAGATCCAGGTCGCCTTCAAGGCCGACGTCAAGACCCTGGTGCACGGCAGGGTCTAGAGCCTCGTGCAGGTTGCTTCCTCGGTGTTGCGGCCGTCCCGCTCATTGCGGAAAGTGAACTCGCGATCGCTCTTGCGCGTGTCGTGGATGAGGACCGGCCTCTGCCCTTCCTGGGAAGTCCTCGTTCCGATCCAATCCCAGTGGTCCGCATCGAGCGACCTTCGGGTCAAGACCATCCAGCTGCGCTTGTCGACGCGCAGCTGCACGAAAGTTTTCGCGCTCGCATCCCAGACGATGTGCGCGATGGCTCGACCGGGCGCGCCCCCGAGCTGCTGGGTCGTCAGCGTCAGGCAGTAGCCGTCGAGATCGAGCGCGTACGTCCAGCGCGAGACGATCGAGCGCTCCGGATCGTGGAACTGGATCCGGCAGCTCCAGTCGCCGATGAGCCACTTGAGCTGCGAGAGCTCCGGCGGGGCGGGCGAAAGCGGCAGCGGCTGCGCCAGCGAGAGCGCGAGAAGGATCGCTTTCATGGCCGATCATTGCGCGCGGCGGGCGGCGCGAAGCAAGTCGAGGCAGCGCGAAAGATCTTCGGGCAGCGGCGACTCGACCTGCAGCCATCTCACCCCCGAAGGATGGGGGATGCGCAGCGAAGCCGAGTGCAGCGGAGTGCGCGCCAGCACGATCGAGTCCTCGGGCGCATCCGCCCACAGCTCACGGGAGCGCACCGGCCGCCCCTCGCCATAGCGCGGGTCCACCAGGATGGGCAGGCCCATCGAGGCGAGATGCAGCCGGATCTGGTGCGTGCGCCCCGTGCGGGGCAAGCATTTCACCAGCGTGACGGCGCCGAAGCGTTCCTGCGGCTCGAACTCGGTGAGCGCCTCCTGCGCGCGCAGCTCGCCCGGCGCGGCGAGCCGCATTCCGCCGCGCCGCGCGTCGGCGAGCGGCACGTCGATGCGCCGCGCGCCCGGCAGATCGCCGCGGCAGAGGGCGAGATAGATCTTCTCCGCCTTTCTGGTCTCGAAGACGATGTTGAGCGCCCGATGCGCCTCGCGAGTCAGCGCGAAGACGACGGCGCCGCTCGTATCGCGATCGAGCCTGTGCACCGCCAGCGCAGACGGCGCGATCTCGCGCACCATCGCGCTGAGCGGCACCGACGAGTCGCTGCGCCCCGGCACGGTGAGCACGCCGGCGGGTTTGTCCACCACCAGCAGGAGCTCGTCGCGGTAGAGGACCCTCACCTGGGCGGCTACAGGCACATCCTGCGCAGGCTAGCACGGGCGTGCTCGCCTGCCTGCTGAGGGACGGGGGGCAACAGGCAGCCCGGCCGTCTCTTGGCGGGCCGATCCCTCGTTTCCACTTTGCAACAAGGGGGGACGACGCAATGCATCTGCTGCAGCTCGTCGATGATCTCTGGCGCGATCTCGATCGACTGTCCCGCATGGGCGCCAGCCCGGCCGACATTCTCTTCGACCCCGCCGCCTGGGTGGTGGCGACGTACCGCCTCGGGCGGGCGCTGTTCTCCTTGCCGGCGCCGCTCAGGGCGCCGCTGCTTTTTCTCCATCGCCCGCTGGCGATGGCTCTACAGCTCTTCACCGGAGTGGAGCTGCCGGTCGCGGCCGAAATCGGCGGCGGCCTCTACCTCGCGCACACCGGCGGCATCCGCATCTCGCCGCAGGCGCGCATCGGGCGGGACTGCAACGTCTCGCGCGGCGTGCGCGTGCGGGGGTCGCCTTTGATCGGCGACCGCGTCTACCTCGGCCCGGGCGCGCGCGTCGAAGGTTCGGTGCGCGTCGGCAACGACGCCGCGGTCGGAGCGAATTCAGTCGTCCGGCGCGACATCCCCGATGGGGCCGCGGTGGGCAGCACCAGGCCCCTGCGGATGGTTCGCGGACGGCAGCGCCCGCCGCTGGCCGATCAGCTGCGCGCCTGGCTGCGCAACATCCTGCCGCGGCCGACCCAGCTCTTGCTGCGCACCGGCTGAGACTTCGAGTACGCTGCAGCGCGCGTGGCCCTGCTCCTCGCGCTGCTGCTGGGCGGACCCATGGGCCTGCGCACGCAGGGCCCGCTGCGCGAGCTGTTCCTCGACATCACCGCCCTCGACGCGAGACCGCTGGAGCGGCCCGAGCTGGACGTGCGCTGGAGCTTCGCCAACACCTGGAACGAGCCGATGCAGCTCTTCCGCGGCTCGCAGCTCGCCATGCAGTTCCTCGACGAGCAGGCCGACTCGATTTCGCTGCGCCTGCGCGTCCCCTGGAATCGCCGCATCTGGAGCGCGGTGGAATGGAAGCTGACCGAGCACTGGGGCGGCTGGTCCGACCGGCCCATCGACGCCTGGCACAGCCTGATCGGCGCCTTCAACTATCAGCGCTCGCAGTGGCCGCGCAACGAGGTGCACCTCCATTACTACGACGACGGCGGCTCCGCCTTCCGCATCGACCACGCCACGCTCGCGGTCGGCGACCTGACGCTGCGCACCCAGGCGACGGTTCTCGAGCGCAGCACGCTCGCGCTGGCGGCGCGGCTCGACGTGAAGCTGCCCGTCGGCTCGCTGTCGGCGGCCGGGGGGTCGGGCGGTTTCGATGCTGGCGCCGGCCTTTGCGCCACCTGGACCCCGAGCTCCTGGGCAGCGTTGCACGGCCTCTTTGCGGTCAGCCGCTTCTCGCACCTGTCCGCGCCGACGCTCTTGCAGCCCGCGCCCTGGCACTTCACCGCCGAGATCAGCTTCGAAGCGCAGATCGGCGAAACCACGCTGCTGCTCGAGTCGCGCGTGCTCTCGCAGCTGCTCGCGAAAGGATGGGACCGCACCCCGCAGGGCGGCGACGATGCGCTGCTCTCCTCCGGCTTCTACGCCGACTTCAAGGCGCACAACCAGGTGAGCATCGGGGTGCGCCGCGGGGCCTTCCTCGTCTGGATGAGCGAGGACTTCACGCCCGGACCGAATCCGCACAGCACATTGAAGTTCCTTTGGGTCTCGAACGCGCCGGATCTGGTGATGGGCCTCGCCTACACGACCTCCCTCTAGCGAGAGCGCATCTCACAACCTCAAGCTGCAACTCGACAGGCCTAGTCCAGCCGCCCGGAAGGTCGTTCCGCATTGGGACGCGTCGAATGTCAGGGGTCAGTGATAGGTAGTTCCGCATGTGGAGCCCCCGGCTAAAGCCGGGGGCTAGAAAAGCACGAAGCCGCCTTCGGAGGCTCGGCCGGAGCGATCGATGGTATTCGGAGGAATCGGGTCGAACTGTACGTGCACCTCGTCTGGGGGACCTTCCAGCGTCAACCATTTGATCCCTGCGGCGATGGAGGCAGACCTTTTCCGGGTCATCGCTGCCAAGAGTCTCGAGTTGGTTCCGCTGGCAATCCGGATACGGTGCCTTCACCGTCTCCACCGAGGACGTGCCGGCTGTCGAGCGCTACGTTCTCGACCAAAGGCACCACCACGCGAATTGAGCTCTCGAGCCAAGCCTGGAGCTTACCGACGAGCGTCAAACCCAGCTTTCCAGCCTCGGCAGGAGGCTTCGTGCACTTCTAGCCCCCGGCTTCAGCCGGGGGCTCCAGAAGCTGTGAACTACAACATCAATGCCGACACCGTGGCCTTCGAGAAAGCACAACCAATGCTGGCGAGCCCGGAAACAATCCTCCGGGCGGGTGTACTAGTCGCGGCCGCAGTCACCAGTCCGGCTTAGCGCTACGCTTGTGGAGTTGCAGCTTGAGGTTGTGAGATGCGTTCTAACCAAACTCCTCCAGCTGCCGCACCTCGATGGGTCCGAGACCGGCCAGCGCCTTGCGCGCCTTGTCGGCTTCGCCCACCACGATGAGCAGCGCGCCGTCGCGCGCGGGGGAGATCTCGGGAGCGATCGCGCGCGCCTGCTCGGAGGTGACCGAGAGCATCCGCGAGCGATAGCGCTGCAAGTGCTCGAGGCCGAGGCCGTCGAGGAGGGCATCCGCCACCTGCTCGGCGATGGCCTCGTGGCTCTCCAGCCCCATGGGGAACAGCCCGGCGAGATAGCGGCGCGCCTTCTCCGTCGCCTGCTCGCTCGGCCCCGACTGCGCGTAGCCGCGCATCTTCTCCAGCGCGACGTCGACCAGCTCGCGCAGCGTCTCGTTCTTGGTGAAGCTGGAGAAGATCGAGAGCCCCGCGCGCCGGTTCATCTGCAGCCGCGACGAGACGCTGTAGGAAAGTCCGCGGTCGACGCGGATGGCATCGACCAGGAGAGAGGTGAATCCCCCGCCGAGCGCGGTGTTGCAGACCACGGCCTCGAAATAGCGCGGCGTCGTCTTCGGCAAGCCGGGCGAAACGATGCGCACTTGCGCCTGCGTGGCGTCGGGCTTGTGGACCACCACCGCCCGCAGCCCCTCGCCCGGCAAGAGCGCGGAAAAGTGCAGCGGCTGCCGCTGCGAATGGCCCGGCCAGGACGACTGCCACTGGGCGAGCTTGCGCTTCGCCAGCGTCAGGAGCTCGGCGGGCTCCTGTTGCCCGACCAAGGCGAGCAGCGCGCCTGACTGCTGGAAACGAGTGGCATGAAACCCGAGCGCGTCCTCGCGGCGCAGAGACTCCACGTCGCGACGGAATCCATGCGGAGGGTGCGCATATGGATGGCCTGGACCGTAGCCCAGAGTGATCAGCGCCCGTGCGGCCACCGTCGCGGGTTCGTCGAGGTCGCTCTGCAGAGCCGCCGCCGCCCGTCGCCGCGCCGCGCTCACCTCGTGCTCGTCAAAGGCCGGCTCCAGCGCCACTTCCAGGAGCGCATCGAGCGCGCGCTCGGCCAGCTCGGCCGGCACCGTCAGCGCCAGCGCCGCCTCCTCCATCGAAACTTCGGCGGCGAGCTGCGCCCCCATCGACTCGATCAGGTCGTCCACGTCCTGCGCCGGCCTGCGCCGCGTTCCGCGCCGCAAGAGGTCGGTCGTGAACTGCGCCAGCCCGGCCTTGCCGCGCGGGTCCTCACAGGCTCCCGCGGGGAGCGAGAGCCGCGCGTGGAAGAGTGGCAGGCCGCGCTTCTGGATGCCGAGCACCGCGAGCCCCGAGGGCATCTTCTCGACGGCGAGCGGCGGCAGGGCGATGTCGCTCATTCCGGCTGCTCCCCTGGGACGAGCGTCACGACATTGCGGCGGTGTGGCGCAAACGTCTTTCGCGCGACGCGCTGGATCTCCGCGGCGGTGATGGCGGCGTAGCGATCGGGCAGATCGAGCATCGCCCGCCAGGTGCCCAGCATGATCTCCATCTGCCCGACCGTGTGCGCTCGGCCATTGGTGGTCTGCAGCGCGCGCAAGAGGCCGGCGCGGACCAGGTTCTTGGCGCGTTCCAGCTCCTTCTCCGGAAGGGACTCGTTGCAGACGCGCGCCAGCTCGGCCCAGAGCGACGACTCGGCGCGGGCGGGATCGACGCCGGGATTGAGCTTGAGCGAGATCTGAAAAAGCCCCGGATCCATCCGCCAGCCGAACCAGACGTGCGCGTCGACGCACAGCTCCTGCTCGTAGACGAGCGCGCGCTTGAGCCGCGCGCCTTCGCCGCTGCTCAAAGCTGCCTCGATCAGATCGAGCACCAGCGAATCGGGATTGCGCCCGTCCGGTCCGCGAAAGCCGGCCAGCACCGCCGGCGCCTGCGAAGGATAGCGGATGACCGCGCGCCGCTCGCCCTTCTGCGACGGCTCGCCGTCGGGCACCTTCGGCAAAGGAGGGCCGGACGGGATCGGACCGTACAGCTTCTCGATCGAACGCAGCGCCGGCTGCTCCTCGAAGTCCCCCACCAGGACGAGCGTGCAATTGTTCGGCGCGTAGCAGGCGCGGAAGTATCCCTCGCAGTCCTCGCGGCTGATGCGCTCGATGTCGCTCATCCATCCGATCACCGGCCAGCGGTAAGGATGGGCGAAAAAGGCGAGCGCGCCGAGGGCCTCGTCCATCATGCCGTCGATGTCGTTGTCGGTCCGGAAGCGGCGCTCTTCCTTGACCACCTCGCGCTCGCGGGCGAGCGACGCGTCGTCGATCACCAGGGACGCCATCCGGTCGGACTCGAGATCGAGCACGAGCGGAAGCGCGTCGGAAGCGAAGTCTTCGTAGTAGGCGGTGAGATCGTTCGAGGTATAGGCGTTGGAGCTGCCCCCTGCGGCCTCCAGCCTGCGATCGAATTCCTTGGGCCCGTACTTCTTCGAGCCGTTGAACATCATGTGCTCGAAGAGGTGGCTGATGCCGGTGATGCCGGGGCGCTCGTTGCGGGAGCCGACCCGGAAGAAGCTGTACAAAGTGGCGACCGGCAGGGAGCTGTCGCGCAGGAGCCGGATCTGCAGCCCGTTGGGCAGCGCGTGCTCCAGCACGGGAAAGACGAGGGCCATCAGTCCTCGCGCGGCTTCATCATGATTTGCTCGGCAGGGGTGAGGAGCTTCTTGCGGGTGTTGCATTCCTTGCAGCTGGCGACGACGTTGCCGCGCACGCTGCGGCCGCCGCGCGCCACCGGCACGACGTGGTCCATGGTGAGCTGCCTGGCGCCGACCGAGCGACCGCAATAGCCGCAGATGCCGCGCTGGATGCGGCGCTGCCACCAGGCGGTCTTGCGCAGCGCTCGGGCCCGCTCACGCTCGCGCGCCTGGTGAGCAGGGTCGGTCTCGATTTCGACCCAGTCCATCATCGATGCCCTCGGCCTCCAGGTTCCCCGAAGGGGACGTTGGGGGGCACGGTTGTAACCCGCGGGGGCCAAGATTGGGAACGCGCGTTCCCACCGCTGCTGGCGCCCGCTCCCCCGCCCGGGCCTTGGCACGGAGCGTGTACTTGCAGCCCTGCGGGCGGTGCCCTGTGTGGGGGGTGTTCCATGATCGGGCGGGTCGGGCGGCTGTTCTCGGCGGCGGCAGCGGCGGTGGCCGCGCTCGCGGCGGCGTGCGGCGGAGCCAGTGGAAACCACGTCCGGGCGGTCGGGGGAGACCTCATCGTCCAACCTCCGGCCGTCGACTTCGGCGACGTCGCGCTCGGCATGGAGGCGAACACCTCCCTCCTCGTGCGCAACGACGGCATCGCGCCGCTCGACGTCGAGACGATCGGCAGCCTGAACAGCAACGCTTTCGTCGCCAAGGGCCTGCCGGTGCGGCTCGCGCCAGGCCAGTCGAGCCCCGTCGAAATCCGCTATCAGCCTCCCGCGCTGGGCACGCACACGCACACCATCTCGCTCGTCACCGACGCCCCCGGCGCGAAGGGCGCAGCCGTCGATCTGCGCGGTCACGCCGTCAAAGGGCTCGTGCAGCTCTCGGGCGACGTGATCGACTTCGGGGACGTCGTCGCGCACGAGACGGCTTCCCAGAGCATCGCGCTCTCCAACAACGACGGCAGCGCCAAGACCCAGGTCGTCATCACCGCTCCGCAAGGCAAGGACGCCTCGGCCTTCCGCTGCCAGAGCCAGGGCCCGCTGCCGATGGACCCCGCCGCGCAGCTAGCCGTGCAGGTGGATTTCACCCCGCCGGGTCTGGGCGACTTCACTGCCGTCTTCCACATCACTCCTTGCCCGACCTGCGGGCCGCGCGACGTCTCGCTGGTGGGCCGGGGAGTGGACAGCCTCCTCTCCGTCGACCCGGCCTCGATGAACTTCGGGGAGGTGCTCCTCGGCAGCGAGGCGGCAAAGCCCTTCAGCGTGACCAACACCAGCCACTCGAAGGTGACGCTGCAATCCCTTGCGCTCACCGGCGGGCCGGACATGACCGTCGCGCTCGACAACGCGCCGCTGCCTTACACCCTGGCGCCCGGGCAGACCGTGACGGGCTCGGCGCGCTTCAAGCCCCGCTCGCTCGGCTCGCAGAGTCTCCAGGCGACGCTGCCCGCATCGGACGGCGGTCCCGGGCTCCTCGCGCTCACGGGGCTGGGCATGGGACCCGTCCTCCAGTTGCAGCCCAAGACGCTCTACGTCGGCGCCACTGCCGTCGAGACGACCCGCAGCAGCACCGTGGTGGTGACCAACGTCGGCCTCGACCCGCACCAGACCGCTCCGCTCTCGCTCAACGGCATCTCCATCGTCTCGAATGATCCCGCCTGGGCGGTGACACCACCCTTCGCCTGGGTCGGCGAGCCGGGCTCGAGCACGCAAATCCAGATTTCCTTCTCGCCGACTCAAGCCGGCTGGTCGCAGGCGACGCTGGTGCTCCTCTCGAACGACGGCCTCAATCCGCGGGTGGAAGTCCCGCTGACTGCGCTCGGCCGCGTCCTGAAGCCCTGCACCGTCTCCGTCCTGCCCTCGAATCCGGTCGACTTCGGCGCGACGCCGCTCTTCCACCCGAGCACGCAGGGCTTCGAGCTGGTCAACGCCATCGCCGACGATTGCATCATCGGCGACCCCGTCCTCAGCGGCGGGCCCGCCTTCCGCTGGCCGGGCGGCCTCACCCCCTCGGGGCGGACCTTGCCGCCGGGCGGGCGCATGTCGGTGCGCGTGGAGTTCTTTCCCGAGGCCGCGCGGACCTATACGGGCGGCGTCCAGTTCTACCTGAGCAACAAATTCACGCCCTTGCTCACGGTGGGCCTGCAGGCCGAAGGCGATGGCGGCTGCTTCTTCCTTACGCCTGGCGCCGTCGACTTCGGCGGCTCGGCCCAAGGCTGCACCTCGCCCGACCAGGTCGCCTACGCAGTCAATCACTGCGCCGGCCCCGTGACGGTGACGGAAGTGCACACCAGCGGGCCGCCTTTCTCGCTCGCGCCGAACGCGCCAGCGGTGCCCTTCACCGTGCAGCCGAACGGCAACGTCCCCATCCCGGTCTCCTATCGGCCACCCTCGATCGGCGACGACGTCGGTTCGCTCTCGGCGATCGCCTCGACCCGGGCGACTCCGTACCAGGTCGGCCTGACAGGCGGCGTGCTGCCAGCGTCGGCCATGCACGACCAGTGGGACCAGTCGACGCCGAAAGTCGACCTGCTCATGGTCATCGACAATTCCGGCTCGATGGCTTCCGTGCAGCACGCGCTGCAGGCCAACCTCGACCATCTCTGGAACCGCATCGCCATCGCCAACGCCGACTTCCACATCGCCATCACCACCAGCGGGACGTATGCGTACACGCAGGGCTGGACGCAGTGTCCGGGTGGAGCGAGCGGCGGGGAGGCGGGCCGCTTCTTCCCGGTGGACAACTCGCGGCCGCGCCTGCTCACGCCGGAGACCGCCAACGTGAAGGATGCGCTCTTCGCCAACACCAACGTCGGGCTCTGCCACTGGGACGAGCGTTTCCTCCAGCCGGCGGTGGCGGCGCTGACCGATCCGCTGATCAGCTCGACCAAGGCGCCGGGCACGCCCTACGCCAGCGACGGCAACGCCGGCTTCTTGCGCGACGATGCGCGGCTCGCGATCCTGGTGGTCACGGACACCGACGACGACGTCAAGCTGCCCTACCCGCCGCCGGTGTCGAGCTACGTGAACCAGCTCATCGCGGTGAAGCACGGCGCGAAGGACCTGATCTCCTTCGCCGCGCTGGTCCCGCTGCAGCCCTGCAGCGCCGCCGAGTCGTATCCCACGCCGCGCTTCACCGAAGCGGCACAGCTCCTGGGCGGACATCTCTACGACTCGTGCAACCTGAACGACTTCGGCAACATGCTGGAGAACGCGCTGGGCAGCCTGCTCTTGCCCCTGACCAGCTTCCCGCTCTCGACGCAGCCGCGCGACCCGAACGCCATCCAGGTCACCGTCAACGGCAGTGCATTCTCGGGCTCGACCTACGACCCGAGCTCGAACCGCATCGTCTTTCCGACCAGCGCGGTCCCGCCTCCGGGATCGCACATCACCGCGGACTACCAGGCGGCCTGCCGCTGATCACAGCTCGATCAGTCCCAGCTTGAGCGCGCGCACCACCGCCTCGACGTGCGAGCGCACGCCGAGCTTCTGGTAGATGTGCCCGAGATGGGTACGCACCGTGCGGCGGTCGAGCTGCACGATCCGTCCCGCTTCTTCGTTCGAGAGTCCGCGCGCGATGGCGAAAAGGATCTCGCGCTCCAGCTCGCTCAGCTCGGGGCCGGCCTTGCGCGGCTCCTGCACTCCTTTGAAAAAGGCCCAGAAGCGGCGGGCGAGGCGCGGCTCGATGATCGTGCCGCCAGCCTCCACTTCGACGATCGCCTCGATCAACCTGGCTGTCGAAACTCCTTTGACCACATACCCGCTCGCGCCGGCGCGCATGGCGGCGAAGACGCGCTCCTCGTCGTCGAAGCTGGTCAAAGCGAGGACTTCCATCGGTTGCGGCAGCGCCTTCAGAGCCTTGGTGGTCTCGATGCCGGAAAGGCCGGGCAATTCGATGTCCATCAGGACCACCTGCGGCGCTGCCAGGGGAATCTCGCGCAGCGCCTCCTCCCCGGACGCCGCCGCGCCGATGAAGCGCACCTCCTCGCGCCCCGCAAGCTGCTTGCGCAGCGCCCGCAAGGCCGGCGCGCTATCCTCGACGGCGAAGACGGAAACGCTCACCGGACAACTCTTGCACAGAGGGGCAGCCGGGGGGATGATTTTCCCGTCCACCTCATGGCGATCCCGAAATCTCCACCCGACACGGTCCAGGATGTCCTGCGGGATCCAGAAGTCCAGCGCCTGCTGGCGCACCCCGAGCACCAGGGGCTGGAGCTCGCCAAGAGCCGGCAGATCTACACCAACCGCTCGCTGAAGATGGACGAGATCGCGCTGGTCGGCTTCGACATGGACTACACGCTCGCCGTCTATTCCATGCGCCAGATCGAAGAGCTGGCCTTCCACATGACGCTGCAGCGCCTGGTGGAGAAGCGCGGGTATCCCGCGTACCTGACCGCGCTCAAGTACGAC
This sequence comes from Deltaproteobacteria bacterium, assembly GCA_005879315.1. GTDB lineage: Bacteria > Myxococcota > Myxococcia > Myxococcales > 40CM-4-68-19 > 40CM-4-68-19. The sequence goes on along the minus strand of VBLC01000065.1, from coordinate 8,410 downwards.
CACGAATTCGTCATCCGCGGCCTGGTGGTGGACAAGGACTTCGGCAACATCTTCAAGATGGACCGGCACAACCACGTGGGCCGCTGCTACCACGGCCGCCGGCAGCTCACTCTCGACGAACGACGCGCGCTCTATCAGACGAACGAGAAGATCCGGCTCAGCCTGCCGCGCTTCGCCTGGATCGACACCCTCTTCTCCCTGCCCGAGGCGTGCCTCTATGCCGAGATCATCGAGGCGCAGGAAGCGCGCGGCGAGAAGGTCGACTCCCACAAGATCTACGACGACACCCGCGAGAGCATCGACGAGGTCCACCGCGACGGAAGCCTCAAGGCCGAGCTCGGCAAGGACCTGGGCCGCTACATCAAGCCCGACCCGGAGCTGGCGCCGGCGCTGCACAAGCTGCGCTCGGGCGGCAAGAAGCTTTTCGTCCTCACCAATTCATTGTGGGACTACACCGATGCAGTGATGAGGTTCCTCCTCGACGGGCGATTGCCGGAGTATCCGTCGTGGCGCAATTACTTCGATTACATCGTGGTCGGCGCGCAGAAGCCCGCCTTCTTCACCGAGCACCGGCCTTTCGTCGAGCTGAATGACGCAGGACAGGTGGCCAAGCCGGCGGCAGAGGCGTTCGAGCGCGGCAAGATCTACGAGAGCGGCAACCTCTTCGACTTCGAGCGGCTCACCGGCTTCTCCGGCGAGCGCGTCCTCTACGTCGGCGACCACATCTACGGCGACATCATCCGCAACCGGAAGGCCTCGCAGTGGCGCACCTGCTTCGTCGTCCAGGAGCTGGAGAAGGAGATCGAGTACACCGAGGAGCACGCCGAAGACGTCCAGCGGCTCAACGAGCTGGACGCGCTGCGCGCGCGGCTCGACGACATGATCAACCACCACAAGCTCCTCTTGAACGCTCTCGACCGCAAGCTGGAGCGCGGCGGTCCTCTGCCGGCCGATCTGGAGTCGCGCCGCCAGCGGGAGAAGCAGGATCTGGAGAAGCTGCGCCGCGCCTTCAAGGCCACTCTGGCCGAAGGCGCCGCAGTCGAGGCCCGTTTCGAGACGGGCGCCAACGCCTACTGGGGCCTGGTCTTCAAGGAAGGCAACGAAAACTCCCGCTTCGGCGAGCAGGTGGAGGACTACGCCGACCTCTACACCTCGCGGGTGTCCAATTTCCTTTATTATTCGCCCATGCAGGTCTTCCGCTCCCCTCGAGCCACCATGCCGCACGAGCGCGCCACTTTGTTGCGGCGCGGTTGAATGAAGGACAACGCTCGCCCGTCGGACTCGCACGTCACCGCGACCCGGGCCCAACATTCGGGGAAGGAAGGGAGCCCGGAATGAAGACAGTCCTCTGCGCCGCGCTGCTCTGCGCCGGGCCGGCGCTGGCGGAGTTCAGTCTCCCGCCCGGGCCACGGCTTTCCCTGCCGTGGTCCGAGCACGGCCGGCTCTCGGAAGTGTCCGGCCGCGCGCCGGTCGGCTGGAGCCAGGAGGCGTACGTCGTCCCGCAGCGCCCGGGCAAGAACCTGGTGCGCTACTTCGATTACCACTGGCGCGACTTCGACTATCTCGACGACGACGGCTCGGCCGGCGTGCGCTTTTATTTCTACGACCGCGAATATCCGGTGGCGCGCATCGCCGCGGGGCTGGTGCGCGAGAGCTGGCGGTACTTGAGCGACCGATTCCAGTACAGGCCTTCCTTCAAGGTCCCTTACATCCTTTACAATACCTATCGGGAATTCCTCGAAACCAACGTCTTCGAAGTGCAGGAAGGCGTGCTCGGCGTGACCAGCCCGCAGGACTTGAAGATGTCGCTGCCCTACGCGGGCGAGCGCGAGATGTTCCGCATGGTCTCGACGCACGAGATGACCCACCAGTTCCACATCCAGAAAGTGGCCGAGCGCTCCGCCAGCGCGGGGCTGGAGAGCCCGATCAACGCCTTCCCGCTCTGGTTCACCGAAGGGCTCGCCGAGTACTACGCGCACAACCAGCAGATGGACAGCGAGACCGAGATGTTCCTGCGCGACATCGTGCTCAATCCGAACGGCGAGATCGGATATGACTTTCCCACTCTGGAAGAGGATAGGCCTTATGCCTATCTCTATACTTACAAGTATGGCCAGGCCAAGCTGGTGTTCCTCGCCGAGACCTATGGCGAGCGGGTGATCCAGGGATTGCTCGACCAGAGCCCGCGCCTCGCCGGCCAGGCGCGGCGCGGGGAGGCGCGCGAAGGTTTCATGGCGCTTCTCGGCCGGGTCGCCGGCGAGCAGCCGCAGCAGATGAACGCGCGCTGGCAGACCTGGGCGCGCAAGCGGGTGATGCGCACCTACCTCGACGCGCGGCAGGACCTGCCCGACGTCACCGAGCTGAAGCTCCCCGACGAGCTCGACGCCTTCATCAGCTCGAGCGACGGCAATCTGCTCTTCTATCGAGGCGTGGAGCGGGAGACCGCGCGCGCGAAGCTGGTCTTGCTCGACCGGCGCGATCCCTCGTCATCTCAGCAGATCGCCATCGACCAGCATCCCGGCACCGAGAGCCTGCACCCGGTGCTGCGCTCGGTGATGGCGGTCTGCGATTCGGGCATTGCCTGGTTCGCGCAATCGGGCGATTCCGACGTGCTCCATTTCCGTGCGCTGCGCCGGCAGGAGACGCACCCGGAAAACTCGCCTCGCCCGCGCATCGACCTGCAGCTGAGCGAGACCAAGGTGATCAACGTCATCCGCGACGGGGTCATCGAGGCCGGCGATCCCACTTTCAGCCCTGACGGCAAGCAGCTCGCTTTCTATGGCCTCGATCGCGACGGCAAGATCGACATCTATACCGTCGACATCTACGCCCAGGACGCGCACGTCCGCCGGCTCACCGAGGACCTCTACAGCGAGCGCGATCTCTCCTGGGGCGAGGACGGCATCGTCTACGCCAGCGACGCCACTGAGAGCGGAAAATACAACCTCTTCCGCATCAATCCTGTCGATGGCACCCGCGTGCGGCTCACCGACGCGCCCGTCGACCAGCGCTATCCTCTGGCACTGCCCGGCGAGGCGGTCGTCTTCTCCAGCGACGCCGGAGGCAAATACGATCTCTGGTTCCTGCAGAATGGCCGCATCAAGCGCATCACCGATTTTGCCACGGCGCTCTCCCATCCGGGGCTTGCGCCGCAGGGTTTCTATGGCGTCGCTTTCTATGGCGCACGGTTCCGGCTCTTCGAAGTCTCGAGCCCCGACCTGCTCAGCGCCGACGAGCAGGACGCGATTCCTCCCAGCTATCTCGCTTCCATCGACAAGCCCGTTACCTTTCCCGACGAGCCCATCCCTTTCAAATCGCCGACCTATGATCCATTCGATCTGAGCAAGAACTGGCGCATCGAGGGCGGGGGCGCCGCAATCGGTGGCGCAGGAGTGGGCTTTGCGCCCGTCGGCCAGGGCGGGGTGATCTTCGCCGACATCCTCCGCGATCGGACGGCGCTGGTGAATCTGGCCATCTATGGCTCTTTCGATCTCACCGACGCGCTCGCTTTCTACGTCGATAAATCGAAGCGATTGATCTGGGGCTTGGGCCTGTTCCATACCTTCCAGCAGGGCCGCGATACCCGGTTCCCCAGCGCATATAAATGCTTCTTGCCCCCGACCAACGGGACCCAAGGCAATGCCTGCGAGGTTTTCTACCTGCAAAGGCAATTCGGCGGCGAGGGACTGCTTTCCTATCCCATCTCCACCTTCAGCCGCATCGATGCGGCCGCGCGGTTGATGGGGGTGAATCGATCGTTCCTCAGCGATTGCTTCGCCATCGCGCGCGACTTCTCCTGCGCCAACCTCGGCCAGAGTGAGCAGAACGAGATCAAGGGATTCGATGCCGAGACCACGGCCAGCATCGCCTACGGCTGGGACACCACCCGCTACGGCCCGGGCGGCGCCATCGGCGGCACCTCCTTCCTCATCGAATTCGGCGCAGGAGATCTTCCCACGCGCGGCACCGACGGCATCTTCGGCTACCTGCAGACCGACGCCATCCAGACGCTCCGCCTGGTGGGCCGCAGCAAGATCAACGCCCGCGTCGCCGCCGGCCTGGCGCAGGGGAGCCGCTTCGGCCGCCGTTTCTATCTTTCCAGCTTCGACAACCTGCGCGGCTTCCAGTGGGGCGACGCGCGCCTCCTCGGCGACGGCTACTACATCGCGCAGGCCGAGCTGCAGTTCCCACTCGACGTGCTCATCCGCTTTGCGCTCTTCAGCGGCATCACCGGCGTCGTCGGCATCGACTTCGGCGGCGTGGTCGACAGCAGCCGCGCGCAGCTCAACAATCCCGGATACACGAAGCTGCGAGCCACGTTGACCGAGGCTTGGCAGAACCGCACTGCCGACTACGTGCTGGGCGTGAACCTCGGCCTCGGTCCTTTCGAGCTGCGCGTGCAGTTCGCGCGGAACATCGACATCGGCGGGCTCATCCCCACCTCCGACGGCCTGCCGACCTGGGTGCCGAACATCTCGCTGCACTACGCCTACTTCTAGAATCAGGCGGCGGGCGCTCGCTCGTTGAAAAGCGAGCGTGTCGTGGCGAGCGTACAGGGCTAGGAGGAAATGCCATGGCCCTCTCTCTGCAATGGAACGACACGCGACTGCGCAAGGAAGCGGCAGTACTGCCGGTGCGCGCGGCGCTGGGCGCTAGCATGATCTATCACGGGCTAGGCAAGCTGAAGGGCGAAGGCCCGCAGCAGACGGGGAAGTTCTTCAACCAGGTCGGCATCCGGCCCGGCAAGCACTTCGCGGTCGCCACAGGGGTGGCCGAAGCGTTCGCCGGCTTCAGCGCGGTGCTCGGCCTCTGGACGCGGCCTGCCGCGCTCGCCGTTCTGGTAACGCAGGCGGTGGCCATCTGGAAGGTGCATGCCACCAAGGGCTACGACATCACCAAGGGCGGCTTCGAGTACAACCTGGCGTTGATGGGCATCGCGCTGGCCCTCCTCATCGCAGGGCCCGGGACCTTGTCCGCTCACGAAGGCATCGAGCGGCTCGCCGAGGGGCGCGGGCTGAAGAAGGTGCGCTCGCGAATGCACCCAGGCGCGTTCTTGAGGCTGGTGAAGCTGCTCAAGTAACGCCCTCAGCGGCGCACCGAGATGAGGACCGGCGCGCCAGCCACCACGGCTCCGGCGAGCATTCCCACAACTCCCGCCGCACCGGCCAGAGTGCAGCCGAGCGCGCCCATCAGCCCCGCGACAGCGAGCGCAGCGAGCGCGAAGGGCGCCGGCCGCTCCTCGAAGCGAGCGCGCAGCGCGATGAACGCGCCCCCTGCAGCGCCGCCGACGACGCAGGAGGGCATGCAGAGCGCCATGCAGGCAGGACCGATGCAGGCATGGCCGACGATCTGCACGAGAAGCGGCATCGCCAGGGCAACGGTGCCGGCGAGAAGGCCGGGCACGACTCCGCGGCCGGCGCCGCCGCCGCGGAAAGCGAGCGCAACCGTCAGAGGCAGGAGCATCGCGCCGAGCGCGCAACTCAGTCCCGCCGGCCGTCCGCAAGCCACCGCCACCGCCGCTGCCGCCAGCACGAAAGGCGCGAGCCGCAGCGCCGAGCGAAGCCGGCCCAGCTCGTAAGCGCGTCGCGCGCGCCGCTCGAGAACGAGATCATTCATCGGTCCTCCAGAGAAGCCGGAAGCGCGCGAGGGCGCGCTGCAGCCGCTTGCGATAGGTGGCGCCCTGCGCAGCGCGGCGGCCGGTGGCGAGCGAAAGGATCGTCTCCGCGTCGGTGGGGCTGAGCATCCCCATCACCGCCTCTGCGGACGCGCGCAGGAGATGCGCCCTCTCGGGATCGTTGCCGGGCCGATCGGGGACGCCCGACTGCTCCCTGCGGCGCTGCCGCCGCTTGCGCAGCGTGCGGCACTCCCAGGCGGTGATGCCGAGCGCCCAGGCGAACGCGTCGCGCGCGCCGTCGAATTCGCTGGCGCGCGAGAAGACCTTGAGCAGCGCGGTCTGCGCCGCGTCCTCGCCGTCGGCGCCGGCGAATCGGACGGCGAACGCGCGAAGCCGCGGCCAGAGCATGGCGAACACCGGCCCGAAGGCGGTCCGGTCTCCGTCTCTCAGCTGCTGCATCAGGCGCCTCAGCTCCGCGCGCTCGCCGGCCTCCACCCGCCCGCTACCTCTTCATCAGAGGACAGGGGTACGGGCAGTCTTCCCCGCAGGGCGCATCGCTGTGCAGGCCCTTCGTCGCTGCCCAGCCCAGAGCCGGGACGGCGAGCGCGAGGGCGGCGATCAACGCCTTCCACTTGAGCTTCATCTGACCCTCCTTTCACATCTTCTAGGCGCGAGAGCCGGCGCGCGTGACAGCTTGTGGTAGAGAGCGCCGCCATGCGCAAAGAATTCCTCGTTCTCGCCCTCGCCGCTTGCCAATCGACGCCGCAGGCCCGGCCCGTAGAGCCTCCCGCCGCCGCTCAGCAGCCGCCCGTGCCGGCGTCGATCGCAGCGCAAGTGAAGGCCGAGCCGCCCTCCGTCGACGAATCATCGATCGACAGGTCGATCGATCCCTGCACCGACTTCTACACCTACGCCTGCGGCAACTGGCTGAAGAAGACCCCCATCCCGGAGGACCGGGCGCTGTGGAGCCGCAGCTTCCTCGAGATCCTCCAGCGCAACGAAGCGCTCTTGCACGACATCCTCGAGAAGGACGCGCGCGGCGAGGTCGACCCGACCGATCCCTTCGCGCAGAAGGCCGGCGACTTCTACGCCACCTGCATGGACGAGGCGAAAGCCGAGACCGCTTCGCTGCTCACGCTGCGCGAACAGCTGAAGGAGATCGACAGCGCGCGCGACCGCAAGGCGCTCGCTTCCGCCGTGGCCCACCTGCATGCGCGCGGCGCACGCCCGTTCTTCGATTTCGGCTCCGAGCAGGACTTCAAGGACGCAACTCGAGTGATCGGCGGCGCCGACCAGAGCGGCCTGGGGCTGCCCGACCGCGACTACTACCTCAAGGACGATGCGCGGATGAAGTCCTTGCGCGAGCTGTACCTCGACCACGTCGGCAAGATGCTCGCGCTGATCGGCGACGAGAAGGCGGAGCAGGAAGCGAAGACCGTGATGGAGATCGAGACCGGACTCGCCAAGTCCTCGCTCGATCGCGTCTCGCGCCGCGATCCCAACAAGATCTATCACCGGATCGATCGCATCGGCCTGAGCAAGACCGCGCCGCATTTTCTCTGGGACGTCTATCTCACCGAGCTGGGCGCGCCCGAGGTGCAGGCCATCAACGTGGCGGTGCCCGAGTTCTTCTCCGGCCTCGATGCGCTGCTCGCCCAGCGAAAGCCGGCCGAGGTCCGCACCTATTTGCGCTGGCATGCCGTGCGCGCCGCCGCGGCTTCGCTGGGAGAGAAGTTCGTCGAGGAGCAGTTCCGCCTCACCAAAGCGCTGCAGGGGACCAAAGCCATCCTGCCGCGCTGGAAGCGCTGCGTGGCGTTCACCGATCGCGCTCTCGGCGAGGCGGTCGGCCGCACTTTCGTCGCGGCGACGCTGGGGGACGAAGGCAAGCGGATGGCGAAGGAGATGATCGAGGGCATCGAGGGCGCCTTCTCGCGCAACTTGCGGAACGTCTCGTGGATGGACCCGCAGGCGCGGCAGGCGTCGGAAGAGAAGCTGCACAAGATCAACAACAAGGTGGGCTATCCGGAGAAATGGCGCGACTACTCGACGCTGCGGATCGGCCGCGAGTCGCTGCTCGCCAATGTCTTTGCCGCGGCGGAGTTCGAGACGCGGCGCGACCTGAACAAGATCGGCAAGCCGGTCGACCGCAACGAATTCGGCATGACGCCGGCCACCGTCAACGCCTACTACAACCCGACGATGAACGAGATGGTCTTTCCGGCGGGCATCATGCAGACGCCTTTTTTCAAGACCGACTCGCCCCTGCCCGCGAACTACGGCGGCCTGGGGATGGTGATGGGCCACGAGCTGACCCACGGCTTCGACGACCAGGGGCGGCAGTTCGACGCCGACGGCAACCTGCGCGAGTGGTGGACGCCGGAGGTGAGCAAGGCCTTCACCGAGCGCGCCGAGTGCGTGGCGCGGCAGTACGACGGCTACGTCGCCGTCGAGGACGTGCACCTCAACGGCCACCTCACCCTGGGCGAGAACATCGCCGACATCGGCGGGCTCAAGCTGGCGCTCTCGGCCTTGCGCGCGCGGAGGGGCAAAGACGACCCGGCGGAGGATCGGCTTCTCTTCACCGCCTTCGCGCAGGTGTGGTGCACCAATTATCGGCCCGAGGCGGCGCGGCTGCAGGCGCTGACGAATCCGCATTCGACCGGTCAGTGGCGGGTGAACGGGCCGGTCTCGGACAATCCCGATTTCGCGGCGGCGTTCTCCTGCAAGCCGGGGAGCCCGATGGCGCCGGCGAATCGCTGCGTGGTCTGGTAACGGTCATTCGATCTCGATGGGTCG
>VBLC01000105.1 GCA_005879315.1 Deltaproteobacteria bacterium | reverse complement strand
AGATGGCGACGCGCACCGGATCCGCGAGCGCATGCAGGATGGCCTCGACGGAGACGTCTTCGATCGATGGGTGAACGAGGGGCCTCACGGTTTCATTTTAACCATCGCCAGCCGTTCGTCCAATAGTTCGAATCTTCCGAACTACAGGAGCATCCACTCCTGCGTTCGATCACAACCGTCTGAAAGGATCCCTCCATGGGCAAGCTCGCAGGCAAGGTCGCAGTGGTCACCGGCGCATCCAAGGGCATCGGCGCCGGCATCGCCAAGGCCCTGGCCGCCGAAGGCGCGGCAGTGGTCGTCAATTACGCTTCCAGCAAGGCCGGCGCAGACAGCGTGGTCGCTTCCATCCGGGCCGCCGGAGGAAAAGCGCTGGCGGTGCGCGGGGACGTCTCCAAAGCCGCCGAGGCGAAGGGCATCATCGACGCGGCCATCGAAAGCTACGGCAAGCTCGACATCCTGGTGAACAACTCGGGCATCTACGAGTTCGCGCCCATCTCGGACGTCACCGAGGAGTCCTTCCACCGGCAGTTCAACGTCAACGTGCTCGGCCTCATCCTGACGACGCAGGCGGCAGCGAAGCACCTGGGCGAAGGAGCCAGCATCATCAACGTCGGCTCCGCCGTCAGCCGCATCACGCCGCCCAACAGCGCGGTCTACACCGGCACCAAGGCCGCCATCGACGGGATCACGGGCGTGCTCGCCCGGGAGCTGGGACCGAAGAGGATCCGGGTCAACTCCCTCAACCCCGGAATGGTCGAGACCGAAGGCACGCGCTCCGCGGGGTTCATCGGCTCGGATTTCGAGAAGAACACGGCGGCGCAGGCCTCGCTGGGCCGCACCGGGCAGCCGGGCGATATCGCCTCCGTCGCTGTCTTTCTCGCCAGCGCCGACTCGGGGTGGATGACCGGCGAGCAGCTGATCGCGTCGGGCGGACTGCGGTAGCAGGCGGGTCAGCGGGCTCTGGTTTCACGCCGGAAGCCGGAGCGCTCCCTTCGGGCCGGCCATGACCGCCCGAAGGGACGCCTGCTTCGCGCTGACCGCGGCCGCGTCGAGCGACAATTGCGAGAGCCGCGCGCGTAGCGGGGCGGGCTGCGACGCTCCCAATTCGAACCGCGCGGCACCCCGCCGGCGCGTCGTGCATCAGATCGTCGCCGGCATGAGGAGGGTCGTGTCATGGCCGAGGTCAGCCGTCGTTCGTTGATGCAGCTCGCGGCCACGCTCGCGGCGAGCAGATCGGTGCAGGCGGCCACGGTTGCCGCTGCAGAGCAATCCACAGCGGGGAAGGCCAGAGAACCTTCCGCGCCGCCCGCGGTGACGCACGCGCTCGCGCGCTGGGCGATCGGGTCGTCCCCTGACGATCTGCCAGCGAATGTCCGCAAGGAGGCGACCCGAACGCTCCTCAACTACCTGGGCGTCGCAGTCGGCGGCTCCCACCACGAAACGGTGGACATCGCTGTGTCCGCACTGTCGCCGTTCTCCGGGCCGCCCCAGGCGACGCTGCTCGGGCGGCGCGAGCGCTTCGACGTGATGAATGCCGCGTTCGTGAACGGTGTCTCGAGCCACGTGTTCGACTATGACGACACGCACCTCAAGACGATCATCCATCCGGGTGGGCCCGTCATCTCGGCGCTCCTTGCGCTCGCCGAATACCATCCCGTCGACGGTAAACAATTCCTGAGCGCGCTCGCCCTCGGAGTGGAGACGGCGTTGCGCATCGGGAACGCGGTCTATCCCGATCACTACGACCGCGGCTGGCACATCACGGGCACGGCGGGCCCATTCGGTGCTGCCGTCGCCGCCGGCAAGGTCCTCGGCCTGGATGAGCAACGCATGGTCTGGGCGCTCGGTCTCGCCGCGTCGCAGCCTGTCGGGCTACGTGAGTCGTTCGGGTCGATGAACAAGAGCTTCAATCCCGGCCGCGCCGCGAGCAACGGGGTCTTCGCCGCTCTCCTGGCGGCGAAGGGATTCACCAGCTCCGAGGGAATGATCGAGGCGAAACGGGGGTGGGCGTACACGATCTCGACGAAACAGGACTGGCGCGAGGTGACGGAGGGGCTCGGTCAGCGCTGGGAGGTGGCGCTGAATACGTACAAGCCGTTCGCCTGCGGGATCGTGCTCCATCCCTCCATCGATGCCGCCATCCAGCTTCGTGCCGAGCACCGGCTCACGCCCGCTCAGATCGCGGCGGTCGAGCTGCGGGTGAACCCTCTGGTTCTGGAGCTGACCGGCAAGAAGACTCCGCAGAAGGGCCTCGAGGGCAAGTTCAGTGTCTACCACGCAGTGGCCGTCGCGCTGGTCGAGGGCGCGGCCGGCGAGAAACAGTTCAGCGACCGGGCAGTGCGCGACCCCGTTGTCGTCGCGCTGCGCGAGCGCGTAACCCCGACCGTGGACCCTGCAGTGAAGCCCGAGCAGGTGGACATGACGGTTTCGCTGAAGGACGGCAAGCGGCTCACCAAGCACATCGAGAAGGCGATCGGCAGCGTCGATGTGCCCATGACCGACCAGGCGCTGGAGTCCAAGTTCGCCGATCTCGCCGAGGGAGTGCTCCCGTCGGCGCAAACACGCACGCTCATCGACCTTTGCTGGAACGTCGAAAAACTCGCCGCGGCGGGGGCTCTCGCGCGCGCCGCTGCGCTCGGTGCCGTCGGCCCTCGCTGACGCATTTGCGCTTGTCGATACGAGTGGAAAGCTTGCCAGGTCGTCACTTGGGGAGGCGCGACAGCGCCTTGCGGACGAGAAGGCGAAGTTTGTTCAATTTCGCCTCCTTGCTCTCGTCGCCGCCCACGGCGATCCGCAGCAGCGTCTCGCCGCGCCGGACATAAAGCGCTCCCTGGCGAACGCCTTCCGCCCAGAACGCTTCGTCGCCCATGCCCGGCACACGCTCGACAGCGCGCGCCTCGTGTTCGCCGGCCTCTTCGCTCTCGACCTCGGCGGACTGGCGCAATCGATCCGCGAGCTGCGCTACGCGCGGGCCTCGCGTCACCTCGACTGAGACGGACTTTGCTGCCGTAGGCAGGGCAATGAAGCAGTGCGAGGCGTCGGACTGCGGGGCCGATTCGCGAACCTTGACGGGCTTTTCGCCTTGGACACTGGCGATGTCGGCGGCGGTGAGGAGCGCGCAGGCCTTGGCGACGCCGGCGAGGAGGAGCATGCGCGAAGGGTACCGAAGAGAATGGCGCGGCGCCGCGTGGTCAACTGGCGGCGCCGTGCCGTCGCGTCTATTTGAATGCTGTTACGTTGAGCGCGTTGGCGGGAACGGCGCACACCGACCCCTCGCAGCGGAACTCCGGGTACGCGAAGAGCGACTCGTGCCCCTTGGCGACGGCCGCGACGGAGATGAGGAAGGCCTGGCCGGCGGTCAACCCGAGCTCGGCCGGCGTCACCGTGCGGCTCGTCGCCCGGCCGCTGACCTTCACACGCCGCCGATAGAAATTCTCGGTGGTGGCGCGCGCCGCGATCACGAAGTGGGCGACGCGGTCGGCGGATTGCCAGGTCAGCGTCACGGCGCCCGCCGCATTGACGGTCGGCGGCACGGGGCTTCCCTTCGCGTCCTTGGGGAAGGTCGGCGCGAGCGGCGCCCGGGCCAGGCTAGCGGCCGTGGCGGCCATGACCTTGGCGATGCGCGCCGAGTACTCCGCGGTGACGAATTCGGATCGGTCGAGCTGCGAGTGCTGATGAGCGATCATGCCCGTCGTGGGATCCCCGGGAGCGAAGCCGAACACGCACGTGCGCCGCGGATCATTCGCGGGGAGCAGCAACAGCGGCGATGGATTGGTCACCGTGCAGCGACCGTCCGCACCCACCGTGCAGCCGGCATT
>VBLC01000029.1 GCA_005879315.1 Deltaproteobacteria bacterium | reverse complement strand
TCGCGCCGAGCTGCATTCGCCAGCGGGACAACGTGGGGCCGTATTGGGTCGACACCACCGAAGTCTGCGGGACGAAGGTGTAGATGGGCCGGTTGTTCGCCGTGTCATAGCCCGAGGCCCTCATGTACGAGCTGCCGCCCGAGATGGTTTCGAACCCTGTCGCAGAATCGAAATGGCCCCAGCTCTTGTTGAGCAGGTTCATGACGTTGAAGATGTCCCATTGCACCTCGATCTGCTGCTCTCCTTTGATCTTGGGCGAAGTCCAGGTGAGTCGCATGTCGAGGAAGCCTGACCATGGGTTGCGGCAGGCGCCGCGGTGGAGGATCTTTCCTTGCGCCTCCCGCAGACAGTCCTGGCTGTTGATGAAATCGGCCAAGGCCGCAGCCTGCTTCGGGTCCGAGAGCGTGATCTTGCTCTGGTCCACGGTCACCGATCCGTCGGCCTGCGTGATCAAGCTCGGGACGTAGACCAGGTCGTTGCCGGCCTGGCCATCGCCGTTCACGTCGCCATTGACCACCCAGCTGTAAGGCGTACCCGATTGAAAGACATAGGAGAGACCCAGGCCAAACCCGTACGGCAGATTGGCAGTGCCGGTCAGGGTGAGGCGGTGCGGGCGGTCGAACGCTGACGGCCTTACGTTCCGGTTCTGGATGTCGCCGTCGAGCGCCTCGAACTGGAAGTTCGAGAGCGCCTGCGAGCTGGTGAGCGAGACGAGGTCATACGATCTGGAATACGTGTAGCCGACGCTGAATGCGAGGTCCTGGCCGAACTGCTTCTGCAGCTGGACGCTGGCGGTGTAGACCTTGCCGCCGTTCTTGTTGGAGATCTTGATCGCGTTGGTCAGGTTCTTGGTGTCGAGTCGGTTGGGCACCGGGGCTTTGGATGGGTTGCCGGTGAAGGTGGTGGCATCGAAGTTTCCGTAGAGCGTGCGCCCCTCGTCGTTCACCGCCCCAGTGGGCGCAAGGTTCTCGTCGGTGATGTACCAGCCGTTGATGTCCTGGGTGTAGAGCAGGTCGAGAGCTCCGACGATTCCGAAGGGAAGGCGGCGGTCGAAGCCGAGCGCGAAGCGCAGGTTCTGCGGATATCTCGTCTTTGGATCGAAGTAGTCGATCTCTCCCTGGTTCTGGGATCCCGGCGCGGTGACCGGACAGGTCGCCGGTTGCGCGTTCGGATCGGTCGTGAACGCCGGCACGCCCAGGGCCCCGGTGCAGGTCAGCTGGATCTGCGAGAGGCCGTTGATGGTATAGGCGTTGGAGACCCAGACATAAGCGGGCCTGCCCGAGAACACGCCCACCCCTCCGCGCACGATGGTGTCGGCGCTGCCGTCCACGTCCCAGTTGAAGCCGAGCCGCGGCGACCAGAGGAGGTTGCCGCTGGGGATCTGGCTGGTGTCGATGGGGAGAGTCGGGCTGTTGAGCACCACCTGGTTCTGGTTTGCTTTGGACAAGAGCGGCAGGTCGATCCGGATGCCGGGCGTGATCGTCAGGTTCCTCAGCGCCGACCACTCGTCCTGCGCGTAGAGCCCCAGCTGCGTGGCGTTGAACCTCGCCGTCCCGGGATCCTGGCCGGATCCGGGCACGCTCAGGCGGCGCTGGAAGGCGATGGGATTGCCGGCCTCGAAGGAGTTGGGGCAGTCGGTGGCGTTCAGACAGTTGAAGGCCCAGACACCGGTAGCCGCCTGGAGAAAGAGATTGCGGATCTTCAGGTACTCGTTGCTCGTCCCAACCACGAAGCGGTGCTGGCCAGCGGCGAAGCTGATGTTGTCCTGGATCTGGTAGATGTCCTGGTCGAGCTGGTTGGCCTGCGAGAAGCGCTCGCCGCCCGCGGCGAGCCAGTCGTTCGTGGCAGGCACTCGCACCAGGATGAGAGGGGCATTGGTCGGGACCGTCCGCGCGTCGCGGATGACGGAGACGCCAGCCAGGAACTCGTTGGACACCTTGCCCTCGTTGAAGTTGGAGGTGAGCTTGGCGCGGACGGTGTTGGTGTTGTTGCCGATGGCGTAGCCGCTGTTCGAGAACTGGTATCCGTCGCGCAAGTTGCCCTGCGAGGTGACCACCGGCGAGCCGCCGATGACGGCGACGCTGGGCAAGGCGCCCGACACGGACGAATTTCGGCCGAGCACGTCCTGGTTGGCGTTGACGAAATTGTAGGAGAGCTCGAGGCGGTTGTTCTCCATCAGGTTGCCGTCCACTTTGACGAAGAAGTTCCGGTCGGGGTTCGCCAGGTTGGCTCCCAGCGGGCTCCCCGGATTGGTGATGCCGTACTTGTTGAGCAAGTTCTGGAACTGCAGGGCGGTAGCGACCGTGAAGCCTGCATGGTTCGGCGCCGAGTCATACGCATCGTCGCCGGTCAGGTTTCGCGAGCTGCCGAAAGCCGCAGTCCGGCTCTGGAGGTCGGTAGCGATGAAGAAGTGCGCCTTGTCCTTGATGATGGGACCGCTCAGGCTCGCGCCGTATTGCCCGGTATAGAACTGGGTGAAGGTCGGGTCGTCGCGGAAGCCGGCCAGATTCTTGTTCTGGTAGTAGCCGAAGAGCGAGCCGTGAAAGTCGTTGGTGCCGCTCTTGGTGACGGCGTTCACCAGGCCGCCGACGAAGTTGCCTAGGCGCACGTCGAAGGGCGCCACCTGCACTACGAACTCCTTGACCGCCTCGATCGAGAGCGGCTTGGCGTTGGCCTGGCCACCGGGGGTGCCATTGTCGGCCAGGCCGAAGAGGTCGTTGTTCGCGCCGCCGTCGATCTGGAGGTTGTTGAGGCGATTGTTCTGGCCGGCGATGGAGGGCCCTCCGGAGGCGATGGAGACCCGCGGATCGGTGGCGATGAGGCTGGTGAAGTTCCGCCCCTGCAGCGGCAGCCGGGCGATCAACGGCTCTGTCAGCGTCGTGGAAGGCCCAGTGCGGGCTTTGTCGTCGAGGACATCGAGGTGCGAGACGATCACCATCTCCTCGCCGGCGTAGCGCAGCCCCAGATCGGCGGAGAGCCGCTGGCCCAGCGTGAGCTGGAAGGTGTCCTTGCTGGTGGTCACCTGGTAACCCTCGGCCGTCGCCGAGATCGTGTAGGGGCCGCCAGAGGGAACGTTGTCGATGAAGTAGGTGCCAGCATCCCCGGTGAGCGTGTTGAAGACCTGCCCGGTGGCGGTGTTCCGCAGCTGCACTTGCGCAGCGGGGACGGGCGTACCCTCCGGATCTCTGACAGTCCCGGTGACCGCCGAGCCAGTCACGCCTTGCGCCAGCGCAGTCGGAGCGGCGGCGGCGAGAACTCCCACTGCGGCGAAGATGGAACGCAGGTAGCGGTGCATGGACTCCCCCTCATCCGGTGCAGCGGCGGCCGCAGGCTAGCGGGAGTCGCGGCGAAACGGAAGAGGCTTCTTGCTGAGCCTCATTTGATCAGCTCGCCGACCAGATGCGCGCCGAGCGCGCGCAGGCCCTCGCGCAGGAGCTCCTGTCCCTTCGGCGTCTCGAGCGCATTGCGCATCATCTCCGGCGCCTGGCCGATCTCGAGATTGAGCATCACCATCGCGGCCGAGATGGCCGGCGTCAGCGGCGCAGGCTTGACCCGCGACCGGCGCTTGAGCACGCCGGCCGAGAGCTTGTCGATCAGCTCGTCCTCGGTGGTGCGCGCGCCCTTCGCCGCCTGGAGCGCTTCGGAGAGCGCGGCGTAGAACTGGTCGGCGACGCGCGCGGCCGAGAGCGCCCGCTCCATCCGGTCCTGCGCCTCCTCGAAGGCGACGCGCTCCGACTGCGCGTAGGTGGAGGCGAGGACCAGCGCCAGGTCCTTGCGCCCGAGCACGTGCGGCAGGCGCTTGGAAAAGAGGGCCGTCACGGTGAGGTCTGCGCGGTGGGCTTCAGCCAGGGAATCGTCGCCCCCAGAAACGAAGCTGCCGAGATGCCCATCCAGAGGTGGAAGTTGACGGGATCGAGCTCGACCAGGATGCGACCTATCAGGGAAAGGCCGAGCAGGCCAGCGGCATAGCCGAGCTGCCGGGTGGCGAATCCGAGCCTAGCGCTGCGGCCCAGTTGCCCCAGCGCGGCGAGCAGCAGGGTGGCGAAGCAGCCGAGAAAGATCAGATGCAGCCCGGCGCGGCGGGCCGAAGGAGCGATCGCCACCCAGGCATTCCCGAGCGGCACGAACCAGAGCGATAGCTGGGCAAGGCCGCGCGCCAGGTCGGGAGCGCGCGGCGGTCGCGGCGGACCGACCAGCGCCAGCGCGATGGCGGCGCGCAGCCCGAATCCGATCGGCGCCGGCGCAAAGAAGCTGGCGAAGAAGAGCGCGCCCGCCAGCGCATGGAGGGCGAAGGCCAGGGGCCGCGAGACGGTGGCGGGCTCGTCCTCCTCGGCGCGCAAGAGGCGTCCCACGCCGAGCGCGATCCCGGTGAAGAGGCCTTGCATCACCAGATCGCGGCCCACCTCGTGCAGCCAGAACCACTCGTCGCCGCGGCGGAGCGAAAGCTGCGCCAGCGCCGCGCCGCACACGCCCATGGCGAGGCCCATCGGAATCCAGAGGATGCTCGGCGGCCGGCCCGCGCCGCGCGTGCGCCGCAGGGTGAACTCGAGCACGACCGCGATGAGCACGAGCCAGAAGAGCTGGCCGACTTCCCACTGCTCGATCGCCGCGCAGACCGCGGTGGCGATGGGCAACAGCGCCGCGAGCACCACCTGCCAGAGCGCGGGCGGCGGCGTGCCGGTGCGGCGCGGAATGACCGTGAAGAGCAGCCCGACCGCGAGGCAGGTGAGAAAACCTTCCAGCTCGGCGAGCGGATGGAGGAAGGACCGATAGACCAGGACGGGAAGGATCGGCGCGTAGAGCTTCTTCAGGCCGAGAGCGAAAAAGAGCCAGGGGAGGACGCCCGCCCAGGCGAGGAGCGCGCCGATGGGAAACAAGAGCCGGTGCGGCTCGCTCTGCAGGCGCATGGTGCAAGGGTACTACGGCAGGTAGCGGCGCAGCGCGCTCCAGCGGTCGCCCTCTTTTTCGCGACCGGACAGAACGACGAGCGCCGGCGCGATCGAGGACGGATAAGGGGCGACACCGCGCGCGGCCGCTTCCGGCGCAGGCAGCGCCGACCAGCTCGCGCCGCCATCGTCGGAGCGGAGCAGCTCGAACCGGGTGCCGCCTTCGTTCGGCTTCACCCATCCCGGGCCGAGCGAGATCTCGCCCTCCGAGTCGCTGGCGCTGGCCATGTTGGCGGCGAGCAGATCCCAGTAGGCGGCGCTGGGGACGTAGGCGAAGACGGCCTCGCCCTCGCCAGCGACGCCGGCGAGCGGAAGGCCGGCGTTGTAGTGCGCCAAAAGGCGCGCGGGGTCGAGAAGCGAGAGGACCGTCTCGGGCGAGAAGATCTTCGCCGCGCGGCGCATCGGGCCGGAGCCGCCGCTGCGCGTGGCGCGCCCGCCTCGGCCGCGCCCTGGCGGGCCAGTGGAGGGTGGTCCTCCTGGAGAAGGAGCAACGACGATCGGAGGCGGCGCGGCTACTTCGCCCGCCAACCGTTCGCCCTGCGCCGCGCGCTGCCGCTCGATCGACTGGTGCAGCGCAACTGCGAGCTGCGGCGTGAGCGGCTCTTTGAGCTTGCGCCAGGAGAGCGCCGCCTCTGCGGCGCGAAAGACGAGCGCTTCTTCGCCCAGCAGCGCCTGGCGGCCGGGGAATCTGCAAGCGGCGCGCAGCCCGGCGGAATCAGCGCGGTCGCCGTGCAGCTGGCGCTCCAGCGCCGAGGCGAGATCGGGATAGCGCCGCGAGAGCGCGGCCGCCTCGAGCAGCGGATCGGCCGCGACCGCATGCAGCGCCCCTTGCGCAAAGACGAGCCAGGCGTCGAGGCCGAGCGAAGTCTTCTTCCACAGGCCGCCGCGATCGTAGCTGGCGTAGACGCCGTCGCGAGCGTCGCCGAAGCGGAAGGGCGCATCGGGCCGGTCGACCAGAGCGAGAGCGACGAGCGCCTCGTCGGAAGCGCGATCGAGCAGCGCGCGCAAGCGGGCGAGAAAATCGCTGGGCGGATCGGCGCGCACCGAGACATAGAGCGTGCTCGCCTGGGCCGGGTCGGGAGCGATGCTGCGGATGCGGAAGGGCGGGTCGATCTGCAGGCTGATGGCGCGGAACGCGCGCCCGCCATCGGTGGAGGCGAAGAGGCGGCCGGAGGCCGCAGCGTAGATCGCGCCATCGGCGCCGAGGGCGAGCGCGTCGATCGGTCCTGCCTGCAGGGCCATCGCGCTCCAGCTGCGCCCGCCGTCTTCCGAGCGCCAGAGCCGCGCCTCGGCCCGGCCGATGATCCTCTCGCCGTCGAAGATCACCTCGCGCAGCGGCTCGAGCCTGGAGAATGCCCAGCTCGCGCCGCCGTCGGCCGAGGCGAAGACGCCCTCGGCCGGCCGCGAGACGACCGCGACGATGCGCGGGCCGGAGGCAAAAGCGCGCTCGACCAGCACGTCGTCCTTGATCGACTTGAAGACCAGCAAGCGGGTCTGCTCGTAGCGAAGGGGTAGATCGGGCAGCGCCTGGTAGCTGGCGCAGGCCGCGAGCAAAAGTGCGCATCCGATCACCCGCAGCATCGCACCGTCCTTCCCGATACAAATCAGACTCGCGCCCAGCGACACAATTCACGCCGCGCATCATGCTCCGAGCCGCGATCAGCGGAGGCAGCCATGAGGATCGCCTTGTTCGGCGCGAGCGGAACGATCGGGAGGCGCATCGCGCAGGAAGCGCTGGCGCGCGGCCACCAGGTGACGGGGATCGTGCGCGACGTGAAGAAGATCGACGACCCTCGCATCCATGCGGTGCAGGGCGACGTCACCGACGCCGCATCGCTGGCGAATCTGCTCAAGGGGCACGATGCCGTGATCAGCGCGGTCGGGCCTGCGCCGGGAGCGGCGCCGACCTCGCCCGCCTACGCGGCGCGCGCCCTGGTGCAGGCGTTGCCCAAGGCAGGAGTGAAGCGCCTGATCGTCGTCGGCGGCGCGGGCAGCCTGGAGGTGAAGCCGGGCATGCAGCTGGTCGACTCGCCCGACTTTCCCAAGAGCTGGAAACCGGTGGCGCTCTCCCATCGCGACGCCTTGAAGATCTTCCGCGAGTCGGGCGGCGCTCTCGACTGGACGTACGTCAGCCCTGCGGCGCTGATCGAACCGGGAATGCGCACCGGCAAATATCGGGTGGGAGGCGATCAGCTGCTCGTCGACGACAAAGGGCGGAGCCGGATCACCACCGAGGATTACGCGGCGGCGCTGCTCGACGAGCTGGAGCATCCGCGCCACTTGCGCCGCCGGATCACGGTCGCCTACTAGTACGTCGAGTGACTAGAGTACAGTCCGCGCGATGGACGACATCGCGGCGCGCGTCGACCGGCTCGAGCTCGATTTCGACGCGCGCGGCCTCGACCCCTTCGGTGTTTCCAAATGGCATCTGACCATCGCCCTGCGCGCGCTGGCATTTCTTTATCGAAATTATTTCGGCGTGCGCTGCTTCGGCATCGAGCACGTCCCGCCGCGCGGCCGGGCGATGCTGGTGGGCAACCACTCCGGCGGCATCGCGCTCGATGCGGCGATGGTGATCGCCTCTTGTTTTCTCGAGATGGAGCCGCCCCGGCTCGCGCAGGGCATGGCGGAGAAATTCATCAACCGCTTCCCTTTCGCCTCGGTCTGGGCGAGCCGCTGCGGGCAGCTCCCCGGGTTGCCCGAACATGCCCAGAGGCTCCTGGAGAACGATCGCCTGCTGCTCGTCTTTCCCGAAGGCGCGCGCGGCACCGCCAAGCTGTGGAAGGAGCGCTGGTCGCTGGTCGATTTCGGCAGCGGCTTCTTGCGACACGCGCTGCGCGCGGGCGCGCCCATCGTCCCCTTCGCTTTCATCGGCGGAGGAGATGCGATACCTACCATCGCCAATCTTTATCGAATCGGCCAGCTGATCGGCGTCCCTTATCTACCGATTACTCCCTGGATCGTGCCCCTGCCGCGGCCGGCGAAGCTCTCCATCCACTACGGCGAGCCGCTCCGCTTCGAGGGTAGCGGCTCGGAAGACGACGACGTCGTCCGGCAGAAGGTCGAAGAGGTGAAGGCGCGCATCGCCGCGCTCATCGAGCAGGGAAGGAGTGCGGCGCAATGAGGGTGGTCATTCCCGGCATCGCCGGCCTCCTCGCGCGCAAGGTGGCGACGCGGCTTCTCGCCGACGGACATGAAGTGATCGGCATCGACGCCCGCGGCTGGCCCGGCGCGCCCCCCGACATCGAGCTGCACGCCGTCGACATCCGCAAGCGCGGCGCCGAGGACGTCTTCCGCAAGCGGAGGCCGCAGGCGGTCGTGCACATGGCGACGGTGACGGCGCTGGTCGTCTCCTCGGAAGAGCGCTACCGCATCAACCTGGGCGGGACGCGCGCCGTCTTCGAATACTGCGCGGCGCACGGGGTCGAGCAGATGATCTTCGTCGGCCGGCATACCTATTACGGCGCCGGCCCGGACGCTCCGCTCTACCACACCGAGTCCGAGCCTCCACAGGAGCTGGGCGCCTATCCCGAGCTGGCCGACCTGGTGGCGGCCGATCTCTATGCGGCGAACGCGCTCTGGCGATTGCCGAAATTATCGACGGCCGTCTTGCGCCTTTGCTACACGCTCGGCCCTACGGGTCACGGCACGCTGGCGAGCTTCTTGCGCGGCCGCTTCGTGCCGATGGTGCTGGGCTTCGATCCGCTCTTCCAGTTCATGCACGAGGACGATGTCGCAGCGGCGATCGCGCTGGCGCTCTCGAAGCAGCTGCGCGGCGTCTACAACGTCTCCGGACCGCAGCCCTTGCCGCTCAGCGTGATTGCGGCGGAGGCGGGGCGGCGCACGCTGCCTCTGCCCGAACCGCTCCTCGCGCTCCTGGTGGGGCGCGCCGGACTGCCGCAGCTGTCGCGCGGCGCGCTGGCGCACATCAAGTATCCCATCGTGGTGGACTCGAGCGCCTTTCGCACCGCGACCGGCTTCGCGCATCGTTTCGATGAGCTGACCACGGTGCAAACGTTCGCCGACGCATTTCCCGCCGGCGGCCGCGCCCGGCAGCTGCCGCTCTCCTAGCGAGCTTGGCGGAGGAGGCAGGATTCGAACCTGCGAGCCCTTTCGGGCCAGCGGTTTTCAAGACCGCCGCCTTCAGCCTCTCGGCCACTCCTCCAAGGTCGTCAATTCAGCACGTTAACTGACTGAAGCACCTCGGTCGAGCGCTCAGCGTAGCAGATTCGTAGCAAAGGCCGCCGGACCCCCCAGCATTGTCGAGGAAGTCCCAGAGGGGAGAAGGCCCGTCACCGCGCCCCGGTCGCCGGGCTGTGATCTACTGGGCTCGCGCTCTAGGCTCCGGGCTTGCGGTAGTCGACCGACTTCTTGCTGGCGATGTCGATCTCCTCGATGGTGAGCAGCGGCACCGTCCGCGCCCGCACGGCTCCGCTCGCGCCGACGGCAAGGCTGACCGCAGCGGCCGAGGCGTTGTCGGGGAAGTCGCCGATCACGAAGACGTCGTCTTCGCCGAACGCGAAATAGATGCTCTCGATTTTGCCCCCGACGCTCTTCGCCACCTTCTCGACGGCCGTGCGCCGGCCCGAGCCGCCGTCCTTGAGCAGACCCTTCGTGCCTTCCGCCGTGTACGAGGCCGCGATCATGAACTTAGGCATGTTCGATTCCCCTTTCGCCCACGCAGTACGCCCTTCGCGCGGGTTTGTCAGCGGGCGACCGCTTGGCGACGAAGGATGCGGCCCGCCGCAAGGCCCTCGACGGCCTTGTCCAGCTGCTGAAGCCGGAGGGATGATCCAGCCATGTCGTAGCCTGCTCCCCCGCGGGCGCGACCGGCTGGCGTGCGCACTGGTGCGGCAGCGGATCAGAGCGTCATGTCGTACGCAAAGCCAACGAATGCCACCGGATGCTCGCTCTGCCTGCCGTTGAGCGACGAGACCGCGGGCATTTGCAAGACGCCGCGGACGACCAGGCTGTGGGTCAGCTGATATCCGGCGCCGAGCGTGGCGTAAGTGAGAAGACCGCCGCTGTCGGGATCGAGAGTGCCGTCCAGCGCGCGATCCTTGCCCGCCTTGCGCGCTTGCGCCTCGAGGGAGACGTAGAGGGCGTTGCTCTCGAGCAGCGTGCGCCGGACGCCCAGGGTGCCGAACAATGCATTGCCATAGTGAAAGCCGCGCGAATTGGTTCCGTTGACTCGCGCCTGCGCCCCGGCATAGGCGACCCAGGGGAACTCGCCGTAGGTGTACCAGAGGCCGAGGAGATGATCCCAGCTGCCGCTGCCGAGCTGTTTGTGCTCGTCGTAAGTGATGGTCCCGCCCACGCCGACATCGACGGGCGCGACGAAGGCGTTATTGCCGGTGGGCATCTTCAAGGCATAGCTCACGGCGAGCGTGTGCCGCGGGACGAGCCCGCCGAGCTGAAGCACTTCGGAGCGGGCGCCGAGCAGCACGTCGGCGAGGCCGTGCGCATTCTCGTCCATGAAACCTGTGTTGTCGTAATGGTTCTTCCAGGCATAGAACGGCATCTCGAAACCGAACGCCAGCCGCCGGACGGGCGAGTACTGGAGCCGCAGGAGAGTGCGTCCCTCCTTCTCGCTCTCGGCGGCGGTATCGGCTCCCGACTCTTTTTGTAGATAGCGGCCTTCCAGGGCGATGCGCAGATCGCGCGGGGAGGGGCGATCGAGACCGAGCGTGCCGCCGGAAGGGTCGCAGCCGCAGATGGAGCAGGCGAAAGCGGGACGGAGAGCGAATGTGAGAACTGCCGAGGCGAAAACGACGAGCACGCAAGCGCGCATGACCTGAGTCTCCGAAAGAGGGCTTGTCTGAGCAGGAGCGAACAGCGACTCAGACGAACGTTTCCGGAGGGGGAGTCGGCACCTCGATGGGCGGGACCGGAGGGCAAGCCGCGGCCGAGCCGAAGATCTCCTCGCGGGCAGGTGGTGAGGCGGGCAACACTACGGCGCGGGGAACAAACGGCTCGATCGCGGGCGCCACCGCGCCAGCTTCTTCCGAACCGCAAGTCCTCAGACAGGACTGGCCGGACTCCAGCTCGCGCGCGTGCGTGCACGACCGGCACTTGCATCTTGCGTCGTGACGGGCGCAGCAGCAGGCGGCGGCCGGCGCGGCGGCGAGCAGCGGCAGACCCATCGACTGCATCGCGAGCACCCAGGCGCCGAGAGCTGCCAGAGCGCAGCTCCAGCGCCTGCGGGACATGGAACGGAGGGCGCCCTGCGCGAGCACGGGCCGGGGGTACCGCGGTCACCGGCCAGAGTCAATGCGGCGCAACAAAAGAAAGAGCCAGCGTCCAAGTGCCTGCCCGGCTGTAGGAACGCAAACCCAAGTCGCGTTGCCACCCGCGAAGACCGTCTCCAGATCACTCGGCGGCTACGTATGCGCTCGACGGCAAGCGGCAGCGGGTCGGAAGTCCAGCGCTCGCGCGATCGGGCGGGCGCCTAAGTTCCGCATCGTTTCACATGCCGAGCGCGCAGTTCCCGTGTTGACGTACGGCGAGTCGGTGGAAGCACGGCGCCAGGCGCCGCCGCGCGTGAGGACGGCTTCGCCGGCGCCGCCAGTGGACGACCATGGAACTCCCTTCACGGGGTGAATGTCGCGGTGAGGGCGTTGGCCCAGGCGTACGGCAGGCGCGAGCGGTAGGGCGAGTAGGTGAGGTCGACCGTGCCCGAGGTCAGCGCTGAGATGGCGACGTAATAGGTGTTGCCCGACGTGAGCACGTTCGGCGGAACGGTCACGCTCGTCGCCTTGGTGTAGAAGACCGCCGCCGTCGACCACTGCGTGGTGCCGCTCGAGTTGGTCAGGTGGTAGACCCACACGGAGTAGGCTTGCGGCGTGCCGACGGCGGGCGCGGACCACGAGATGGTCGGCGTGAGGCCGACGCCGCTGAGCTGAGTGCTCGCGGATTGGCCGCCAATCTTGATCGACTGCGCGGGGCCGAGCGTCGGGGACACCGTCGTCGGCGCGCCCGACAGCAGGACCTGCTGGCCCACGCTCGGATAGAGGTCGAGGGCGGTCGTCGCCCCGGGCGCCATGTAGCTCACGTGGTAGCTCGTGTGTACCTGGAACATCTCGGCCCACGAGCTGGGAAATGGATTCGCGTAGGCGAGCGTGCCCAGGTTCACGTCGGTGGTAGCGCTGTTCTTGAACATCGACGCGAGCTGAGGCGCAAGATCGATCCCCGCAGCGCCGGAGGGCGCGTAGTTGGCCATTACACCGAGAAAGTTCGAGGACACTGAGGCGGTCGGGTTTACGGTGGACGCGAACGACGCCCACGCGCTGCGCAGCAGGTTGAACGAAGGCGTGGTCTTGTTCGGACTCACGGCGGTGAAGGTGCCGGACATCGTCGTGGGCTTGCCGTCCGTCATGTTGATGGTTGTATCGCGGACGTAGCGCGTGAGTTGCCCGTATTGCGTGCCGCCGGACGAGGTGCCGATCGTATACTGCAAGAGCCAGCTCACGTCGCCCTTCGAGGCGCTCGGCAGGTACGGGTCGGGGGCTTGCGTCATATCGCCCGTCATGTTGAGGGTGGTTGCGCCGACGCCGGGCGGGTTGGTCGCGCCCGTTTGATCGATCCAGTTCCATGCCGCGCCCCCTCCGATCGAGAAGAGCCCGATGCCGTCGCCGCTCTGCCACGAGGCCATGTTGCTGATGCTGAAGGTGAGATTGGTGGGCGAGGTGATCGCGGACGCGTAGTCGGGGCGGCCCATCAGCTCGTACCCGAGGTCAAACGTCGGCCGGCCGTCCACGACGAAGTAGTTGCGGCCGTACTTCACATACAGCGTCCCGCTCGCGGGCACGTTCGGGATGGAGAAGGTGCCGTTGGCGTTGCCGATGCCGGCGATAGCCGCGAAGCCGTTGTTGGGATCGAGAGCCGCGAAAGCGGAGGTGGAGTAGTCGGCGTTGGTGGTCTGGTTGCCCGTGTCGGTGACCCAGGTGATGACGCCTGTGCCGCTGAGCGTCACCGTTCCGCCCCCGCCGCCGTCCGGACCTGTCGTGCCGCTGGCGTTGCTACCGCACGCGATGGCGCCCAGCGCGATCGTGAGCGCGGCCATCGATTGACGAATTGTGAGCATGCGCGTCTCCCCCGCGCGCCGCGATCCGGCGCGCTGTTTTGTTTGTTTGTGTCGTGTCCCCTGACCGCGATCAGCCTAGCAGAGCGCGCGGCGCGCAAGGAGGTGGTGCACGTGGACGCGGCGGTGGTGGTGGACGGCGTGGTGGTGCCAGGTGTGGCGCCGGAGCTGCGCAGCCGATTCTTTGAAACTCGTGCGACTCGTGGCCTGAGATCCTCCGCTTCGGCGAAGGCCTGCGCGTCAATTTGCGCCTGCATGAGACCCGGACCGCGCGCCTGCTCTCGGCAGCGCCCGCATTCAGGTCGATGTTGCCGGCGCCCGCCTTCGGCTGTTCGTAGATGGCGCCATTCTGATACCCAGAGTAGTGAAAGATGCCGCCGCTTACACGCAGCTCCGCTTCGATGCGGCTGCCGCGCTGAGCGAGCCAATCGAGACTGCGCAGCTCCGGCGCCACACCTGGCACCACCACGCCGTCCACCACCACCGCCGCGTCCACGTGCACCACCTCCTTGCGCGCCGCGCGCTCTGCTAGGCTGAT
>VBLC01000028.1 GCA_005879315.1 Deltaproteobacteria bacterium | reverse complement strand
CTCGAAGGTCGCCTTCGCCCGCCAGACGTTCCAGACCATGTTGTAGTAAGCGCGCGGATCGCGCAGCAGGTCCTTGTGGAAGTACTCGAGCATGTAGGTGAAGAGCGCGCCGCCGAAGGCGTAGCTCATGCCGGCGTGGACGGTCGTCCGCCGCGCGCTCGAGTCATAGAAGCCGGCCTCGATCGAGCCGTCGCGGTTCTTCTCCTGCCAATAGGAGTACTCGAGACCAACGGTCGTCTTCAGCTCGTTCGAGGGCTGCAGGCTGAGCGAGGCGAGGCCGAGATAGTTCTTCCCCCGATAGGCGTCGCTGAACCCCTGCTTGCGGCCGTCGAAGTCGTTGACGTACTTGAGCTTGGCATTGAGCGTCGGCGACCAGCGCAGGCCCGGCAGCGGATACTGCGCGGTGAGCACGCCGACGAACGTGCGCCGATCCTGATACTGCGCATAGACGCTGCGCGGATCCTTCCCGCGGTCGTAGACGTTGGCGTAATCGATGTCCGCCGTGAACGACGTCGTGTCGGTGAAGCCGTTGGTATAGAGAAAGTCGGGGTACTGATTCTTCACGTCTCGGCCCTGCGCGTTGGTGTTGTAACCGATGTAGGTGGCCTCGAGAGTCGACTTGAGCGCGCCCTTGACGTACTCGAGAAGCGCGGTCCCCCCACGCCAGCCGATACAGGACTCGTACCACGGCTCGTCCCAGTCCTGAAACTCATTCGCGATGTTCAGGGTGGGGAGCTGGCCGCCGCGGGTGAAGCCGCCGGCGATGATTCCGTCGGTGATGAGCACGTCGGCCTCGCGGCGCGCGCCCATGATGGCGTTGTACTCCTCGCCGATGTCGAAGAGCTGGAACTTGAGGGAGAGGCCGTTCTTCCAGGGATCGAAGAGCTCGAAGAGGAGCGTGCCGGCCAGCCCGTTGGAGGCGACGGGATTGCCCAGGCCGTTGGTGAGATCCTGCGCGGTGCAGCCGGTCGTCGGGCAGTCGGTCTTGAAGACCACCGGCGAGAAGCCCTGGCCGTTGCGCACCAGGTTGGTCGCATAGGCGGGATTGACGAAGTTCGAGGAGAAGGCGACCAGCCCGGAGACTTGCAGCCAGTCCCGCGCCGGCGGCGTGTAGACCGCGTCGAGCGTTGCGTTGTAGCCGCGAAAGCGCGTGGCCAGCGAAACCGAATGATCCGCGCCGCGCTTCGCGTCGGGCGGGCCGGTGAGGAAGGGGCTGTAGCGGTCGGCCTCCCAGTCGCGGATCATGGCGCCGATCCAGCGGAGACGCAGGTTGTCGCTCGGCCGGCTGTCGAGCTTGAGCGCAAAGGCCCAGTCGGTGCCGTAGAGAGAGGCGAGCGGGTCGCTGTCCTTGAGCCCCGTCTGCCAGCCCGGCCCGGCCCAGAGCTTGGGGAGGGCCATCGCGCCCGTCGTGTACGAGAGCATCTTGGCGGGCAATATGTCGCCCTCGACGAAGACGCCGCTGCCGTTGTCGCGGTCGATGTAGCGCGCCTTGCCGATGGTCCACTCGTTCCACATCGAGTAGTCGGTCGAGCCGACCGTGACCCACCGCACCGTCGGGATGGGCGCCGCGATGCGCGCGTAGACCCCGCGCAGCTTGATGTACTGGGCGTGGTTCATGCCCAGGCTCTCGCCCGAGGTGTCCATCACGCCGCGCTTGAGATCGCCGTTCTCCCACCAGTCCTGCCAGAGCGCGCCCCAGCGGCTCTGCAGCCGCACGCCGGCGCTCACCTTCGGCCCGACGCGAGCCTTGATGTTCAGCTCGAACTCGGTGCAAGCGCCGTTGTGCCCGCCGATGTTGTCCACCCAGAAGGGATTGGAGATGGAGAGGCAGCCCTGCGTGTTGTCGTTTTGATACATGTACTTCGTGTAGATCTTCCCGCTCATGTCGAAGTTGACGGTGTCGCCGCGGGCCGAAGACCCTAGGAGCGCGAGCGCGGCCACCGCGATGGTCTGGCGCCCCGTCATTTGGCGCAGGGGTAGACCATCGGGACCACGGCCAGGTCTTCGGGCTTGATCTCCGTCGTGGCGCTCTTGTTGTACTTGGAGAGGATCTCGTGCTGCTTCTTCACCGGATCGCCGTTCGGCGGCACGAGGATGTCCATGACGAAGGGCGCGTTGTCGTAGTCGGTGCCGCCGCCGAAGCGGTGCTGGCCTTCGAACTCATTCACGCGGCGGGTCAGCAGATCCGCCTTGCCGGGAAAGCCCTCGTTGGATTGCATCAGGACCTGGTAGCCCCAGCTGTCCTTCGGCGGCCCACCCAGCGCGGCGTTGTCGACGATCGCGATCAACGTCTTGCCCGAGGCGCGCGTCACGCGCGGCACGATGATGCGGTCCTTCCACTGCGGGCACTTGGCGTCGATCTCCGAATTCACCCGCGTCGCTCCCTGGGGCGAGATGATGATGGCGCGGTCCCACGCCTCGTTCTCGTTGAAGCGGACGTGGACCCCGGGCAGGCTGTCGCGCACCCCGCCGCCTTTAGCGTGATCGGTGTCGATGTGGATGAAGACCATCTGCACCGAGAAGCCGTTGCCGCCCCAGGCCGGGCTGTCCCAGGGGTCCTCGATGCGCGAGTTGACCGAGACGCGGAACTCGGTGGTGTCGCCGGAAGGCACCACCTGGAATTCGGTGATGTCGAAGGAGCCGGGCTTGTACACCGCGTCCGTCGGATAGGTGTAGTTGCCCGGCCCGTTGTCGTCGCCGACCGGGTCGGGGAAGGTGAAGCCGCCGTTGCCGGTGCAAACGGCGCGGCCTGGCGCAGGCGTCTCCGCGGCGGCAGTGGGCGCGGGCGTCGGAGTGCTCGCGGCCGGTGGGGGAGTCGGGCTGGTCGCAGCGGAGGTGGTGGCGCAGCCTGCCAGGAGCGCGGCGGCGAGGGCGGACGTTCCTTTCATGCTCGGTCCTCCGTGGCGTCAGTTGAGCGCGAAATAGGCGAACGATCGTGGAGCGAGCCC
This sequence comes from Deltaproteobacteria bacterium, assembly GCA_005879315.1. GTDB lineage: Bacteria > Myxococcota > Myxococcia > Myxococcales > 40CM-4-68-19 > 40CM-4-68-19. The sequence goes on along the minus strand of VBLC01000028.1, from coordinate 10,611 downwards.
GGCGAAGGAGAGCTTGCCGGATGCTGCGGTTGGGGGAGCGGTCAACCCTTCCGAGGCGAGCGGATTGGGAGTCCCCGCCGCGTCGACAGTGAACGCGCCGGACGCTGCCGTTCCGAAATTCGCGACGAACAGAGCGCGCGCCGTCCCCGCGGTGCGCAGCAGCGCGATCACGCCCGCCCCCCCGCCGCTCACCGCCGGCCGCGTGGCATCTCCGGTGGCGAGCGCGGCCTGCGCATGGCGCACCGCGAGCAGGCGGCGGTACTCGTTCCACAGCGAATTCGGATCGGCCTGCTCGGTCGCCACGTCGATCCCGGCCGCTTCGCCTGCGGAGTACCAAGGCGTGCCGCTGGTGAAGCCGTTGTAACTCGCGGCGTCCGCCGTCCAGCGCATCGGCGTGCGCTTGTCGCGATCGTCGTAACCCGCGCCGCCCTGCATGCCGATCTCCTCGCCGTAATAGATGAAAGGCGTCCCGGGGAGCGCGAGGAGCAGCGCCGCCGCCACCCGCGTCGCGCCGGCATCGGCGTTGAGCGCGCGCATCACGCGCACCTGATCGTGGTTGGAGAGGAAGGGCGCCTCGAAGCCGCGGTCCTTGCCCGTGAGCGCCGCCTCGGAGCGTGCCAGCACATTGACGACGCCGGAGCTGTCGCCGCTCGTGGCCGCGCTCTTGATGGCGTCGGCGAGATCGAACGAGAACGCCAGCTGCACTTCATCGCCGCTGCCGTAATAGGAGTCGGCAATCTCCAGGGCCGCCCATGCCTCCGCGACGAACAGCGTCTGCGGATGATCGGCCTGCAGCGCGGCGCGGATGCGCTTGAGGAAGGCGTGCGTCCCCGGCTGGTCAATCATCCCCGCCCCCGGCCCGGAGGCGAAGAAGTAGCGGGCCGCGTCGAGCCGGAAGCCGTCCACGCCGCGATCGAGCCAGAACTTCATCGACGCGGTCATCTCCTGCTCCACCGCCGGATTGGCCAGATTCAAGTCGGGCATGCAGGAGCAGAAGAGGCTGTAGAACCAGGCGCCGTTGAGCTGGTGCCAGGCCGGCGCGCTCGAGTTCCAAGGCTGCCGCCAGCCGGGGTCGGCGTCGGCCCAGTCGTACCAATTGCGCTTGAGCGCGTCCTTGCCCTGCAGCGAATTGACGAACCAGGGATGTTGCGATGAGGAATGGTTCAGCACCATGTCGAGCACGACCTTGATGCCGCGCTGGTGCGCCGCCTTCACCAGCGCGTCGAAATCGTCGAGCGTGCCATACTTCGGATTGACCGAGCGATAGTCGCTGACGTCGTAGCCGTGGTAGCTGGGCGAGGGGAAGATCGGCATCAGCCAGACCGCGTCCACACCCAGACCGCTGGTCCCGTTGAGATAATCGAGGTGCGCGGTGAGGCCCTTCAGATCGCCGATGCCGTCGCCGTCCGAGTCGGCGAAGCTGCGCACGAAGATTTCGTAGACGGCCTTGTCCCGCCACCAGCCCGATGTGTTGGGAGGCGGCGGCGCCTTGGGAGTCAGCGCCGCGCCGCCGCAAGCCGCAGCAAGGACCAGCACCGCGGCGGTGGGCCGAAACTTCACTTCGCGCAAGCCTCCAGTTTTGAACACTCGGTCGGAAGGGGCCTGCGTATATCGCGCAAGCTACCTCAGCCGCAATAGCGCGCTGCCGTGCGGGGGCAGAGCGAGCCGCGCCTGGCCCTGCTCGAAAGAGATGGAGAGGCCCTCGTCGGCGAAGAGCGGCTCGGCGCCGCCGCCATCGGCGGCCAGCGTCACTTTCTGCGGCGCGTCACCGAGGTTGTGAGCGACCAGGACCCGCTCGCCGCCGCTGCTGGTCACGAAAGCCAGCACCGGGCCCTCTTTCGAGAGCAGCGTCAATTCCCCTCGCGCCAGCGCGGCCGAGCCATGGCGCACTCTGATCAACTCGCGGTAGCGCGAGAGCAAAGAGCGCGGATCGCCGCTCTCGGCCGCGACGTTGACCCGCTCGTGGCCGGGAGCGAGCTCGAACCAAGGCTTTCCCGTAGTGAAGCCGCCGCCGGGGCTTCCGTCCCAGCTCATCGGCGTGCGCTTGAACTTGTCGTCGTCGCCGGGGCCGTTGGCGAGGCCGATCTCCTCGCCGTAGTAAAGGAACGGCGTCCCCGGCAGGGTGAGCAGGACGGCGGCGGCGCTGCGCAGCTTGCCGGCGTCTTCTTGCAGCTCGCTCGCCACTCGCTTCTGGTCGTGGTTGGTGAGGAAGGGCACGTCGGTCGCGCCGGGCGGATAGGCGCTCTTCAATTCTTCCAGCTTGGCGGCGATTCCGGCCGCCTCGCCGGCCCTGACTCCGCCGATGATCCGGCGCGCGAGCGGAAAGTCGAAATTGAGCGGCAGCTCATCGCCGCCCGGAACTCCGTCGGTCGAGCCGTAATAGGTGGCGATGATCGGCGTCTCGGTCCAGTTCTCGCCGACGAGGACGGAGTCCGGTTTCACCGAGCGGACGTAAGCCGCGAACTCCTTCCAGAACTGGTGGGTCTCCGGCGTGTCGTTCTGGCCATTCGGACCGGGGCCCGTCTCGATGAGGTGGCGGGCGGCGTCGAGGCGGAAGCCGTCCACGCCGCGGCCGAGCCAGAGCGCCGCGATGCGCTTCGCTTCCGCCCGCACGGCCGGGTTCTTGAAGTTGAGGTCGGGCATCCCTGCCCAGAAGAGCCCGTAGAAGAAGGCGCCGTTGAGAGGGTGCCAGGTGTCGCTGTTGGCGTTCCACGGCTGCGGCCAATGCAGGTCGGCGGCGCTCCAGACGTACCAGTCGCGGCGCGGCGAGCCCGGCGAGGAAGCCGACTCGACGAACCAGGGATGCTGCGAGCTGGTGTGGTTGAGCACGAGGTCGACGACGACGCGGATGTTGCGCCGGTGCGCCTCGGCGAGCAGCCGCGCGAAGTCGGCGCTATTGCCGTAGTCGGGATTGATGGTCTCGTAATCGGTGGTGTCGTAGCCGTGGTAGCTGGGCGAGGCGAAGACAGGCATCAACCAGAGCGCGTCGACGCCAAGGTCGTGGAGATAGTCGAGGCGCGAGACCAGGCCGGCGAGGTCGCCCTTCCCGTCTCCGTCGGAGTCCTGAAAGCTGCGCACGAAGATTTCGTAGAAGACGGCGCCGCGCGCCCAGCCCTGCAGCGATCGATCGGCGGGAGCAGGCGCAGATTTGGGAGCGGCGCAAGCGACGAGGAGGAGCAGGAGGGACAGGCGCATGGCGCGCGTGTATACCGCCTCCCGTGGAGCGGCGTCCTCTCGGCGCGACGGGCCTGTCGGTGTCGGCGGTGGGACTGGGCGCAGGCCGCATCGGCGGGCCGGAGAAACCGGAGGCCGACGTCGACCGGCTCATCGGCCGCGCGCTCGACCTCGGCGTCACGCTCATCGACAGCGCGCGCAGCTACGGCCTCTCCGAGGAGCGGCTCGGCCGCGCGCTGCGGGGACGGCGGGAGCGCGTCGTGCTCTCCACCAAGGTCGGCTACGGCATCGCCGGAATTCCCGACTGGACCGGCCCTTGCATTGCGGCCGGTGTCGACGAGGCGCTGCAGCGGCTGCGAACCGACCGGATCGAGATCGTTCATCTGCACTCCTGTCCGCGCGAGGTGCTCGAGGGCAGCGGCGTCGTCGAAGCGCTGGTTCGCGCCGTGGAGGCGGGCAAGGTCCGCGTCGCGGCCTATTCGGGCGAAGGAGACGCGCTGCTCTGGGCCCTCCGCTCCGGGGTTTTCGGAGCCGTGCAATGCTCGGTCAGCCTGGTCGACCAAGGCGCGCTCGACGCAGTCTCCGAAGCGCGCTCGAAAGGGATCGGCGTCCTCGCCAAGCGCCCGCTGGGAAATGCGCCATGGCATTTCGAGTCGCGGCCCGCCGAACCCGATGTCGCCGAAGCCTGGGATCGCTTCCGCGCGCTTCGCCTCGAACGAGCCGCACTCTCCTGGCCTGCGCTCTTCGCGCGCTTCGCAGCCTTCGTTCCCGGCGTCTCGGCGATTCTGCCCGGCACCGCCAACCCCGCGCATCTCGCAGACGTCGCGTTGGCGGTCGAAGAAGGGCCGATCGAAGAGACGCAGCTCACCTCGTTGCGCGCCTCCTTTGCCCGCGAAGGCGCGCGCTGGTTGGGGCGGGTGTAGCGCGCGAGATGCGCTGCCCCGGTGTGTCCACCTCCCTGCCGTAACACGTCAGCGGCAGCGGAGCTTCGCATCGGCGCAGCGACGGCAGGTAGCGCGGCAAGACTCAACCTCGCTCGCTTCTCTGGTTGACGGCATCAGGCCATTCGCGGCACCGGGGACCCCTCCGATCTGCAGCGCGTCAGCGAACGGCGTCATGCTGCGGGCAGGCGGATCCGACTGCTGGCGTACAATGATGCGAGACTTAGCAAGTGCAGGCCATCAGGAACAGCAATGGCACGCAGGAGCGCATCGCGAATCGGACCCGTCGGCGGTCGTGCTCGGCCACCGCCGGGCCCGCTTCATCTCCAGGAAGTTCGCGGAGCGATCTACCGCGAGCGGACGCGTTGTGGATCCCCGGAAACATCGGCGGATCCGCCGGACGTTTCCGGCGCCTCGAGCATCGAGACGCGCTCCTGCAGCGATGTCGGCGGATGCCCGCCGATCGCACCGAGCGCTGCTTCGGTAGCGGCCTGCCGCGCCTCGAGCATGCGGAGCCGCAGCTCCAGGTCCTTCGCGTGGAACTGCGCCTCGAGCTCGAGCTCGCGGTTCTTCAGCTTGAAGTACTTGACGACGTAGACGATCGCGACCGGCATCGCAAACGTGAAGAGCGCGGCGAGCACTGGCGCGAGATTCTTGGCGATGATGCCGACGACAGTCGGGTCCATGACATCGTCCTACCTGTCCTGCGCTCCCCGGGCAAGCCGCTACCACGTCGACTAGGTGCAAAGCCTGTTGCGCCCCGAACGCTTGGCGCGATAGAGGGCGGCGTCGGCGGCCTTGACGACCCGATCGGGCGTGCCATGGCTTCCGTCGGGCTCGGCCACCCCGATCGAGACCGTGACCGACACCTTCTTCTGGCTGCCGGCCGGCAGGGGAAGAGACGGCTTCTTCCGTGGCCGCCTCTTCCCGCGGACGATGAAGGGGGTGTCCGCCAGCTCGGCGCGGAACTTTTCCAGGACCGGAGTGGCTTCCTCCCTCGTCTTGCCGTCGAACAGCACGGAAAACTCCTCGCCGCCATAGCGGAAGGCCCGACCGCCTCCTCCCACCGACAGGAGCCTGGCGCCGACCATCCGCAGCAGCTGGTCGCCTACGTCGTGCCCGTGGTCGTCGTTGAAAAGCTTGAAGTGGTCGATGTCGACCATGGCGATTGCGTAGCGGCTGCCCAGCTTGAGCAGCTCCTCGTTGAGGGCCCGGCGTCCGGGCAAGCCGGTCAGCTCGTCGTCGAAGGCCATGCTGCGCGACGTCTCCATCAGCGAGACCACGAGGATGAGCCCGGCGGTGGCGATGTAGAACGTCAGCAGAGGCTCGGTCTTGCCGGCGAGCAGCGCAAGGAGCGTGGTCAGCCCCGCCCACAACAAGCCCGACTCCAGGGCCGCGGGCCGCGTGACGAACCGGGCCACAGCTAGCCCCGCGGCGATCAGCCAGGCTGCGAGAGCGGGCTGGCTCAGGGGCACCGCGGCCAGCGCCGGCCAGGTCACGAGCGGGTGGCTCAGCCACGAGACGGCAGCGGGCGAATGCGCTCGCGCGAGCGCTGCCACGCCCAGCGCCTGCAGCAGCAATGCGCCCACCTTGATCGCGCCGCGCGGAGTCAACAGCCCGCGCTCCTTGAGCCACGAGAAAGCGGCGAGGTTGACAGGGAGCAACAGGGCGACGACGTCATGGACATTGTGCCCGCCGTGGAGCAGCGCGCGGTCGGCAAGGGCCAGCACCAGCAGAGTCAGCGCGATGCGGCTGCGGTCGAATTGCCATGCCAGCAGAAAGCCGCCGACGAAGACGAGAGAGAAATAAATTGGCAGGAGCTCGAGGACCAGACGCCACAGGGACGGCACGCGCGGGAGCGCCGCCGCCGCCGCGAGCAGCAGTGCGCCAGGCAGCAGATGCTTGAGCGCTCGTCTCAACAACATGAGATCGGGCGATCTTACAATTTTCCTCCTTGCCATTGGCGACAACCTTCCGCGACGCGGCGCCCCGTTGCGCTCGGCGGCATGTTCGCTCTATGTCGCTCCGATGCGCTCAGCCCTCGCGGTCGCCCTGATCGGTCTTGTCGCCTGCAGCAAGAGCAGCCCTCCCGTCTCGCCGGCCTTTGCGCTCCATTATCACCGCGCCCTGAGCGACTATTCTGGCTGGACGGCGCAGGTCTCGGGCGGCGCGGTCGAGACGAGCGCTGTCTCCTCGACCAAGGACGGCTTCGGCGCCGTCTATTCCTTGACCGTCGCGAAAGGCGCGAGCGCGCTGGCCTTCACCCTCGCCAACGGGAGCAGCGCCGACCCGGCGGGGAGTCTCTCGGTCGACGTCTCCGGCCGCGTGCGCGAGGCCTGGGTCTTCTCCGGCTATCCGCAAGCCATCGCGCACGCGCCCGTCGCCGTCCCGTCCGGTCCAACGCAAGTCGCGCTCTACTATGTCCGCCCCGACAAGTCCTACACCGGCTGGGGCGTGCACCTGTGGGGCGACCAGGTCACCGAGACCGCCTGGTCCTCGCCCCTGCAGGCCAAGGGCACGGACCCGGACCTCGGGCTCGGCTTCGTCATCGACCTCAAGACCGGAGGGCAGCCGAAGAATTGTCCGCCCGGGCAGATCTGCTTCATCGTCCACAACGGCGACAACAAGGATCCCGGCCCGGACATGTTGTGGGATCGCTCCGCTCTCGGAGACATCGTCTTCGTCAGCAGCGGGTCGGCGCAGCTCAATTCGGCGCCCAGGCTACCCGGCGCCGTCGGCATCGAAGGCGCGAGCGCGCACCTGCTCGCGCGCGACACGGTGGCCTGGAACGTGACCGACCCGGCCGCGACCTCTTTCGAGCTGCGCTACTCCTCGACAGCGGCGGTCGCGGCGGTCGGCACCGACGTCACGGGCGGCTCGACCATCTCCCTCGCGCCCAACGCCGCCGGACTCAGCGCGGCCACGCTGCAGGCGAACCCGCAATTCAGCGGATGGCGCGCACTCAGCATCGCCGCCGCCGACCTGCCGAAGCTGCAGGATGCCTTGAAAGGACAGATCGTCGCAGTCGCGCGCAAGGCCGACGGGAAGCCGCTGGCCGCGACGCAGGCGCAGATCCCCGGCGCGCTCGACGATCTCTACGCCTACGACGGAGCGCTCGGCGTGACCTTCGCGACGGTGGCGGGCGCGCCCACCTTCGCGCTCTGGGCTCCGACCGCGCAGAGCGTGAAGCTGCACGTCTACGACGCGACCAAGACCGAGATCAGCGGCAGCCCCTTCACCATGACCGCGGGCACGAACGGCGTCTGGACCGCGTCGGGCCCCGCGGGCTGGTACAACGATTTCTACAAATACGAGCTGGTCGTCTATCACCCGGCCTTGGGAAAGATTCAGACGGTGCAGGTGACCGATCCCTATTCGGTGAACCTCTCGCCCAACGGCCTCTACTCGCAGATCGTCGACCTCGACGACCCGGCGCTGAAGCCGGCCGGCTGGGACGCGCTGGCCAAGCCAGCGCTGGCTTCGCCGACGGACATCGTCCTGTACGAGGGCCACATCCGCGACTTCAGCCTCTTCGACTCGACGGTGGCGGCCGCTCATCGCGGCAAGTACCTCGCCTTCACCGACACGAGCTCGAACGGCATGAAGCATCTGGCGGCGCTCGCCACGGCGGGGCTCACGCACATGCACATCCTGCCCGCCTTCGACTTCGCCACCGTCGACGAGGATCCGGCCAACCGCGTCGACATCGATCAAACGTTCGACCGGCTCTGCGTCAAGAACCCCGCCGTGCCGAGCGCGATGTGCTCGCAGTACGGAACGCAGGTGATCAAGGACGTGCTGGCCGGCCTGCCGGGCGATTCCGATCAACAGACCACCATCGCCGGCTACCTGAAGAACCTCGACTCCTTCAACTGGGGCTACGACCCATTCCACTACGGCGCGCCGGAGGGCGTCTATGCCTCGACCGCCGACGGCAGCGCCAAGATCGTCGAGTTCCGCCAGATGGTGCAGGGCCTCGCCGGCATCGGCCTGCGCATCATCATGGACGTCGTCTACAACCACACCAACGCCGCGGGACTCTCCGACAAGTCGGTGCTCGACAAGGTCGTGCCCGGCTACTACCACCGCCTCGGCATCCAGAGCGGCTCGGTGGAGAGCTCGAGCTGCTGCGCCAACACCGCCAGCGAGCACCACATGATGGGCAAGCTGATGGTCGACACGGTCGTGCGCTGGGCGCGCGCCTACAAGGTGGACGGCTTCCGCTTCGACCTGATGGGCCTGCACATGAAGCCGGACATGCTCAAGGTCCAGAGCGCGCTCGCCGCGCTGACGCCGGCGGCCGACGGCGTCGACGGCGCGAAGATCTACCTCTACGGCGAGGGCTGGAACATGGGGGAGCTCGCCAACAACGCCCGCGGCGTGAACGCCACGCAGCTCAACATGGGCGGAACCGGCATCGGCACCTTCAACGATCGGCTGCGCGATGGAGCGCGCGGCGGCGGGCCCTTCGACAACGGCTGCGATCTGACGAGGACGCCGCCCCTCTGCGACATCCGCAAGAACCAGGGATTTGCCAACGGGCTCTTCGTCGATCCCAACGAGCTCGATGCGCCGCCCTCGCAAGCGGATCAGGACAAGCTCGGCCACGCGCTCGACCTGATCAAGATCGGCATGGCGGGTGGCCTCGCCGACTTCAGGATTCTCTTGTTCGACCACACCGCCGCGGTGCCCGCGGGAGCGCTCGGCTATGGCGGCCAGGGCGCGGGCTACACGCAGCTTCCGCAGGAGTCGATCAACTACGTCTCCTCGCACGACAACCAGATTCTCTGGGACATCGAGCAGTACAAGATGCCCAGCGGACGGAGCAGCGCCGACCGCGTGCGCGCCGACCTGCTCGCAATGGATGTCGTCCTGCTCGGCGAGGGAGTGCCTTTCTTCCACATGGGCGACGACATGCTGCGCTCGAAGTCGATGGACAAGAACAGCTACGACTCGGGCGACTGGTTCAACCGCGTTGACTGGTCAGGGCAGAGCAACGGCTGGCGGAGCGGCCTGCCCAACGCGTCGGACGATTCGGCCAACTGGAGCCTGATCAAGACGATCTTCGCCGACACCTCGGTCGCGCCCGCCGCGTCCGACATCGCGGCGGCCTTTGCGCATTTCCAGGAGATGCTCAAGGTGCGCAAGAGCTCGCCGCTCTTTCGGCTCGCCGCCAAGAGCGACGTGATGACCCGCGTCGATTTCCTCAACAGCGGCACCGGGCAGACACCGCCGGTCGTGCCGAGCATGATCGTCATGACCATCACGGACGGGACTGCTTGCCCCGGCGTGGCGGACCTCGATCCGGCGCGCGACGCGCTGGTGGTGATCGTCAACGCCGACAAGGCGAGCCACCCGATGTCGATCTCAGGCTCGACAGGCTTCACGCTGCATACCGTGCTGAAGAATTCGGCCGACCCGGTGGTGCGGACCGCCTCGTTCTCGGCAGGGACCTTCACCGTCCCGGCGCGAACGACGGCGGTCTTCGAGCAATTGCAGTCGGGCGCGCAGGGCGCCGGCCTGCCCTGCAATACGCGTTAGGAGCAATGCCCATCGATCAGGCGACCTCGTCCTCTTGCTCAAATACGCCGCACGTCCCATCTCGCGCGGCGCCAACCCACCCGGAGCAACCACCCGACCGGCTGCGAAAGCAGCTTCGTCCGCTCGGCATCATCGAGCGCGACCGAGCTGTAGCGATCGATGGCGCGCTCTCCATGATGATGACGGCGATTGTTGAGCACATATGCAATCGCGTTCGCCACCTCGGTCGGCGACTGAAGCAAGCGCGAGTGATAGTGGTCGGCGAAGACCCGCCCTGACCGGCGCATCATTGCATTGAGCGCCTTGGCCATGCGGATGCATAGTCCCTGCATCCCGCGGGAAAGCGACTCGGTGTCATTCGCCTCGACGATGAGATGCAAGTGGTTGCCTTGGATGCTGAAGGCGATCACCCGCAGCCCGAATCTTCCCGCTGCCGCTGCAAGGCAATCCTTCAAGCGGCGATAGCTCCGCCCGCTCCGCAGGTTCCAGACGTTCTCGCCCACCCGCAACGTCACATGGGCGGGCAGTGGCTTGTCGAACTGCACTCTCGCCTTGTGTGAGACGAGGGGTCTCGGCCCCTTCGGCTTGCGCCCCGCTCCCTTCCGCCTCCCGCCGTGCTGCGGCAGTGGCAGGGGAAGTTGTTTCGCTGCTCTCATGATTGGGGATATATATGAGCACTAGGCAAACTGCAAGCGAAAAGCGCATCGGGGACCGCGGGTCCAAACCAAGTAGATCCTTTACAGGTCAGCACAAGGAGATCCTTTACACGTCGGAGGCATTGCGCAGCGACATCGCAGACAAGCCTGCGATGCCCTGGAAAGCGACGGACGCGATGAAGGAGCGAGTGAACTTCGTGCTGGAGTGGGAGCGCCGCTGGGACGAGGCGCAGGGCGGGCCGGTCGAGATGGCTGAGCTCTGCCGCAAGTACGGCGTGGCTCGTCCCACCGGCTACGCC
>VBLC01000097.1 GCA_005879315.1 Deltaproteobacteria bacterium | reverse complement strand
GCTTCACGCTCGCCCTCTCCAGCCCGTGGAACATCGCCTTCTGGCTCGCAGTCGTCGGCCAGCAAGAGACGCTCGCCCCCGCGGACTCGCTGCTGCTGGCCGCGTCCGTGATGGCGGGCGCCCTCACCTGGGGTCTGGTGCTCTGCGCGGCGCTCCGCCTCGGCGCGCGCTTCGCCACGCCGGCCTGGGAAGTGGCTACGCAGCTCGCCACAGGCCTGCTCATGCTCTGGTTCGCCGCGCGCCTGGCCCTGCGCGTCCTCTCCTGAACACCGCAACCGCCGCCTCCCTGCCGGCCGCCTTTGTCGTGGCCATCCTTTCCGGCCGATGGAAGACCCCAAGCAACTCATCGAGGAGGGCCGCTTCGAGGAGCTGGCCCAGGAAGATCATCCGCTCTGGCGCGGGCTGGCGCTGCTCGAGCTAAAGCGCTGGCCGCAGGCGGCGCGCGCCTTCGAGGATGCACCGGACGCGGGGCAGAGCGGCACGATGCTCGAGCTGTCCGGCGCAGCGCACTGGCTGGCGGGCGAGCGCGACCTCGCCCTCGAGCGATGGACCGCCGCCCTCGACGCGGCCTACGAGGGCCCAGCGAGCCCGCTCAAGGCGCCCGCGCTGCTCGTCTACGCCGGCACGCGCATGAGCGACGAGCGCTTCGTGCTGCGCGGCACGCGCCTGTTGCGCAAGGGATGGAGGCCGAAGATCCAGCGCATCTGGCCGGGTCCGGTCGCCGGATATCTGCTCGGCGAGGTCGAGGAGAAGATCTTCCTCGAAGAGGGATACAGCTCACCCGACCTCGAGGCGCGCCGGTTCGCCGCCGCGCATTTCTGGGTAGCGCTGCGCAGGCCTGAAGAGGCGCGGCAGCATTACCAGGCCGCGGTGGAAGCGGAAGGCGCGAGCGTTCTCGAGGTCGAGCACCACCTCGCGCATGGCGAGCTCGGCTGATCAGCTGAGATATCCCGAGGCCTGCAGCCGGAAGAGGTGCGCGTATCGGCCGTTGCGCTGCAGGAGCTCCTCGTGCGTGCCCAGCTCCTCGACGCGGCCATCGCGCAGCACCGCGATGCGGTCCGCCCTGCGCACCGTCGAGAAGCGATGCGAGATGAGGATCGCCGTCCGATCCCGCGCCAATTCTTGCAGGCGGCGGAACAGCTCGAATTCGGCCTCGGCGTCGAGCGCGGCTGTCGGCTCGTCGAGCACCAGCACTTCCGAGTCGCGCATGAACGCGCGCGCCAGCGCGATCTTCTGCCACTGTCCGCCGGAGAGCTCGTGACCTTCTTCGAACCATCCCCCGAGCATCGTGTCGAGCTTCTGCGGGAGCTGCTCGATCACCGGCCGCGCCCCGCCGTCGTCGACCGCGCGCTCGATGCGCGCCCGGTCGCCCAGCGCCGGAACCCATCCCAGTCCGATGTTCTCCCCGGCGGTGAACTGATAACGGACGAAATCCTGGAAGAGCACGCCGATGCGGTCGCGCAGGTCGCGCGCGTCCATGTCGCGCAGGTCGACGCCGCCGTAGAGGATCGCGCCCTCGCTCGGATCGTAGAGCCGCATCAAGAGCTTGATGAGCGTCGACTTGCCGGCGCCGTTCTCGCCGACGAGCGCCATCTTTTCCCCGGCCGAGAGCTTGAGGTCGACGCCGCGCAACACCCATTTCTCGCTGCCCGGGTAGCGGAAGGAGACGCCGCGGAATTCGATCGGCTGCGCGCGCGCCCGGGCCGGCTGCAGCGCCGGCAGGCGCCGGGGCGACTCTCCGCCCGTGCTGATGTCGAGATAATCGAAGAGATTGGACATGAACAATCCGTCCTCATACAAGCTTCCTATCGAAGCGAGAGCGGATTGAATGGCCGCCTGTCCCTGCCGGAAGACCGACAGATACAGAGTCAGATCACCGAGAGTGATTGCACCCAATGCGGCGCGCATCGCCATGAAGGCATAGGCGCCATAGAAAGCTGCCAATGAAACGAATCCGAGGATGACGCCCGCCGCGCTCTTCTTCAGCGCCAGCGCGCGGTCCTCGGCGTAGAACTTGCCGAAGAGAGCGCGATAACGCTGCAGGACCAGCGGACCGAGATTGAAGAGCTTTGCCTCCTTGACGTGCGAGTCGCGCGTCAGGATCCACTCCAGGTAGTTCTGCCTCCGCCCCTCGGGCGCGCGCCAGGTGTTGAGCCGGAAGGATTCTCCCGAGAGCTTGGCCTCCGCCACGAAGGCGGGCACCGAGGCGACCGCGATGAGCAGCACCGACCAGGGGGACAAGCGGACCAGGAGCGCCGCGTAGCTGATGAGGATCAAGAGCTGCTGAATGAGGGAAGCGGTCTCCAGCGCCATGCTGAGCGGCCGGATCGACGCCTCCCGGCGCGCGTTCTGCATCTTGTCGTAGAAATCGGCGTCCTCGAAATGGCGCAATTCGAGCGTCGTCGCTTTCTCGAGGATCAAGGTATTGACGTGATTGCCCAAGGAAGCGCGCATGAGATCGCGCAGCAGCGATTGCCCGCGCGACAAGGCCGTCGAGATCGCCATCAGGGATGCTTCCAATCCCACCAGCTGCAGGACGTGCCAGCGCTGGGCCGCATCTCCGCTGCGCGCCGCAGCGACAACCGCGTCGACGATGAGCTTTCCCACCCAGGCCATCGCAGCGGGCAGCGCGGCCTGTCCGAGCATCAGCGCCACCATTCCGGCGGCGAAGGCGCGCGACGACTCCCGCACCAGCGCGAAGGTGCGAGGCAGATAGCGCAGATATTTGAGGGTCAGCCGCGCGCGCTCGCGCACCGACCGGGGCGGAGGAGGTCTCAATGCTCGAGCATCTCCTGCACCTTCGCCTTGTCCTCGCGGTAGGTGAAATGCTGATAGAGCCAGAAAGCATTTTCTCGATCGAGGATCCGGTCCTTGAGCAGCGGCACCACCGCGAGCTTGTTCTCGCGGTGGACGAGGTGATCGATGATCACGCCCGCCATCGCCGCAGTGAACCAATCGTGCGCGGCAGCGCTCTTGATGAGCGCCAGCTTGGCGGCATCGCCCGCCTCCTCGTCGACGGCCTGGACGAACTTCTTGAATTCGTCGCGCGACATCGGCTCCGGACCTTTGGGGGTGCTCTCGGCAAAGCGCACCGAGGCGATCTCGCCCGCCCGCGCCTGCACCTTGGCCTCGCGCTGCTCGCCGGAGGGCAGCCGCGCGGCGACCGCGTACCAGTGATCGCCTTCGGCCCTGATCGCCATCGGCGCGATGTCGCGGCCCACCAGCGCCTGCCCCTCGCGTACGTCGACGCGCGCTCCGGCAGGCGACGCGACCTCGAGCAGAGTCTTGCCCTCGGACTGCGGGCGATATTCGACGGCCACGTTCTCTTCGACGACGGGCGCCGGCGCCGGCGGAGCTTCTTTGGCGGGCGGCGGCGTGGGCTCCTGGCGCACCTCGCGGGGCGGCGCGGCGCAGGCGAACAAAAGAAGGAGTACAGCTTTTTTCATGTTTCTGTTTTAACGCGACTTGGGAACTTCGCCGCCTTTCACTTCGCCGCCCTTGATGATCTCGCCGCCTTTCATGACGAAGAAGACGTGCTCGAGCGAGGAGATGTCCTCGAGCGGGTTCTTCTCCACCGCGATCAGGTCCGCGTACTTTCCCGGCGCCACGGCGCCGATGTCGCTCGAGGGGCAGACGGCCGCCTGCGGCAAGCACATCGGATCGAGCAGCGCGGCCGCGACGCTGGTGGCCGACTTGATCGCCGCCATCGGCTGCATTCCGTAGCGGACCATGATCGACAATTCCTTGGCTTGGTTTTCGGTCCAGGCGTAACCGCCCGCGTCGGTTCCGTAGGCGATGCGCACGCCGCGCTTGAGCGCCTTGGCGAAGGCCTCGCGCTCCATCGGGATCATGTCCGGCCAGATTCCGCCGCGGCCTTGCGCGACCCAGATGCCCACGTAGATGGTCGGGCACCAGTAGACGCCCTGGCGCACCATCCGATCCATCAACTCTTCGTTGAGGCCGTCGCCGTGCTCGATGCTGTCGGCGCCCGCTTTCAATGCCGCGTCGATTCCATCCCAGCCCATCGCGTGCGCGGCGACCTTCCGGTTGAGCCGGTGCGCCTCGTCGACCAGCGCCTTGGCTTCCTCGGCGGTGAAATTGACCATCGACCGCAAGGGCCGGCGCGGATCATTTGATTTGTAATATCTCCTATCGGAGTAATACTTGATCCAATCGGCGCCATATTTCACTTCTTCGCGCACCGCCCTGCGGATGTTCTCGGCGCCGTCGACGATCTGCACGCCCTCGGGCATGTGCAGCTCCCAGGAATATCCCGACAAGGGATACATTCCGGTGGGCGCCATCGCGCGCGTGACCACGAACATGCGTGGCCCGGGAATGACTCCGCGGGCGATGGCGGTCTTGAGGTCGACGTCGGCATACATCGCGCCTTCGGTCTCGAGGTCGCGGATGGCGGTGAATCCGTTCATCACCGCCGTGCGCACGGCCGCGCTGGCGCGCAGCGCGCGATAGGGAATGCTTTCTTTCAATAATTGCTCGTCATACTCGGCCGCGGTGATGTCGCCTTGCAGGAGCGCATGGGTATGCGCATCGATCAGGCCCGGCAGCAGCCAGGCATTCCCCAGGTCAATGACTTTCGCGCCCGCCACCTGCAGCTCGGCCGCCGGCGCGATCTTCTGGATGCGGTCTCCCTCGACGAGCACCGCCATCCCTTCCCGCGGCGCATCGGACTTGCCGTCGATGAGGTGCGCAGCTTTGACGACGACGCGCTCCGCCGCGTGCGATGCAGCGGTTTCGCGTGGCGCCTGCGCCAAAAGAAGGATGAGAAGAAGCATGGCCGCAAACGCTCGCACGCCACGAACGCGCGCGCAACCCGCGAGGCAAGAGGTAGATCAAGCCCTGATTGGCATTCGATCGCGCGCGCTCATGGAGCCTACTGCACCGCGTAGGTGATGGCCTTGGTGCCACTCGGCGCCGTGGTGCCGTCGGCGACGCTTTCCTGCAAGACGTACGAGCCGACGACGTCGGGAGTAAACGTGGTGGTCGTCCCAGTCGCGGCGGTCAACGTGGCAGTTTTAGAAGCCGATGGTACCGTCAGGCTCCAAGCAAACGAGAGTGTCTCGTTGAGACCACAACCGGTCGAGGTGTTCGGAGTAGTGGTTGTGTCCAAGAAGAGCCCGTCGTTGTCGGCGTCCGAGCTGGGGCTGCCGTCGGTGATGATCGCCTGCCCCACTGCGAAGTTGCTCGACGGTGTCGAGACGGCATCGGCGAAGGGCGAATTGAGGCCGCA
>VBLC01000027.1 GCA_005879315.1 Deltaproteobacteria bacterium | reverse complement strand
GCGGAGGATGCGGCGGTGGCCGGACAGGGAGCGCTCCAGGCGCCCCGGGACTTGCAGCGAGCGGGTGCGGCTCTCGCGCAAGAGGTCCATCAAGAGGTCGAGCACTTGCAAGACCACGCTGTTGCGCGCCGCCAGCGCGAGCGCGTAGTGGAACTCGGTGTCCTCGTCGATGCTCGGCTGGCCGCGGCGCATCTTCTGTTCCTGCCGGCCGAGGATCTCCTCGAGGTGGTCGATCTCCTGCTCGGTGGCGTTGACGGCGGCGCGGGCGGCCAGCGCCGGCTCGATCATCCGGCGCACCTCGACCAGCTCTGCGATCATCTCCCGCTTGCGCATCAGGACTTGCGTGAGCGGCACCACCAGCGACTCGGCCGAGGTCTCGCGCACCACCGTGCCGTGTCCCTGGCGCGGCTCGAGGATGCCCATCACTTCCAGGGTGCGGATGGCGTCGCGGATCGAGCTGCGCGCCACTCCGAACTTCAGGACCAGATCGCGCTCGGGCGGGAGCCGGTCGCCGGGCTTGAGCACTCCCTTCACGATCAGCCGCTGGATCTGCTCCGCCACCTGCTCGTACCGCCTCGCCTTGCGCACCTCGCGCAACTGGGCCATGGCCGGGTGCGCGGGGGACTTTCTGGCAGAGGGATATGGTGCGCGGCTGCCCGAAGGGGGAGGAACCATGCGATTCCTGATCGTCGCGCTGTCTCTTTTGCTCGCCGCGCCCGCGCAGGCGCAGAAGGTCCAGCGGCTCAAGGCCTCGAAGGAGACGGTGCAGTGGGGCTGGCTCGATCCCAAGGAGCCGCCCAAGCTCACCATCGACTCCGGCGACCTGGTGAGCATCGAGACCTGGTACCACGCGCTCGATCAGATCCAGCCGGGCACGTCGATGGAGAAGATCGTCGAGCTGCGCAAGGCCAACCCCGGCGGCGGCCCGCACTCGCTCACCGGGCCGGTCTACGTCAACCGCGCCGAGCCGGGGGACGTGCTCGAGGTGCGCATCCGCCGCATCGTTCCCAAGGAGAGCGGCTTCAACTTCAACCTGCCGGGGAAGGAGTTCCCCACCATCGGCGCCCTGCAGGAGGACTTCCCCGAGGGGTTCGTCAAGTACTTCAAGATCGACTGGACGAAAAAGACGACCGAGTTCAAGCCGGGCATCACCGTCGACCTGCGGCCCTTCCCGGGAATCCTTGCGGTGGGCGTCGACCCCAAGGATCCGGCGCCCGATCGCTTCAAGAAGGACGGCAAGGTGAGCACCATCGCTCCCTGGAAGAACGGCTCGAACATGGACCTCAACGAGCTGGTCGAAGGGTCCACCTTCTACGTCCCCGTCTTCAACAAAGGCGGGCTGATCTGGGTGGGCGACGCGCACATGAGGCAGGGCAACAGCGAGCTGAACCTCACCGCGCTGGAGGGCGCCTTCGAGGAGATCGTCCTGCAGCCGATCGTGCGCAAGGACATGAAGCTGGAGTGGCCGCGGGCCGAGACGCCCACGCATTGGATCACGATGGGCTTCGACGAGGACCTCTACAAGGCTTTCAAGATCGCCGCCAAGGAGATGGTGAGCTTCCTCTCCAAGGAGAAGGGCCTCACCATGCCCGAGGCCTATTCCCTGGCGTCGATCATCGGCGACTGCCGCGTCACGCAGGTGGTGGACTTCCGCAAAGGGGTCCACTGCATGATCCCCAAGGCCAACTTCAAGTGAGCCGAGAAGGTCTCAGGAGAGGGGTTGGCGACTACGATGAAGGCGCCCCGTAGTACTGCGCATCACCGAAGGCGAGAATCGGCACGAAGATCGGGCTGAGCACGAAGAGTCCAATGCCGAACCCGATGCCCTTGCCGAAGGCCTTCGCCAACGCCAGGTAGACGAGGAGGGCGACGACGACGTTGACGAACGGGACCAAGAAGAGGATCAGCCACCAGCCTGGCTTGCCCGCCATCTTGAGTAGCAGGTAGGCGTTGTAGAAAGGCACGAGCGCGGTCCAGCCCGGCTGGCCCGCTTTGGTGAACACTTTCCAGAGCGCGACGATCTCGAAGACGGAGAGCGTCAAGATGAGCAGCGTGGGCCCCAGGCCCAGCGACGGGTTTTGTTCCATGGACCCCCCTTTCCTGAAGACTACCACGGGAACTCTGGCGGCCCGGCGCGGGGACTTGCCAGTGCTCAACGCGGGCGCGCGTCATTGGGGTCATTGCTCACCCTGCGTCGGGTGTGAGAGAGAAAGCGCCGCATGAATGAGGACCTCGAGCAGCTGCTCGATCGATTCGCCGGCGCGCGCATCGCCGTGGTGGGAGATCTGGTCGCCGACGAATTCATCTACGGCGAGACCGATCGCATCAGCCGCGAGGCGCCGGTGCTCATCGTCCGCTACGAGCGCGCCGAGCTGAAGCCGGGCTGCGCCGCCAACGCCATCGCCAACCTCTGCGCGCTGGGGGCCAAGGTCCAGGCGGTCGGCATCGTCGGCGACGATCCGATCGGCAAGCGGCTCTTGCAGCTCTTGCGCGAGAGCGGCGCCGACGTCTCGCTGGTGCACAGCGCCGAGGATCGCCCCACCGCCACCAAGACGCGCATTCTCGCCGGCGGCCGCAGCACGCGTCGGCAGCAGATGATCCGCATCGACCGCGACGGCCCCGGCGCACCCGGGCCGTCGCTGGTGACGAAAGTCCTCAAGGCCCTCAAGGAGGCGGCCTCGCGCTGCGACGCGATCCTGGTTTCCGACTACGGTCTCGGGCTGCTCGCGCCGCCCGTCGTCGAAGCGGTGCGCAGCCTGGCCGGGCAGGGCCGGATGGTCTGCGTCGACGCGCGCTACGGGCTCTCCAAGTATCGCGGCGTGACGGTGGCGAAGCCCAACGAGGTCGAGCTGGAGCAAGAAGTGGGGCGGTCCTTGGGCGAGGAGGGCGGCGCGCTGGAGGAGGCGGGCCGCGAGCTGCTCAAGACCCTGCGCAGCGAGTCGCTCCTCATCACCCGCGGCAAGAACGGCATGGCGCTGCTGCGGCCCGGCGCGCCCACCGCGCTCCTGCCGGTTCACGGATCGTTCGAGGCCGTCGACGTGAGCGGCGCGGGCGACACGGTGATGGCCGCCAACACCGTCGCGCTCGCGGCCGGCGCCGATCCGGTGCAGGCGATGCGGCTCGCCAACGTCGCCGGCGCGCTCTCGGTGCAGAAGGCCGGCACGGCCACCGTGCCGCTCGAGGAGCTGCGCGCCGAGCTGCGCCGCGGCCCGGTGACGCAGCCGACGCTGCTCATGCGCGGAGTCGGGACGGCCTCGCGGGGGCGCAGGTGATCTGCTCGTTGGCCGAGGCAGTGCAGGCGCGCGAGGAGGCGCGCGCGCGGGGCGCCTTGTGCGCGCTGGCGAACGGCGCCTTCGATCTCCTCCACGTGGGCCACGTCCGCTATCTGCGCGCAGCCAAGGAGCTGACCGCAGGCGGGCTCCTGGTCGTCGGCGTCAACTCCGACGCGAGCGTGCGCGCCAGCAAAGGCCCGCGCCGGCCGGTGATGCCCGAGCGGGAGCGGGCGGAGATCGTCGATGCCCTGCGCTGGGTCGATCGCGTCGTCCTCTTCGCGGAACCGACGGCCGAGGCGCTGCTCAAGGCGCTGCGCCCCGATCTGCACGTCAAGGGAACCGACTACACCGAGGACGGCGTGCCCGAGCGCGAGCTGGTGGCCGCGCTGGGCGGGCGCACGGTCATCGCCGGCGATCCCAAGGATCATTCCACCTCCGATCTCCTCGCCCGCCTGCGCGGGATCCTCTAGGTACTCGGTGCGGCTCTCGGCCACCGTCATCGCCCAGGACGAAGAGCGCGATCTGCCCGACTGCCTCGCCTCGCTGCGCGGCTTCTGCGACGAAGTGCTCGTCGTCGACGGCGGCTCGCGGGATCGCACCCGCGAGATCGCCCGGGCCGCGGGCGCGCGCGTCCTGGAGCGGCCTTTCGACGACTTCGCCCGGCAGCACGAGTTCGCCCGCACCGAGGCGCGCGGCGAGTGGGTGCTCTCCATCGACGCCGACGAGCGCGCCTCGCTCGAGCTCACGCGCGCGGAGCTCGGCGGCGCGCACGCGGCGTATTCGCTGCCCTTCAAGAACCACTACCGGGGCGTCTGGATGCGCCACGGCGGATTCTGGCCGGATCGGCACGTGCGCCTCTTCCGGCGCGACGCCTGCCGCTACGATCTCTCCCGGCCGGTCCACGAGAAGCTGCTGGTGGACGGCAGCATCGGCGACCTCGATTCGCCCATTCTCCATTACACCTATGCGTCGCTCGACGATTGCCTCGGCAAGATGGGGCGCTACGGCGAGCGCGCTGCGCTCGCGCTTCATGCCGCGGGCAGGCGGGCGGGCGCCTGGGACGTCGCGGCGCGCCCGCTCTGGCGCTTCTTGCGATCCTACTTCTTCCAGCTCGGCTTTCTCGACGGGCCGGCCGGCGCGGCGATGGCCTGGGGCAAAGCCTTCGAGGCCTGGGTGAAGTACGCTCGCCTCTGGGAACTTTCGTGATAGTTAGCTGCGCGATGGCCCTCGCCTCCGAGCTCAAGGAGATCCTCGCCTGTCCCAAGTGCAAGGGCGAGCTGGAGTTCCGCGAAGAGGAGCGGAAGATCGTCTGCAAGGCTTGCAAGCTCGTCTATCGCATCGAGGACGACATCCCGGTGATGCTGGTCGACGAGGCCACGCCGCTGCAGTGATGAAGCAGGTTCCGGAGCAACGCCCGCCGCGGCGAGCGCTGATCATCCAGACTGCCTGGCTGGGCGACACCGTCTTCACTTCGGCGCTGGCGACCTCGCTCTTGCGGTGCTGGCCTTCGCTGGAGCTGGACCTCTGCGTGTCGCCGCGCGGCCGCGATGTGGCGCGCGCCATTCCCGGCGTCGGATTCGTCCACCTCTTCGACAAGGCCGGCACGGACCGCGGCCTGCGGGGGCTGCGGCGGGTGGCGGCGCGGCTGCGGACGCGGCAGTACGACCTCGCCGTGCTGCCGCACCGATCGCTGCGAACGGCGCTGCTCGCCTTCCTGGCAAAGATTCCCCGGCGCGTCGGATTTGCCGGCGGCGCGGGTGCGCTGCTCTACACCGAGCGGGTGCGCACGGCGGAGAAAATCTTCCTGCGGCGCGAGGCGGATCTGGCGCGCGCGCTCGGCGCCGAGCCGGCCCAGATGCTGCTCCAGCCGCGGCCGGAATGGATGGCGGCCGCTCGCGAGGCGCTGGGCCCGGCGGCCGGCGAAAAACTCGCCGCCCTCTGCATCGGCTCGGAATGGGAGACGAAGATCTGGCCGGCCGAGCGCGTGGCGGCCCTGGCCCGGCTGCTCGCGCGTCGCGGCCTGCGGCCGGTGCTTCTCGGCAGCGCGCGGGACAAAGCGATGGCCGCGCGCATCGGCGGCGCCGGCGCATGCATCGACACGACCGGGAATCCTGTCGGGGAGGCCCTCGCGGTGCTCTCGATGTCCGCCCTCTGCGTCGGCGGCGACACCGGGCTCGTCCACGCGGCGCGCGCTCTCGGCGTTCCCACCGTGACGCTCTTCGGGCCTACCAGCGCAGAGGCGCATCTCTTCGGACCGCGCCAGCGCGCCGTCTCGCTGCAATTGTCCTGCTCGCCCTGCAGCGCGCACGGGACGCACCGCTGCCCGCTCGGCCACCATCGCTGCATGCGCGACCTCGACGAGGAGCGCGTCGCGTCGGCCTGCCAGGCGGTCATGTCCGCATGATGGATCCGCCTCCGGGTATTCTTGCGCGAGCGTTGGCGCGGCTCGCCTCGCTGCTCCTTCCGCTGCGGGGGGCGCGGCCGCGCCCCGAGGAGATCCGCCGCGCCCTGGTGGTGCGCACCGACGATCGGGTCGGCAACGCCCTGCTCACCCTTCCTCTCGTCCGTGCGCTGCAGGAGGCGCTCCCCGCCGCGCAGGTCGACCTGCTCCTCGCCGGAAACCGCGCCTTCGTCGCCGAGGGGTTACCGAAATTATCGATCGTGCGATTCGACAAGCAGGACTTCTTCTTGCACCCTTATCGATTCGCGAAGTTCCTCCGCGAGCTGCGAGATCGCCGGTACGATCTCGTCCTCGATGCCGCCCACTGGCACTCCTTCTCTTCGACCTCGGCGCTGCTCTCGCGCTGGGCCGCGCGCCGCTGGGTCATCGGCCATCGGCGCGGTCCTGAATCCATCTATTCCGAGACAGTAGGGATCCCCCCACCGGGCACTGCGGAAGTCGCCGCCAAGGTCTCGCTCGCCGCGCCCTTCGGGGGCGCGCTCCAGCCGCCGGCGATGGAGACCGCGCTCGGCCGCCGCGCCTCGCCGGTCGAGGGCAGGTTCGCCGCGCTCAATCCCGGCGCGCGCAAGTCGGATCACCGCTGGCCCGCCGCGCGTTTCGGCGATCTGGCGCAACGGCTGCAGGAGCGCTTTGGTATTCCCTCGGTCGTCTTCTGGGGCCCTGGTGAAGAGAGCATCGCGCACGAGGTCGTCGAGGCATCCCGCGGAGCGGCGCGCCTGGCGCCGCCCACCGACCTGGACGAGCTGGCTGCCGCAATGCGAGCGAGCGCGCTGGTGGTGACGAACGACACCGGCCCCATGCATCTCGCGGTCGCCTGCCGGGCGCCGGTCCTGGCCCTCTTCCTCGACGAGGCGGGCCTGCGCTGGGCGCACCCGGGGCCGCGCTTCGCGGCGGTGGTCGCGCCGGCCGGACTCGATGCCGTCGTCGCCGCCGCGGCGGCTCTTCTTGACAGCGCGCGGGTGGCGGCGGAACCTGCCCGCCCGTGATCCGCTCCATGACCGGGTTCGGCGGCGGCCGCGGCGAGGCCGGCGGAGAGGCGCTCACCGTCGAGCTGCGCGCCGTCAACGGCAAGTTCTGCGAGGTGAAGGCGCGCCTGCCGCGCGAGCTGGGCTACCTCGAGCCCGATCTGGTCAAGGCCGTCAAGGCGCGGGTGAGCCGCGGCGTGGTGGACGTTTTCGTGCGGCGCGACGGAACGGCGGCGCGGGCGGCCGTGCCGCGCGTCGATCTCGCTCTCGCCGCGGCCTACGCCAAGGCGCTGCGCGAATTGAAGGACGAGCTGGGTCTGGCTGGCGAGCCCGGCGTGCAGGACGTGGCGGGTCTCGAAGGCGTCGTCACCCTGACGGAGTCGCCGGGCGAGCCGGCAGCGGCCACAGCCGCGCTGCAGTCCGCGCTCTCCGCCGCGCTAGAGGCGCTCGATCGGATGCGCCGCAACGAAGGCGAGGCCCTGGCGCGCGATCTCGCCGCCCGCCTCGACGCTCTCACGCGAAGCGCCGGGGAGGTGTCCAAGCTCGCGCCCGCGCAGGTCGATGCGTATCGGGAGCGGCTCGCGGCGCGCGTCGCCGAGCTCTCCCGCGGCGTGGCGCTCGATCCGGCGCGGCTGGCGCAGGAAGTCGCGCTCTTCGCCGACCGCACCGACGTAGCCGAGGAGCTGACGCGCCTGGAGAGCCACCTCGCCCAGCTGCGCGACTTGCTCCAGTCGCAGGCTCCGGCCGGGCGGCGGCTGGAGTTTCTCGTCCAGGAAGTGAACCGCGAGATCAACACCATCGGCTCCAAGTCGCAAAACGTAGCCATCGCCTCGCTGGTCGTCGAGATGAAGGCCGAGCTGGAGCGCGTGCGCGAGCAGGTGCAGAACGTCGAATGAGCGCTCTCCTCTTCATCCTCAGCGCTCCCTCGGGCACCGGCAAGACCACGCTGGCGCGGCGGCTGGTCGCGGCCCACCCGGGAGCATTTTTTTCCGTGAGCTACACGACGCGCTCGCCGCGCGCCCACGAGAAGGAAGGCGTCGACTACCACTTCGTGGACGAGGCGCGCTTCCAGCAGATGGTCGCGCAAGGCGCCTTCGTCGAGTGGGCGCTGGTGCACGGCTGTCATTACGGAACTCCCAAGGCCGTGATCGATCGCGCGCGCAAGGAAGGGGTGCTGGCGGTCTTCGACGTCGATGTGCAGGGCGGAGAGATGATCAAGAAACAGCATCCCGACGCGGTGCGCTCGCTCATCCTGCCGCCGTCGCTCGCCGAGCTGGAGCGGCGGCTGCGCGCGCGCTCCACCGACGACTCCGCGGCGATCCAGCGCCGGCTGCTGGCCGCTCGCGAGGAGATCGGCCGCGCGCGGCGGGCCGACTACGAGTATTGGGTGGTGAACGACGACGTCGACCGGGCTTACGGAGACTTGGAGGCGATCGTCCGCGCCGAGTCCTGCCGCGCCGGGCGCCGGCCTCTTTCGCCCGATCTGGGAATCCCCTGAGCGATTGCAAAAGCAAGGCAATGAGCGCTTGACCGGCCAGGCCCGAGCGGGGACTCTGCGCGGCAGATGCCGCGCATCCAGGTCTTGCCGGAGACGCTCGCCAATCAGATCGCTGCCGGTGAGGTGATCGAGCGGCCGGCGGCGGTGGTGAAGGAGCTGGTCGAGAACGCGCTCGACGCCGGCGCGAAGCGGATCGAGATCGACCTCCTCGAAGGCGGCCGCAAGCTCGTCCGCGTGCGCGACGACGGCTCCGGGATGTCGCGCGAGGACGCCGAGCTGAGCCTGCAGCGCCACGCCACCAGCAAGCTGCGCAGCAAGGAAGATCTCTTCGCCATCCGCAGCTACGGATTTCGCGGCGAGGCGCTTCCGAGCATGGCGGCGGTGAGCCGCTTCTCGCTGCTCACCTGCGAGCCCGGAGCGCTCCAGGGCACGCGCATCGAGGTGGAGGGCGGCGCGGTCACGCGGGCAAGCGATGCCGGAGCGCCGCAGGGAACGACCGTCGAGGTTCGGGACTTGTTCTGGAACGTCCCCGCGCGGCGCAAGTTCCTCAAGCGATCGCAGACGGAGCAGGCGCAGTGCATCGAAGCCGTGCTGCGGTTGGCGCTGCCGCGCACCGACGTCTCCTTCACGATGCGCGAGACAGACCACGTCCTGCTCCAGCTCGCGCCCGGCAGCGAGACCGCGCGCGCCGAGGAAACGTTCGGGCGCGAGACGCGCGGCCGGCTGATCGAGTTCGCGCAGCAAGTGCGCAGCAGCAAGGCGCGCGGCCTGGCCGTCTCGCCCTCCATCGAGTACGGCAGCGCGCGCAACGTCTGGCTCTTCGTCAACGGGCGGGCCATCCGCGACCGTTCGCTCACGCATGCGGTGCTGCGCGCCTACGGCGAGCTCTTGCCCCATGGCCGCTATCCCGGCGCGATCGTCTTTCTCGAGCTGCCGCCCGCCGAGGTCGACGTGAACGTCCATCCGGCCAAGGCGGAAGTGCGGCTCGCCGATCCGCGCGCTGCGTGGGAGGCGATCTCCTCCGGCCTGACTTCGGTGCTGGCGCGGGGCGCGTGGGTCCCTCCAGCGCCGGAGCGTCTGCCCGCGCAGGTCTACTCGATGCCGCTTCCGCGGAGCGAGCGCGCGGCGGAGCCGCTGCAGCTCTATGCACAGCCGCAGCTGATCGCTCCCTCGCCGTACTTCCGTGGCCTGCGGTACCTGGGCCAGCTGCATCGCACCTATCTCGTCTGCGAGGGTCCGGAAGGGCTGGTGCTCGTCGACCAGCACGCCGCGCACGAGCGGATCAATTATCAGCGCCTGCGCGCGTCCAGGCCGGAGCAGGCGCAGCCACTTCTCTTGCCGCACATCGTTCAGCTTCCTGCGGCGGCAGCGGTCCGCGTGGCGGAGTCGTCGCCGCTGCTCGCCGCCATCGGCCTCGAAGTCGACTCGATGGGCGGCGCGAGCGCGGCGGTGAAGGCGCTGCCGAAGCCGCTCGCGCATCTCGACGAGCGCGCGCTGCCGGCGCTGCTCGCCGACCTGGCCGAAGAGCTGGCCGCGCATGGCCGGGGCGAATCGCTCGAGCGCATCAAGGACGCGCTTCTCGCGCGCGCCGCCTGCCACGGCTCGGTGCGCGCTCACGACGCGCTCACTCCCGCCGAGGCGCAGGCGCTGCTCGACGCCCTCGACCAGACGGACTACGGCGCGCGCTGCGCTCACGGCCGCCCCGTCGTCGCCGAATGGAACGAGGCCGAGATCGAGCGCCGCTTCGGCCGCGACTACGCGAGCCATCCCCACGCCGCTCCCCCGGAAGCGCTCTGACTGTACAAGCGTTCGAGCGATCACCAGATTTGCCGGGCCGGCGACGTTATAGTGCTCAAGAGGAGGGATCATGCAGGTCGCCGTCGAGAGGGTGGTCGAGACGCTGCGCGGAGTGCCGCCGCCCCAGTTCGGCCCGCAGGAGATCTGCGCGCGCCTGCAGGGCATGCTGCTCGATCCCGGAACCCTCGCGCCCTACCTGCACTTCGCCCCTCGCCGCTATACGCGCAACCTCATCTACCGCGACGACCTCTTCGAGCTGATCGCCCTCTGCTGGGAACCGCACAGCGAAAGCCCCATCCACAACCATGCCGGCCAGCTCTGCTGGCTCTCCATCCAGCGCGGCGGGCTGCGGCTGGAGAACTTCCTCAGCCTCGACGGACCCGGGCCTGGCGAAAACATCCGCCTCGTGCCCAACGGCGGCATCCCGCGCGCCGGGCCGGGCTGCCTCGATCTGCAGCAGGGCGACAACGCCATCCATCGCGTCGCCAATCCCTTCGACGAGCGGGCGGTGAGCCTGCACGTCTATTCGCGGCCCTTCGACACCTGCATCTATTACGATCTCGAGGCGCAGACCGCGCGCGAGATGCGGCTGCAGTACCACTCCATCGGCGGAGGGATCTGCCGCGAGGAGCAGCTGCAGTGAGAGATTTCTTCGCCGCGGCGCTCCTGCTCCTCGCCGCGTGCGCTCACACAGAGGCAAAGACCGCCGATGCGGCCGGCGCCACTCTCGCCAAGGCGCTGAGCGGCGGCGGCGGGATCGAGGTGCAGGATGCGGTGCACGGCGTGCGCTACGAGTTGCCGTCCGGCGCGGATCCCTGGCAGGTCACGCGCGAGGGCAACGCCCATTCGGCTTCCGGAGTGGAAGTCGAGGTCTCGTCCTTTCCGATGGGGAAGTCGACCTCCGCAGCGGCCTGCCGCGATCATGCGCGAGCCAGGCTGGCGGTGCGGCCCGAAGGCGGCGCGGCAGCTGAGCCGCCTCGCGACCAGACCATCGGCGATGCGCCGACTGCCATCTGGAGCTTCACCACCGGCGCTCTCACCGCGCCGGTGCGCAACCGCTGGGCCTTCTACGCGCGCGGCGCAGACTGCCTGGTGCTGCACATCTCGGGCGCGCGCGGCGACGGCTTCGCCGATTCCTCCTTCGAGATCGCGGCGCGCACTTTCTCGGTGCTCTCTCTTCCTCCCGAGCGGCAGCGCGAGGTCGATCTGCTCGCCGGCATGGGGTTTCTCGAACGGCGCGATCCCGCCTCGGCGATGGATCGTTTCGAGGCGCTCGCCCGCCGCGAGCCCGGCCTGGCCAAGGCGCACTTCGGCGCGCTCATGGCCGGGTTCGAGATCGGCGCGCCGGCCTACGGGCGCGCGCTGCCGCATGGGCTGGCCGCGCTGAAGTCGGAGCGCGAGCTCAGTCCCGAGCAGCGCCAGCTCGCGCTGCGCGCGGTCGGTGTGATGCAGCTGGCGGAGAACCAGGTCAGGGACGCCGCCGGCACGCTCGCGGAGCTGGTGGTGCGCGCGCCCGATCTCGCCGAGGGGCAATACAACTACGCCTGCGCGCTGGCCCGGCTGGGCGACGCGCAGGGCGCGATCGATCATCTGCGCGCCGCTTTGCGTCTCGATGGAGAGCTGGTCGGTCACGCCCGGGAGGACGACGACCTCAAGTCGCTGCGCGACACTCCCGCTTTCCGGCAGTTGCTCACTCCGCCCAGCGCCGAGCGCAAGTAACTCAACGCTCGTCGAACTGCACTTCCAACCCTTCCGGGTTCACGCCCGGCCAGCGGTTGGCCACCTCCAGCCGCGCCAGCTCGGAGGTCATCTGCAGCGGATCGCCGACGAACGCCCAGTGGTCGTCGGAGGGAAAGGGCGAGCCTTCGAGGATCAACGCCAGCCGCTCGCTGATCGGCTCGAAGTAGAATCCTGTCTCGGGCGCGCGACCCATGCGATAGTTGTAGCAGACATGCGTCTCGCCCTGATCTTCGCGCTCGCCGCGCTGCCGGCAGCGGCGGCGGTGCCCGAGAAGGGCGAGGGGACCATCACGCTGCTCGGCGGCGCTCGCTATCTCTGGGGCAACGGCGATTTCATCAACGAGCAGTTCGCGGCGCACCAGGTGTTCCAGCCCGGCGGCCTCGCCTCTTTCGGCTATCAGTTCGACAACGAGCTGCACATCAAGATCGAGATCGGCTACCTCTACGACCGATACCGCATTGCGGGCGGCGATCTGGTGGTCAAGACCATTCCCATCCTCCTCGCGCTCGACACCACGCTCGTGACCGGGAAGTGGTTCACGCTCTACGGCGGGGGAGGGCTCGGCTACTCGCTCAACACGGGCACGCGCGGGGGCGCCACCCAGGAGGCCAACTCGACCGCCGGCTACCTCGCGATCGGATTCCGCGCGCAGCTGGGAGGGCCCGCAGCGCTGGTGATCGAGGACCGGGTGGAGATCTCCACCGCCCAGGTCGACCCGATCAGCACGCACCACCTCAACGTCGGCGGCAATCTCCTCTCGGTCGGCGTGATGTTCCATTTCCTCGAGCCGGAGGAGAAGGGGCATCCCACCCCGCCGTAGGCTCGCCAGGCCGCCGTTTAAAGATGCGCAAAATGCTCCGCCGTGGGATGCTCTGGCACCCTTCACGCGTTGTCCGGAGCATGATGCGAATGAGCGAAGAGAGCAGCTCTCCCAGGATCGCCCCGATCTCCGAGCCCCCCGGGGCCGACAAGGAAAGCAGCGAGATCGCCTCGCTGCGCAAGGAGATCATCGAGGCGCGCAACCTCATCATCAAGACCGACAACCTGCTCAAGAACCTGCACGCCGAGATGAAGAAGCTGGGCGCGCGGCACGACGAGCAGGAGAAGCGCCACTGGATGACCAGCGTCGCGGCGTACATCGCCTTTGCCGTCCTGGCTGGCACCGGGGCCATCGCCTACGCGCGCGCCGAGATCCGCACCGCCCGCGACGAGGCCCAGGTGGCAGAGGCCCATGCGCGCGCGCTGCAGCAGGACGCGGAGAAGATCAAGGCCGCGGAGGGGACACGTCGCGAAGCGAGCGACCGCGCCGGCCGCATCTACGAGATGCTCGGCAGCGAGAAGGAAGGCCCGGGGCTCAACCAGGCCATGTCGCAGGCCCTGCATCTCGACAAGAACCAGCTCTCCACGCTGGAGGCGAAAGCGATCGACGACCGCGCTGCGGGCTTGAAGTCGCGGCTGGCGCAGCTGTCGCTGGAGCGCGGCAACGGCGCCTTCCGACGGCAGGACTGGTCGACTGCCTCCACCGAGCTGGGCCGCTTCGTCGAGCTCGAGCCCAGGTCGGCCGAATCCAACACCTGGTACCACCTGGGCCAAGCGCGCATCCAGATCAAGGACTTTGGGGGCGCGGTAGTGCCGCTGGAGAATTTCCTCAAGACCGCCGGCACCGGCAAGACGGCGCAGTACGGCGGCCTTCTGCTCGGTCAGGCTTACGAGGAGACCGGCAACGCCGCCAAGGCGCGCGAAGCATACGAGCGGGCCGAGCGGCTCTACCCCGGCAGCGATTTCGCTCCGATGATTCGCAACCGGCTGCGCAGGCTGAACGCGCAGCTCTCGCCGCCCACCAGGCCCTGACCTTCATTTGATCTTCAGCCGGCGCCTCGCTTCGGCGAGCGCGTCCTTCACCCGGCGCGCTTCGGCGGCGGCGTCTTCGCCCGAGCGCGAGAGACGGCGGCGCAGCTCCTCGATGCTGTCGAGCGCCTGCGAGAGCTGGCGCATGGCCGGGTCGGGAGAGTCGAGCGGGCACTCGTCGCCGACGCGCTGGAGGTCGCCCTCCCAGCGGCGCGACCAGGAGTCCCACTCGCGCGCCAGCGCGTTGCTCTCCAGCCCGAGCGGGGCCGGTTGCACGGCGCGCGCCAGGAGCTCTGCGTAGAGCCGCTCCACTTCCTCGAGGCAAGCGACCGGCGACTGCTGCGGCGCGCTGTCGGCCCGCTTTCCATAGAGGTCGGAGGTCACCGAACGCAGCAGCTGCACGAAAAGAAAAGTGCAGGCGATGCCGTATGCGAAGTAGACGGAGATGCGGTAGGGCCGCAGCGCTGGGTCGCGAGCTTTCGGCACCGCGGCTTTCTACTACAAAGGCTCTCTCAGGGAATTGCGCCGGGCTGGGGCACGTCGGGGAGCACCGCCCTGTATTGCCCCTGGGCGTTGGTCAGGCCGCTGCCGATGTAGATCGAGTGCTGTCCGAGCGGATCGAGCGCGTAGAAATCGACGGTGGCGCCGGCGATGGGTCCGTCGCTGCCGCCGGGCGGCGCGCCGTGCACCGTCCCGACGACCGCGAGCGGCGGAGAGATCTGGATGTCGGGCAGCGGGTATTCGTTCGGCTGTGCGACGAGATCGATCTGCACGATCTTCCGCGGCAGGCCGGTGCCGGCCGGCGGCTGCACCTCGAGGCGGTAGCGGCCATTGTCGCCGATCAGGTGGTAGTAGCCGAGCGAGTCGGTGGGCAAGGTGGTCGCGCTGCGGGTCGTGAGGAGATCGTCGGCCAGACGCGTGGCGGTGATTTGATAGCCCGCGCCGGCGGGCCGACCCTCGGGCGTGGCGATGAGGCCGAAGGCGCGCGCCTTGGCG
>VBLC01000034.1 GCA_005879315.1 Deltaproteobacteria bacterium | reverse complement strand
CACCGCTTCGGAGGGCGCGCCCGTCAGGATGCTGATGGGCGGCGGCACGAAGGCGCTGTGGCCGGGGGCCATGGTGAACGTCCCGCGCTCGGGCGGCGACGATTCGGCCTTGGGCGCATGCGGCCTTGCGGGAGGCTTGGCTTCGACGATGGTCGGGGCGAGCCGAGGCTCGGGCGGCGCGGTCGTCTCGCCGGGATCCGGGATCGCCCGTGCCCCGCTCGCGTCGGATTTCATCGCGCGGGTCTGGCTCCGGCGCGGCTCGTCCGACTCCTGGTTGCCGCACTCGATGGCAAGGACCTTCCGTGCAAGTACTGGCACGCGCGCGTCATCGCCGGCCTCGAGCAGATCCCCTTCGCCTGCCTCTCGCACTTTCGAGATGGCGGCCGCAGCGCCCCGCAGCGCGAGCGTCCCACCCGCCACGCCGAGCCGGGCCGCTCCGGCGGCCGCGCGCAGCGCCCAGCGATCGGTCGCGACCACCAGCGCCGCCGCCGCCAGCGCGCAGAGCAGCACCGCCGCGCCGGGGCCCGAGAGCGCCGCCCGCGCCGCGCCAGCCAGCGTCGCGCCGACGGCGCCTCCCGCCGCGTGCCCCTGCAGCCGGCCGCGCGCGAGCAGGTCGAGCAGCCCCATGGTCGAGAGCGAAAAGAGCAGCCACGATCCCGCCCGCGCGAACGAGAGCCGCGGCCGCCCCGCTACCAGCGCGCACGCGACCGCGAACAGGAACATGGCCGCCGCGTAGCCGCCGACGCCGGCCACCTCGAGGAGCGCGCCGGCCAGCCGGTGCCCGAGCGGGCCGGCCCAGTCGCCTCCACCCCGCGGCTGGTAGGACGACAGCCCCAATAGCGCGAGCAGCGAAAATCCGCCCAGCAGGATGCCCGCGACCGGCCGCTTCCAGCCGGCCGGAGCGCTCTTCCCCTTGCGACCCATGGGGCGGACTGTAGGGGGGCGCATCGTTCCGTCAACTTTTCCGAGACGCGCCTGAAGCAAAAAATCCAGCTGCGCACCCGCGGCCCGGCTGCTTTACAGTAGAGTTGGCACGGCCTATCGTGCTGCGCTTTTCTGCGCCCGGCCGCGAGGGAAACATCATGGAAGTCCGCTGCGACAAGTGCCAGGCCCGCTACAAGGTCGACGACGCGCGCATCGGTCCGCAGGGCCTCACCATGCGCTGCGGCAAATGCCAGAACGTCTTCAAGGTGACGAAGGCTGCGCCGCAACAGGCTTCCCCCCCGCCGCCGCCCCCCGATCGCTCGACGATGATGTTCGCGGCGCCGAACCTCCAGAAGGCTGCGGCGCCTCCCAAGCCGCCTGAACCGGGCGAGGAGGGCGCCGGCCGCACGATGATGTTCCAGAGCGGCAACATCAAGGTCCCGCCCGCCGCACCTGCCGCGAAACCGGTTGCGAAGCCGCAGTCGACGATGCTGTTCGGGCAGCCCGTCGCGGCCGCCAGGAAGGCCGAGGGCGCGGGCTCGACGATGATGTTCGCGGCGGCGGCGCCCGCCGCAGCAAAGGCGAAGTCGGCCACTGCGATCACCCTCCCGGAAGTCCCTGTGCCGCGGATCGACGGCAACGCGCCGACTTCCGAGCCGCAGGGCGACGAGGCCGCGCCCGACGACGAGAAAGGCGCGCTCGCCGAGGGCGCCGACGAGCAGGAGCTGCGCAAAAGGCCGGGCGCCTTCGACAAGGCGCCGCCCAAGGGATTGCTCATCGGCGTGGGCGCGGGCATCGCCGCGTTGATCGTCGCGGCAGCGGCCGTCGTGGCAGTGAAGAAGTTCGGCCGGCATGCGCCGTCGCAAGCCGCCGTCGAGACGCTCGCCTCGGCCAGCGCCGCAGCCGACAAGGACAGCCTCGCCGCACTCGCCGAGGCCGAGGGCAGGGCCAAGGACGCGCTCGACGTCGCCGGCCCGAGGTCCTACTTCCCGCAGGCCACCGCAACGCTCGCCAGCATCGAGGTCCAGTGGGCCGATGCGCTCAACGACCAGGCCGCCCTCTGGACCGACCGCGGCGCCAAGGCGGCCGAGAGGGGCAACGAGACCAAGAAGGCCGAGGCCGAAACCAAGGCGGCCGACTTCGCCAGCCAGGCGAAGGCGCGCCTCAGGTCCGCCTTCGACATCGTCGATCCGGCGCTGAAGAAGGACCCCAAGTCGCCCGACCTCGAGCTGGCCAAGGCCGACTACTTCCGCGCCCTGCGCTCGAGCTCGAACATGAACCGCGAGCTGCGCAAGGCCGTAGCGCTCAAGGCCGAGCCGGCGCGCATCGCGCTCCTGCAGGGCCTTCTCGCGGCGCAGGAGGAAGACGGCGCGGAGAAGGCGCTGCCCAAGCTGAAGGAGGCGCTCGCCTCGAATCCACAGAGCGCGCGCATCCACTTCCGCATGGCGCTCGCCTATCTGCAGCTCAAGGACGACAAAGGCGCCCTCAAGGAGCTGAAGGAGACGCTGAAGATTTCGCCGCAGCACGAGCGCGCCCGGCAGCTGTTGGAGTCGCTCGCTGCCCCGAGCGGCGCGGAGCAGAAATGATCGAGCGCAAGCCGAGCAACACCGAGGACGAGTACTTCGCCCGCGAGGACGCCGAGCGCATCCGCAAGCTGCACGCGGAGGAGCAGGTCCGCCTCAAGCAGTCGGAGAAGGACGCGCTCAAGAAGCTGCACACCGGCCGCTGCTCCAACTGCGGCGCGCTGATGGTCCCGGAAAAAGTTGGAGATGTGCGGCTGCTTCACTGCCCGGCCTGCGGCGGCGCTTTTCTCGACAAGACGGCCTGGGACTACATCCGGACCCACGCCGAGCCGCACACGGTGATGGGCGCGATCCTGAACTGGTTCAAGTCGGCGAACAAGCCGTAGCGGAGTCCATCGTGGCCATCGATCGCGCGCAGGTGAGACATGTGGCGCGCCTTTCCCGCCTTGCGCTCTCGCCCGAGGAAGAGGAACGGTTCGCCGCCCAGCTCGGGCACGTGCTCGAGTACATCGAGCGGCTGAAGGCGATCGACGTCTCCGGAGTCGAGCCGCTCAGCTTCGCCGGCGAGGCCAGCTCGCCCATGCGCGAGGACCTCTCGCGGCCCTGCCTTCCGCGCGAGAAGGTGCTGGCGCAAGCGCCGGAGCAGGACGGGCAGGCGTTCCTCGTGCCGAGGATCATCGAGTGAAAGTCGACTTGCTGCCGCTCTCGCGCGTCTCGGCGGCGCTGGCCGCGCGCGAAGTCTCGCCCGAGGCGCTGCTCGAGTCGTCGCTCGAGCGCATCCGCGCTCTCGACGGGAAGCTGCACGCTTTCCTCCGGCTCACCGAAGGGGAAGCGCGCGCGGCCGCCAAGGCCGCCTCGCAGCGGCGCGAGCGTATCGGGCCGCTCGATGGCGTGCCCATCGCCCTCAAGGACATCTTCTGCATGGAGGGCGTCGAGACGACCGCCGGCTCGCGCATCTTGAAGGGCTACTTGCCCCCCTACGACGCGACCGTCGTGCGCAAGCTCAAGCAGGCGGGCGCGGTCATCGTCGGCAAGCTCAACATGGACGAGTTCGCCATGGGCTCCTCCACCGAGAACAGCGCTTTCGGCCCGACGAGAAACCCCTGGGACCTGGAGCGGACGCCGGGCGGATCTTCGGGCGGCTCGGCGGCGGCGGTGGCGGCGCGGATGGTGCCCGGCACGTTGGGCACCGACACCGGCGGCTCCATTCGCCAGCCGGCGGCGCTGGTTGGCTGCGCCGGGATGAAGCCGACCTACGGGCGCGTCTCGCGCTTCGGCGTGATCGCTTTCGCCTCCTCGCTCGACCAGGTGGGCGCCTTCGCCCAGGACGTGCGCGGCGTCGCTCTGTTGCTCTCGGCCATCGCCGGTCACGACCCGGACGACCAGACCAGCTCGACGCGGCCGGTGCCCGACTATGCGGCGTCGCTCGCGCGCGGCGTGCGCGGGCTGCGGATCGGAGTGCCGGCGGAATACTTCGGCGAGGGATTGCAGCCCGAGATCGACAAGGCCGTGCGCGCGGGCATCGAAGTCCTGCGCAGCGAGGGCTGCGAGGTGAAGCCGATCTCGCTCCCCAACTCGCCGCACGCGATCGCCGCCTATTACATCGTCGCCACCGCCGAGGCCTCGTCGAATCTGGCCCGCTACGACGGCGTACGCTACGGGCATCGCGCCCGTGCCACGCAGCTTCTCGAGATGTACGAGCGCACCCGCGCAGAGGGCTTCGGCGCCGAGGTCAAGCGGCGCATCATGCTCGGCACCTATGCGCTGAGCGCCGGCTATTACGACGCCTACTATCTGCGGGCGCAGAAAGTCCGCGCGCTGATCCGGCGCGATTTCGACACGGCCTTTGCAACTGTCGACGCGGTCGTCTGCCCGACCAGCCCGACGACGGCGTTCCGGCTGGGCGAGAAGGTCGATGACCCGCTCGCGATGTATCTCAACGACATCTACACCGTGCCGGTGAACCTGGCCGGGCTGCCCGGCATCTCGGTGCCCTGCGGATTCGACAACAAGCGGTTGCCGATCGGCATGCAGCTCATCGGCAAGCCCTTCGACGAGGAGACCTTGCTCCGCCTCGCGCACGCCTATGAGCAGCGCGCGGGCTTCGCCGAGCAGTTGCCGCCGCTGGTGGAACATGCCGGTCGCTGACTTCGAGCCGGTCATCGGCCTGGAGGTCCACGCGCAGCTCCTGACGCGCTCGAAGATCTTCTGCGGCTGCTCGACGAGCTTCGGCGCGCCGCCCAACACGCAAGTCTGCCCCGTCTGCCTGGGCCTGCCCGGCGCGTTGCCCAGCCTCAACCGCGCCGCGGTGGAGATGGCCATCAAGGCCGGCAAGGCTTTCGGCTGCAGGATCGCCGAGCGGTCGATCTGGGCGCGGAAGAACTATTTCTATCCAGACTTGCCGAAGGGCTATCAAATCTCTCAATACGAATTGCCGATCTGCTCCGGCGGCGCCGTCCCCGTGCCTGGACTCGGCACGATCGGCCTGACCCGCATCCACCTCGAGGAGGACGCCGGCAAGAACATCCACGCCGAGAGCGGCAGCCAGGTGGATCTGAACCGCTCGGGCGTCCCGCTCATCGAGATCGTCGGCGAGCCGCAGCTGCGCTCGGCCGAAGAGGCGAGCGAGTACCTCAAGGCGCTGCGGCTGTCGTTGATCTACCTGGGCATCAACGACGGCAACCTGGAAGAGGGCTCCTTCCGCTGCGACGCCAACGTCAGCGTCCGGCCGCGCGGCACGCAGAAGCTCGGCACGCGCGTCGAGCTGAAGAACATCAACTCCTTCCGCTTCGTGCGCCAGGCGATCGAATACGAGATCGAGCGACAGGTGAAGGAGATCGAGAGCGGCGGCAAGGTGCTGCAACAGACGCGCCTTTTCGACAACGAAAAGGGCGTGACGCGGTCGATGCGCAGCAAGGAGGAGGCGAACGATTATCGATATTTTCCCGAGCCGGATCTGCCGCCACTTTTGGTCTCGCCCGAGTGGGCGGCGAAAGTGCAGGTCCCGAAGCTGCCGCACGAGGTCCTGGACGAGCTGACCAGGTCGGGCGTAGCGCAGGCCGACGCGCGCACCATCGTGGCCGACCCGCGCCTCGTCGAAGTGCATCGCCGGGTGGGGGGCGATCCTCGCCGCGCCGCGCTCTTCGTGGTCGGCGAGCTGGCGCGCGCGGTCAACGAGAAGGAAGCGGATCTCGCCGCCCTGAAATTCGAGCCGGCGCAAGTGGCGGAGGTGTGGAAGCTGCAGGATGCGGGGACCCTCTCCTCGACCGCCGCCAAGGAAGTGCTGGCCGAGCTGATCCGCAGCGGCAAGCCTCCCGCCCGGATCGTCCAGGAGAAGGGCCTTGCGCAAGTCTCCGACGCGGGCGCGCTGGAAGCCGTCGTCGATGCCGTCCTCGCCCGCAGCGTTTCCGAAGCCGAGAAATACAAGGCGGGAAAGAAGAACCTCTTGGGATTCTTCGTCGGCCAGGCGATGAAGGAGCTGAAGGGCAAAGGCAATCCGGGCGCGCTCAACGAGCTGTTCAAGAGGAAGCTCGGCGACTGAAAAGATGATGGCGGCGTTCGCCAGCTTTCTTCTCCTCTCGCTCATCCTTGCGGGGGTCATCGCTTTTGCCACCCAGAAGGGGCGGCGAAGGCTCAAGTGGCTCCTGGTCTTTTCGCTGCTCTTCGCCTGGCTGGCGCTGGCCGGGGCGGTCGCGCGCATCGTCTCCCGCACCGCGGCGACGCTGGTCACTCCCGGAGGCGCGCGGCAGCCACAGCTGGTCGAGCAAGCGACGCGAGAAGGTCTGATGCTCCTCCTCTCGTTCGGCGTCCCGGCGCTGGTCGCCACTGCGCTCGGTTGGCTGGCGCTCAGAGCAAGCCGTCCGGGCCGCCAGAAGGCGCCGCCTGGTTAGAATGAGCGCCATGGAACTGGTCCGCGTGACGAAAGCAGGGCCACCGCTCGAGGAGATCCGCGCGCTCTTTCTCGAGTACGCCCAGGCGCTGGGGTTCTCGCTCTGCTTCCAGGGATTCGACGAGGAGCTGCGCACGCTGCCGGGAAAATATGCCCCGCCGGAAGGCTCGCTCCTGCTTGCGCCGGGGCACGGCTGCGTCGGAGTGCGCCAGCTCGACGCGCGCACCGCCGAGATGAAGCGGCTCTTCGTGCGGCCCACGGCGCGAGGCCAGGGACTTGGACGGCGACTGGCAGAGGCGGCCATCGCGGAGGCGCGCGAGCGCGGACATGCGCGGATGGTGCTCGACACCATCCCCTCCAAGATGAGCGAAGCAGTCGCGCTCTACCGCGAGCTCGGCTTCCGCGAGATCGCCCCCTACTACGAGAACCCCATCGACGGGGCGCTCTACCTGGAGCTTGTGCTGCAATGAGCTTCCGCACGCTCTGGTTCGCCGACGGCGCGCTCCACCTCCTCGACCAGCGGGGCCTGCCGGCGCGCGCGGAAGTGGTCACGGTCAAGAGCGCCGAGGAGACGGCGCGCGCCATCCGCGAGATGGTGGTCCGCGGCGCGCCCGCCATCGGCTGCGCCGCTGCCTATGGCCTCGCACTCTCGGCACGCGCTGGGGAAGACTTCGAGAAGGCGCGCGCGGCGCTGCTTTCCGCGCGACCCACCGCCGTCAATCTGCGCTGGGCGCTCGAGCGAATGGCCGCGGTCCGGCCGCGCGCGTTCGAGGCGCTCAAGGCGGAGGCGGACAAGATTCTCCAGGAGGACCTCGAGGCCTGCCGTGCCATCGGCCGGCACGGCGCGGCGCTCGTGCCGGAGGGCAAAGGAATCCTCACCCACTGCAACGCGGGCGGTCTGGCCACCGCAGGCTACGGGACGGCACTCGGCGTGGTGCGCGCGGCCATCGCGGGCGGCAAGAGGTGCGACGTCTTCGCCGGCGAGACCCGGCCCTGGCTGCAGGGGGCGAGGCTCACCGCCTGGGAGCTCTTGCAGGACGGCATTCCCGTCACGCTTCTCCCCGACGTGGCCGCGGCCTCGCTCCTCTCCTCCGGCAAGATCGGCTGTGTCGTGGTTGGCGCCGACCGGGTCGCGCGCAACGGCGACACCGCCAACAAGGTCGGCACCTATCCGCTCGCCCTCGCCGCGCAGGCGGCCGCCGTGCCGCTCTTCGTGGCGGCGCCGTTGAGCAGCATCGATCTGCGCGCGGCGAGCGGGCGGGAGATTCCCATCGAGGAGCGGTCCGCGGAAGAGGTGACGCATCTTCTCGGCCAGCGGGTCGCCCCCGAAGGCGTGAGCGTTTTCAACCCCGCCTTCGACGTCACCCCGGCGCGGTACATCGCCGCCATCGTCACCGAGAGGGGCGTGGCGAGGCCGCCCTACCAGGACAGCCTGGCTGCGCTCGCCGGCGCATGAGCAGCCGGCCAGGCGAGCGGGTTCCCTTGACAATGCAGGACCATTTTCGCTAAATCGCCCGTTCCTTTCCGCGCCCGGCGGCAGGATCTCCTCGCCAGACGGGCTTCCAGAAGACGGAGAAGCGCGATGTACGCAGTCGTCAGGACCGGCGGTAAACAATACCGCGTCAAAGAAGGCGACCTGCTCAAGGTGGAGAAGCTGGAGCAGCCGGTGGGCGCCAGGTTCGATCTCGAAGTGCTGCTCGTCGGCCAGGGAGCGGACGTGAAGCTGGGCGTGCCGCTGGTCGAGGGCGCGAAAGTGCAGGCCGAGATCGTCTCGCACGGCAAGCACCGCAAGCTCTGGCATTTCCGCACGCAGGAGGAAGGCTGGGACCGCATCCGCGGGCACCGGCAGCCGTACACCGAGATCAAGATCACCGGCATCACCGGCTGAGGGACTTCGATGGCGCACAAAAAAGGGCAGGGATCGTCCCGCAACGGCCGCGACTCGCCGGGGCAGCACCGGGGCATCAAGATCTTCGGCGGCGAAAGCGTCGTGCCGGGAAAGATCCTCGTGCGGCAGGTGGGCACCAGGGTCCACGCCGGCCGCGGCGCCTCGATGGGCCGCGACTTCACCATCTATGCGGTGGTGGAAGGCGTCGTGAAGTACCAGAAGGGCCGCGGCGACCGGGTCTACGTTCACGTCGAGGGGGCCAAGCCGCAGGCCCAGGCGTAGCCCGCGGCCGCGCAGAGCGGCCATGCAGTTCATCGACGAAGCAGAGATCTCGGTCAAGGCTGGCGACGGGGGGCCCGGCGCGGTCGCCTTTCGCAGGGAGAAGTTCGTCCCTCGCGGCGGCCCTGCGGGCGGCGACGGCGGAGACGGCGGCGACATCATTCTCGAGACCGACGAGCGGCTCACCACGCTGCTCGACTTCCGCTTCAAGCGCGAGTATCGCGCCCGCAACGGCGAGCCGGGGCGGGGCCGCGACCAGAACGGGCAGGGCGCATCCGAGCTCTTGCTCAAGGTTCCACCCGGAACGCTGGTGCGCGACGCCGCTTCCGGCGAGGTGCTGGCGGATCTGCGCGAGAACGGCCGCCGCTTCGTGCTCGCCAAGGGAGGCAAGGGCGGGCTGGGCAACATGAACTTCGCCACCCCGACGCTGCAGGCGCCGCGCTTCGCCCAGCCGGGGACGGAGGGGGAAGAGAAGCGCGTGCGGCTGGAACTGCGCCTGCTCGCGGACGTCGGCCTGGTGGGATTTCCCAACGCTGGCAAGAGCACGCTGGTGGCGCGGCTCTCGCGGGCGCGGCCGAAGATCGCCGACTACCCCTTCACGACGCTGCAGCCGCACCTCGGCGTGGTTCAGTACAAGGATGGCCGCAGCTTCGTGCTCTCCGACCTGCCGGGGCTGATCGAGGGCGCGCATCGCGGCATGGGGCTCGGCCATCGCTTCCTCAAGCACATGGCGCGCTGCCGCGTGATCATCCATCTCATCGACGCCGCGCAAGAGCGCGATCTCGTCGCGGACTACGAGGCGATCAACCGCGAGCTGGAGCTGTTCGATCCGGCGCTGGGGCGCAAGAAGCAGATCATCGCCGCCAACAAGATCGACGTCCCCGAGGCGCGCGAGCGGGCGCAACAGTTCGCGGGCAAACTGAAGCGGCGCAAGCTGAAGGTGCATCTCGTCTCGGGAGCGAGCGGCGAGGGGCTGGAGGATCTCCTCGATGCGACCGTGCGCGCGCTCGATGACGCCGGCCTGCCGGCGCCGCTGGAGCGCGACCTCCACCCGCCGCCGCAGGTCGAGCGGGAGCCCCGTCCGAGGAAACGCCGGTGAGCCCGCGGCGCCCACCGCGCGCATGGATCGGGCCGGTGCAGCCGGTCGATCCTGAAGAGCTGGTCGGACCGCGCGGGCTGATCGAAGAAGTGCTGCGCGGAGAGGACGAAGAACACGCAGCGGATCCCGACGCCGGGTTCTTCTGGTCGCTCCTCTCCCCTGCGCGGCAGGCGCGCATCCTCTCGGTCATCGAAGCCCGCCTCGCCTCCGTCACCATCGTCCTCGACCGCCTCGTCGATCCGCACAACACCGCTGCCATCCTCCGCACCGCGGAGGGTCTCGGCCTCGCCCGCGCCCACGTCGTCCCGCACGACCCGGGCGACGACGGCCGCGCTCACCGCCGCGTCACCCAGGACGCGCAGAAATGGATCGACGTCGAACGCCACCGCTCCGGCGCCGCCTGTGCGAAAGAGCTGGCGAAGCGAGGCTTCGAAGTGTGGGCCGGCCATCTCGGCGGGAGCGTGCCTCTCTACTCCGAGCTGCCCGCGGATCGGCCCGTCGCGCTGCTGTTCGGCAACGAGCACGAAGGTCCGAGCGCCGAGACGATCGCCGCCTGCAAGGGCACCTTCCGCATCCCGATGGCCGGCTTCACCCAGAGCTTCAACGTCTCCGTGGCTGCAGGCATCGCCCTCGCCCACCTCGCACAGGCGCGGCGGGCGCAGCTCGGCGCCGCTGGAGATCTTTCCCCACAGGAGCGCGTTCTCTTGCGGGAGCGCTTTACGTTGCTCGCGGCCAGGCTGGCCCGGCGCATGAAGCAGCGCCGCTGAGGGCCGTCCAAGTGAAGATGATTCTCCTTCTCGCACTCCTCGCCGCCGCCGCCCCTCACAAGGATCCAGGCCGCGCCCTCGCGCGCCGCGTACAGTCCTACTACGCGCACACCAAGGACTTCTCCGCCCGCTTCGCCCAGCGCTATACCTATCTCGCCATCGGCCGCACCGAGGAGTCGAGCGGCACCGTGAAGGTCAAGCGGCCGCGCTTCGTCCGCTGGGACTACGAGAAGCCCGAGCGGCGCAGCCTCTTCGTCGAAGGCAAGACGCTCTGGATCTGGCGGCCCGACGACAAGGAAGCGCAGGTCAAGCGCGATTTCGGCGGCGACCAGCTCTCCAGCGCCTTCACCTTCCTCTGGGGAAGGGGTGACCTGCTCACGGAATTCTCCGCCCGGGCTGGCGCGCCGCAAAAAGATCTGCCGGCGGGCGACACGCTCGAGCTCGAACCGCTCAAGCCCATCGCGGGCGTCGCCCGACTCCTCTTCGTGGTTGCGAAAGACGGCCGCGTCCTCGCCAGCGTCGTCACCAACCCGCAGGGCGACGTGAACCGCATCGTCTTCAGCGACGCCAAGATCGACCAAGGGCTGCCCGACGCGCTCTTCCACTTCGAGCCGCCCAAGGACGCCTACGTGCAGGAGTTCTGATAGAAGGCACGCTCCATGCGCCACCTCCTCGCCGCCCTGCTCTTGCTCGCCGCTTGCGCTCCGGCGCGCCCGGTGACCATCGAAGGCCGGACCGTTCCGTACGAAGAGGCGGCGCAGCAGGACTTCCGCCGCGGCCAGGCGCTTTACGATCAAGGCAACTACGCGGCTGCCGCGGCGGCGCTGGGCGGCTTTCTCTCCCGCTATCCGGAAAGCAAGCTCGCGGAGGAGGCCCTCTTCCGGCGCGGCCAGGCTCTCGTCCGCGCGGGGCAGCTCGAGCAGGCCGAGGCGGCGCTGCAAGAGCTGCTCGAGAAGCACCCGACTTCTCCGTTCAAGAGCGCGGCCGCCGCCGAGCTCGGCAACGTACAGGCCAAGCTGGGCAAGCAGCAGGCGCTCCGGCCGATGGTGGACCAGATCCCGCCGGAAGGACCCGAGCGCGAAGCGCAGCTGCGCGCCTTCACCGAGGTGCTCGAGTCTGCACCGGCTGCCGAGGTCGCGCGGCTGGTGGCCGAGACCGACAAGCGATCGCCGGCCTGGCCCTTGGCGGCGCTCAAGCTGGCGCGCATCCAGCTGCACGCGGGCGATCGCACCCACGCCGCCGAGCTGGCTTCCGAGATCCTCTCGGTCACCGACGGCGTCGGTCCCTCTGCCGACGGTGCGCGCGCCGTGCAGCGCGCCGCGCAGCCGCCGGCGAACGTCAAGCCGAACCTGCTCGGCATCGTGCTGCCGCTGAGCGGCGACTTGAAGGGCTTCGCCGACCAGGCGCTCAACGGCATCGCGCTGACTCTCGATCTGCAGAACCGCGGCTCGCTCCTGGTGGAGATCAAGGACTCCAAGGGCGAGCCCGACGCCGCCGCCGATGCGGTCGCGGAGCTGGCGCAGGCAGGGGCCATCGCCATCCTCGGACCGCTCGGCCTCGCCGAAGGGCCGGCCGCCGCGGCGCGGGCGCAGCAGCTCGGCATCCCTCTCGTCTCCTTGAGCCGCGCCGAGGGCCTCACCGCGCTGGGCGATTACGTCTTCCGTGACATGCCCACCTCCAGCGCGCAGGCCAGGGCGGTGGCCGAGTACGCGCAGAGGAAGCTCAACGTGAAGGGCTTCGGCATCCTCCATCCCGATTCGCCCTACGGCGACGAGATGAGCAGATATTTCTGGGACGCGCTCGACGCGACCGGAGCGGAAGTGCGCGCCTACGAGCACTACCCGCGCGAGACCACCACCTTCAAGCCCTTCATCCAGTCGATGGTGGGCCGCACCGTCAAGGACCTCGAGGAGCGCCAGCAGTACGCCGAGGAGCTGAAGAAGATCCTCGAGCAGATCAAGGATCCCTACAAGCGGCGCAAGGCCGCGCAGCAGCTGCGCAACGCGCAGGCGCCGATCGTCGACTTCGACGCCCTCTTCATCCCCGACAGCGCGCGCACCGTGCGGCTGGTCGCGCCGGCCATCGCCGCCGAAGACGTCATCACCACCGGCTGCGACACCAAGGAGCTGGAGGTCGTCAAGAAGACGACCAAGAACGAGCAGCTTCGGACCGTGCAGCTGCTCGGGACTTCCCTGTGGGATTCGCCCGACCTGATCGACGAGCGCAGCGGAGTTGCCCGCTACGTCCAGTGCAGCATCTTCGTCGACGTCTTCTTCCCCAATTCCGAGCGGGCGGCGACGAGGAAGTTCGTCGACGACTACGGCAGCGCCTACCACCGCGCGCCAGGATTTCTCGAGGCGCACGCGTTCGATGCCGCCGCGCTGATCAAGAAAGCGGTCAGCGAGCGCCGGCCGCAGACGCGCGAGGCCTTGCGCGACGCGCTCGCCGGCATGCAGAAGCCTTTCGAGGGGGCCGCGGGCGACACCGTGTTCGGCAAGGACCGCGAGGCGCAAAAGCCCTTCTTCTGGCTCTGGGTCAACCGCGGGACCATCGTCGAGTTCGATCCGGAAGGGCCGCCGCCGGTGCCGCCCGCCATGCCGCTCGCCGCTGCGCCTGCGAAGTAGCGGTCATCTGTGCGATCGCGCACGAGCCGCCCGGACGGGCAGGCACTACACTCTGCGGCGTGGCCAAAGGGATGCTGGTCTTTCCCTTCACCGTTCCGCTCGACCCGAGCGGACAGATGCTCGATCAGGCGCAAGGGGTCTATGCGCGCTCGCTCGCGCGCGCGCTGGCGGAGCGCCTGACCCAACCTCCTCACCTGGCGGCGAATCTCGCCACGCTCACCGCCGACGGACCGCTCGACGGCGAGGAGGGCCGGCGCGGACATGGCTGGGTGGTG
The DNA here is from genome assembly GCA_005879315.1 of Deltaproteobacteria bacterium. GTDB lineage: Bacteria > Myxococcota > Myxococcia > Myxococcales > 40CM-4-68-19 > 40CM-4-68-19. Next base: position 123,857 of record VBLC01000034.1, on the reverse strand, counting down.
GCCTCGCAGCCCTGGACGGTGGAGGAGGCATGCCAGATCGGCCTTCCCGAGGGGACCGAGTATGTCCTGCACGGATCGGCAGAGCTGACCGACCGGGTGCGCCTCCGCATCCTGCTCGTCGACTCGCCACAGAGAAAGCTCGCGCTCGACCACGTCGTTCTGCGGCCGCGCAACGAGCTCTTCTCCGCGCTCGAGGAGGCGGCGCTCGAGGTCGCCCGCGCCGTCGGCGAGGCGCCGCCCGCGGTCGGCTGGCCGACTCGCGACGTGGAGGCCTATCTCGCCTATCTGCGCGGCCGGGACATGACCGCCGCGCACGAGAACGGCGTACGCGTTCCCGATCCGAAACGGAGCTTCGATCCCTATCTCGAGGCGGCGCGGCGCGATCCCTTGTTCGCCGACGCGCAGGAGCGCCTTCTCGCGATGGCGCTCGATTTCGCTCTCGGCGGGCAGGGGCCGGTCGAGGCGGCGCGCGAGGGCTGCGAGAAATTGCTCGGCATCGACCCCGCCGCGTACAAGGCGCACGCCGCGCTGGCCGAGATCGATCTCGTGGAAGGCGACGCGATCACCGCGGAGCAGCGGCTCCGTCATGCCCTCTCGCTGCGGCCCGACTGGTCGCCGGGATTCGAGCGGCTGGGAACTGCGCTGCTCGGCCAGGAACGCTATCGGGAAGCGATCCCCTGCTTCGAAAAAGCGCTCGAGGAGCGGCACGACGACGCCGACGCGCTGCAGGGGCTGGGCACGGCGCTCTTCGAATGCGGCCAGCTGGAGGAGGCGGTGCGGGCCTGGCAAGAGGTGCTCGAGCTGGGTGCGGGAGCTTCGGCGCACTTGCACGAGAGCCTCGCGCGGGCTCTCGCGCAGCTCGGCCGCCGTGACGAGGCAAGGGCCCATCGCGCGATGGCGCGCAAGATCGCGGGCAAGCCGCGCTTCGGACTTTACCTCCTGCGCGAGGCGTGGGAATGGCTCTGTGGTGGAACCGGTCCCCGGCATTGACGAGCAGATCCTCCCGCCTCCGCCGCCGGGGCCCGGCACGCTCGGCGCGCTGCGGCCGCCGGCGCTCAACGTCCTGCTCTTTCTCCTGACCTTCGCCTCGGCCTTCGCCGCCGGATCGGTGCTCAACGACACGCAGCTGCCCGAGCCGACCCGGCCGGAGATGCTGCGCCACGGCCTCGGCTTCTCGGCGGCCCTGCTCGCCATCATGCTCGCGCACGAGATGGGGCATTTCGTCCTGGCGCGGCGGCACGGCGTCGATGCCACCTGGCCCTTCTTCATTCCTGCGCCCTTCCTCTCCGTCATCGGGACTCTCGGCGCGGTCATCCGGCTGCGCTCCTTGCCGCGCACCCGCAAGGCGCTGCTCGACATCGGCGCCTGGGGGCCGATCGCGGGATTTCTCGCGACCCTTCCCGTCCTGATCATCGGGCTCAAGCTCTCGACCGTCGTGCCGGCCGAGGCGCCGGGCGCGCACTGGTCCCTGTTCGATGCTTTCCTCTCCTTCGTCGAGGGCCGCGGCTGGCCGGCGATGCGCGAGGCCTTCGACCTCGGTGAGCCGCTCGGCATGCAATTGTTGCAGATGCTGGTCGTCGGTGACCTGCCCGCGGGAAAGTCGCTGGCGCTCCATCCGGTGGCGGTGGCGGGCTGGTTCGGGTTCCTCCTCACGGCCCTGAATCTCTTGCCGCTCGGACAGCTCGACGGCGGCCATGTCTTGTATGGAGCCTCGCCGCGGCTGCACCGCGCGCTCGGGCCCCCGCTCTCGGCGGTGCTGCTCGCGCTCGGCATCTTCACCGCCTTTCCCGGCTGGCTGATCTGGGGTCTGTTGATGGGTCTCGGCTTCGGCTCGCACCCGCGGCTGGCGGCTCCGGAGGAACGGCTCGACCGGCCGCGGCGCGCGCTGGTGGCCGTCTCGCTCCTCCTGTTCGTGCTCTCTTTTTCGCCCGTGCCGCTTGCCCTGCTCGCGGGGTAGAACGGCGCGATGGAACTGAGCGACATGCTCGGGCCCGGCGGCGCGCTCTCGCGTGCATTGCCGCTCTACGAGCCGCGGCCGCCGCAGCTGGAGATGGCGGCGCGGGTCGAGCAGGCGCTCGCGCAGGGCCGCGCGCTGGTGATCGAGGCAGGCACCGGAACCGGCAAGACCCTCGCCTACCTTCTGCCGGCGGCGCGGAGCGGCCTCAAGATCATCGTCTCCACCGCGACCAAGACCCTGCAGGAGCAGCTGGCGGACAAGGAAGTGCCGCTCTTGAAGGAGTTGGGCGTCGATGCGCGCGTCGCCTTCCTCAAGGGCCGGCAGAACTACCTCTGCCTCCTGCGTTTCGAGCAGTTCCTCCGCGAACCGACCTTCGCCGTGCGCGAGGAGGCGGCGCATTTCGAGCGCGTCGCCGAGTGGGCCGCGACGACTGCGACCGGGGACCGCGCCGAGCTTCTCGACCTGCCCGAGAGCCTCGCCTCCTGGCGCGACCTCTCCGCCAGCGCCGATCAGTGCCTGGGGCAGAAGTGCCCGCGCTACGAGAGCTGCTTCGTCTTCCGCATGCGCAGGCTCGCCGCCGAGGCGGACATCGTGGTGGTGAATCATCATCTCTTCTTCGCCGACCTGGCGCTGCGGACCTCGTCGGCGGGCGACGCCGGCGCGGCGGTGCTGCCGCCCTACGATGCAGTCGTTTTCGACGAAGCGCACGCGGTGGAAGAGGTGGCGACGGAGCATTTCGGCGCGCAGCTCTCCAGCTTCCGGGTGGCCGAGCTGGCGCGCGACGCCCTCAAGACGCTGCAGCCGCGGCCGCAGATGCTGGCGGCGCGAGACCTCGCGGTACGGATGCTCAGGGAGGGAGAGGATTTCTTCCAGGCGGCGCTGGAGACCGCGCCGGAACGTCAGACGACCCGCGCGATGAAATCCCCGCCGGGTGGAGCACGCGAGGCCCATCATTATGGTAGCGAGAATTCTCGCTGGGCGTTGCTCCCCGGGGCGCTCCAACCCGCCGAGCCGCAGCGCCAGGCGCTGCTCGACCTGGCCCGGTCGCTCGGCGCTGCGCTCAGCGGCGGCGACGGCGAGGAGGTGTCGCTCCTCGAGCGGCGCTGCCTCGCTCTCGGCGCCGATCTCGAGCTCTTCACCCACCGGGACCCCGGTCTCATCCACTGGGCGGAGTCGCGCGGCGGCCACGTCTTCCTCCACGCCTCGCCGATCGACGTCTCCGCCATCCTCCAGGACAAGCTCTACGACCGCATCGGTCCGGTGGTCTTCACCTCCGCGACGCTCGCGGTCGGGGGCGCGCTCGAATATTTCGAACGCCGAGTCGGCCTGCGCGACGAGAGCGGCCCGCTCTTTCCCCTCCACTCGCGGGTGCTCGACTCGCCCTTCGACTACGAAAAGAACGCCGCGCTCTACCTGCCCAGCGCCATGCCCGACCCGAACGATCCCTCCTTCCCCGCAGCGGTAGCCGACGAGCTGCGGCAGCTCTTGCCGATCACTTCCGGCCGCGCCTTCGTCCTCTTCACTTCCTTGCGCAACATGCGCGCGGTGCACGCGCTGCTCGAAGACGAGCTCCCCTATCAGGTCCTTCTCCAAGGCGAGCAGCCCAAGCAGCAGCTCCTCAAGCGCTTCCGCGAGACCCCCAGCGTCCTCTTCGCCTCGCAGAGCTTCTGGGAGGGCGTGGACGTCCCCGGCGAGGCGCTCAGCCTGGTGGTCATCGACAAGCTCCCCTTCGCCTCGCCCGGCGAGCCGATCGTCGCCGCGCGCATCGATCGCCTGAGAGGGCGGGGCGAGGACGCCTTCTTCAGCTACCAGCTTCCTGAAGCCGCGCTCGCCCTCAAGCAGGGCTTCGGCCGGCTCATCCGCAGCGCCCTGGACCGCGGCATCGTCGCCGTTCTCGACGGGCGAATGACCCGCAAGGGCTACGGCCGCGTCTTCATCGAGACCCTGCCGCACTGCCGCATTGTGCGTACACCTGCCGACGCGGAGGACTTCTGGCGGATGGCCAAAGCGCGTTAAAATGCGTCAATGCCGGGTGTAAATCGCTGTGGTCGCGCGGGGGTCGCCCCGAGGGGGGAGGTCCTGCGCAGAAGGAGCTTGGCTGTCGGCGGTCTTCGGGAGAAACTGCCGCCTTCCTTGCAGCGAAGACCGGAGATCGTGCCCCTCTCGACGATGGATGTTCCGCTCGCTCCCCTGGGAGAAGCGCCTTGGAACGTCGCGGTGGCCTGCGTGGCCGTCGCGACGGCAGGGTGACCGGCGGTGCAGTTCAACACGGCCCAGCGCGAGCTGACCCTCAAGATCGTCTATTACGGCCCCGGGCTTTCGGGGAAGACGACGAACCTGCGCGCGCTCTACCAGCGCATCCAGCCGAGCCTGCGCGGCCATCTGATGACGCTGGACACGGCCGACGACCGCACCCTCTTTTTCGACACGCTGCCGCTCGTCTTCCGCGCCGGAAATCTCAAGGTCAAGATCAAGCTCTTCACCGTGCCCGGGCAGGTGATGCACAACTCGACCCGCCGCATCGTGCTGCAGGGAGCCGACGCGATCGCTTTCATCGCCGACAGCCAGCCGAGCAAGCGCCAGGAAAATTACAAGTACTGGCTGAACATGGTGGAGAACCTCAAGGCGAACGGGCTCACCATCGAAACCTTGCCCAACGTCGTGCAATGGAACAAGAAGGACCTGGGGGACGCCACCACCGCCGAGGCGATCGAGAAGATGCGCAAGGAAGGCAAACAGCCCGTCTACGAGGCAGTCGCGGTTCGCGGGGAAGGTGTGGTGGAGACCTTCCTCGGGCTGGTCGAGCTGACCTTCGAGCAGATTGACAGGATCTACCTGCTCTCCGACAAGATCGGTCTGGACCGGCGCAGCTTCGTGGAAGAGGTGAGAAGGTGCCTGGTCGATCCGCCGCCTCTCAAGGCCGGCGGTAATCCGGACAAAGGCGGCGGCACGCCGCCCGCGACAGGGACCGTGTAGTGGCAGAGAGCGTCCTGCAAAAGAAGCTCGTGTTGGGCGAGCTGCTCGATCTGCCCAGCTTCACCAACGTCTGCAAGACGTTCGTCGATCTCTACAAGATCGGCCTCAAGGTCTTCGACCAGCAGGGGACAAAGCTCGTCGACATGAAGGTCGCCTCCGGCGACTTCTGCGCCTACATGTTCACCGGTCCGAACGGCCGCAGGCTCTGCACCGAGACGGTTACGCACATCAAGGTGCGACCGCTCGAGTCGCAGCCGAAAGACCCGGAAGACATCATCGCCATGCGCAACTGCTTCTCCGGCTTGCGCTATCTGATGATGCCCATCCTCTACGAAGGGGACATGATCGGCCGGGTCATCTTCGGGCCCTTCATGCCCGAGGACGTCGGGGACCTGGGGCGGGAGTTGAGGGATCTTTCCGGCGAATTCGATCTGAAGAAGGCCAAGGAGCTGATCGAGCGCATCCGCAGCGCGCCGGAGAGCACGGTGCGGCGCATCCTCGAGCACTTCACCCGCATCGTCGATGTCCTGGTCTACACCTCGCACCGGGCGATGATCTCTTCGCAGCTGCACATCGAATCGGTGACTGAAAGCTATCGAGAGGTGCAGGAGAAGAACAAGAAGCTCTCCGAAGCGCTGGAGCGGCTGCAGGAGTTGTCGCGCCTCAAGTCGAACTTCCTCGCCACCGTCTCACACGAGCTGCGCACGCCGCTGACGAGCGTGATCGGCTATTCCGAGATGCTGCTCGCCGGGCTGGCGGGAGAGCTCAACGAAGAGCAGCAGGATTATCTGAAGACGATCCTGGAGAAGGGCGAGTCGCTCCTGCGCTTGATCTCGTCGATCCTCGATCTCTCCCGCATCGAGGCCCGCGGCGTGCAGCTCTTGCGCAAGCCCTCCAGCCTGGAAGAGATCGTGCAAAGCGCGATGGAGTCGGTCCTGCCGCAGAGCTTCAAGAAGAACCTGCAGCTCACCTCCAACGTCTCGCCCTCGGTGCAGAAGGTCACAGTCGACAGCGACAAGATCCGCCAGTGCGTCGTCAACCTTCTCTCCAACTCGGTGAAGTTCACGCCGGCGGGCGGGCACATCGCCGTGCAGGCGGGGCCGGCCGACCTCACGCCCAAGAGCGCCGGGCCCTTCGGCTCGGCGGGGTATTTCCAGATCTCGGTCACCGACAACGGCATCGGGATTCCGCCCGAATTGCAACTGAAGGTGTTCGAGACTTTCTTCCAGGCGGACTCGTCGGCCTCGCGCGAGTACGGCGGCGCGGGGTTGGGGCTCTCCATCGTCAAGAGCTACGTCGAGGCGCACGGCGGCGAGGTGTTCGTCAAGAGCGAGACCGGCAAGGGCTCGACCTTCACGCTGGTCTTGCCCATCGAGCCTCCCGGGACGGGGCTGGGTGTGCCGCCCGCGACCAGCGGCTCGACGCCGGCCTTCCCCGTCTGATTGCCCTCCGAGCTGGAGCTGATCGAAGCGTTTCTCGCTCCCTTTCCCGGCGGAGAGCGGGTGGTGATCGGCCCGGGCAGCGACTGCGCCGCGGTGCGGCCGGCGCGCGGCATGAAGCTGGTGGTGACGACCGACGCCGTGGTCGAGCGCGTGCATTTCAGCTGGCTGCGCTTCACGCCCGAGGACGTCGGGTGGAAGTCCTTGGCGGTGAACCTCTCCGACCTGGCGGCGGCGGGAGCGCGGCCGCGCTGGTTTCTCTGCGCTCTGGCCGTGCCGCGAGGCACCACGCTACGGCAAGCGAGCGGAGTGGCGCGGGGCATGGCGCAGCTCGCGCGGCGGCATCGCTGCGCTCTCATCGGCGGCAACGTGACGGCCGCATCCGCGTGGTCGGTGACGATCACCGCCCTCGGAGAAGCGGCGCGGCCGCTCTCTCGCGCAGGCGCGCGGCCCGGCGATGCGCTCGTGGTCGTCGGCAGGCTGGGTGAGGCGGCAGCAGGGCTGCGGCCAGGCGCCTCCGCGGCGGAGTCGAAGGCGCAGCGCCGGCCGGAGCCGCTCGTGCGGGAGGGAATGAAGGCGAACGCGTTTGCCTCGGCGGCCGTCGATGTGAGCGATGGATTTCTCCGCGACCTCGGCCATCTGTTGCGCGAGAGCCGATGCGGGGCGCAGGTGGAGTGCAGCCTCCTGCCGGCGCGGGACCTGGATCTCGCCCTCTCGGGCGGCGAGGATTATGCGCTCTTGCTCTCGGTGCCGCGGCGGAAGCTCGCGGCGCTCCAGCGCGCCGTTCGCTGCATCGAGGTGGGGCGCATCGTTCGCGGTTCGGGCATTCAGCTGACCGAGCACGGGCGGCCGCGTCCGCTGCCGCGCGTGACCGGCTTCGATCATTTGAAGTGAGCCTGCGGTTGATCTGGAGAAGGTGAGCCTTTACAACCCTGACCCCCGCCCCGCGCTCGCGCGCGGAGGCGGTCGTGTGCTTTGACTTTGGAAACGACGGCAACAAAGAGCTTTGTCGCCCCGCAGCAAAGCGGCAGCCCGGCGGCTCTGGCCGAGCTGGTGGCGGCGCTTCGCCCCGACCGCGCCAGGGTGCTGGCGCGCGGGCTGTTCGGGGCGGCGCGCGGATTCGCGCTGGCCCGGCTCGCGCGCGAGCTGAAGCGGCCGCTCATCTGCGTGGAGCCGGACGAGGAGGCCGCCGAGGCGCTCGAGCACGACCTCCGCTTTTTCCTCACTCAAGAGGATGCGGCCGCGGAACGAGCGCGGCCGGTCGTACGAATTCCGGCCGACGAAATGCTGCCCTACGAGGGGCTGACCCCCGACCGCTTCGTCGCGCAGCAGCGCCTGGCCGCACTCTTCCGCTTGCACTTGGGAAATTCCGACCGGCCGGTCGTGCTCTTCTCGGTGAAGTCCCTTGCTCGCCGGGTGCTGCCGCGGCCCGCGCTCGACCGCCGCTCCCTGCTCCTCTCCCCCGGCATCGAGCACGACCGCGACGAGCTTGCCCGCAAGCTGACCGCCGCCGGTTACGCCCGCGTGCCGCTGGTCGAGGACCCGGGCACTTACGCCGTCCGCGGCGGCGTCTTCGATGTCTGGTCCCCGCTCGACGCGCAGCCCGCCCGCCTCGAATTCTTCGGCGACCAGGTCGAGAAGATCCGCGCCTTCGACCCCCAGACCCAGCGAACGGTCCGCGAGCTGCGCGAGCTCTCCCTCTGCCCCGCGCGCGAGATCATCCTCGACGACGAGGGCCGCAAGGCCGCCATCGCCACCGTCCGCGCCGCGGCCGACGCGGTTCCCCGGCTTCTTTCCCGGCGGCCTCGCCCCGATCACCGATTATCTACCCAAGGACGCCATCTGGATCCTCGACGATCCGCTCGAGCTCGAGCGCCAGTGGGGCGAGCTCTGGCAGTCCCTCGAGTCGCACTTCGACGCCGCCCGCGCCAAGGGGGAGTTGGCGCTGCCGCCCGACCAGCATTTTCTCCACGAGCGCGATGTCCGCCCTTTGATCGAGAGCTCGTCGCTCCTCGAGCTGAGCGGCCTGTTGATGGGGGTCGAGACCGCGCGCGGCACCGCCGAGATCCAGTTCGACCTGCAGCCCACCCGCGAGCTGCGCGGCGAGATCGAGAGCCATCACGGCGAGACCGGCGCGCTGCAGCCCCTGGTGCGCAGGCTCGAGGCGCTGCGCGAGCGGGGCGCGGCCGCGGTCATCGCCTGCCACAGCTCCGCGCAGGCGGAGCGGACGCGGCGCCTTTTGCTCGACCGCAATCTGATGGCGCAGATCGAACCGCATCTCCCCGAGCAGCCGGCAGCGATGTTCTCTCCCCATGTCCATGCCCATCTCGTCGTAGGCGAGATCAGCGCCGGCTTCATCGATCTGCACGAGCGCTTCGCCCTCTTTTCCGACGAGGATGTCTTCGGCCCGCTCGCTCCGGCGCGAAAAACGCCGCGGCGGCCCAAGTCTTTCGGTCCCGAGGGCGCCGACTTCCGCGACCTCAAGGAAGGCGATCTGGTCGTGCACGTCGACCACGGCATCGCCCGCTACGACGGCCTCACCCGCCTGAACGTGCGCGGTTTTGCCGCGGACTTCATCCTTTTGCACTTCGCCGGCAAGGACAAGCTCTACCTCCCGGTCGGCCGCCTGCGGCAAATCCAGAAGTACCAGGGCGGCGATCCCGAGAAGGTCAAGCTCGACTCGCTGCAGTCGCAGTCGTTCGAGAAGCGCAAGGCGCGGGTCAAGGAAGAGCTGCTCAAGATGGCCGCCGAGCTGCTCGAGATCTACGCCTCCCGCGCCGCCCATCCGGGCTTCGCCTTCTCCCCGCCCGACGTGATGTACCGCACCTTCGAGGCCGACTTCGAGTTCGAGGAGACGCCCGACCAGGAGCGGGCCATCGAGGAAGTGCTCAAGGACATGCAGATCCCGAAGCCGATGGACCGCCTCGTCTGCGGCGACGTCGGCTATGGCAAGACGGAAGTGGCGCTCCGGGCCGCCTTCAAGGCCGTCGAGGACAAGAAGCAGGTGGCCGTTCTCGTTCCCACCACGGTGCTCGCCTCGCAGCATTTCCGCACCTTCTCCAAGCGCTTCAAGGACTATCCGGTCATCGTCGAGATGGTCTCGCGCCTGCGCGACCAGAAGACCACGCGCGAGGTGCTCCAGCGCGTGCGCGAGGGCAAGGTCGACGTGCTCATCGGCACCCATCGGCTGCTCTCCGCCGACGTCTCCTTCAAGGATCTGGGCGTCGTCGTCGTCGACGAAGAGCAGCGTTTCGGAGTCAAGCACAAGGAGCAGCTGAAGAAGCTGCGCAAGCTGGTCGACGTGCTCACCATGACCGCGACGCCCATCCCGCGCACGCTGCACATGGCGATGATGGGCGTGCGCGATCTCTCCATCATCTCCACGCCGCCGGTCGATCGCCGGTCGATCCGCACCTTCGTGTCGAAGTTCGATCGGGAGGTGATCAAGGAGGCCATCGAGCGCGAGCTGGCGCGCGGCGGGCAGGTGTTCTTCCTCCATAACCGCATCCAGAGCATCGGCGGTGTCGAGGACTACCTGCGCAAGCTGGTGCCCCAGGCCAAGGTCGCCGTCGCGCACGGCCAGATGCCGGAAGGAAAGCTGGAGAAGGTGATGACCGAGTTCGTCGAGCGCAAGCACGACGTCTTGCTCTGCACCGCCATCATCGAGAGCGGGCTCGACATCCCCAGCGCGAACACCATCCTGGTGGACCGGGCCGATACCTTCGGGCTTTCGCAGCTGTATCAAATCCGCGGGCGCGTCGGCCGCTCGCGCGAGCGCGCCTATGCGTATCTCCTGGTGCCGGCGAGGCGGCCGATCACCCGCGAGGCACAGAAGCGCCTCCAGGTGCTGCAGCAGTTCACCGAGCTGGGCGCCGGCTTCCAGATCGCGTCCTACGATCTGGAGCTGCGCGGCGCCGGCAACCTGCTCGGACCTGACCAGAGCGGCAACATCGCCGCAGTGGGATTCGATCTCTACACGCAGCTGATGGAGGAAGCAGTCGCGCAGCTCAAGGGCGAGGAGGTGCGCCAGGAGTTCGAGCCCGACGTGGAGCTGCCCGTCCCGGCGCTCATCCCCGAGGACTACGTGCCGGAAGTGCAGATGCGGCTTTCCTTCTACAAGCGCCTCGCCAACGCGACCACTGAAGAAGCGCTCTACGAGGTGAAGGGCGAGCTGCGCGATCAGTGCGGCGAGCCGCCTGCGGAAGTGGACGCGCTGGTCGAAGTGATGTCGATCAAGAACGAGCTGCGGGCGCTGCGCCTGCGTGGGCTCAAGAGCGGGCCAGGGCGCCTCGTGGCGCAGCTCGGGCCGGAGGCCGCCCTCGATGCCGGCAAGCTGGCCCAGCTGGTCGCGAAGGGGAAAGGCAGGTATCGGCTCACCCCCGGAATGGAGCTGGTCGCCACTGTCCCGGAGAAAGCACCCGTGCTGGAGAGCGCCCGCTCGCTCCTTCAGGAGCTCCGCCGCTGCGCCTCGGAGTAAAAGCTTCCTCGCCGCTGTTTCGTCTGGTATCTCCGCTCGGCCTCTCGCCCTCTCGCCCAAGGACGCACCGATGAAACTCAAGAGCTTCTTCTTCTGCACGCTGCTCGCACTCGCCGCCTGCAAGGCGCAGAAGTCCGGACCGGTCGTGGCCAAGGTGGGGGACGAGAAGATCACCGCCGACGAGCTCAAGCGCCGGCTCGACGAAACCAGCCCGTTCCTGCGCGCGCGCTACAACACGCTGGAGCGGAAGAAGGAGTTCCTCGAGAACCTGATCCGCAACGAGCTGCTCGCGCAGGAAGCGCAGCGGCAGGGCCTGGACAAGAGCCCGTCGGTGAAGGAGCAGATGAAGCGGGCGATGATCCAGGAGCTGATCAAGAAGCAGCTCGATGAGCGCCTGAGCGGGACGGACATCGCCGAAGAGGATCTGAAGAAGTTCTACCAGGCCCACCTCGACGACTTCGTCAAGCCGGAGCGGGCGCGCGTCTTCCACATCCTCCTGCCGGCCAAGGACGCCAAAGAGAAGGCGGCGGCCAGGAAGACCGCCGCGGCGCTGCTCAAGGACATCGAGGCGCGCGAGAAGAAGGGTGAGGTGAACGCCTTCCAGACAGTGGCGATGAAGGAGAGCAAGGATCAGCTCTCCGCGCCGATGGGGGGCGACCTGCGCTTCCTCTCCAAGGACGAGCTGGCCAAGGCCTACAACCAACAGCTCGCCGACGCGGCTTTCGAGCTGAAGAACCCGGGCGACAAGGCCGGGCCGGTCGAGACGCCTGCCGGAGTCGAGCTCGTCAAGCTGCAGATCAAGACCACCGCGCTCAATCGCGGCTTCGATGAGTCGAAGGACTCCATCCGCGGCCGCATGGCGCGCGAGCGGCGCAGCCGTGAGTACGACGAGTGGATGAAGAAGCTGCGCGAGAGCGCCAAGGTGAGCATCAGCGAGGCCGAGCTGGACAAGGTCCAGGTCGAGGCCGCTCCCACGCCGTTGCCGCCTGGGATGGCAACGCATCCGCCGATCGCGCCGCCGCCGACTTCGGCCGCGAAGATGGGCGGCAATTGACTCATGTCCGATGCCTGAGGCCTGCCGAAGGGCGGCTCTAGCCCTCCTCACGCTGTTCGCTTGCCACCGCGCTCCGCCGCCCGAGGCGAAACCTCCACCCGCGGCCGCGCTGGTAAATGGCCAGCCGATTCCCGTTTCGCGGCTGCAACTCGAGCTCGACCGCATGCGCCGCGGATCGGAAGCACCGGCCCAGGCTGCGCCTGCCGATATTCCCAAGCTGGCCCGCGCGTTGCTCGACTCGATGATCGAGCGGGCCATCGTCCTGCAGCGGGCGAAGGCAGCAGGGCTGTCGGTGAGCGAAGCGGAAGTGCAGCGCGCCACCGATGCGCTGGCCGAGTCTGCGCGCAGCGGCGGAGAGGCTTTTCGCGAGCGGCTCAGCCGCGACGGACAGACGGCGGAGGGTCTCTCCGACGAGATGCGCGAGCGGCTGCTCGCGGGCAAGTACGTGGCCGACCAGATCCGCGCCGAGCGGCCTTCTGCGGCCGAGGTGCGCGCCTACTACGATCAGCACCGCGCCGAGTTCGAAGATCCGGAGATGGTGCACTGCCAGCAGCTCGTCGTGCGCACCCCCGATGAGGCAAAGAGCATGCTCGATCAGCTGCGCAAGGGAAGCTCGTTCGACGATCTCGCTCGGGCGCACTCCACTTCGCCCGACTCGCAGAAGGGCGGCGATCTGGGCTGGTTCCCGCGCGGCACGATGCCCAAGGTGTTCGACGACAACTGTTTCTCGCTCGGAACCGGGAAGATCTCCGGCGTGGTGCCCTCGCCTTACGGGTATCACGTCTTCAAGCTGCTCGGCCGGCGAGGGCCTCGGACGCGCCGCTTCGAGGAGGTCAAGACCGAGGCCGAGCGGCGGCTGACTGCGGAGAAGCGCGCCAATGCCGAGCGGCAGCTGCTCCAGCAACTGCGCGCCGCGGCCGAGGTGAAGGTCGACGAGTCGGCCCTCGCGCTGCTTCACTGAGCGCGAGCGGGCCCGTTGAGTTAGATTCCCGCGCCCATGAAGAAACTCCTGCCTCTGCTCTTCTTGCCGCTGGCCGCACGTGCCGAGATCAAGGAGCGCATCGCGGCGGTGGTGAATGGACAGCCGATCGCGGTCTCGGAAGTGGAGGAGCGCGTGGCGCCCGAGCTCGCTCGCCTGGCTACAGGTCCTGCCGGCGAGGCGCAGCGCAAGGATTTGCTCCACCGCGGCCTCGAGCAGCTGATCGACGAGCGGCTGGTGGAGAGCGAGGCCAGCTCGCTCGGCCTCGACATCCCCGAAGAGGAGCTGCAGCACCTCATCGAGTCGCTCGCCAAGCAGAACGGCATGGACGTGGCGCAGTTCCGCGAAGCCATCGCCCAGCAGGGCATCTCCTACGAGACGGTGCGCGACACACTGCGCCGCCAGCAGCTGATGGTCCGGCTGCTGCAGTACCGGGTCAAGCCGCGCAAGGTGAGCGACGAGGAAGTGCAGGCCGCCTACGCCAACCTCGCCGCCGAGGGCGACGTCGAGGTGCGGGCCCGGCACATCTACATCGCCGCCGCCGACGGGCTCACTCCGGCGCGGCTCAAGGCGCAGGAAGCCAAGGCGCAAGAGGCGCTGCGCCGGGTGCGCGCCGGCGAGACGTTCGCCAAGGTGGCGCGCGATCTCTCCGAGGGTCCGACCGCCAAGGAGGGTGGCGACATGGGCTACTTCAAGCGCGGCCAGCTCCAGCCCGCGCTCGATCGCGCCGCCTTCTCGCTGCAACCGGGGCAGGTCTCGGATCTCATCCGCACCAGCGGGGAGCACGGCGGCTGGCATCTCCTGCTCATCGAGGACCGGCGCAAGCTGCCGCCGAAGCCCCTCGTAGAGGTGCAGGAGGAAATCCGCAACCGGCTGGCGAACGATTCGATCCTCAAGGAGCGCGAGCACTATCTCGCCTCGCTGCGCAAGTCGGCACAGATCGACGAGAAGCTCTGAGTCGGGAGGCTTACTTCTCCGGCGCGTTGCCCTGCTTGTCGAGGGCGGGGCCGAGGTCCTCGCTTTCGACCGCCTTCACGCCGCCCTTCGAGCTCTGCACTTCGATCGAGGCGAGCGCCCAGACGGCTCCGGGAGGATCGCCCGGCCGGATTCCCTCGGCATCGACCCAGGTGGCTTCGATCCTGGCGCTCTTCTTGACGATCTCGCGGAAGGAATCGTCGGCGTTCTCGCTGCGGGCGAAGTCGTCCACCGAGAGACCGGAAGCGGTCTCCACCAGGAGCGTGTAGGCCTGCACGTGCGCGCGCAGCGAGGCGACCAGATTGTCGATGGCGTTCTCGCCCGCGTACTGCAGGGCATTGTCGGCGCGGTAGGTCGGGCCGCTGTAACCCGCGGCGTAGATCCTGCTCTCTGCACCAGGGAGCTTGTCGAGCCACGAAGGGGCGCGGGTCCGCGTTCCGTTGGTCCACACGGCGCCCGTCACCGAGGCCGCCTTTTGCGCGTAGCGCGCGTTGGGATCGGTCAGGATGGACGCGAGCGCCCACACCGAGCCCGCCTCGCTCCGGTCGCCGTTCTCGTCGACCCAGCTCGCCTCGATGCGCGAGTTCTGCATGACGACGTCGGTCGCTTCCTTGTTGATGATCGCTCCGCCCTGCTGGGCCGCGGCCGTCTCGGTATCCATCCCCAGGTACTCGACGTGCGAAGTGAAGGCCAAGGCGAGCTTGCCGCGCGCGTTCTCGGCCGCGTTGTTGAGCGCATCCTGCGGCCAGTAGGTCGGCCCGGAAAAGCCGACCGCGTAGATCTTGCCTTGGCCGCTCTCGGGGATCTTGTCCGCCCAGCCCGGCACCACGATGCCCTGCTTCACGGGCCGCCCGAAGCGGTTCAGTTTCTCCTCCGGCTTCGGCGGCGCCGAGGAACAGGCCAACAGGGTAAGAAGCAGGGCGGCGCGTTTCATGACAGCAATTGTCGCCGAAGCGACCGCGGGCCGGCGAGCAGATTCGCCGGCCCGCGCGCTGAAGCCTGAGGTCAGAGGCCCGAGGCCTTATTTCTGGTGCTTGGCTTCCTCGGCGTTCAGCTCGTCGAAGGCCTTGTCCGCGTTGGCGCGCACCGCGTCGCGAACCTTGGCGTTCAGCTCCTTCATCTTGTCCATGTTGTTCTTGAAGCTCTCCATGTCCAGCTGCGCCAGCGAATACTCGGTGCCGTCGTTGTCGATCCAATGATCGATGATGGAGACGCCCGACAGCTCCATGTTCGAGTAGGTCTTGAGGGCCTGCTCGACGTGCTGCTCCTCGGAGGAGGCGCTCATGTCGCCCGCCGTCGTCGAGGCCTGGTAGTCCTTGTTGAGCACGGAGACGTAGGTGTCGAGCGTCTTGGAGATCTCCGAGCGAGCCCGCGAATCCGCCGTCGAGCGGCGCATGGCGACGTTGCGGATGCCGCTGGCGATGCCCACGCCGTAGAAGACGCGGCCTTTCTCGCCGCCGTAGGCTCCCGAGCCGCGGTTCACCCAGTCGGGCCCGTTGGCGTGCTGCACCTGCGTGGACATCTGCGGCTTGTCGCCTCCGCCGCCGCAAGCGACGAGAGCTAGAACTGCCATGCTGCCGATGATCTTCTTCACTGTCATTTCCTCCCGATAGTCGGCCAGAGCCGAAAGAGAATCAGAGACCCGCGTTTTCCTTCGCCACGAGCGCGGCCGCGAGATCGCTTCCCGCGCCGAGCCCTGCTTCGCTCGCCGCGGCCTGCTGTGCTGCCTCCGGGGTCCGCCCCACTCCCCTGGCCTGTTTCTGAGCCGACGCGACCACCGCGCCGCTCGCGGCGTCCAGAGCACGGACATCCAGCGAGGCGGTAGCGGCCACCTGGGCGAAGACGCGTCCACCCGGCGTGGCGGTGGCCGTGACGACAATCACCCAAGGCATCCCTTGCGCCTTGGCAGAGGCCAGCGCGGCGCTCTCGTCGGTGCCGCTCTGCACCCGCGCCGTGAAGCCCTTGGCGCTGAGCGCTTGCGTCAGCGAGCCCGCCACCCAGTCGGGAGCGACGACGATGGCGCGGCGGACCTTGGCCTGCGCGGCGGCGGCGGCGTCCTGCGCTCTCTTCTGCAAGAGGCCGGCGTTGGGGATCTCGGCGTCGCCGGTCGCAACCGTCCTGCCGGCGCCTTTCGTCTGCGCGAGCACGTCGCGGTAGCGGACCAGAGCCGCGAGCAGGTTGCCGGCCTTCTCCTGCGCGAGCGCTTCGCGGTATCGCAAGAGGCTCGACTTGATCGCCGCCTTCGCTTCGTCGGCCTGGCGGCCGCGCTCCTTGTCGACTTCCGCGCGCGGCAGCTTGATGAGGATCCAGACGTCGAATCGGTCGTAGGTGCCCGACCCCATCGGCCGCGAGAGCTTCTCGTAGTATTCGTCGGCCTGCTCCGCCGAGCGGACCATCGCCGCGGCGCGGCTCTGCACCACGTCCTTGGCGCGGTTCTCCGCCTCCTCGGTGCTCATCACGTCCGAGTGCTCGGCGCTGATCTCCACGCCGATGTACTGCGCCGCCTGGCTGCGCGCCGCTTCCAGAGCTGACTGGCGGCCTTCATCGAGCGACGAGGCGCCTTCCTTGGCGCCGGTGAAGTAGAGCATTTCCCCCGACGAGGGCGCGCGCATGATCCAGGACGGCTGCTTCGGCGCCGAGGCGGTCCTGACCGCGCTCGGCTTCTCCGCCCCGCAGGCGGCCAGGAGCAGCGCCGCGAGGCCGAGAGACCTACCGCGCACCCGTCGCCTCCGCTCCGCTGCTCTGCTCCGCGAGCTTCTTCGAGTCGGCCTCGAGCCGCTTGATGTTGTCGAGCTCGTGGAGCATGTCGCGCTCGTTGGAGAGCGTGTAGGCCTTGTTGATCATGTCGTTCGCCTTGCCGTAGTCGCCGGCGTACTCGTAGGCGAGGCCGAGGTTCCAGTAAGCCTTGGCGATCTGTGCCGTCTTGAGCTTGGAATTCTTCTCCGCGTCCTGCGCGGCGCCGTTGAAGGCGTCCTGTGCCTTCTTCCAGTCGCCGCGCTCGGCCCAGCCGATGCCGCCCTCGAGCTGCGGGATGTCCGAGTCCTTCTGGAAGTTCGCCACCATGTACTCCTGGTGGGGAACGATGGCCTTCATGAAGCGATCGACCACCGCCTGGCGCGCCGCCCGCTCGAGGCTGTCGCGGTCGATCGGCTCGGGGCGCCGATCGATCATGCGGTTGGTGTCGTCGCGCTTCTCCTCGTAGGTCTTGGCGACGATCAACCGGCCGGTGGAAACGTCGACGATCTTGAAGGTGGCCCGCACCCACATCTCACCTTTGAGCGTGTAGAGCGTGTGGACGTTGCCATCCTTGTCCTTGGTGTGGTCCTCGACCGGGTGCTCGCGATAGTCGCGGTTCACCTCGCCGAAGATGAGCGCTCCCGCGGCCACCACCTTGCCGAGCTTGGCCGCCCGGTTCGGGTCGGCGAGGTCGGTGGAGGAGAGCTGCAATTCGCGCATCAGGTTGTCCATGTGCTGTCGATCGACCACCGTGAAGCGCTGGCTCGCAACCAGCGCCTCCTCGATGGCCCCGGACATGGGCCGATCGTAGTTGCCGCGCATCTCGCCCACCGCCACCGAGGCGTAGGACGACATGTTGATCTCGGCCGGCTTCATCACCGGCACGCGGACTGCGACGGTGCCGCAGGCCGCACAAGAGAGCGCGAACAGGATCGCGCGAACGAGCGCGCGGTCCGAGTGGAAAGGATTGTTCATGGTGGATGCCCCGAGGCGCGAATTGCGGAGCACGATCGGTAGCATCGCAGCGACGGCAGGGTCAACTATCTGCCCGGCGGCCGGCCATGGGTCTCGGACGCTAGTACGCCGGCCTGCCACCTTCTGCGCACGATGGCAGCTTGCGGGGCGCGCCAGGTCACGGTAGCAGGTAGAGATGGCCCTGCTTCTCGCTCTCCTGCTCGCCCAGGCCGCGACCGCCAAGGACCTCACGCTCGCCATCGCCTCGGTCGATCCGCGCGGCAGCGCCACGGCCGAGCAGGCGGCGGAGATGAACGACGCGCTCACCGCCCAGCTGGTGTCGGACGGGCGGCTGCGCGTCGTCGAGCGGCAGCAGATCGCCCGGGTGATGAAGGAGCAGGCGCTCTCGCAGAGCGGGCTCTTGAGCGACGAGGTGCAGATCAAGATGGCACAGCTCGTCGGCGCCCGCTGGATTGCGGTCGGCGCCATCCAGGGCAGCGGCAAGAGCTTCGCACTCTCGCTCCGGGCGATGGACTCGAGCACCGCCCAGGTCGCGTTCGCCGAGACGCTGAAGGTGGGCTCGAGCGGGCAGATCGAGGCGGGCTCGCGGCAACTCGCGCGCAAGCTGGAGGAGAAGCTGGTCGGGCCATCCGCGTCGGCGTCGGGCTCGACCGAGGCCTTGGGCGACTTCGATGCCGGCGAGGTGAAGGACGGCGCCAAGGCGCTGGCGCGCTCCTTGGCGATGCGCTTTCCAAAGATCGCCGGCCGCGTCGTCGATGCGCTGCCCAACGGCACGGCATCCTGCTCGTTCGGCGATGCCCAGCCCTTCTCCGGTCAGTTCTTCGAGGTCACCGGCAAGGACGAGGTCACCGAGCAGGAGGTGCGGAAGGGTTTCTTCCTCCTCACCAGCGTCAGCCGCACCGGCTGCACCGGCAGGGTGAAGCGCGAGGCGGGCGCTTCGATCAATGCCGGCGACCAGCTCAATTCCGTTCCGCTGAAGATCAACGTCGAGGCGCTCGAGCCCGGAACCGGCGCGCAGCCGGAGCTGGCGCGGCTGCTCGCCGACGAGACCCGCTCGGCGCTCGATGCCGAGCCGCAGTTCCAGGTCGCGAACGATCCGCAGCTGACGGCGATCGGCCGCGTCTCCGGGCCGCGCGGGCACCGGAGCGTGGTTCTGCAAGTGGTGGACAAGAAGGGGAACGTGGTCCAGAAAGTCGAGCTACCGGGGACGTTCTGACCCGGGCGGGCTAGGTTCAGGCGCCCCTACACATTGAACAAGAAATGCATCACGTCGCCGTCCTGGACGACGTAGTCCTTGCCCTCGACGCGCAGGGCGCCCTTGGCCTTGGCGGCGGCCTCCGAGCCATGCGCGAGCAGCTCGTCCCAGCGGATGACTTCCGCCTTGATGAACCCGCGCTCGAAATCGCTGTGGATGGCGCCCGCCGCCTGCGGAGCGCGCACACCCTTGGGGACCACCCAGGCGCGGCACTCGTCGGGGCCGACGGTGAAGAAGCTCTGCAGGCCGAGAAGCTCGAATCCTTCGCGCACCAGCTTGTGCAGCCCGGGCTCCAGAAGCCCGAGATGGGCGAGAAACTCCGGCCGCTCGCCGGGCGGCAGCTGCTGGATCTCCGCCTCGACTTTGGAGCAGATGGACACCCAGCGCGCTCCGTCGCGAGCGGCCAGCTCCGCCACGCGCAAGACGAGCGGGTCGGGCTTGCCGATCTGCGATTCATCCACGTTCGCGACGTAGAGGACCGGCTTCATCGTGAGGAGGAAGAGCTCCCGGGCGCGCGTTCGCTCCTCTTCGTTCAAGGGTACGCCGCGCGCCGGCCGACCCGCCTCGAGCGCCTCGCGGAGCTTGTCGTAGACGGCGAGATCCGCTTTGGCTTCCTCGCCCGGCTTGCCGGGGGCCTTGGCGTCCTTGGCGCGGCGCTCGCGCTTCTTCTCCAGCGAATCGAGATCCTTCAGCGCCAGCTCGGTCTCGACCACTTCCTTGTCGTGCTCGGGATCGATGGCGCCGCCGACGTGCGCGACGTCGGGATCGGCGAAGCAGCGGAGCACGTGCGCGATGGCGTCGACCTCGCGGATGTTGGCGAGGAACTGGTTGCCGAGCCCCTCGCCGCGCGAGGCGCCCTTGACCAGCCCGGCGATGTCGACGAACCCGAGCGCCGCGTGCGTCGTCTTCTCCGGCCGGTAGAGGGCCGCAAGCTTGTCGAGCCGCTCGTCGGGCACCGGGACCACGCCGACGTTCGGGTCCTTGGTGGCGAAAGGGTAGTTGGCCGCGAGAACGCTCGCGCCGCTGAGCGCGTTGAAGAGGGTGCTCTTGCCCACGTTGGGCAGGCCGACGATGCCGATGGAAAGCGCCATGCGCGGTGCGATCTACCGGCAGAGCGCGAGACAGTCCACCATTCCTGATGGTTGGGGCGCTAGGAATCGAACCTAGATTCGAGGCTTCAAAGGCCCCTGTCCTGCCGTTAGACGACGCCCCAGCCGGGCGACATCCTAACGCAGCGCGCCCGGCGCGTCCGATCGACCGATGAGTGCGGCGCACGCACGATCTACAATCGTCGCATGCGCCGGGGGGAAGCGGGTCAGGCGGTCGTCGAAGCCGCCATCGTCTTGCCCGCGATCATCTTTCTTCTGCTGCTGGCCATCCAGCTCACCCAGCTCCAGCAGGCGCGCATCATGTGCGAGTACGCCGCGTTCGCCGCGGCGCGCACCGGCATCGTCATGAACGGCAACAACGGCTCGAGCAACGGCTTCGACGGGCCGATGCACGACGCCGCGGCGCTCGCCGTGCTGCCGACCTTCGGGCGCACCGATTCCTTCGGCGAGCTGTTCAAGACGATGGCGAAGTTCAAAGCACAGGATCTGGTGCTGCGGCCTTTCGGGCTCTCGCAAGTGCGCGTCTATGTCTGGAATCCGCTCAAGGCCGATTTCGCCCGCCTCGGCCAGCACCTCAACGGGCAGGAGATGGACTTCGACGACGTCCGCCCCGCCGCCTCCGACGCGACGCTGCTCTCGCTGCAAGTCCGCTACCTCTACGAGATGCACGTGCCCTTCGCCAACCGGCTCATCCAGACCATCTGGATGGCGTCGAAGGGCGGCCTGCTCGCGCGCTGGCGCGGCTGGGACTGGACCTCGCCGCGCCTGGGAACGCAGAAGGGGCCCGACGCCGTCGCCATCTCGCGCGCCATCGCCGCCGGCCGCACCGTCGCGGACGGAACGCCGGAAGGAATTCCTCTTGGCGGGCTCGTCGCCGCGGCCGCCGCGGGCCGCGTCTTCCTGCCGGTCGAGGCCTGGTACACGATGCGGATGCAGTCCAATCCGTACTTGCGGTGGGCGCGCTGATGATCCTCCGGCTGCGCCAGCTGAAGGAGAGCGAGGAGGGCCAGACGCTGGTCCTGGCCGCGCTCTTCGGGCTGGTCTTGATGCTCTGCGTGCTCGGCACCGTGAATCTGGGCCGCGCCGTCTACGACAAGGTGCAGCTGCAGGCCGCCGCCGACTCCGCCGCGTACTCCGAGGCGGCCGTCGAGGGGCGGGTGATGAACTTCACGGCCTACACCAACCGCGCCATGGTGGTGCACTACGCGTCGTTGATGGCGGCGACCTCCTACCTCAGCTGGATCCACTTCATGTACGGCGGAATGAAGCCGCTCCTCACCGTGCTCAAGCTCGTGCCTTACGTCCAGGTGGTGGCCCGGATCGTCGATCAGGTCCTGAAATATCTGGTCCGCTTCATGGACATCGCCATCGGGGGCTATGGGCCAGTCCCCGGTCTTTCCATGCTCCTGTCCGCGGCCAACATCTTCCTCTACGCGATGCAGGAAGGAGCCTGGTGGGCAGTCTGGGCCCGCCTCGGCCGGCCGGTCTCGCCGCAGGCGCATTCGGGCGACTCCGCCGCGCATCCCTACCAGGCCATCTGGCCCGACTTGATCCCGCTCGCCAACCAGGCGGTCTTCTCGCAGGCGCGCGGCCACCTGACGATGGCCCAGGACACGTTCGAGACGGCGAAGATCTTCCTCAACAGCAAGGAAGACGCCGTGCAGCAGGCGAGGCTGCAGATGGTGGAGATCGCCAACTCGGCCCGGCAACCGTGGGTGGCGTACGGCGATCGCTACTCCAATCCTTCGGCTTCGCCGCTCGCGCGCCACTGGCGCTGGAAGATCGCCTGCATCGCGATCGGCGACGTGGCGCGCACCGAGCTGGGCACCTTCGCGCCCTCGAGCACCAGGGACGCGTGGCCCCAGGTGTGGAGCGGGCAGAAGTTCCAGGGCGTGGCCAACTGCGGATGGAAGATCTTCAAGCTGCGCGGGCGGATCGACTTCTTCACCTTCTACGCGATGGACCAGATGTTCGCGTACGAGAGGCCGTACAAGAACGCCGACTTCAAGGTGTGGAGTCCGAGCTGGTGGCAGAAGATCATCGTCAACCTCGTCGTCCCCGGCTTCAGCCTGGTGCTCAAGGCCGTGCAGACATCGGCGCGCCAGACGCTGCCCAATCCTTCGGCGCGGCCGTTCTTCATTTCTCCGTACGTCTACTTCGCGCCCCGCGCGCGCAGCTCGGCCGAGCCGGGACCGTTCGGCCGGCCGGGCAACTTCGCCCAGCCCGACGTGCTGGTCGGGCTCGCTTACGAGGGCCGCGACTACAACCGCGAGCTGGGGGCGAGCAAATACTACGGCCGCAAGTTCTCCTGGAACGGCAAGAGCGCGGGCCGCGGCGCGGCCGACTTCGGCTACACCGACAAGGACTGGCCGCGCATTCCGGGCGCGCCCCTCCAGGTCCTGCACAAGGGCCTCAATGCTTTCTCCGCGGCGCAGGTCTACTACCATCGGCCCGGCGAGTGGAGGGAGATGCCCAATCTCTTCAATCCCCTCTGGGGAGCGCGGCTGATGCCGGTGATGGAATCGAACGCCTTCGCCAAGACCGGGCTCAACAAGATCCCGCTCCTCGGCCAGCTCTTGCGCCACTGATGAAGACGCGAACCACAGAGCGCGGCAGCGCACTCGTCGAGGCAGCGATCATCTTTCCCTGCCTGGTGCTCATCCTCTACTGGTCGGCTGCCTTCACCGACGTGATGGTCCTCAAGCTCAAGGCGGCCGAGGCGCTCCGCTACTCGCTGTGGGAGAGCACGGTCTTCAAGCCCCCCGCGCAGATCAACCGCGAGGTGCAGCAGCGCTTCGTCGATCTGCGCTCGCCGCGCGCCATCGACATCCAGTACACGGGGCTCCTCATGTACCCGCTGGCGCGCGACATCGCCTGGCGCGCCGACGTCGACATGACGACGAGCAAAGTGGGGATGGGCGGATCGGCTCGTTTCCCCTCGGGCGGCAACTTCTGGCAGCGCGCGCTGGGCGCCCTCGCCGGCGCCCTCTCCAAAGCCGTCGATGCCGAGGCCGCGCGCGAGGGATTCAACGTCCACGGCGAGGCCCTCGCCGCGGTCGCGCTGGTGCACGCGCGGCACGACGAGCAGGTCTCGCCGATCTTGAAAGGCGGAGATCTACTCGGTCTTCGGGGCGGCAACGATCTCGACCATCCGCCCTCGATGACCAACTTCAAATTCGAGGCGCCGCTGATCCACGGCCCTGCGCGGCAGCGGCCCATGCGCCTCATCTTCGACACCTGGAAGGCCTGGCCCAAGCCGGCGCCCTATACCTTCGACCGCGGCTCGACGGACGTGGCGGCCTCCCCGATGAAGACCTATCCGGTGGTCGAGGCGCAGGTGAGCGAGCAGGTGAAGAAGATCGCTTTCTTCGGCCTCACCAGCGCCTCCTGGTTCAGGCGGCTCAACAACATCCTCGGCGAGATCGTCTCCTCCGGCCTGATGCGCACACTGGTGGGCGGCCAGCTGCCGCTGGTCTTCTCGGCGGACCGGATGGACGGGAAGGACCGCGGGCCCATCACCATCCTGCCGGTCGCGCGCCCCGCCGAGCGATGGGCGCCGCACGACTGCGACAGGATGGGGCGCACCGTGGCCTGCGACTCGCAGCGGCTCGGCGACGTCTTCACCTCGCAGCTCGGACCGAAGCTCCTCGACAACTATTCGACGATGGGCGACGGCGTCGATCGCACGCGCTACACGGTCCCCTACCGGATCAACAGCGTCTACTGGAAGGAATCGGGCGGCACGGATTCCAAGGCCGACTCGGCCCGGCTGGCGAGCGTCAAGGCGCAGCTCTCGAGCAACAACGAGTACGTCAGGACCTTCAACTGCCGCGGGCATTACTTCGCCGGGTCGCAGTCGCCACAGCAGGCCGATCCGGCGCGGCGCTATCCGCCGAGCTGCAGATGATCGCGCGCGCTGCGAAATTGCTCCTGGCGCTCACCGCCGCTTGCGGCGCGCTGCTCCTCGGCGCCTGGGCCGGGGGCGCCTTCGCCGGCGCCGCGCAGGGGAGGCCGTCGCGCGCGGTGGACGAGCTCGCCTACGAACGCGCCAGCGCGGGAACGATCGCCGTCGGTGACGCGCTGGTGGTGAACGGACAGCCGATGCAGCTTTCGCTCTTCTACACGGCCGACCCGCCCGAGCGGGTCGTCGCCTTCTACGCCGCCGCGTTCATCGCCCGCGGCCTCACGCCGGTCACCCTGCAAGGCCACGTCTCCGTCTTCGATCGCAACGACGGGCTGCAGCGCTTCATCACCGCCGTCCCGCAGCCCGACGGGCAGACGATGGTCCTGATCGGCGTTACCAATCCGCGAAAAGCACCGCGGCTTCTGCGCGGGGCGAGGGCGGCGAGCTTCCCGGTGCCGGAGGAGAACCGCGCCTTTCTCGGCTACCGGTCCGACGACGCTTCCGCTCGGGCCGAGACGGGACAGTTCGTGACGAAGCTCTCGACGGCTGAGGTGGCCGCCTTCTATCGAGAAACGCTCTCGGCGCAGGGCTGGCAACAGAGCGAGTCGGCGGCGAGCATGCTCGTCTTCAGCAAGCGAGGCGCCTCGCTCTCCGTGGCCCTGCAGGCGCTGGAGGACAAGGCGGGGGCGGCGGTGTTCGTCAATCTTCTCGAAGGAGATGCGCAGCGATGATGGCGCGCCTGCGAAAGCTGTGGAGGAGCGGCCAGCGCGGGCAGGCCGTCACCGAGACGGCGCTCTTGATGATCCTCATCTTCGTGCTCGGCATCGGCGTCGACTGGCTGCTCAAGTCGCAGTCGCGGGGGATCAACTTCATCGACATCCACGTGCGCGGCTTCTATTTCGTGCTCTCGCTGCCGTTCCCCTGATCTCCGGGAAAGACGCTGTGCGCGCCGGAGCGAGCCGAGCCGAGCAGCTCGACCGTGGCGCGCGGCGAGCGCGACTTGATCAGCCCCCAGAGCGGCACCCGGTCCGAACGCCAGAGGCGGGTGTCCCCGACCTGCAGCGCCTCGGCGTCGGCGAACGTTCCACCGCGCACCTGGACGCGCTCGCGCTTCTTGCGTGAGACCTTCGGCGCCTTCGCTGCTGGCTCCGCCGGCATGTCCTCGCGCAACTGATCGACGGGGATCTCCACCGGCGCCTGGCCGGGCATGAAGAGAAGCAGCCGTTCGATGTTCTCCGCGCGCGCCGGACTTCCGTGCAGGAGCAACTTGGCCGCCGCCGGCGGGCCGCCCGGCGAGGCCGTGTCGAGCTCGAGCCAGTAGCGCCCTTCCGGCGCCGCTTCCGGCAAGACCGAGATGCGCACGCGCACTTGTTCGCCGGAGCTGCGCACGAGGTACTCCGCCCAGGCGCCCGGCTCGGGCTTGAAGTCGCCCAGGGCCGATAGGAGCTGCGGGTCGGAAAAAATCTCCGGCGCGCCGTCGCGCTCCTCTTGCAGCGACCTGGGGACGACCAGATGCGCTGGAGGCCTGGCCCCCTGAGCGGCGAGGAGGAGCGCGAGCAGCACGGGGCCACGGTAGCATGCGCGCCGTGGTGCGCATCGCGTATCTCGTCGTCTACGCCGGCCTGGCTGCGATCGGCGAAGGGCTCGTCGCGCGCCCTGCGCTGCTCTGGGTGGAGGGGCAGGGGATCTTGCGCCCCGCGCTGTCCTGGCAGGTGCCTTTCGGCGCGGCCGCGCTGGGTCTCGCGGCGCTGGTGGCGGTGGCCACGCTCTGGCTCGCCTCCGATGTCGCCCTCGGCCGGCGGCCGCGCGTTCCGCAGCATGCCGCTTTTCTCGCGCTGCTCGCGGCTTGCCTGGCCCTGCGAGCGGGCACGCCTGAGCCTTTGCCTCCGCGCGACCCGTCCCCGTCGCTGCTCGCCGGTCTGCGCGCCGCGGCCGACGAGCTCGACCGCGATTTCCGCGGCGTCTATGCGCCTGACGCGAGCCAGATCAATGGCGCCTTGGCGCAGATCTCGCCTCCCGGGTTCCGCCGGCTCGGCCGATCGATTCCGCTGCACGCGCGCATCCTCTCCGGCGCGGAAGGGCCACAACTCGATCCGCTCCCTGGCGACGAGCCGGGAACCATCTACGCTGCGGTCTCGAAAGATCGAAAGACTGCGTGGCTGACCGCGCTCACGGCGGGCAGGATCCTGCGAACCAATTCGGGCAAGCCGGCGCTCGTCGAAGCCCACGCCGGCACGCATTCCCTCCCCGGCCGCGATCCTCTCGTGCCCGCGTACCCGGGAATGCGGAACTCGACCCGATAGAGCGCCGCTTCCTAGATGTCGAGATTGGTCGCGTCGAGCGCGTGCTTCTCGATGAACTCCCGCCGCGGCTCGACCGCATCGCCCATCAGCGTGGTGAACATCTGCTCGGCCTCGGCCACGTCGTCGGCGTGCACCTCGAGGAGCGTGCGCCGCGCCGGATCCATCGTCGTCGACCAGAGCTGCTCCGGATTCATCTCGCCCAGGCCCTTGTAGCGCTGGATCTCGATTCCCTTCGAGGCGGCGCGCTTGACCATGTCGACCAGATCGAGCGGCGAGAGCGCCGTCTGCGTCGTGCCCGCGGCGCTCAGCTCATAGGGCGCCTGCCCCAGCTGTGCGAACTCCTTGCGCAGCCGCATCAGCTCGGCGAAATCCGGGCTGGTCAAGAGCAGATGGTCCACCGCCGTCTCGCGCAGGGATCCGTTGTGGCCGAGGCGCACGATGATCTTCTGCGTGCCGTGCTCGGGGTCGTCAATCACGTCCAGCGACACCGTCTCGTTGGGATGCGCCCGCAAGAGCGCCTCCTTCAAGGAGATGGCCTGCAGGGCGAGGAACTCGGGCATGCGCAGCGATTGCCCATCGAGCTGCGTGGCCGAGAGCACTGCGTCCACCACCCGCCCATCGCGCCGCTTGTCGATCTTTCCCAAGAGGCGCCGGTACTGCAGCACCTTGTCGAGTAGAGCCTTGAGCGGCTCGCCCGAAACCACCGACGACCCTCCCTGCCCGCGCAGCGTCGCTCCTTCGGTGCCGATGTTGAGCAGGTGCGCGTCCATCGCGGCTTCGTCCTTGAGATAGATCTCGTGCTTGCCCTTCTTCACGCGGAAGAGCGGCGGCTGGGCGATGTAGAGATGGTGCCGCGTACCGCCGTCCTCGCTCTGCCGCGCCACCACGTCGTGCATCTGCCGATAGAAGAAGGTCAAGAGCAGCGTGCGGATGTGGCTGCCGTCGACGTCAGCGTCGGTCATCAAGATGATCTTGTGGTAGCGCAATTTCCCGATGTCGAACTCGTCGTGGATGCCGGTGCCGATCGCCGTGATCATGGTGGCGATCTCCTGCGAGCTGAGCATCTTGTCGAAGCGCGCCTTCTCGACGTTGAGGATCTTGCCGCGCAGAGGAAGGATCGCCTGGTAGCGGCGGTCGCGGCCCTGCTTGGCCGAGCCGCCTGCCGAATCTCCCTCGACGATGTAGAGCTCGCATTGCTTCGGATCCCGCTCCTGGCAGTCGGCGAGCTTGCCGGGCAACGAGGCGCTGTCGAGCGCCCCTTTTCGCCGCACCGTCTCGCGCGCCTTGCGGGCGGCGATGCGCGCCCGGGCTGCATCGGTGACCTTGGCCATCACCCGCTTGGCGATGGCGGGGTTCTGCTCCCAGAAGGCGGTGAGCTTGCGCGCGACCAGCTCCTCGACCAATCCCTTCGCCTCGGTGTTGACCAGCTTGCCCTTCAGGTTTCCCTCGAACTGCGCTCCGGGGATCTTCACCGAGACCACGGCCGT
Source organism: Deltaproteobacteria bacterium (assembly GCA_005879315.1). Classification (GTDB taxonomy): domain Bacteria; phylum Myxococcota; class Myxococcia; order Myxococcales; family 40CM-4-68-19; genus 40CM-4-68-19. The sequence continues at coordinate 96,231 of VBLC01000034.1, read as the reverse complement.
GAGGCCTTCGCGGATGTCCTCGCCGCTGGGCGACTCCTTGATCTCCTTCCACGAGCCGTTCTCCTCGCCATACTTCACCACCGAGCGGGTGAGCGCGCTCTTGAAGCCGATCAGGTGCGGTCCGCCGTCGACGGTGTTGATGTTGTTGGCGAAGGAGAAGACCTTCTCGTCGAAGCCGTCGTTCCACTGCAGCGCGACGTAGATCTCCGAGCCGTTCGACTCGCCCTTGATGGAGATGGGCGGCTCGAAAATCAGCGTCTTGTTCTTGTTGAGCAGCTCGACGTACGCGACGATGCCGCCCTCGTACTTGAAGTCGTGCGACTTGTCGTTGCGCTCGTCGCGCATGAGGATGCGCAGGCCGGGGTTGAGGAAAGCCAGCTCGCGCATCCGGTTGGAGAGCACGTCGAAGTTGAAGTCGGTGGCCTCGAGCACGCTCGTGTCGGGCTTGAAGATCACCCGCGTGCCGCGCAGGCTGGTCGAGCCGAGCTTGCCCACCGGGCCGACCGGCACGCCCTTCTCGTAGCGCTGCTTGTAGATGTGGCCGTCGCGATAGACCTCGACCTCCAGCCATTCCGAGAGCGCATTGACGCAGGAAACGCCGACGCCGTGCAGTCCGCCGGAGACCTTGTAGCTGCCCTGGTCGAACTTGCCGCCGGCGTGCAGCTTGGTCATCACCACATCGAGCGTGTCCATCGGCTCGGTCGGGTGCGGCCCGACGGGAATGCCGCGACCGTCGTCCTGCACGCTCAAGGATCCGTTGGCGTGGATGGTCAGCTCGATGACCTTGGCGTAGCCCGCGAGCGCCTCGTCCACCGAGTTGTCGACCACCTCGTAGACCAGGTGATGCAAACCCTCGGAGCCGACGCCGCGGATGTACATGTGCGGCCGCATGCGGACCGCTTCCAGCCCTTCCAGCACCTTGATGCTGTCGGCAGAGTACTCGCCGCCGGCGGCCTCCGAAACGGGCCGCTTCTCCTGCGAAATCTCCAACGCTCACCTCTCGATCGGGTCGTCGAAGTATCACGCCAAATCCGTCGCGGTCAAGGCGAACGGCCGCGTCTATCTGCCTGAAAATAGATTGGATTCAGGGCGGATCGGCGGCCGCGATCCAGCCCTTGGAAACGCTGTGGAATCGCGCCTGTGCAGCGGCGCTTTTGGAGAGCAGCCGCGGGTCGGTGGTGGTGAGCACCACCTGCCCCCGCAATTGCGCGAGGTACGACATGAGGAAGGCGTTGCGCTCCGGATCGAGCTCGCTCGAGACATCGTCGAGAAGGAGCAAGGGGGCCCTCCCCTGCTTGCCGCGCAGGTTCTCGATTTCGCCGATCTTGAACGCCAGCACGGCAGCGCGCGCCTGGCCTTGGCTCGCATAAGCTCGAGCGCTCTTGTCGCCGAGCGAGATCGCCAGATCGTCGGCATGCGGGCCGGCGCTCGTGTAGCCGCGCTCGAGATCGCGCGCGAGGCGCCGCTGGAGCGCCTCGGCGAGTGGCCACTCGGCCGCGGCCGGGGCGTACTCGAGGCGCAACTCTGCTTCGCCGCGGGCCACCTCGGCGAAGGCGCGCGCGGCATGGGGCCGCAATTCCTCGAGGACCTCGATCCTCCTCGCTCGCAGCCTCTCGCCGAGGCGCGCCACCGGCTCGTCGAAAGAAGCGAGGACCTCGCCCGTCTCCCGCTCGCGGAGGAGGTGATTGCGAGAGCGCAGCGCGCGCAGATAATCGCGCGCGTCGGCGAAATGATCGGGATGGCGGTTCTGCACGGCGCGGTCGAGGAGCTTCCTCCGCCCTTCCGGCCCGGCCTTGACGACGGCGAGATCGTCGGGCGTGAAGGAGACGGTGGCGAGGCCGCCGAAGAGCTCGTCCGGATCGCGCACGCTCTTGCCGTCGAGCCGCGCGCTACGGCCGCCCGGCCGCAAGTCGATCTCCACCTCGCGCGGCCCGCCGGGAAATTGAAATTGCCCGCTGACGCGCGCCGCCTCCTCTCCGCTGCGCACCAGCTCGACGAGCTTCTGCGCTCGCAACGGCCGCAGCGTGGAGAGCAGGTAGCAGGCCTCGAGAAAATTCGTCTTGCCCTGTCCGTTCGGCCCGAAGAGGACGGTCGTGTGAGGCGCGAGCTCGACCTGCTGGTCCGCGAGGTTGCGGAAGGCGCGCGTCTCGACCTTCTTCAGCAGCACTACTGCTTCACGCAAATGTCGATGGGCACTCCCGCCCCGGCGGAGCGGCAGAGAAACTTGGGCGGGCAGCGCGGAGGGGGCGGCGTCTTGAGCATCTTCGCCGTGGTCTTCGCGTCGACGGCCGGGAATCCCGGTCTCGCCGGCGTCGTGCCCGACTCGAACGACTGGCAAGGCAGAACACAGAGGCCGCGCGGGACGGGCTTGCCGTTCGCGTCCGATTGGCGCAGGCAGCGCTGCGCCTTGTGCTTGCACTCGCTGCTCTTCTGGCAGCTGTGGCCGAGTCCGGCGGTGCGCGGTTCGCGCGAGAGCTTTTTCGCCGGCGAGGCGAGCAGGAGCAGGGAGACGAGAACTGCCATCAGATGCGCATCGGCATGATCACGGCGGTGTAGCGCGCGCCGGCGCCGGGATCGCCCGCCGGCTTGAGCACGCCGGGGGAAAGCTCGTCGCAGAGCTCGACATTCATCTGCGGCGTGTCGACTACCTGGAGCACATCCATCAGGTACCGGGCGTTGAAGCCGATCTGCAGCGGCGTCCCTTTGTAGGCGACCGGGATCTCCTCGCGGGCATCCCCGAGGTCGGGATTCTGCGACGTCACCCGCAACGTCCCCTCCTGCAATTCGAACCGCACTGCGTTGGTGGAGCGGTCGCTGGAGAGCAGGCTCATGCGCTTCAGTGTGTCGAGCAGGCGAGGGCGATCGACGGTCACCGTCCGATCGGCCTCTTTGGGAATGACTTGCATGTAGTCGGGGAAGATACCGTCGATGAGCCGCATCACCATGGTGACGTCGCCGCGGCGGAAGACGCCGCTCGTCTCGGTGAAGCCCAGCTCACAGACGCCGGTGGCCTCCTCGGAGAGCAGCCTGCGCAGCTCGAAGAGGCCCTTGCGCGGAACGATCACGCCGCGCTTGAGATTGAATTCCTGCTCTACCTTGCGCTGCACGAGGCTCAGCCGATGGCCGTCGGTCGCGACCATGCGGACGTTGCCTTCGCTGTTCTCGAAGAAGACGCCGTTGAGGTTGTGGCGGGTCTCGTCGGCGGAAATGGCGAACTGGGTCTTCTCGATCATCTCGAGCAGTTGCGCCGGATCGACGGCGGTGAAGCTCACCTTCTCGGAGCGAGGGAAGGGCGGGTAGTCCTCCGCCGGCTGGCCGACGATGTTGAACTCTGCCGCTCCGCTGGTCAGCTTGACGCGGTTGTTCGCCTCGCGCTTGAGCACCAGGACCTTCTCGGGCAGAGCGCGGACGATGTCGTAGAGCTCCTTGTGCTTGAGCGCGACCGAGCCGCCTTTGCGCACCTCGGCGGGATGAACGGTCTGTACTCCGATCTCCAGGTCGAAAGCGCTCGCCTTGAGCTTGCCCTCCTCGCTCGCTTCCAGGAGCACCGAGGCGAGAATCGGCATGGTGCTTTTCTTCTCGACGATCCCCTGGGCGCGGTAGAGAGCGCGTCCGAATTCGTCGGTCCCGATCTGCAGCTCCATCTGGGATGCCTTTCTTGATCAGGAGAAAAGAAACTCGACGTGATGATAGAGCCTGTGGATCTGTGGGCCGTTCGGCTGCGCCCGCAGAATCGTTGATCTAAGGCTTGGGGACAACCGACGCCGGGGTCTGTGCGCGGCCTGTGTAGCAACCGCGGCCGAGGCGGTCAACACGCAGTCCACAGCGGAGAACACATCCTTCATCAAGACGCCTTGCGGTCGTGGATAGAGCGCATCTCTCAACCTCGAAGTGCAATCCCACATGCGTAGTCGCTAAGCCGCCTTCGGCGGCCGCGACTAGCTGTTCAACCTTCGCTGCAGGGACTCGACGGTAGCTCGCAGCTCCGGCTCCTCGCCCATCAATTGTTCGATGCGCTGCTCGGCGTTGATGACGGTGGAGTGATCCTTGCCGCCGAATCGCTCTCCGATCACCGGGTAGCTGAGCTGCGTGATCTTGCGGGTCAAGTACATCGCCACCTGTCGAGCGCGGGCGACGTTCTGCTGACGCCGGTCCCCCTTGATGTCCTGTGGCTTCACCTGCATCTGCTCGGCGACGACCTTGATGATCGTCTCGACGTCGGGCTTGTCGCCGCGCACGACGAGGATGTTCTTGAGCACGTCCTGCGCGAGCTCGACGGTCAGCGCAGCTCCGGTCAGGCTGGCGAAAGCTGCGAGGCGGATGAGCGAGCCCTCGAGTTCGCGCACGTTGCTGCGGATGTGCGTGCCGAGGAAGAGCGCCACGTCGTCGGGGAGGGCGATTTTGTCGGTGGCTGCTTTCTTCTTGAGGATGGCGACCCGCGTCTCCACTTCAGGCGGCTGGATGTCGGCGATGAGCCCCCACTGGAACCGGCTGCGGAGGCGCTCCTCGAAGCCGTCGATCTCGGTGGGCAGCTTGTCGCTGGTGACGAAGATCTGTTTGCCTGCTTCGTGGAGGGCGTTGAAGGTGTGGAAGAACTCCTCCATCGTCTGCTTCTTGTTGCTGAGGAACTGGATGTCATCGAGCAGGAGGATGTCGCACTTCTCGCGGTAGCGAGCGCGAAACTCCGGCATGCGGTGCTGCTCGAGCGCGTGGATGAGATCGTTGGTGAACGTCTCGCTCGAGAGATAGACGACATGGCAATCGGGGTTCTGCTTGAGAGCATGGTTGCCGACCGCGTGCACCAGGTGCGTCTTGCCCAGACCCACGCCGCCGTAGAGGAAGAGCGGGTTGTAGGCCTTGCCGGGCGCGTTGGCGACGGCGGTGCAGGCCGCGACGGCGAACTGATTCGAGGGGCCCACCACGAAGGAGTCGAAGCTGTACTTCGGGTTGATCTGCAGCTGCCGCGAGGGAGGCGGCTCGCTCGGAGTCGTGACGGGCGGGCGGCTCTCGCGCGACGCCGGGGCGGGCTCGCCGGTGTCGGTCTCGGTGCCGGGCCGCTCACGCACGACGAACTTCACCTCGCAGCGGGCGCCGTGCTGCACCTCGAGGTCGGTGAGGAGGACGTCGAGCAGGTTGTCGCGCACCCAGTCGATCATGAACTTGCTCGAGTGGGCCAGGGTGAGCTCGTCGTCGATGAGGCTGACTGGTTTGATCGGCTCGAAGTAGGTCTGGAAGGTGTGGCGGCTCAGGCGACCCTTCAGCCGATCGATGGCTCGAGTCCACAGATCGAGGGCGGCGCGCTCGGATTCCACTGAGAATTCTGTTGCGGGACGATCCACAGGCTTGTTCACAGCTGTGGACAAGGAGCCAGACATCGGAAGTCCCCCGGAAGATTGTTTAGAAAAAAGGAGGCCTTCGAGCCGTCGTGGCTCGGGGCCCTGGGAGTCCCTTCTCTGGAATGTCCACCGTGCAACAACTTGGTGACGGCGGGCGGACCCTAGCAAAGGGTCCGAAAGACGATCAAGGGGGATTCGCGAAGTGGCCGGATCAAGGCCGGATCAGCGCCAGCGCGGAGGAAATTCGTTTGGGGCCCAACGATTCCGCTCTGAAGCGAGGAGAACGCGCAGAGTGGAGCGAGACTTCTTTCCTCGGCTTCTCTGCGCAGCGCGATCGTTTGCGCTCAAACTATTTGCACCAGTCCCTTGCGCTGCCTTCCAGGCGCTGCTCCGGCGCCCGGGCGAGCCCGATCGGCCTCGAATTCTTTCGGCCGCGGCTCACGGCGCGCCGTTGACAGAGCCATGGCAGCGTGCTTGATTGCCGCGCTTTTCCGCTCGCCGGCGTTCCGGCTGGAGGAGGTCGCAGTCGTGAAGCGCACGTACCAGCCCAGCAAGGTCCGCCGCAACCGCGAGCACGGTTTCCGCAAGCGCAATGCCACCAAGGCGGGCCGCAACGTCCTCCGGCGCCGCCGCGCGAAGGGCCGCAAGCGGCTCGTCGTCAGCGCGCCGAGGAAGTAGCGCGGCTTGCGCATGGGCGCAACCCCGCAGTCGCCCACCGAGGCGTTTCCCAAGAGCGCCCGCCTGCTCCGACGCCGCGAGTTTCTCGCCGTCCGTCAGGGCGGCCGTGGCTTTGCCGAGGGTCCGCTCGCGGCCAGCTGGCTTCCCTGTCAGGCCGATCGGCCGCCCACGCGGCCCGCGAGCGGGGGGATGCCTGCGGCGAGCGCGAGGGTCGGTCTCACCGTATCCTCGCAGGTGGGAGGATCGGCAGTGCGCAATCGCATCCGGCGGCGCCTTCGCGAAGCGGTCCGGCTTGAGTTGTCCTCGCTTCCTGCCATCGATCTGGTCATCGTGGCGCGCGCCTCGTCCAGGCAGGCGGGCGTGAGGCAGTTTCGCAAGTGGCTGCGCCAGGCGGCCAAGCGGATCGACAGGGAAGGGGCGAGGCGATGAGCCGCGTCTTTTCCTGGCCTCTGCTGCTTTTGGTCCGGACCTACCGCTGGCTGATTTCTCCAGTCCTTCCAGCAGCTTGCCGCTACCATCCGAGTTGCGCGCAGTATGCCGAGGAGGCGCTTCGCCTGCATGGGCCGTTGCGGGGTTCGTGGTTGGCGGTGCGGCGCCTGTTGCGCTGCCACCCGTATGCGGCGGGCGGGCCCGATCCGGTGCCTCCGCGCCGGTTCGAGGGGATGGTCGGATGAAAGAAAGTCCCAACCAGCGGCTGTTTCTCGCCATCGCCATCTGGCTGGCATGCTTCCTCGCGCTCTCCACGATTTTTCCCGACCTCTTCGGCGGGAAGAAGGCGCCGCCTCACCCGGCACAGCCCACCTCCGCAGAGGGCTCCCCGCCGGCTGCTCCCGCCTCCCCCTCCGCCGCTACGCCCTCGCCACCTGCCGGTCCGCCGCAAGCCCAGGTTCCACGTGAAACATCGCCTCGCCCGCCGATCCGCACCGCGACGTTCGAGACGCCGCGGGCACGGATCGTGGTTACCAGCGAGGGGGCGGCTCTGCAGAGCGTGCAGCTTCTCGGCGAGAAGTTCACCCGCCACCGCGGCACCAAGGAGGAGAGCCAGGTCGATCTCGCCGGCGCGCATGCCGGCGAGCCGCTGCCCTTTTCAACCGAGTTGCGCGCCGCCAACGGCGCAGCGATCCTGCCGCGGGACGCCCCCTACCAGCTCGTGCAGGAGGAGGCGCGGAGAGCGACGTTCCGCGCCGCCGCGGGCGGCCTCACGGTGTCCAAGACGTTTTCCGTCGATGAGCAGACCTATCGCATCGATCTGCAGGTCGACGTCCGCGCTGCCGCGCCGCTGGCCGGAACGTTCCTGGTGGACTTTGGCGCCCAGTCCGAGGAAGTGGGCGGCAGCTTCTTCAGCCCGCGCTCCACCACACCGGCCCGCACCATCTGCATGGCCGGCAACAAGGTGGAGCGGACCGCGGTCGGGCAGAAGAATCCGGCCTGGGACGGCGCAGGGGCAGCCTTCGCCGGCATCGACCAGCAGTATTTCCTCATCGCGGTCACGCCCCCGCCCGGCGTGACTGCCGGCTGCCACATCGAGGCGCAGGGCCAGAAGGCGGGATCGCTTCTGGCGAGGCTGTCAGTGCCGGTCTCGGTCGCCGCGGGGAGCTCCGTCCAGCTCCCCTTCGTCGGCTACGCAGGTCCCAAGGACACCGACGAGCTCGCCGCCGTCTCGAAGTCGCTCCGCCAGGCCGTCGACCTCGGCTTCTGGGCCGTGATCGCCGACATCCTCCTCGGGATCATGAAGTTCTTCCACAAGGTCGTGCCGCCCCACAACTGGGGCATCTCCATCATCCTGCTGACGGTGGCGATGAAGGTCCTCACCTTCCCGCTGCAGCACAAGTCGATGAAGTCGATGCAGGAGATGCAGCGCATCCAGCCCCAGCTGGAGGAGATGAAGAAGAAGTACGCCGGCGATACCCAGCGCCAGAACCTCGAGCAGATGAAGCTCTTCAAGGAGCACGGCGTGAACCCGATGGGGTCCTGCCTGCCGATGCTCATCCAGATGCCCATCTGGTTCGCGCTCTACACCACCCTTCAAGTCTCGGTGGAGCTGTACAACGCCCCCTTCATCCGCGGCTGGCTCGACGATCTGACGGCTCCTGATCCGTATTACATCCTGCCAGTGGCGATGGGCATCACCATGATCCTCACGCAGGTCCTGACCCCGGCGCCGATGTCGAACCCGAGTCAGAAGACGATGGGCTACGTGATGAGCGGCTTCTTCTCGCTGCTCATGCTCACTCTGCCTTCGGGGCTGACCCTCTACATCTTCACCAACAACATCCTCTCCATCGCCCAGCAGATGTATCTGCGCCGCGCCATCCGCCCCCCGCCGGCGGGCGGGCAGACGATCGAGATGAAGAAGAAGGGCGAAGGACCGCGCGACGCGGCGCGAGCCAAGCTGCCGGTCTGACCATGGCCGCGTCGGGGCGCAAAGCGAGGAGGAACCCGCTCTTCGGCGCCGCCGTGGTCAAGGCGGTCTTGCGCAAGCGCAGCGCGGAGGCATCCGCGACCTCCACCCTCTACCAGGGGATCCTCCGCGATCTCGGAGTCACCGACGAGGAGGTGGAAGCGTACCTGGCCGAGCACGAGGACGACGTCGAACAGGCCATCCGCAGCCACGGCCGCCGGGGGGATTGATGGGCGAGGCCATCGAGGGAACCCTGTTCGTGGCCCGTTCGCAGCCGCAGGAGGAAGGCGGGTATCGGGAGGAGGCGATCGAGTTCCGGACGCTGCAGGAGCTGCTCGACGCCTGCGTCGCCCAGGCGAAAGGAGGCGCCTTCGTGCGCGTGCAGGTGGTCGGGATCAGCGCCGGCCGGCCGCATCGGCTCGTCCTCGACTTCGGCCATTTCGGCGTCTTCGCGGACTGACCGTGGACGTGGCGGCTCTCAAAGCCATCGAGCAGGGCGCGGCCGTCATGGGACTCCGCCTCAGCGCCGAACAGCTCAAGCTGCTCGGTCGCCACGTCGATCTGCTCTTGAAATGGAACAAGTCGATCAACCTGACCGCCATCACCGATCCCGCCGAGATCGCCGAGAAGCACGTGCTCGACTCGCTCGCGCTGGCGCCGGTCTTGCCGCAAGGGAGCTTGCTGGATGCCGGCAGCGGAGGAGGATTCCCGGGGATTCCCGTGGCCATCGCGCGGCCGGATCTCGAGGTGGTCCTCGTCGACTCGGTGCAGAAGAAGGTGGCTTTTCTCAAGAACGCTCTCGCCGAGCTGCGGCTGCCGCGGGTGAAAGCGGTGGCGGTCCGGCTGGAGGGCAATCCTTCGCGCGAGGATCTTCCCCGTGTCCACGCCGCCGTGGCGCGCGCAACCGCCGCGCCGGATGAATGGCTGGCGCTGGCGGAGCACTACGTGCTCCCCGGCGGAGTCGCCATCTGCATGCTCGGCCCCGCCGACGAGGCGCCTGATCGGATCGGGGAGCTCACGCTGCAGCAGGAGCTCGGCTATCAGCTGCCGGTCTCCGGCGCCCAGCGGCGCCTGGCCATCTACCGTCACGATTGAGCTGCTCCCCCCATGGGAATCCGCTGCGGGAGCCAGCTGAAGCGGGTCAGGGATGTGCTGTCGGCTGCGAGCCGCGGGCGGTGCGGTCTTCGGCGCCCGGTCCCTCGAGGGCCTCGACGATGGCGTCGGAGAAGGCCTGGAGGTCGTCGGGCTTGCGGCTGGTGATCCAGTTTCGATCGCGCACCACCGGTTCGTCCTTGACGTTGGCCCCGATCTGCTCGAGGTCGTCCTGGATGGTGGCCCAGGCGGTCAGGGTGCGGCCTTTGACGAGGTGGGCAGCGATGAGCAGCTGCGGACCGTGGCAAACGGCGGCGATCAGCTTGCCGCCCTCCTCGAACGCCCGGACGAAGTCGACGAAGCGCTTGTCGACGCGAAGGTGGTCGGGAGACTGGCCGCCGGGGATGAGCAGCGCGTCGTAATCTTCGGCCTTGACCTGATCGATCGACTTCTCCACCTTGACTCTCTCCTTGCCTTTGGAGCCCTTCAGCTCCTCGCCGGCCTTGGCGCCGATGACGTCGACCTGGTAGCCCTCCTTCTTGAGCCGGTCATAGGGGATACGAAACTCGGAATCCTCGAAACCCTGGCCGAGCAGGCAGGCGATCTTCATCAAGTCCTCCGTCGCTTTGGGCCTCTCAAGATGAGCGCCGCGCGGCCCGTGCGGAAGGGGGGTTCGGAGAGACGGAAGTCGGGCTTGGCCGGTCCGACGTTTCACGTGGAACCCAGCTGTCCCGCGGCCGCTGACCGGTGATCGATCCTTTCCCTCCGGCGATCCATCGGTCGCTCGGGCGGCTTGCGGGCCGTCGGACCGCCGTGGTACTCGCGCACCATCGAGGCCCACCACGGGGGCGGCGTGTCGCTGGTCTTGGCAGTGGTCAACCAGAAGGGCGGAGTCGGCAAGACCACCACCGCGGTCAACCTGGCGGCCTCGCTCGCGGCGCAAGAGCGGCGGGTGCTCCTCGTCGACCTCGACCCGCAGGGCAACGCCACGAGCGGCCTGGGGATTTCGCGGGAGCTGACCGATCGGCCCACCGTCTACCACGCCATGATCGGCGATGCCGAGGTGCGCCACGCGCAGATCCCCACCGAGATCCCCCATCTCTTTCTCGCCCCCGCCAGCGCCGACCTGGTCGGCGCCGAGCTGGAGCTCGTCGGCGAAGAAGAGCGCGAGAGCCGGCTGCGCCGCGCCCTCGAATCGGTCCGCGGCGCGTACGACTACATTTTCATCGACTGCCCGCCTTCGCTCGGCCTGCTCACCATCAATGCCCTGGTCGCCGCGGACCGCGTGCTCGTTCCGCTGCAGTGCGAGTACTACGCGCTCGAGGGCCTGGGCTCGCTCTTGCGCACCATCGAGCTGATCCGCGCCCGCCTCAACCGCTCGCTCGCCCTCGAGGGCGTGGTCCTGACCATGTTCGACGCGCGCAACAACCTCGCCCGTCAGGTGATGACCGACGTGCAGGGCCATCTGCCCGGGCAGGTCTACCAGACCGTCATCCCCCGCAACGTGCGCCTCTCCGAAGCGCCCAGCCACGGCCGCCCGGCGCTGCTCTACGACATCGAGTCGAAGGGCGCGCAGAGCTACCTGGCGCTGGCCGAGGAGATGCTGCAGCGCCACGCCCGCGAGACGGGCGAGGAAAAGAAAGCGGCCAGGCGCGCCTAGCCCCGGCCGCAGGCGGCTCAGGGGCTACGCTTGTGGAGTTGCAGGTCGAGGTTGTCAGACGTGCTCTTCGCCCTGAGTAGAAAGGAGCACCCCATCGAAGCGAAAGCGCAGCTGAAGCGGCCCGCCCTGGGCAAAGGCCTGGGAGCGCTGATCCCCGGCGCCACGCCCGCCGAGCGCAAAGGCGTTCTCCACCTGCCCATCGAGGAGATCGTCGCCCAGCGCGGACAGCCGCGCCGCCATCTCGACGAGCGCCATCTCGAGGAGCTGGCCGAGTCGATCCGCAGCAAGGGCGTGCTCCTGCCCCTCATCGTCCGCAAGAGCGGCAGCGGCTATGCCATCGTCGCCGGGGAACGCCGCTGGCGGGCGGCCCAGAAGGCGGGCCTGCGCGAAGTGCCCGCGATGATCCGCGAGATGACCGACAAGGAGGCCTTCGAGGTCGCCCTGATCGAGAACATCCAGCGCGAGGACCTCAACCCCATCGAGGAGGCGGAAGCCTTCAAGCGCCTGATCGAGGAGCACGGCCTCACCCAGGAGGAGCTGGCCGCCCGCGTCGGGAAGGACCGCTCGACGGTGACCAACACCCTGCGCCTGTTGCGCTTGCCAGAGGCGATCAAGGAGGCCATCGTCCGCGGCGATCTGAGCATGGGCCACGCGCGCGCGCTGCTCGCCATTCCCGAGGAGGCCACCTTGAGGAAGGCGGCCGAGAAGGTCATCTCCGAGAACCTTTCCGTCCGCGCGGTCGAGGCGCTGGTGCAGCGGCTCAAGGGCCATCGGCTGGCCGGGCCGAAGCGCAAGGGGCAGCAGAGCGCGCAGGTGAGGCACCTGGTGGAAAAGCTGCAGCGCAAGCTCGGTGCGAGGGTGCAGTTGAAGGACAAGGGCGGCCGGGGCGCGCTCGAGATCCGCTACGGCAGCCTCTCCGAGCTGGACCGCATTCTCGCCGGCATTCTGGGCTGACGATGGCGACCGAAGACGCCGGCGCGCTGGAGGCGCCCGCTCCCGGGCAGCGCTCACACCAGCCGGCAAAGCCGTCCAAGGCCGCTGCGCCCGCGCCGCGACGGCGGGAGCTGACCGCGCGCGCAGTCGCGGTCGCGATCGTCGTGGCGGCGCTGATGGGCGCGGCTGAGCCCGTCGTCGTCCTCAAGGTCGGTTACGGCCCGAACATCTCGGTGGTGAGCGCCTTCCTCGGCTTCATCGCCATCTCGCTGATGGGCCTGGTCACCGGCGTACGCGGGACGCGCTGGGAGAACAACCTGGTGCAGACCGCCGGCACCGCCGCCGGCAGCGGCGTCGGCTTCATGGCGGTGGTCCTCGCCGCCATCGACATGCTCAACCAGCGCGGGATCCTCGATCTGCATCTGAGCAGCCCGCAGATCTTCGCCTGGCTCGCGCCCTCCGGGCTGCTCGGCGTGCTGCTCGCGGTGCCTCTGCGCAAGCACTACATCGACCAGGAAAACCTCACCTTCGCCGACGGTACGGCGGCGGGCGAGACGCTGCTCGTCCTCGACGAAGGGCCCAAGCAGGCCGGCCCGCGTGTGGCCGCGCTGGGGATCGGCGGCGCCCTCAGCGCCTTCTTCACGCTCGCACGGCAGACGTTCGGGTGGATTCCCGAGACCATCGCCTTCAACTTCATCACCAAGAATGCCGATGCGCTGCGCATCGGCAGCGAGCTCGGCGTGCTCTCGCTCGGCGCCGGCCTTCTCATCGGCATGCGCGTCACGCTCTCGATGGGGCTGGGGATGACCCTCGCCTGGATCGTTGCGCCCGAGCCGTTGTTCCGCGCCGGGCTCGTGCCGGCGCTGACCTTCAATCTCGTCCTGCAGCGGTGGATCATGTGGCCGGCCACGGGGTTGATGGTCGCGGGGGGCCTCGCCGCGCTCGTCTTGAAGTGGAAGGTGATCGCCAAGACCTTCCGCGGCCTGAGCAGCAAGGACGTCGATCAGACCGGCGACTTCCCCATCAAGTGGGTGCTGTGGGGCGCGATCGCCTGCGCCATCACGCTGGCGGCGGTGCAGAAGATCTCGCTCGGATTTCCCCTCTGGCTCTCCTTTGTCTCGGTGGGGCTCTCGCTCGTCCTCATGCTGGTCGGCATCCGGGTCCTGGGAGAGACCAACTGGGCCCCGATCAGCGCCATGGCCAACGTCATGCAGGCGGTCTTCGCCGTGCTCGCGCCGGGGCACGTGCCCATCAACATGATCGGATCGGGGATGAGCGGCGCAGTGGCCGCCAACGGCGAGCACCTGATGCAGGACTATCGGGCGGGGAAGATCGTCGGCTCCACCAACCGCAACCTGACCATCCTGCAGCTGATCGGCGTGCCGGTCGGCGCGCTCGCCGTCGCGATCGCCTACCCCATGGTGCGCGACAAGTACGGAGTGGGCGGGCAGGGGGGTCTCTCCTCGCCCATCAGCGTCAAGTGGGCGGGATTCGCCGAGCTGCTCGCCAAAGGCTTCGGCGCGCTGCCGGCGAGCGCGCTGTACGCCCTGCTCATCGCCCTCGTCGTCGGCGTGGTGCTCACCCTGCTCGAGGGCAACGCGAAGTTCGGGCGCTTCATCCCCTCGCCCACCGCCGTCGGCCTGGGGATGCTCATCCCCGGCTTTGCCGTGGTCCCGATGGTGATCGGCGGCGTTGCTTCCGCGCTCTGGAGCCGGCTCAGCCCGAGGACCGAGACGGTCTACAACACTCCGCTCGCCTCCGGATTCATCACCGGGGAGGCGCTCGTCCTCTTGATCCTCGCTGCCGTCGCCTTCAAGTGAAATGCGTCCGCCGCGCGATCTGTTAGAACAGGCCGACATGGCCCAGACAACGACCACCCCCATTTCCCCGCCGCCGCCCACCAACCTCTCCCAGCTCCCCACGCCCTCGCGCGGCCCTGAATTGAACGCGCTGCTCGGCAAGGGCAGCCAGTTCGAGGGCAAGCTGCTTTTCGAGGGCACCGTCCGTATCGACGGGAAGTTCAGCGGCGAGATCGTCTCGACCGATACGCTGATCATCGGCGAAGGGGCCGAGGTGAAGGCGAACGTTCAGGTCGGCACGCTCGTCTGCCTGGGCGACTACAGCGGCGACGCCAAGGCCACCAAGTCGATCGAGCTGAAGGCGCCCGCCAAGGTGCGCGGCACCATCACCACCGCCACGGTCGTCATCGAGCGCGGAGTCTTTTTCGAGGGCACCTGCAAGATGGATACGACCGGCGCTTCTCACTCTGCGCCGATGAAAAGATAGGGCCTCGGACCCTCAGACCTCAGGCGATGCGCCTGAAAGCTGAGGGCCGAAGCCCCGAAGCCGCCTTGCTTACTGCTTGCTGACCGGCGCCGACTGCGAGGCGCGCGCCGTGTCGACCTGCACCTTGATCTGCCGCGGCTTGGTCTCCGCCTTCTTGGGCAGGAAGACCTTCAGGACGCCGTCCTTGCTCTCGGCGGTGATGTGCTCGAGGTCCACCGTGCTGGGCAGGGTGAAGCTGCGGCTGAAGGTGCCGTAGACGCGCTCGATGCGGTGATAGTTGTTGCGCTCTTCGCTCTTCTCCAGCTTGCGCTCGCCCCGGAGGGTGAGCGTGTTGCCTTCGACGAGGATCTCGACGTCCTTGGCGTCCACCTCCGGCAGCTCGGCCTTGAGGGTGATGCCGTCGGCGTCCTCGTAGATGTCCACCAGCGGCGACCAGGTGGCGGTCATGGTCTGCTCTTCCTGCTGACGGCCGCGATAGGCGGAATCGAAAGTGCGGAAGAGCTGATCCTGGAGCGTGAGCAGGTCCCGGAACGGGTCGTTACGAACGATGGCCATGATTTTCCTCCTCTTGTTGGATTGCAAAAACCCTCTGTGGGATCGGCCGCTTGGCCGTCCCTTCGACGCGGGCCAAGGTAAGACAGCCCGCGCCGCCGTCAAGGGGAGTGCGTCTCTCTACCGCTTGCGCCGGACGCGCCGGGAGATCTTCTCCAACGAGGGTCCGTTGGGCAGGTCCTCGAGCATGCCCGAGGGCACGCCGCCCTCCGCGGCGACCGTTCCGAGGGGCCGGTACTTGCGGCGTCCCTTGGGCCAGCGCATCCGATCGAGCGCCTTCCGCGCGGTCCGCGTCAGCCGGTCGCCGGCCACATCGAGGCAGCCGAACACGTCGGGGAGCGTCTGCTCGATCTGGATGGTCTTCGCCCCCGGCATATGGAACGTGAGATGGCATTCCTTCGCTTCGCCGCGGTTGCCGTTGACCTTGCCTACTTCGACGCGCAGCTCGGCCGCTTCGTTGTCGTAGAAGCGGCGGAGCGGCTGCACGACGTGCTCCTCGGCGTAGCGCTTCAGCCCGGGGCTGAGGCGCATCTGCTTGCCCTGGATGATGACTTTCATGCCGCGAATCTAGGGTGCGAAGCGAGACGCCGCAGGCGGCGCACTGCATTGACCCATTACACCCCGCGTGCTAGGAAGCCGCGTCTTTTCAAGGGAGTGTTGCTGCGGTGATCGCCTCCAGCGTCGCACGACGGTACGCCCGCGCGCTTTTCTCGCTCGGCCTCGAAGAGGCGCGCCACGAGCTGTATGGCGACGAGCTGGAGGCAGTCGTGCGTGCGCTCGACCAGAGCCCCGAGGCGGGCGCCGTCCTCAAGAATCCCGGCTACAGCCAGGAGCAGCGCCACGCCGCGGTCAACGCGCTCGCCAAGGGCCTGTCGCTCTCGCCCATGGTGGTCAGCTTCCTCCGGCTGCTCGTCGATCGACAGCGCGCCGGCGACCTCACTGGCATCGTCCGCGCCTATCGATCGATGGTCGACCAACAGGAAAGCCGCGTTCGCGCCACCGTCACCGCCGCCGCGCCGCTGAGCAAGGACGAGCTGGAGCGGCTGCGCGAGGCCATCGCGCGCATGACCGGACGCACCATCCTTCTCGACTCCCGAACCGATCCCTCGATCATCGGCGGCGTGGTCACGCAGGTCGGGGCCACCCTCTTCGACGGCAGCCTGCGCACGCAGCTCGAGCGCATGCGCGAGGAATTGAAGCGAGCGCCGCTCTAGCCGCTACCGCAAAGGAGCTTTACCAGACATGGAAATCCGCGCCGATGAGATCAGTCGCATCCTGCGCGAGCAGATCAAAGGCTATGGCAAGCAGGTCGAGGTGAGCGAGACCGGCACGGTGCTCTCCACTGGCGACGGCATCGCCCGCGTCTACGGCCTCGAAGGCGTCATGGCCGGCGAGCTGGTCGAGTTCCCCCACAACCTGATGGGCCTGGTGCTCAACCTCGAGGAGGATTCGGTCGGCGTGGCGCTGATGGGCGAGAACCAGGAGCTGCGCGAGGGCGACATCGTCAAGCGCACCGGCCGCATCGCCGACGTGCCCGTCGGGCAGGGGATGGTGGGCCGGGTGGTGAACGCGCTCGGCCTGCCCATCGACGGGAAAGGGCCCATCGCCAGCGAGACGCGCCGCAAGGTCGAGGTGAAGGCGCCGGGCATCGTCGTGCGCCAGTCGGTCAAGGAGCCGCTGCAGACGGGGATCAAGGCCATCGACGCGATGATCCCCATCGGCCGAGGGCAGCGCGAGCTGATCATCGGGGACCGGCAGACGGGCAAGACCGCAGTCGCCGTCGACACCATCATCAACCAGAAGGGGCAGGGCGTCTTTTGCATCTACGTCGCCGTCGGGCAGAAGCAGTCGACGGTGGCGCGGGTGGTCGACAAGCTCAACTCGTTCGGCGCGATGGATTACACGACGGTGGTGTCGGCCAGCGCCTCCGACCCGGCGCCGCTGCAGTTCATCGCGCCCTACGCGGGCGTGACGATGGGCGAGTTCTTCCGCGACAGCGGCCAGCACGCGCTCATCATCTACGACGACCTCTCCAAGCACGCAGTCGCGTACCGGCAGCTCTCGCTGCTTCTCCGCCGGCCGCCCGGGCGCGAGGCCTATCCGGGCGACGTCTTCTACCTGCACAGCCGCCTGCTCGAGCGCGCCGCCAAGATGAGCAACGAGCGCGGCGGCGGCTCGCTCACCGCGTTGCCGATCATCGAGACGCAGGCGGGCGACGTCTCGGCGTACATCCCGACCAACGTCATCTCCATCACCGACGGACAGATCTTCCTCGAGACCGACTTGTTCTACGCAGGCCAGCGGCCGGCCATCAACGTCGGCATCTCGGTCTCGCGCGTCGGAGGCAACGCGCAGATCAAGGCGATGAAGAAGATCGCCGGCACCATGCGGCTCGAGCTCGCCCAGTACCGCGAGCTGGCCGCCTTCTCGCAATTCGGATCGGACCTCGACAAGGCCACGCAGGAAGCGCTGGCGCGCGGCGCGCGGCTCACCGAGATCCTCAAGCAGGGGCAGTACGTCCCCATGCCGGTGGAGAAGCAGATCATCCAGATCTACGCCGGCACGCAGCGCGACCCGAGCGGCGTGAACTGGATCCGCAACCTCGAAGTCTCCGAGGTGCAGCGCTACATGAGCGAGCTGGTCGAGTTCCTCGACACCCGCCATCCGGAGATCCCCCGCACGCTGCGGGAGAAGAAGGACCTCACCGACGACATCCGCAAGGTGCTCGACGCCGCGCTCGGCGAATTCAAGGACGTCTTCACGCCGGGCGCCAAGGCCTAGATGGCCTCCCTGCGCACCATCCGCGGCCGCATCAAGGTGGTGCGGAACTCGCAGAAGATCACCAAGGCCATGAAGCTGGTGGCGGCGGCCAAGCTGCGGCGTGCGCAGGACGCCGTCCTGCGGGCGCGGCCCTACGCGCAGCTCCTCGACGAGCTGCTCGGGTCCCTGGTCAAGGCGCGCGCCGAGGCCGAGCTCCCGCCGCATCCCCTGATGGAGGTGCGCGAGCCGAAGCGCGTCGAGGTGGTCTTGCTCACCTCCGACCGCGGGCTGTGCGGCGGCTTCAACTCGAACGTCGTCCGCCGCGCCCAGCGCTTTCTCGTCGAAGAGGGGCCGCGCTTCGAGAGCGTGCAGTTCTCCACGATCGGCCGGCGCGGCCGCGACTTCGCCCGCAAGCGCGGCATCCAGACGCGCAAGGATTACCTCGGCTTCTTCGGCAAGCTGCGCTTCGGCATGGCCAAGGAAGTGGCCGACGACCTGATCGCCGAGTATCAGAAGAAGGAGCTCGACGCCGTCTATCTCCTCTACAACCAGTTCAAGAGCGCCATCGCCCAGCAGATCACGCTGGTGCAGCTCTTGCCCATCGTTGCCTCGCAGCCGCCGAAGCAGGCCGGCGAGAAGTCGCTGGTCACGCCCGAGCACATCTACGAGCCCAGCCGGCCGCGCGTGCTCGAGCACCTCTTGCCGCGGCAGCTGGCGGTGCAGATGTGGCGTGCGCTGCTCGAGAGCGAAGCCAGCGAGCACGGCGCGCGCATGACCGCGATGGATTCCGCCACCAAGAACGCGACCGAGATCATCGGCCGCCTCTCCCTCGAGTACAACCGCGCCCGCCAGGCGGCGATCACCAAGGAGCTGATGGAGATCGTCTCCGGCGCCGAGGCGCTCAAGTAAGGAACCCCATGGCCGTCGCAAAGAGCGAGCTGCAGAAGAACGGCAAGGTGATGCAGGTGATCGGGCCGGTCGTCGACGTGGAGTTCCCGCCTGGCTCCCTCCCCGAGATCTACACCGCGCTGACTCTCTCCAACCCCGGCATCTCCAACCAGTCCGACAACCTCACGGTGGAGGTCGCGCAGCATCTGGGCGAGAACCTCGCGCGTTGCATCGACATGGACTCGACCGAGGGCCTTGTACGCGGGCAGCCGGTGAAGAACACCGGCGCGCCAATCACCGTTCCGGTGGGGAAGGAAACGCTGGGCCGCATCGCCAACGTCATCGGCGAGCCCGTCGACGAGCGCGGGCCGATCAAGGCGACCCGCCGCATGCCCATCCACCGCGAGCCGCCTCCATTCGTCGACCTGAACGTCAAGACGGAGGCGTTCGAGACCGGCATCAAGGTGATCGATCTGCTCGCCCCTTACCTGCGCGGCGGCAAGATCGGCCTGTTCGGCGGCGCCGGCGTGGGCAAGACGGTGCTGCTCCAGGAATTGATCAACAACGTCGCCAAGCAGCGGGGCGGATTCTCGGTGTTCGCCGGAGTCGGCGAGCGCACCCGCGAGGGAAACGACCTCTACAACGAATTCATCGAGTCGAAGATCATCAACACGGAAAATCTGGAGAAGAGCCAGTGCGTGCTCGTCTTCGGGCAGATGAACGAGCCGCCCGGCGCTCGCGCCCGCGTGGCGCTGTCGGCGCTCACCATGTCCGAATACTTCCGCGACGAGGAAGGGCGCGACGTGCTCCTCTTCATCGACAACATCTTCCGCTTCACCCAGGCCGGGTCGGAGGTCTCCGCGCTTCTCGGCCGCATCCCCAGCGCAGTGGGCTACCAGCCGACTCTCTCCACCGACATGGGCGAGTTGCAGGAGCGAATCACTTCCACCAAGAAGGGCGCCATCACCTCCGTGCAGGCGATCTACGTGCCCGCCGACGACCTGACCGATCCGGCGCCGGCCACGACCTTCGCGCATCTCGACGCCACCACCGTGCTCTCCCGCGGCCTGACCGAGATCGGCATCTATCCGGCGGTGGACCCGCTCGACTCCACCAGCCGCATCCTCGACCCGCAGGTCGTCGGCGAGCGCCACTACCGCGTCGCGCGCCGGGTGCAGGTGGTCTTGCAGCGCTACAAGGAGCTGCAGGACATCATCGCCATCCTCGGCATGGACGAGCTCTCCGACGACGACAAGCTCACGGTGGCGCGGGCGCGCAAGGTCCAGCGCTTCCTCTCCCAGCCCTTCGCGGTGGCCGAACAGTTCACCGGCATGAAGGGCAAATACGTCAAGCTGGAGGACACCATCCGCTCCTTCGAGGAGGTGCTCGATGGCAAGCACGACAATCTGCCCGAGCAGGCCTTCTACATGGTCGGCGACATCGACGAGGCGGGGGAAAAGGCGAAAGAGCTGGCGCGCTGATGCTCAAGGTGGAGATCGTCACCCCTGAGCGGCGGGTGCTCACGGTCGAGGCCGATGAGGTCCGGCTGCCCGGCGTGGAGGGCAGCTTCGGCGTGCGGCCGGGCCATACGCCGCTCATCGCCGCGCTGGCTGCCGGCCAGCTGACGCTGGTGCAGGGCGGAAATGAGCAGCGCTACGCGGTCGGGGAGGGCTTCGCGGAGGTGAGCGAGGACCAGGTCCGCGTGCTGGTCGAGGAAGCGGTGCGCGCCGAGGAGCTCGATCCGGCGCGGGCGGAAAAGGAGCTGGCCGAGCGGCAGAAGAAGTTGCAGTCGATGCGGCCGGAAGACCCCGAGTACGAGGCCGTGCGGGCGCACGTCGAACGGGCCGCTGCGCGCGCGCTCGTCGCGACGCGCCGGTTCTGAGTCACTCCGCGGGCGCGACGGCGTCGTCGGCCAGCTCGTCCGTTCCGCCGAAGGCCTCGCGCAGGAGCTGCGCAAGCTGCGCGTCGGGCAGCTCCTCGCTCTGTGGCGCGCGCGGCAGCTCGATGGAGAGCGCTGCGCGGCAGGCGAGCTCTTCGAGGAGGAAGACCGCTCCGCCCTTCAGCTCGGCCTTGTCGCGGCCGAGATCGAAGGCGGCGCCGCAGGAGCACACGAGCGAGAGATCGAGGATGGCGCCATCGCCGAAGCGCGGCAGCTCCAGCGCCGCCCGCCTGCCGCAAGCGGCGCACAGCCGGGCCAGTGGGACGATGGGCAAGAGCAGCCAGGCCGCGGCATCGATGGCGTAGAGCGTGTAATCGCGGTAGCCGGGCGGGTCGGGCTCGCCCTCGAGCGCGTAGGGATCGCGGCGCTCTTCGTCGTCGGTCCAGGTCACCTGCGTCACCAGATTCGCCGCGCCCGATCCGCCGAGGAGCGCTCCGCTGCTCGCGGCCGCCGGCATCTCGAGCTCCTCGGCCGCGCCCCCCGGCCGCAGCCTGCGCACCAGCGCTTCCTGGCCCGCGTCGAGCACCGCCAGCTCGAGCAGCCCGCGCCACAGCCGCCCCGCCTGCTGCAGCGAGACCGGCCGCTGCACGTCGTCGGGCAGGAGCCAGCGCCGGTGGACGAGCCCCAGATGCTCCTCGTCGCGGACCGGATCGACGCGCTCGCGGTGGACGGGCATCAGCTCCTTCTGCGCTTGCCGGGCTGGGTGTCCTCGTCGCGGCTGGTGAGCGGATTGCGGGTGATGAGCGTGCTCTCGTTCGGCAGCCGCTCGTCCACTTCGCGCTGCAGCTCAGGGTCGAGCTGGACGGAGGGCAGCGGCGCGACGTCGATCTTGCGTTGCGGCCCCGGCGTGTCGGCTTCTTCACTCCCGGCCTCGAACGCGATGTCGCCATATCCATTGCCGGCGAGCCGCCCGGACCACGAAGGCGTCGCTCCGGTGAAGACGAATCGCCCGCGCAGCCGGCCGTCGTCGGCCTTGCCGCTCTGCTCGAAGCGCACCAGGTCCTGCGCGCGATACTCGCCCTGCTCGTCGAGCGGCAGCACTTCCGTGACGTGGGTGATCTTGCGCGACCCGTCGGCGAACCGCTCGCAGCAGACGACCAGATGGACCGCGCTCGCCACCTGCGCGCGCACCGCCCGCAGCGGGAGATCGACTCCGCTCAAGAGGCAGAGCGACTCGATCCGCCGCAGCGTATCGACCGGGGTGTTGGCGTGCGCAGTGGTGAGCGTTCCGCCGTGGCCGGTGTTCATCGCCTGCAAGAGATGAAAGGCCTCGCCGCCGCGCACTTCGCCGACGACGATGCGGTCGGGCCGCATCCGCAGCGCCGAGTGAAGCAGGTCGCCGATGTCCACCTGGCCCTTGCCCATCTTGTCGGCGGGCCGGCTCTCGAAGGGAACCAGGTGTGGCTGCTGCAGCTGCAGCTCGGCAGAGTCTTCGATGGTGAGGATGCGCTCGTCGGGAGCGATGAACTGCGAGAGCACATTGAGCAGCGAAGTCTTCCCCGAACCGGTGCCGCCCGCGACGACGATGTTGAGCCGCAGCCCGACCGCCGCCTCGAGCAGCCGCGCCATCCTCGGCGTCAAGGAGCCCATCGTAAGGAGCTTCGCCGCCGTCAGCCGATCGGGGAAGAACTTGCGGATGGCGATCGTCGTCCCTCGCCGCGCGATCGGCGCGAGCACGACGTGGATGCGGCTCCCGTCGGGCAGGCGAGCGTCGAGCCGCGGCCGTTCCTCCGTCAGGGGCCGCCCCACGTACTGCGCCATGTTGCGCGCCGCCGCGAGCAGGCCGTCCTCGCTGAAGGTCGCCTCGGTGCGCTGCAGCTTGCCGTGCCGCTCCACCCAGACCTCGCGCGGCCCGTTGATGAGGATCTCGCTCACCTCGGGATCGTCGAGGAAGGCGGCCACCGGCTTGAGGAAGGCGCGGAGGCTTTCGGAAAACATCGTCATGGCGGCCCTGCGCGCATAGTATCAGGCCGGAGGGCCGACATGCCCGAGGCGAAACCCCACCGCAAGAAAGTCAGACGGAGAGTCAGGCGACCCACGCCGGGTCCGTCGCCGAAGACAAACGGCGGCGGCGAGTGGAGCGACCTCGCCGACCGCGCCGCGCGCAAGCTCCGCGAGCTGGCTGACGCGGCCGGGCCGCGCGCCAAGGAAGCGGGCGAGACGGCGCGGAAGATGGCGGTCGATCTTTCCGCCGGCCTGGACGAGGCCTTCAATAGAGTGAGCGCCCAGGCGCGCGACTTGATGGCCAAAGGCCAGCACACTCGCGTGCGCATCAAGTTCCGCGGCAAGCAGGTCGCCGAGCTGCCCATCGCGGCCGTCGCCGCGGCAGAGGTGGCGAGCTTCTGGTGGTTCGGCCCGTTGCGGGTGGTGATCGCGCATGTGCTGGGCAAGGCCGTGCTCGAGGTCGAGTTCGTCTCCAACGCCGACCACCTCGTCGAGAAGGGCCGGCAGCTGCTCGCCGACGGAGAGCTGGAGAAAGCCGTCGCCGAGTTCGACAAGGCGCTGACGATGGACCGGCGCCACGCCGGCGCGCTGCTCGGCAAGGGCATCGCGCTGAAGCTCAAGGGCGACAAGGCGGCTGCGCGAGACTACTTCGAGAAAGCCGAGGAGGCCGACCCGCGCAGCGAGGCCGGCCGCGAGGCCCGCCGGCACCTGGACAATCTCTAGGGCTCTTCGGACGGGTATGGGCGGAGCGAGCGGGCGATCAGCCCGAGGCCGCCGGCGAGCATGCCGAACATGAGCAAAGTGTTGAAGAGGCTGGTCTGCGACCAGTGGATGGAGAGGCTCATCAGGACCGCGGCGAGGATGGTCAAGAGGCCGCCCGCGGAGAGGATCCAGCCGATCTTGCTCTTGCCGTCGAAGAAGAGCACGCCGATGCCGATCAGCAGCGGCAGCATCGTCAACCCGAACCCCGCCTGCCTGCCCATGCCCCACATCCCGAAGAAGCCGAACGACGACGAGACCTGCACTTGGTTCAGCACCAGGTATCCGCCCAATACCGCCAGGGCGAGGCCGGAGAAGAAGGTGCCGATCCCTCCCGGCGTCCCTCCGGCGCCTCGCAGCCGCCGTTCGCGGATGAGCGCCTTGGCCTCTTCCAGATCGGTTGCCTCGAGCGCCTGTTTCCCGATGTCGACGTTGGGCATGGAGCGATTCTACCGCTTTCCCCGCAGCTCGAAGAAATAGAGGCCGTAGGCGCTGCCAGGCGCGAGCGCCACGAAGGTGAAGCGCTCCCCGTCGCCGGCCATCACCTCCTGCATCGAACGCCGGCCGCGGGGCATGGAAGTGATCGCCCAACGCGTCCTGAACTCGCCCAGCACGCGGGCGGCGGCTGCGCCCGAGGCCGGCTGCGGCGGGCAGTCGCGCGATGCGCACTCGATCGCCTCGGTCGCGCCGTGATGCCAGAGCCAGAAGAGCGGCGGTGAGGCGAGCCAGAGCAAGCCCGGGTCGTAGGCGACGATGTATCGGTACTCGGGGAGCACCGAGAGAAAGACCTCGGTGACGAACGGATCGTCGGTGAAAATCAGCTCTCCCGGCGGCACGCGCGCGCGGACCGCCCGGGCGATGCGCGCGTAGGTCTCGGGCGGATCGATGTACGCGCTGCCGTCTCGCCAGATCTGCGGCAGATGCAAGGCGAAGAGCAGGGCCAGAGGTGCGGCGGGCAGGAGCGTTCTGCGCCAGAAGGCGCCCACTGCGAGAACCATCAGCGGAACGCAGTAGTCGACGAAGCGCAGGTTGCCGATGCACAAGAGCGCGCCCGCGGCCGCGCCGATCAGCGCCGCGCTGCGCGCCGGAATTCGCCACGGCTCGCCTCGCATCCGCCAGAGAGCGAAAGCGAGCAGCGCGAGGGCCGGCCAGGTTTGACCCAGAAAAAAGAGAGGACCACCGAAGAGCAGCTCGGCGCCGGTGTGCGGCAGCCGGGCCGAGAGTGCCGTCGTGCTGATCAGCGCCGCGAGCGCCGGATACAGGGCGCGGTCGGGCCGGACGAGGAGCGCGAGCGCGAGGCCGGCGATGCTCCAGAGCAGCGCGCGCGGCGATCCCTTGTCGCGCGCGAGGCGCGCTCCGGCGAGACCCAAAAGCGCGAACAGCGGCGAGAGCGGCGCGGAAAGATGCAGCAGTCCATGAGCGAAGGCAGCGCCGAGCGCCCATCCCGGATGCACGAGGCCCGCGCCGGCGAGCAGCTCCGCGAGAACGAGCGGGATCGTCAGATGCGCCGGCCGCGCATTGCAGCCGCGCTCCGCGAAGAGGAGCGAGACTCCCCAGGGCGCAAGCGAAAGGAGCCAGGGGCCACCCACGCGCCGCAGCGCGAGAGCGAGGCCGGCCGTTGCGCAGGCGGCGATGCACGCCCCCGCCAAGCGCGCGCCCCAGAGATCGGAGAGCGCCGTGAAAGGCACCAGCAGCCAGTGGAAGCCGAGCCAGAGATCGACGTTCGATTGCCCGAGGATCGTGTACGGCAGGAAAGGATGGCCGCGCAGCGAGAATCCGCTCTGCCAGAGCCGGCGCGCGTAAGCGAGATGCGAGAACCCGTCGGGATCGACGAGCCCCGGCACGCCCGACTCGCACACCAGCGCCAGGGCCGCCCCGCAGGCCGCGGCGAGCCAGATCTGTCTCCGCACCGAAGCAGTCTACTGGAACCAACCTGGCAGGGGCTCAGCCGCGATTTCACGAGTGAAGACCGGCCTCTTTTCAACTGGCGAAAGCCGCCCCGAAACGGTAGAAAACCGCCTCCCCGAAGAGGCGAAAAAGAATGGCCGAAGCAACCGGTCCCCAGCTCGTTCCAGTCGCCATCGAAGACGAGATGCGCCAGGCGTATCTCGACTACTCGATGTCGGTCATCGTCGGGCGCGCCCTGCCCGACGTGCGCGACGGACTGAAACCCGTCCACCGCAGAATTCTCTACGCCATGTTCGACCAGGGGATGCTGCACAACAAGCGCTACTCCAAGTGCGCCGGCACCGTCGGCGAAGTGCTGAAGAAGTATCACCCGCACGGCGACGCCGCCGTCTACGACGCGCTCGTCCGGCTGGCGCAGGACTGGAACATGCGCGCCCCGCTCATCGACGGGCAGGGCAACTTCGGCTCCATCGACGGCGACTCCGCCGCCGCCTACCGCTACACCGAATCGCGCCTGACGCGGCTGGCGGAGATGATGTTGGCCGACATCGACAAGGAGACCGTCGACTTCGGTCCCAACTTCGACGATTCGACCACCGAGCCGCTGGTGCTGCCGGCGCGCTTTCCCAATCTCCTGGTCAATGGCTCGACCGGGATCGCGGTCGGCATGGCGACGAACATCCCGCCGCACAACCTGGGCGAAGTGATCGAGAGCAGCATCCAGCTCATCGACCACCCCGAGGCGCAGCTGCGCGACCTGCTCGACCCGAAGATCGGCGGCACGCTGCCGGGCGGCATCCAAGGCCCGGACTTCCCCACCGGCGGCCTGCTCCTCGGCCTGGGGCCCGTCCGCGCCCTCTACGAGACGGGCCGCAGCATCCTCCGCATGCGCGCCAAGGTCGAGGTCGAGATCGAGAAGAAGACCGAGCGCGAGAAGATCGTGGTGACCGAGGTCCCCTACCAGATCAACAAGGCGCGGGCCATCCAGGCCATCGCCGAGCTGGTCAAGGACAAGAAGCTCGAGGGCATCTCCGACCTGCGCGACGAGTCCAGCCGCGAGGGCATTCGCGCCGTGGTCGAGACCAAGCGCGACGCCGTCACCGGCGTGGTGCTCAACAACCTCTACCAGCACAGCTCGCTCTTCCAGGACACCTTCGGCGCCACCATGCTCGCCATCGATCGCGGGCAGCCGCGGACGCTCGGGCTCAAGCCCATCCTCGAGCGCTTCATCGCCCACCGCCGCGACGTCGTCACCCGCCGCACCCGCTATGAACTGCGCAAGGCGAAGGAGCGCGAGCACATCCTGCTCGGCTACCAGACGGCGCTCGACCAGATCGACGAGATCATCGCGCTCATCAAGGCGAGCAGGACCCGCGAGGTCGCCTCCGCTCAGCTGCAGCAGCTCTATTCGCTCAGCGAGATCCAGGCGAAGGCGATCCTCGAGATGCAGCTGCAGCGGCTGACCGGCCTGGAGAAAGAGAAGATCCTCGCCGAGCTGAAAGAGGTGCAGGAGCTGATCACCAAGCTCCAGGCCATCCTCTCCTCCGAGCAGCTCCTGCTGGGGGTGATCAAGGACGAGCTGCGCGAGGTGAAGACGCAGTTCGCCGACCCGCGCCGCACCGCGATCGTCGGCGAGGCCACCGAGATCTCCGTGGAGGACCTGATCGTCGAGGAGGACATGGTGGTGACC
Organism: Deltaproteobacteria bacterium; assembly: GCA_005879315.1. Taxonomy (GTDB): domain Bacteria; phylum Myxococcota; class Myxococcia; order Myxococcales; family 40CM-4-68-19; genus 40CM-4-68-19. Next base: position 69,405 of record VBLC01000034.1, on the reverse strand, counting down.
TTCAGCCACCAGGGATACGTCAAGCGCAATCCCGTCAGCCTCTATCGCGCGCAGCGGCGCGGCGGCCGCGGGAAAGCGGGAGCGGCCACCTCCGACGAGGATTTCATCGAGCAGATCTTCGTCGCCTCGACGCACGCCTACGTGCTGATCTTCACCAGCAAGGGGCGGATCTTCTGGCTCAAGGTGCACGAGCTGCCCCAGGCGGGGCGGGCGGCGCGCGGCAAGAACATCGTCAACCTCGTGCCGCTGGCGCAGGACGAGAAGATCGCCGCGCTCCTGGCGGTCAAGGAGCTGAAGGTCAAAGAGGAGAACGGCGAGGAGGAAGCGCCGGCTGCCGAGGAGACATCGGTCCCGCCGCCTGCCGCGGAGGGCGAGGAGTCCGAGGAGAGCGAAGCGAGCCGCGTCGCCGCCAAGGCGCTGCAGGTCGCGGCCGGGCCCTACATCATCTTCGCCACCCAGAACGGGCTGATCAAGCGGACCAAGCTGGAGGCTTTCTCTCGCCCGCGGCCGAGCGGCCTCAAGGCGCTCTCGATCGAGGAGAACGACTCCCTCATCGCGGTGATGCACGCCAAGGGGGACGAGGACGTCATCATCGGTACCGAGCAGGGCATGGCCATCCGCTTCGATCAGAAGGAGGTCCGAGCGATGGGCCGCACCGCCTTCGGCGTCAAGGGCATCACCCTGGAGGAAGGCGACCGGGTGGTGGGCGCCGAGCTCGCCCGCGCCGGCACGACGCTCTTGACCATCACCGAGAACGGCTACGGGAAGCGCACCGCGCTGGAGGAATACCGGCTCACCCACCGCGGCGGAAAGGGCATCATCGACATCAAGACCGGCGAGCGCAACGGCAAGGTGGTGGCAACCCTACAAGTGACCGACGCCGACCAGGTGATGCTCATCACCAACAAGGGAACCTTGATCCGCAGCCGCGCCGCGGACATCTCCATCATCGGCCGCAATACCCAGGGCGTGCGCGTGATGGCTCTCACCCAGGAAGGTGAGAAGGTCGTCGGCGCCACTCGCGTCCCCGAGGAGCGCGAGGCCGACGCCGAGGTCGTCGCCACCGAGCAGGCAGGCGGCGAAGACGACGACGGCTCGCCGCCCGACGGGGAGGAATAGGCCCTACCCCAGAGCACCAATGCTCCGTTGCGGACCTCTGCCGAGGATGGTACGCGATGATCCGTGAGAACTCTCCTCGGATTCTGCGCCTTGTTGGTGGTCGCCTGCGGCGGCCCTGCATCGCGGCTCGAACAGGCCCGCGATCTCGCTCTCTCCGGACATCATCATGCGGCGCTCCTCGAGGCGCGCGCGGTGTTGCTCGCCATCGGCGACGAGCGCACCGAGCGGCTCGACCTGGTCCGCCGCGGAGCGCACAAGCTGGCCGGCGATCTCTGCGCGGTCTATCTCGACGACCCGCGCTGCGCCGCGCACGAGTACCGGGAGCTCGTCAAGCTGTACCCCACCGCCCCCGAGTCGTGGGAGGCGCGCGTGCGCCTGGGCGACCTGGACATGCGCATCGGCGATGTCCGCGGCGCGCTCGAAGCCTGGCGCGATCAAGTCGCCACGGCGCCCGATCGACCCGGCGCAGATGCGGCGCAGCTGAAGATCGCCCGGGCGCTCGTCGATCGCGGAGAGTTCCACGAGGGCCGCGCCGCCGCCGCTGAGTTGATGAGCCGCTGGCCCGATTCGAAGCTCGCCGCAGCCGCAGCGCTCCTCTCCGCTTCCAGCTATCACCTCTCCGGACGCCACGCAGACGCCATCGCCGCCTACGACAAGGTGGAGCGCAAGTACCACGGCACGCAGAAGGCGGCCGAGGCGCTCTACGAGAAGGGCAACTGCCTGGCGGAGCTGGGCGAGGACGAGGGGGCCGTCAAAGCCTATACGGCGGCGCTGGCGCGGCACGACTCGCCCGACGCGGTGCAGTTCGCGCTCGAACGGGCGGAGCGCCGGCTCGACCGGTCTCGCGCGGTCAATCCGCACAACTACTCCGCCGTCTGGGACCGCGGCTACGCGCAGCGCCGCGCCACGCAGCGCTAAGGTCCCTCCCACCTGCTCGCCTTGACAGTTCCCCTGCTCGCCGGGGAACCTGCGCGCTCACTTCTCGGGGGGTCATTCCATGCGCAAGCTCGCCATCGCCCTGCTGCTCGCCGCGTCGACGGGCTGCAGCTTCTTCAACTCGTTCCTCTCCGGCGCTTCGGAATCGGCCGGCACCACGGTCGGCTCTGCGGTCGGCGAGCGCGCCGCCTCGAACGTCACGGCCGGCATGCCTGCCGGTCAGCACGGCGGCGTGGGCCTGGCGGCGATGAATCCCGCCTTCCTGAACATGTACATGAGCGTGATCTTCACCTACGCCTTCGCCTCGGGCGGATACGAGATCGCCCCGGTCCCCTACAAGGCGGGCCAGTACACTCGCTGGACCGGCCAGGGCCAGGACAGCAAGACCATCAAGCTGGAGCGGGCCTACATCGGCGACGATGCCAAGGGCCGGCAGTGGTGGAAGGTGAAGTGGACCGACGACGAGGAGAAGACCATCGTCCTCGAGGGGCTGCTCGACAAGAAAGAGCAGCGGTTCGTCCGGATGCGCGCCAAGTTCCCCGACGATCCCGAGGGCAAGGAGATGCCGGTCGACGAGGCCACCTACTACCATCCGGCGCAGAAGCTCTCCCAGGACAGCGTCGACGGCGCCACCAAAGGCATGGAGAAGGTCACCGTCCCCGCCGGCACCTTCCGCGCCAAGCACGTGGTCTTCGGCGGAGTCGACGGCACGCACGAATGGTGGCTCGACACCAAGGTCCCCGGCGGCACCGTGCGCCAGCTGCTCAAGGCCGGCCAGGGGGAGAAGGAACAGTGGGACCTGCAGCTCGCCGCCTACGGCTCGGACGCGAAGAGCGAGCTGGGCAGCAAGTAAGCCCTTGAAACTGGACGCCTCCCGGCGCGAGTTCGCGCGAGCGAAGAACCTCTTTCCGGGAGGCGTCAACAGCCCGGTCCGCGCCTTCAAGAGCGTGGGCGGGGAGCCGATCTTCATCGCTCGCGGATCGGGCGCGCGCCTCTACGACGAGGACGGGAACGCGTATCTCGATTACGCCCTCTCCTGGGGGCCGCTCCTCGCCGGGCACGCGCATCCGCGCATCGTCGCCGCGGTCAGCGCGGCGGCGGCGCTGGGCACCTCCTTCGGCGCGCCGACTGCGCGCGAGAGCGCGCTCGCCGAGAAGGTGCGCGCGCTCCTGCCCTCGATGCGCAGGCTGCGCTTCGTCTCCTCCGGCACGGAGGCGACGCAGAGCGCTTTGCGCGTGGCGCGCGGGTTCACCAGGCGCGAGCGGGTGGTGAAGTTCGAGGGCTGCTTCCACGGCGCGACCGATGCGCTGTTGGTCCGGGCCGGCTCGGGGGTGGAGACGCTCGGCCTGCCCGACTCGCCCGGCGTGCCCGCGGCGCTGGCGGCGTTGACGACGGTCCTGCCGTTCAACGACAGCGAGGCCGTGCGGGCGCACTTCCGCGGCCCGCTCGGGCGCGAGACCGCCTGCGCCATCGTCGAGCCCGTCGTGGGGAACATGGGCGTGCTTTTGCCGCGCCCCGGCTTCCACCAGGCGCTGCGCGAGGAGACCCGGAGAGCAGGGGCGCTGCTGGTCTTCGATGAAGTGATGACCGGTTTTCGCGTCGCGCGCGGCGGGGCGCAGCAGAAGTTCGGCATCGAGCCCGACCTGACCTGCCTGGGCAAGGTGGTCGGCGGCGGCCTTCCCATCGGCATCTACGGAGGCCGCGAGGAGATCATGGCGCAGGTCGCGCCCGAGGGGCCCGTCTACCAGGCGGGGACATTGAGCGGCAATCCACTGGCGATGGCAGCCGGGATCGCCATGCTCGATCTGGTCGCGGAGCCCGGGTTCACCGAGGCCGTCGAGCGCATGACCTCCGACCTCTGCGAGCAGCTGCGCGAACAATGCCGCCGCGCGAAGGTGACGGCGCAGCTGAACCAGGCCGGATCGATGTGGACCTGCTTCTTTGCCGAGGACGAAGTGTTCGATTACCCGAGTGCGAAGAGAGCGGACACGGCGCGCTTCGGCCGCGTGCACCGCGCCCTGCTCGAGCGGGGAGTCTATCTGCCGCCCAGCCAGTTCGAGTCGGCCTTTCTCTCCAGCGAGCACACGGCCGCGGACATCGAGGCCACCGCCGCAGCCTTTCGCGCCGCGCTCTAGCTAGGAGACGACGTCGCCGACGGTGCAGAGCAACGCCAGAAGCCAGCTCAAGGCGAGCATCGTCTTGGCGAAGCGCGGCCGCACCGGCGCGATGGGTTCGGCTCCCTTGGCGAAGCGCACCAGCGAAACGATCGAGACCGCAAGCGCGGCGAGGAAGATCAGCGCCGCGGTGCCGGTCGCGGATTGGCGATGCACCACCCAGCGCGCCGGCAGATCGAGCACCAGGTAGCTGCCGACCAGATAGGCGAGCGGCAGCGTGCAGAGCAGGACGAGATCGAGCGCCGTTCCCGCCACGTCGTTGACGAGGCCCTTCAGCGCGCGCGCGATGTGGCCAAAGATCTTGAGCCGTTCGGCGTTGATGTTCGCCCGCTGCGTCGCGCGCGAGGAATTGAGCAGGCTGTTGGCAGGCCGCAGCATGGTTGCCCCACGATAACACGCGGCCGATAGCGTCCGTTCCGCCGCATTGACCAGGCCGTGAACGCGTGCTAAACGGCCCTGCTTTTTATGGAAACCAAGCAATCCGGCGAGGGCGAGGACGCCTCTCAATCCTACCGGCGGGCAGCACCTTATCTCGACGCCAGCTGGCAGCTGGCGGGCTCGCTCGCGCTCTGGACCCTGATCGGCTGGTTTCTCGACGGCAAGCTGGGGACCGGGCCCTGGCTGCTCGTGACCGGATCCTTGCTCGGCATCGGCCTCGGCTTCTACCTGTTCTTTCGCGTCATCGCCGCCATCGGGAAGAGGAAGGCGCCGTGATGCAGAGAGCTCGACTCTGGCCCTTCGCCCTCGCCAGCGCCGCCTGCTGCGCCGCGGCGCTCGGCTGCGCGGGCTCGCTCGCGGAGCCCTCGCGAACTCCGGCAGTTTTCGCAGCTGCGGCTGCGAGCCTCGGCGCACTCTGCGGCCTCGCCGCGCTGGCCGCCGCTCAGGGCCGCGGGCTCAACGGCGTCCTCGCCGGCTTCGTCATCGGCTTTCTCTGCCGCGCGCTCCTGGTCGGCGTCGGGCTCATCGCCAGCGGCGCGCAGGGGAACGGCGCGCTCACGTATGTCCTCTTCTTCTTTATCCTCTACGCTGCGACACAGGTGGTAGAGGTGCTCTTCGTGCGCGCTCAGGCCCAGGGAGCTGTCCGATGATGGTTCTCTTCGCTGCCCTGCTACTCGCCCAGGAGCCGCACCGCGCTCCGCCGGTGCCCGACGCGCGCCACCCGGCCGTCACCGAGCACGGCGCGACCGCCGGCCACGAGCAGCCCGAGGCGAAGGGCGAGCACGAGGGCGGCGACATCGCCGGGCACATCTTCCATCACGTCGAGGACGAGGTCGTGGTGCCCTGGAATTTCTACCTGGGCCGCCGGCACATCGACATCTCCATCACCAAGCACGTCATCAACATGTGGATCGCGGCGGGCATCCTGCTCATCGTCGTGGCGCTGGCGACTCGCAAGCGCGCCCTGATCCCCAAGGGCGGCTACAATTTGCTCGAAACCTTCGTTCTGTTCGTGCGCGACGAGGTCTCCGCCAAGAACATCGGCGAGCACGCCAACCTCTACACGCCCTATCTCTGCTCGGCGTTCTTCTTCATCCTCTTCATGAACCTGTGCGGACTTCTGCCCATCCCCTCTTTCGGCGGATTCCCCGGCATCTCCACTGCGACCGGCAACATCTCCGTCACCATGGTGCTGGCCCTCTTCACCTTCACCATCACCCAGATCGCGGGCATGCGCGCTCAGGGAGTGATCGGCTACTGGATCCACCTGGTGCCGGCTGGTGTTCCCGCCTGGCTGTGGCCGCTCATGCTGCCGGTGGAGATCCTCGGGCTCTTCACCAAGCCTTTCGCGCTGACGGTGCGCCTCTTCGCCAACATGGTGGCGGGGCACATCGTCATCTTCTTCCTCATCGCCTTGACCATCTTCCTTTCCGTGTATGTGGCGCCGGTCTCGGTCCTCTTCGCGCTCGGGATCTTCATGCTCGAGCTGTTCGTGGGCCTGGTGCAGGCCTACGTCTTCACCATGCTGAGCGCGGTGTTCATCGGGATGACGCAGCACGCGCACTGATGTTGGTACGAACGCGGGCTGGGCCGTTGGCGGCCTTCGGGTCCACTCCCCGCGACAACATGCCACAGCTCGCCGCCGGGCCTGAGGGCATTCTTGGAGTGGAGGGAAAGACAATGAACCAGTTCTCGCTCGGATATCTCGCAGCGGGTCTCGGCGCCGGGCTGGCGGTGCTCGGCGCCGGCTTCGGCATCGGCCGGCTGGCCGCTGCCGCGATGGAGGGAACCGCCCGGCAGCCGGCTGCCACCGGCGACATCCGGACCTCGATGATCATCGCAGCCGCGCTCATCGAGGGCGTGACGCTCTTCGCCGAAGTGGTGTGCATCATCCTGGCGGTCAAGGCCTGACGCAGTACCGGGCGGGGGCCTTTTCTGCTAACAAGGCCCCCGCCTTTGGGAGGAATCGATGGTCGCCGCCGGCCTCACCGACATCAACTTCGCGCTCAGCTTCTGGACCTTCGTCACCTTCGTCATCCTCTTGGTGGTGCTGGGCAAGTTCGCCTGGGGGCCGATCCTCCAGATGATCGAGACGCGCGAGAAGACCATCGCCGACGCCATCGAGTCGGCCAAGCGCGAGCGCGCGGCAGCCGAGGCCGCGGCCGCGGAAATGCGGGCCTCCTTGGAAAAGGCGCGGGCCGAGGCGGCGGAGTTGGTGCGCAAGAACCAGCAGGAAGTGGCAGCGGCCAAGGCCGAGCTGCTGGCGCGGGCCAAGAAGGAGAGCGAGGATCTCCTGCAGGCGGCGCGCAAGACCATCACCGAGGAGAAGCGGCAGGCGCTCGCCGAGCTGCGCGGGCAGGCGGTGGACATCGCCATCCTCGCCGCCGGGCGGCTGGTCCAGACCAGCATGGACCAGCAGAAGCAGAAGCAGCTGGTCGAGGAGTATCTCTCCCAGCTGCCGAAAGAGACGCGCGTCTAACCGCTACGCGATTGCCGGCTGGCCCTTGTAGAGCGCCTCGTACTGCTCGGCGGCGCGGTCCCAGGAATGGTCGCGGCCCATCGCGCGGCGCATCGCCGCTTGCCAGGCCACGCCGTTCTTGAAGAGCGCCAAGGCGCGGTCGACGGCCGCCGCCAGCCCCTTGGGGCTCTCCTCGGTGAAGACGAAGCCCCACCCGTCCGGCCCTTCCTTGATCGAGTCGACCAGCCCTCCCACCGCGTGGACGATGGGGAGGGTGCCGTACCGGAGCGAGTAGAGCTGGTTCAGCCCGCAAGGCTCGAAGCGGCTGGGCATGAGGAAGGCGTCGGCGCCCGCCTCCATCCGGTGCGCGAGGCGATCGTCGAAGCGCAACTGCACCGAGACGCGACCCGGATACTTTTGTGCCAGGTTGGTGAACTCCTCCTCCAGGGCGGCGTCGCCGGTGCCGAGCAGCGCGATCTGGACGTTGCGCGACAAGATCGCCGGCAGCGCCTGGGCGAGGATGTCGTAGCCCTTCTGGTGCACCAGCCGCCCGATGGCGGCGCAGAGCATCGCGCTCGCATCGGCGGTCAGCCCCACCTCGCGCTGGAGCGCCGCCTTGCACACCGCCTTGCCGGAGAGGTCTTGCGCCGAGTAACGCTGCTCGATGTCGGGATCGCTCTCCGGGCTCCAGCGCTCGTAGTCGACGCCATTCATGATGCCGACGAGATCGTTCCGCCGATGGCGCAAGAGGCCCTCCAGGCCGGCGCCCGTCTCGGGGCTCTCGACGATCTCCTTCGCATAGGTTGGGCTGACGGTGCTGAGCTTGTCTCCGAAGACGAGGCCGGACTTCATTAGATTCAGGCTGCCGTAGAATTCGAGCGCGTCGGGATGGAAGAGATCGCCCGGCAGGCTCAGCTCGCTCATCGCCTCGCGGGGGAAGACGCCCTGGTAGGCGACATTGTGGATGGTGAAGACCGAGCGCGCGCGCACCGGCGGGGGCCGGCCCGCCCAGCCGCGCTTGAGGATGAGCGGGACGAGCGCGCCCTGCCAGTCGTGGGCGTGGACCGCGTCGGGAAGGAAGTTCTGCTGGCGCGCCGCCTCCAGCGAGCCGGCGCAGAGCAAGGCGAAGCGCTTGTGGTTGTCGCGGTAGTCGCGGCCGCCCTCGCCGTAGAGCTCGCGGCGGTCGTACCAGGGATTCTGCAAGAAGAGATAGCGGAGCCGCTCGGCGGGCGTGTGCACGAAGACGTGCGCGCCGGCGGTCATGGTCGGGAACTGCACCTCGACCCGACGGCCGGTGTCGCGCAGGCCGTGCTTCTGCGCGTCGACGACGTTGTACTTGGGGATGACGCAGAGAAGCTCGTGCCCGCGCTTGGCCAGTGCCCGCGGGAGGGCGCCGATGACGTCTCCCAGCCCGCCCGTCTTGACGTAGGGCGCCGCCTCCGAAGCGACGAAGAGGATTTTCACCTCACACCTCGGTCTGCCGGAGGAAGGCCGCGGCCTCCTCGGGTGGCGTGGGATTGATGGTGCAACCGCTCGCCCATTCGAATCCGGCGTGCTGCTGGAGCATGGGCTTGAGCTCGAGGTGCCAGTGGTACCAGTCGTTGTTGTTCTCGCGAAGCGGCATGGTGTGCAAGTAGAGGTTGAAGGCGGGCTTTTCCAGCGCGACGTCGATCTTTCGCAAGAGCGCGCGCAGCGCGTCCGCGGCGGCGTGCAGCTCCTGTCCGCTGGAGGACTCGAAGGAGGAGCGGTGCTCGCGCGGGACGATCCACGTCTCGAAAGGGGTGCGCGCCGCCCAGGGCGAGAGGACCACCATCCGCTCGCTTTCGTGCACCAGCCGCTCCTTGTCGCGCAGCTCCTGGCCGACGATGTCGCAGAAGACGCAGCGCTCTTTTTCGCCGAAGTGCCGCTTGGCTCCCCTCAGCTCCTCCTGCATCCCGGGCGGCACCACCGGCAGCGCGATCAGCTGCGAATGCGCGTGGGAGAGGGTTGCCCCCGCCGGCACGCCCTGGTTCTTGAAGGCGAAGATCGACTTGAGCCGGACGTCGCGCGCGAGATCGACGATGCGCTCCTGCCAGGCGCGCAGCACGCTCTCGATCTGCTCGGCCGGCAGGTCCGCCATCGTGCCGCGGTGCTCGGGAGTCTCGACGATGACTTCGTGCGCGCCCACGCCCGCGATGAGGTCGAAGAGGCCGCGGCCTTCGCGGGACATGACCGTCTCGGTGCGCAGCGCCGGGTAGCGGTTGGGCACGACCCGCAGCGTCCAGCCGGGGCCGCCGGGCTGTGAGCCGGGCGGGCGACGCGAGAGCACTTCCGGCGGAGTCATCCGCTCGTTTCCCGGGCAGAAGGGGCAGCCCTGCTCGTCGTCAACCTCGGCGCGGTTGCGCAGGATCGCGTTGGGCCGCTCGGCGCGCTCGGGGGCGATGATCACCCAGCGATCGACGATGGGGTCCTTGCGCATCTCGGGCATGAGGGCGGCAACATATCAAACCCGGGCGGGATTCAGCTGCCCACGACTCGGTTGCGGCCGCTGTGCTTGGCCTCGGAGAGCCGGACATCGGCCGTCTGGAGGAAGGCCGTGGGCGAATCGTGGGCCGGCTCGAGGTCAGCCACTCCCGCCGACAAGGTCACCGGGATGCGCTTGCCCTCGAAGACGAAGGGGTGCTGCTCGACGATCTTGCGCAGCTTGTCGGCGATGGAGACGGCCTTCTCCCCGCTCGTCTCGGGCAAAACCAGGCAGAATTCTTCGCCGCCGTGGCGGGCGAAACACTCCTCCTTGCGGACGCGCGATTTGAGCGCGGAGGCCAGCTCGCGCAGCACGTAGTCGCCGGCGAGATGGCCGTAGCTGTCGTTGACCTTCTTGAAATGATCGATGTCGAAGAGCACCGCCGAAAGGGTGCGGCCGTGCCGGTGGCAGCGCGCCATCTCGCGGTCGAGGAACTCGAGCAGGTAGCGCTTGTTGTGGACCTGGGTGAGGCCGTCGATGATGGCGAGCCGGTAGATCTCTTCGTGAACTTGCGCCTCGATCGAGCCCAGCTTCCCCCCGAGGAGGAATTTGAAGATGGCCGAGCCGACCTGGATCAGGTCGCCCGACCGCAAGGGCGTCTCGCCGCGCACCTCGACGTTGTTGAGATAGGTGCCGTTGGTCGAGCCGCAGTCGTTGAGGAAGGCGCCGTCGGGCTTGAGCAGGATCGCGCAATGCTTGCGCGAGACGTTGTCGATTCCCTCGAGCGCGATGGTGCAACTCTCGCCGCGGCCGATGGTGATCTCCCCGCTCTCGAGCGCGATCTTCTTGCCCAGACTGGGTCCGTAGATCTGCACGAGGCAGGCTTCTTCGCTCCGCGCGCCCTTCATACGTGCCAGTGCGCCTGCTCGAAGCTCTGGTCGGGGACGGTGAGCTCCAATTCGCCGTAGCGCGGCAGGCGGTCCACCTCCGCCTCGTCGCGCAGGAGGCGCACCAGCATGCTGACCTTGTCGCCGGGCGAGAGGCCCAGCGCCCCCAGCGAAAGAGACAACTCGAGGATGGCACCGCAGCGGCCGAAGCCGCACTTGACGCCCTGGGCATCGAGGACCGGGCACTCGTCGCGCGGATCGACCTTCATGTGCAATGCCCGCTGCTGTCCCGCGCGCGTGACCAGGATACGCAATTCTCCGCGCAGGTCGGCGCCGCGCGCCGGGTCGAGGCGGAGAAAGAGCTCCTGCAGCGAGAAGCCGAACCAGAGCTCCAAGAAGGCGCCGCCGCCCTGGTACATCGAGCCGCTGACCTTCTGGCCCGGCCGGTAGAAGCCGGCGCCCGACCATTCGTAGTAGCCGTGCGAGAAGCCGTCGATCAGCGGATGAATGAGACGGCGCGGCGGCGAGGTGACGGCCTGCGCCTGGGTGCGGTCCTTGTGCGGCGCGATGATCGGCCTGCCCAGCCGCTCGGGCGTGGTGTAGCCCAGATGGCGGAAGACCTGCTCGACGTTGCGGCGGAAGAGCGCGTCGAACTCGGGCGCGTTCTCGGTAGTGAAGTCGTCGCCATACCACCAGAACCAGTCGCTGCCCTCGGCGACGAGCGCGGCCTGGTAGGCTTTTTCTTTCTGCTCGGGCGGTGCGTCGCTGCGGGCGAGCGCGGCGCGGGCCTGTCCGAGCAGCTCCCAGGCCTGGTTGTCCTCGGGATGGCCGATCCAGATGCGGAAGTTGGAGTCGATCCAGCTGCCGCTGTGGAGCAGCTTGATCTTCTTCTGCGGCGGCCGTTGCGCGAGCTCCTCGCGGGGCAGGACACAGACCACCTCGCTGCCGCCGAGCTTCTGGTAGAGCGCCTCGAGGAAGAGCTCGCCCGACTGCGGATAGTGCTCCCAGGGATTCTCGCCATCGAGCGCGATGGTGACGGTCCTCTCCTTGCCGGCAGCGGCGATGCGGCGGAGCAGATCCTCGGCCGACGCCTGCGGCTCGCCGCGCGCATAGCGGAAGCCGATCGCGTCGGAGAGCTCGCGGTCGCGGAAGAGGATGGCGAGCTGGCCGCAGAGCCATGGCTCGTAGTGATCGCCTTTGCTCTCCAGCTCGCTGCGCTCCAGGTTGCCCTGGTCCGTGGCGCACCACTTCACTCCGGCGGCGGCGAGGATGTCGATCACTTCCGGCGAGACCGAGCCCTCGGAGGGCCACATTCCCACCGGCCGCGCGCCGAAATCGCGCTCGGCGCGGGCGAGACCCCGCAGCACCTGCTCGCGCGCATCCTCCGGATAATGAAAGCGCGGCGGCAAGGTCGCGTCGGGCATGGCGCGTCGCGCGGAATCGGAGTCGACGAGGAGCGGCAGGATGGGATGGTAGAGAGGCGAGCAAGTGATCTCGACGCGCCCGGCCTCGGCCAGCTTCTTCCAGCGCGGCACGACGCGCGCGGCGATCTTCTGGGAGAGATCGAGCAGCTCGTTCTTCTCGTTCTCGCTGAAGTTGCGCTCTTTCTCCGAGAGCTCGGCGACGAGCGGCTCCTCGCGTCGCACGGCGAACCCCATCCAGGCGAGGATGAAATGCACCTCCAGGTCGAGCAGGTCCTGGTCGGTGAAGAGCTCCTGCTGCTCGAGAAGGTCGATCTTGCGCAGGTCGGCCCCGCGTTTGGCCAAGAGCTCGGCATAGCGCGGCACCGGCTTCACCCAGAGGTCCCAGTCGACGGAGAAGGACTCCTTGACGACGTGGGCGCGGTCGGCGGGAGCGAGCGCATCGATCGGCTTGCGGGCGATGGCCTCGTCCTTGTCGATGCTCGAGCCTTTGGCGTAAGCCTCGAGCTGGAGCAAGAGCGAGGGCGCCCAGTTGACGACGGCGCGCACCTTCTCGTGTCTCTCCAGCGCTGCGGCCATGTCGGTATAGGCGCGCGTCGCATGCAGTCGGACCCAGGGCAAGAGCGGCTGGCCGGTGACCGGATCGCGGTATTCGGGCTGGTGCAGGTGCCAGAGGAACACAGCGCGCGCCACGCCGCTGTTGTAGCGCAAAAGCCGGGGCCGGGCCCGGGTTCGTACACGGGCTCGTGGACGGGTACGCCGACGGGTTCGGTTTATCCTGCGAGGCGCATGCCCTTCGGAACCACCACGATGCCCTTCGGGCTGACGAAGAAGCGCTTCTTGTCCTCCTCCGCGTCGTAGCCGATCTCCAGCCCCGCGGGGATGTCGACGTTCTTGTCGATGATGGCGTTCCGGATGCGGGCGCGGCGGCCGACGTTGACGGCTTCGAAAAGGATCGAGCCGTCGACCTCTGCGTAGGAGTTGATGCGCACCTTCGGCGATAGGATGCAGCGGTTGGTGCGGCCGCCGGAGATGATGCAGCCCTCGGAGACGAGCGAGTCGGTGGCTTGTCCGACGCGGCCCTCCTCGATGTTGGCGAAGACGAACTTGGCCGGCGCCGCGGTGTAGGAAGGGGCGGTGTAGATGGGCCAGCGCTCGTTGTAGACGGAGAGCTTGGGGTCCACCTCCACCAGGTCCATGTTGGCCTCGTAGTAGGTGTCGAGGTCTCCCACGTCGCGCCAGTAGCCGATCTCGTTGGGGCCCTGCCCGGGGACCTTGTTGGTGGCGAAGTCGTAGACGGCGACCTTGCTGCGCTTGTGCATCTCGCTGATGATCGACTTGCCGAAGTCGTGCGCCGATTCCTTGCCGGCGTCGCCGACGATCTCGCGCACCAGCGCCTCGGTGGTGAAGAGATAGTTGCCCATCGAGACCAGCGCCTTGCCGGGCTCGCCGATCATCGGCTTGGGATGGCGCGGCTTCTCCTGGAAGTCGACCATCCGCCCGCTCTCGTCGGCGGTGATGACGCCGAAGGCGCTCGCCTCCTCGAGCGCCACGGGGATGGCCGCCACCGTGCAGTCGGCTTTCTGCGCCACGTGGAAGTCCAGCATCTGCCGCACGTCCATGCGGTAGATGTGGTCGGCGCCGAAGACGAAGACGTAGTCCGGCTCCTCATCGGTCACGAGGTTGAGGTTCTGGTAGATGGCGTCTGCCGAGCCGCGGTACCACTCAGGGCCGGTGCGCTGCTGCGCCGGCACGCTCTCGACGAACTGGCCGACCATGTGGCTGAGCCGCCAGCCGCGCGAGATGTGCGTGTTCAACGAATCCGACTTGTATTGCGTCAGGACCTTCATCCGCAGCACGCCGGAGTTGGCGAAGTTGGAGAGGACGAAGTCGATGATGCGGTAGCGGCCGCCGAAGGGAACAGCCGGTTTGGCCCGCTCCTGGGTGAGCGGCGCGAGCCTGCGGCCTTCCCCGCCGGCGAGGATCATGGCGAGCGTTTTTTCCACGGGCATGCCGCCACGGTAGACCCCACCGCGCGCTGCCGCAACGCCGCGGCGCCCGCCTGTTCAGTGGGCCTGCTCAGGCCCGCTTCGTCGAGGGCGGCTTCGAGACGGGCGGCTTGCCGGCGGGCGGCTTGGAAGGGCGCGGCGCGCCGTTGGGCGGAGCGAGGTCGCGCGCGGCGAAGCGGGCGATGATCTCGTCCATCTCGTTCTGCACCTTGCGCACCAGCTGCGCGCGATCGTGGAAGGTCAAGAAGGCGCTCTTGAACCCCGCCACCAGCACGTTGCGGATGTCGCTCAGGGTAAGGCCGAACTGCTCGGTCACGATGGTCAGCTCTTTGCTCACCGTCGTATCGGTGATCAAGCGGTTGTCGGTGTTGATCGTCACCCGCAGTCCGAAGTCGAGATAGAACTTGAACGGGTGGCTGGCGATGTCCTCCACCGCTCCCGTCTGCACGTTCGAGGAAGGGCAGCACTCGATCGGGATGCGGTGGTCGTTGACGTAATTGAGGAGGTCGCCGTCCTCGCGCAGCCGCACGCCGTGGCCGAGGCGGTGCGCGCCGCAGTAATGGAGCGCCTGGGCGATCGAGGGCGGGCCGTACGCCTCGCCGGCATGCACCGTGCAATTGATGTTGTTGTTCAAGATCAGCTGGAAGGCCTCCTGGTGATCCTTGGCCGGATTGCCGTGCTCGGCGCCGGCCAGATCGAACCCGAGGACGCCCCGGTTCTTGTAGGCGACCGACAGCTCCGCCAGCCGCAGCGAGGTCTCGGGCGACATGTTGCGGATGCCGCACACCAGGACGCCGGCGATGATCCCCGTCTCGCGCTGGGCGGCGCGCAGCCCCTCGAGCACGCTCTCCACCACCATGGTGGGCTTGAGGCCCTGCTGCAGATGGAGCACCGGCGAGTAGCGCACTTCGAGCAGCTTGCAGTTCTCCCCGGCCGCATCGATCGCCAGCTCGTAAGCGGTGCGATAGAGGGCATCCTCGGTCTGCAGCACGCTGAGGGTGATCTCGAAACCCTTGAGGTATTCCTCCAGGTTCCTGTGCCGCTGGCCGAGCTTCATCGCCTTGGCGAGCGCCTCCTCGTCGTCGGCCGGCAGCTTCACCCCCTGCTGCTCCGCCAGCTCGAGGAGCGTGCGCAGGCGGAGCGAGCCATCCAGGTGGCAGTGCAGATCGGTCTTCGGCAGCGCGTGGAGCAGCTCTGCCGAGATGGGGATGTCCGGCGTCATCCCCTTGGGATCTATCCGATCCCGCGCCGTGCTGCTACGTTTCCACCATGACCTGGCTCGCGCTCAAGATCGCGTCGTGGGTGATCCATGCCCTGGTCGTCATGGCTTCGGTCGGAGTCGTCTCCAAGGACAATCCCAACAACACGCTGTCGCGCGCGCTCCTGGTCACTTTCCTGGTCGCGCTCCTGGTGACGCCGTTCGCCTACTTCTGGTTCCTGCTCATTCCGGGGCTGATCGCGCTGGTGGCCTGGTTTGCGGTGTACACGCTCGCCTACCAGATCGGCGTCGGGCAGGCCTTCCTCGCCGGCCTCGTGCAAATGGCGCTCGGCCTTCTCATCGACTGGCTCCTGCCAGGCCGGCTGCCGAACTGAGCGGCGTCGGGCCCGATGGAGGCCCGACGCGCGGCCTCAGCTCTTCTTCTCGACCTTCTTGGTGCCGTTCTTCAGCGCCTTCTTCGCTGCCTTGGCGACCGCCGGGGCCTTCTGCTCCTTCTTGGCGGTGGTGGTCTCGTGGTCCGGGCAGGCGAGCGCGGCGGACGAGAATCCGAGCAGCGAGAGAGCGATGACCAGCTTCTTCATGGACAGCCTCCTGGGGGTTCGCCGAGACGGGGCTTAGAGGCGAGCCTAACTCCTGGCCGGTCGGGATGCCAGTCAGGCCGGTTCCACGAAGCGGGCCAGCACTTTCTTGAGACCGACGCCGGGGGCGAAACGGACCGTCAGCTTGCGGGTCTGGCCCATGCCATCGCTGTCCTCGACCGTGCCGATGCCGAAGCTGGGATGGCGCACGCGCGCGCCGGGGCCGAGCGCGTCCACTCCCGGCGCGGCAAACTTCAGCGCCGGGCGTGCGGAGGGATCGACGCGCGCTTCCCGCATCCGATTGCGCGGCGACATCGGCGGCCTCTCGAAGCGCTGCCGCTGGTCGAACTGGTAGTCGTAGACGACGTCGGCGCGCTCGGGCCCCTTGGGCATCCAGGCGGCGGCGCGTTCGAGCGCCTCCAGCCCCTCCGCCAGCTCGGGCGGAATCTCGCGCACGAAGCGCGAGGGCGCATTGAAGCGCAGCTCGCCGAAGAGCGACCGGCAGCGGGCGAGAGAGAGCGTCAGCCGTCGGCGCGCGCGGGTCATGCCGACGTAGCAGAGGCGGCGCTCCTCGGCCAGCTCGTCGGGATCTTCTTCCCCCGAGGCGAGCGGTCCCCTCTGGCCGAGTGAGCGCGACGAAGGAAAGACGCGCTCCTCCATTCCGCTCATCCAGACGGCGTCGAACTCCAGCCCCTTGGCGGCGTGCAAGGTCATCAGCGCGGCCCGGTCGCCGCTCTCGGCGGCGTCGGCGTCGCCCACCAGCGCGAGCTGCTCGAGAAAGCCGAGAAGCGGCGTGTCGGCGGCCTCCTCGTCCGGCGCTGCGGCGGCGACGGCGGCGCGCGGATCGGGCCGATCGCCGGGCGGTTCATCGCCTCCGACCGGACTTCCCAGGGCTCCGGGCGCCTGCCGGACGGCCCGGAGATATTGCGCCCTCGTCTGCGTCAGCGGATTGGGCAAGAGCGGCTTCTCCATCGGAGCCACCGGCTCGGGGATCGCTGGCGCCGCCACGGCGAGCCCTTTCGCCTCCGCCCAGGCGCGGTCGAACTCCCGCGCCGCGCCGACCAGCTCGAGAAGATTTTCCAGCCGGTCTTCGCCCTCCTCGCCTTCGAGGCGCAGCCGGTCCGCATAGCCGGTTTGCTCGATCACCCGCTCGATCGCATCGGCTGCTCCCGCATCGCCCTGCACCCCCGCGCGCAGCTTCTCGATGAGCGAGATGAACGGCAACAGCTTGGCGCGGGCGTTCGCGGGCAGCTCCGGATCGTTCGACCTCAAAGCCTCCCAGAGCGACAGCCCCTGTCGCGCAGCGCTGCTGCGCAGATGCTCGACGGTCGTGTCGCCGATCCCGCGCGGGGGCGTGTTGATGACTCGCAGGAGATCGCCGTCCGATCGCGGGTTCAGGCAGAGGCGCAGATAGGCCGCTACGTCCTTCACCTCTGCGCGATCGTAGAAGGACCGGCCGCGGACCACGCGATAGGGAATGCGCCGGGCCCGCAGCGCATCCTCGAGCGCGCGCGACTGCGCATTCGCCCGGTAGAAGATGGCCATGCTGGCATACGCCGTTCCGCGGGCGTTTTCGGCGTAGAGGTCCTGCGCGATGCGTGCCGCCTCGTCGCGCTCGTCGTCGGCGACGAAGACCCGCAGCTTTTCGCCATCGCCCGCCGCCGTCCAGAGCTTCTTCTCGCTCCGCCGCGGGTTCTTTTCGATCAGGGCGTGCGCTGCGGAGAGGATGCGCTGGGTGCTGCGGTAGTTCTGCTCCAGCCGCACCACGCGGGTGCCTTTGAAGTGCTTGGGGAAGTCGAGGATGTTGTCCACCTCGGCGCCGCGCCAGCGGTAGATGGACTGATCGTCGTCGCCCACCACGCAGAGGTTTCCGTGCGCGCCGGCGAGCAGGCGCAAGAGCTGGTACTGCGCCGGATTCGTGTCCTGGAACTCGTCCACCAGGATGTAGCGGAAGCGCCCCGAGTAGTAGGCGAGCACGTCCGCGCGCTTCTGGAACAGATCGATGACGCGGACGATCAGATCGCCGAAGTCGACCGCGTTCGAGGCCTGCAGCGCCTTCTGGTAGCGCGCGTAGACCTTGAGCGCCGTCTTGCCGGGCACGTCGTACTCGGCGGGCTTCACCTCGTCGGGGAGAAGTCCGGCGTTCTTCCAGCGATCGATCCGGGCCAGGTGCTGCTTGGCGGTGCCGACGTCGAATCCGCAGTCGACGGTGGCCCGCTTCGCTTCGGCCAGCTGGTCGGCATCGTCGTAGATGGCGAAGCTGCGCGTCAGCCCCAGGGCCTCGGCTTCACGGCGCAAGATGCGCGCGCCAGCCGCGTGGAAGGTGGCCACCCAGAGCCGGTCCGCCTCCGGCCCGACCAGCTTCTCCACCCGCTGGCGCAGCTCGCCCGCCGCCTTGTTGGTGAAAGTGACGGCGAGAATCTCCCCCGCCCGCGCCATCCGCTCGCGCAAAAGAAAAGCGATCCGGTGCGTGAGCACGCGCGTCTTTCCCGAGCCGGCTCCGGCCAGGATGAGCAGCGGCCCCTCGCCATGCTGCACGGCCTCCAGCTGAGGCGGATTGAGGACCTTGGCGAACGCGTCCACGACACCTCTCGTAACACGGTGGTACAGATGCTGCCGTGCCTGATCTCGCGCCGGTCCGGATCATTCCTCTGGGAGGCCTGGGCGAGATCGGGATGAACTGCATGGTGGTCGAGTCGGGCAAGAGCCGCATTCTCGTCGACTGCGGGCTGATGTTCCCCAACGCCGAGCAGGCGCTCGGCGTGGAAGTGATCACTCCGGACTTCTCTTATCTGCAGAAGGCCGGGCGGCTCGACGCGGTGCTCCTCACGC
Organism: Deltaproteobacteria bacterium; assembly: GCA_005879315.1. Lineage (GTDB taxonomy): Bacteria > Myxococcota > Myxococcia > Myxococcales > 40CM-4-68-19 > 40CM-4-68-19. Next base: position 50,891 of record VBLC01000034.1, on the reverse strand, counting down.
ACGGTCATGAAGATCACGTCGGCGCGCTGCCGTACCTCTTGCGCGAGTTTCCCCAGACTCCGGTCTACGGGACGCGCTTCACGCTCGCGGTGGTGAAGGAGAAGCTCGCCGAGCACGGCATCGGCGCTTCTTTCAACGAGGTCGTGCCGCACCGCAGGGCCGAGGTCGGCGAGCATCTGGAGTTCGAGCCGCTGCAGGTTCCCCACTCCATCCCGGATGCCGTGGGGTACGCGCTCAGCACCGACGCCGGGCTCGTGGTCCACACCGGCGACTTCAAGATCGACTGGTCGCCCGTCGACGGGAAGCTTCTCGACGTGCGCCGCTTCGCGGAGCTGGGCGAGCAGGGCGTGGCCTGCCTGCTCTCGGACTCGACCAACGCCGAGCGCGAGGGGACGACTCCCAGCGAGCGCGAAGTCGGCGAGTCGCTGGTGCGTATCTGCGCCGGCGTCCGCGGCCGCATCGTGATGGCGATGTTCGCCTCCAACGTCCACCGCGTGCAGAGCGCGCTGCGGGCGGCGGTGGCGCAGAACCGCAAGGTGGTCACGCTGGGCCGCTCGATGGAGACCAACGTCCGGCTCGCGCTCGATCTCGGCTACCTTCAGTTTCCCCCCGATCTCTTCGTCGATCCCGAGGCGGCCGCGCATTTCCCGCCGCGCGACCTCCTCATCCTCTGCACCGGAGCGCAGGGCGAACCTCGCAGCGCGCTGGCGAGGCTGGCCTTGGGGGAGCATCCCACCGTGCAACTCGAGCCGGGCGATCTGGTCATCCTCAGCAGCAGCGTCATCCCCGGCAACGAGCGCGCGCTGGCGAACCTCATCGATCACCTGGTCCGGCGCGGCTGCCAGGTGCTGTCGGCGACGAGCTCCGCGCAGCTGCTCCACACCAGCGGCCACGCCTGCCAGGGAGAGCAGCGGATGATGATCGACCTCATCCGGCCGCGGACCTTCGTGCCGATCCACGGCGAGTACCGCATGCTGGCGGCGCACGCCCGTCTCGCCGAGCAGGCCGGAGCGCGGCCGTTGGTGGCCGAAGACGGAGACGCGGTGGAGCTGCGCGCGAACGAGGCGGCCTCGCTCAGGACGCAGGCAGTCAGCGTGGGCCGCCGCTACCTCGACGCGCGCGGCGCATTGGCCGACGTCGGCGAAGTGGCGCTGCGCGATCGGCAGCTGCTCGCCGAGACCGGCATGCTGGTGTGCCTCTGCGTCCTCGACCACAAGAGCGGAGAAGTGGTGCGCGGGCCGGAGCTTCTCGGCAAGGGCGTCGCCGGCCTCGACGAATCGCGCCTCTCGCGGGCGCGGCAGCTTTCGCTCGAGGCTCTGGCCGAGCTCAGTCCCGCCCAGCGCACCGACCACGGCCTCGTCGAGGAGGCGCTGAGGCGCGGGGTGCGCTCGGCCTGGAGCAAGAGCCTGGAGAAGCGGCCGATGGTCATGCCGGTCGTGATCGAGATGTGAAGCAAGGGGGAGCCATGCCGTCGTTCGACATCGTCAACAAGGTGAACGAGCAGGAGGTGGACAACGCCTTCCAGCAAGCGCGCAAGGAGATCGACCAGCGCTACGACTTCAAGGGCACCGAGACGGCGCTGGAGAAGGTCACTGCGCCGGAGAAGGGCCTCAAAATCCGCAGCACCACCGAGCAGCGTCTCGAGGCCGCGCGCGGCGTGCTGATGGAAAAGCTGGCCAAGCGCGGCGTCCCCTTGCGCGGGCTCAAGTACGGCAAGCTGGAGCAGTCCGGCAAGCACCTCTCGCAGACCATCACCTTCGTGCAGGGCATCGAGAGCGAGAAGGCCAAGGTCATCGTCAAGTCGATCAAGGACTCCAAGCTCAAGGTGCAGGCCGCCATCCAGGGCGACAGCGTGCGCGTCTCCGGCAAGAGCAGGGATGATCTGCAGGCCATCATCCAGCTCGCGCGCGGCAAGCAGGACGAGCTCGGCGTGGACCTCATGTTCGAGAATTTCAGGGATTGATGATCACCGTAGTCGCTTGCGCCGCGGCGGCGGCCTTGGTCGTGGCGTTCGTCGTCCATCGCCTGATCGAGGAGAGGCGAGAGCAGTCGCCTGCGGCGCGAGAAGTCCAGAACCGATTGATGATGGCCGGGAGGATCGGTGTCTGCGATGCCTGTGGTCGTTCGAGTCTCACCGGTCACGAGTTGCGTACCTTGGCGGTCGCCGTTCCGCACGACGCCGGGAGCGCCGACTTGTGGGTGGCGCTACTGACGGCGGCCCTGGACGCCAAGAGTTGGGCTGAAGCTTCAAAGATGAATGAATTCGACGGGAGGAACGACGGGGTCATCGCGTATTTGCTCCGCTGCCCAATCCGGTCGGCCGTGGTGCTGCTTCTTTCCACGAGCTACTACGAGCTCATGTCCGAAGACAGCTGGCTTCGGCGCGAAATCCTTTCAGAGGATGAAAGCGCGTCAGCTTGGACAGCCGCAACGGCGGAAGGAAGCATGATCCTTCCCTGAAGCCGTGTGATAGGCGTTCGGCGATGTCCGCCGCCCGGCCGCCGTACTTCGACGAAGAAGCCGCCTGGACGATCGTGCGCGGGCTCGAGGCCCGCCCCTTTCGCGACGCGTACAACCTCTTCCTCCGCGCCAGCTGGCCGCTGGCCATCGCTGCCATCGCCGCGGCCTTCCTGCTGGTCAATTTCGTCTTCGCGCTGCTCTATCTCGCGCTCGGCGGCGTCGAGGGAGCGCGGCCCGACTCGCTCGCCGACGCCTTCTTCTTCAGCGTCGAAACCCTCGCCACCGTCGGCTACGGCGCGATGCACCCGGCGACGATGGCGGCGCACCTCGTCTCGGTCGCGGAGATCCTCTGCGGTCTCTTGTTGCTCGCGCTCACCACCGGGCTCGTCTTCTCCAAGTTCTCGCTGCCGAGCGCGCGCGTGCTCTTCAGCAAGGAGATGGTGATCTCGCGCATGAACGGCGTGCCCACCCTGATGTTCCGCATCGGCAACGAGCGCGGCGGCCGCGTCTTCGACGTCGACATCCGGCTCTCGGTGGGATTGGACGAGCGCACGCAGGAGGGCGTCGAGATCTACCGCGTGCGCGAGCTGGAGCTGCAGCGCGGCCGGGTGCAGAACCTGGCGCGAAGCTGGCTCGGCCTGCACGCCATCACCTCCTCGAGCCCGCTCGCCGGCGCCACCGCGGAGTCGCTCGCCCGCGCCGATGCGGAATTCCTCGTCACCGTCGTCGGCGTCGAGGGCATCACCGCCCAGCCGCTCCTCGCCGCGCAGTCCTGGGTCTACGACGAGGTCCGCTTCGGCGCGCGCTTCGCCGACATGCTCGTCGACTTGCCCGGCGGCCGCAGCATGATCGATTTCAGCAAGTTCGACGAAGTGTTCCCCGCGGAGTGACGGGCCCTCGCTCCGCTGTTATAGAGGGCCGCCCATGACTGCTGCCGCTCCGACCCTCTATCTCCTTTCGCTCGGCTGCCCCAAGAACCGGGTGGACAGCGAGGTGATGCTCGGCAGCCTGCTCGAGGAGGGATACCGCCTGGTCGAGGAGCCCAAGGACGCGGAGGTCATCCTCATCAACTCCTGCGCTTTCATCGGCGAGGCGAAGCAGGAGTCGATCGACGCCATCCTCGAGCACGCCCAGCTCAAGGAGACCGGCCGCTGCAAGGCGCTGGTGGTCGCCGGCTGCCTCACGCAGCGCTACGCCGACGTGCTGTCGGCGGAAATGCCCGAGGTCGACTACTTCGTCGGCACCAGCGCCTATCCGCGCATCGCTTCCATCTTGAAGGGCGAGCGCGACCGCGCCGTCATTCCCGACCCGGACTACATCGCCGACGCAAAAACTCCACGCCGCAACTCGATGCCGCGCTGGACCGCGTACGTGAAGATCAGCGAGGGCTGCGACAACAAGTGCGCCTTCTGCATCATCCCCAAGCTGCGCGGGCTGCAGCGGTCGCGGCCCATCGCCGACATCGTCGAGGAGGCGCAGCGGCTGGTGGCCGAGGGCGCGGTCGAGCTGAACCTGGTCGCGCAGGATCTGACGGCGTACGGCCACGATCTCCCCGGCCGGCCGCGCCTGCACGAGCTCTTGCGCGCGCTCGGCGAGGTACCGGCGCGCTGGATCCGCCTGCACTATGCCTATCCGCGCGACTTTCCCGATGAGCTGATCGACGCGCTCGCGCGGCAGCCCAACCTGGCCCGCTACCTCGACATGCCCCTGCAGCACATCAGCGACCCCGTCCTGCGGCGCATGAAGCGCGGGCGCGACTCCGCCTGGGTGCGGCGGCTGGTGCGAAAGCTGCGCGAGCGCGTTCCGAGGCTGACGTTCCGGACCAGTTTCATCGTCGGATTTCCCGGCGAGACGGATTCCCAGTTTCAAGAGCTCTGCGACTTCGTCGAGGAGATGCGCTTCGAGCGCGTCGGGGTCTTCCAGTTCTCGCGCGAGGAAGGGACCGAGTCGTACCACCTCGACGGTCAGCTGCCGCAGCGGACCAAGGCGATGCGGCAGAAGAAACTGCTCGGCATCCAGCGGAGGATCTCGCGCGCGCATCAAGAGAAGCTGGTGGGGAAGACGCTGGAGGTCCTCGTCGAAGGCGTGTCGGAAGAAACCGAGCTGCTTCTCGAGGGCCGCTGGATGGGCCAGGCGCCGGAGATCGACGGCAAGGTCTACGTCAACCGCGGCCAGGCAAAGGCAGGCGAGATCGTGCCGGTCGAGATCGAGCAGGCCGGCGACTACGACCTGGTCGGCGGAATCTCCGGCGCGGAGGCGTCCGTGTCTTTGGTCGGACCGCTGCGAGAGCAGATGCCGCGGCCGCGCTTTCCTATTCTTTCACACTGACGAGCCGGCCCTCGGCGATCCAGCCCGCCAGCGCGGCGAGCGCCACGCCGCCGACGTGGAAGACCCAGAGATGCGCCGCCTGCGCGTGCGCGGGGCAGCCGAGGTGGAGCGCCGCCTGCCCCGCGAGGGCGCCTGCCGCTGCGGCTTGCGCGAGAGAGCCGGCGCGCGGGCTACGGCGGAACGTCCAGGCCGCGGCCGCGAAAGGAAGACCGGCGGCGAGAAGCTCCGCGAGCAGGCATTCGGCGCCAACGCGCGGCGCGAGTCCGCCCATCTGTCCGGCGAGAGCGAATCCGGGCGCGCCTCCTGCCGCCAACGCAAACGCCGCTGCGGCCGCGACAGCCACGAGGGCGCCGGCGCGCAGCACTCCGGCCGTCGCCGCCAGCGCCGAGGCGAGCGCCGCGATCAGGATGGCAGCAGTCCATCCCTCCGCATCGCGATGCCGCGCAACGAGCAGCAGGAGGGCAAAGGCCGCGATCGCCGCTCCGCCGCGCGCCGCCCAGGCCCCGCGCGGCAGAGGCGGCAAGAGCTCGGCGAGCACGGGCGCGGCTGCGCGCCGCAGCGCCTGCGCCGAGGGCGGCGGCAAGCGCGCCGCATCGAGCGCGCGAAGCACCTTTTCGTTCTTGCGCAGCTCCTCCGCGCATCCGGGACATTCCCGCGCGTGCGCAAGATACTCCTCGCGCTCGGGATCGCCCTCGGGCAGAGCCGCGATGCCGGCCGCCTTGGCCCGCAGCTCGGCGCAAGTCATCGCAAGACCCCATCCAGCATCTGCCGCAGCCGCTCGTAGCCGCGGAACGCGCGCAGCTTGACCGCTCCGGGCGTCGTGCCCAGGACCTGCGCGATCTCGGCGAACGTCATTCCTTCGTAGCGGTGGAGATGGATGACCGCGCGCTGGCTCTCGGGAAGTCGCTCGAGCGCCGCCCGCACGGCCTCCTGCAAATCGTTGGAGGTCGGCGGGTCCGCCGAGAGCGCCGCTGCTTCGTCGGCTCGGGCCAGCGCCTCCTCATCGGCATCTTCGGGCAGCCGCCGCCGCTTGCGCCATTCGTCGAGCCGCACCCGCGCCGCGACCGTGAAGATCCAGGGCGCGACCCGGAGGCTCTGCTGGTACTGCTGACGCGCCCTGTGCACCTTCATGAAGGTCACCTGCAACAGATCGTCCGCCACCTGCTCACCGAAGGAGCGCCGAAAGAATCCGTGCAGCCGCGGCGCCAGCCGCGCGAACAGCTGCTCGAAGGCGCGGGCATCGCCCGCGACGTAAGCAGCCATCAGCTCCTCTTCCGTTCTTACGCCCGGCAACGGGCGCAGGTTACTCCGCTTTCGTGTTCTCGGTCGGCTCGCCGCGCACGCCCGCTGCTGCGGCGGCGAGCGCGAGCAGGATGGGATGGCGCCGAAGCTCTTCCCATTGCGGCCCCTGCCCCAAGGGCACGGTGGCGCGCGTCGGCAGCGACCGCGCGCCCACGTTGACATAGCCATCCATGCGCAGCTGCTTGCCCTGCTCCTCCAACTCGAGGGTCACGTCCCCGCTGGGGCCCGCCCAGCGCTCGACCACGTCGCCTTCCTTCCCCGGTGCGGCCTTGTCCGCCTTGCTGCACAGCTGCACGGACGACATCGCCACGGTGCCGCGCGCGCAGCCGTCGGGATCGACGGTGACGTCGAGTTGCGGGCTCAAGATACGGCCCTGCTGCACCGAGAAGACGGCCGGCGGTTGGGCGAGCTCGGTATAGGGCCGCAAGTGGATTTCGCCCAGCTGTGCCCTGCTGGTGCTGGCGCAGGCAACGAGAAGCAAGACAGCGAGAGTGCGCATGAGAGGACCTCCTGACGCGTGTGCGACGCGAGGTCCGGGAAACCTATTCAGCCGGTGGCTTCTTCTTCACCCTCTTCGTCGCCGAAAAGTTCTCGCACCTTGGCGAAGAAGCTCTTCGACTGAGGGTGCGACTCCTCGCCGGACATCGCGGCGAACTGCTCCAGCACCTCGCGCTGCCGCTTGGTCAGTTTTTCCGGCACCTCGACCGTCACTCGCACGTGCTGGTCGCCGCGCTGGTAGCCGTTGAGGTGCGGAATGCCTTTGCCGCGCAGCCGGAACACCTTGCCGCTCTGCGTGCCGGCCGGGATCTTCATCTTCACCTTGCCATCCAGCGTGGGCACCTCGATGCTGGAGCCGAGCGCGGCCTGGGTGAAGCTGATCGGCACCTCGCAGATGACCTCGGTGTCCTCGCGAATGAAGATGGGGTGCTCCTGCACGTGCACGACGACGTAGAGGTCGCCGGGCGGCCCGCCCCGCTCGCCCGGTTCGCCTTCTCCCGTCAGCTTGAGCCGCGTCCCGGTGTCGACGCCGGGCGGGACCTTGACCGACAGGACGCTCTCGCTCTCCACCTTGCCGGCACCGTTGCAGGCGGGGCACGGATCGGTGATCACCGATCCTTTGCCCTGGCAGTGGCCGCAGGTGCGGGAGATCTGGAAGAACCCCTGGGTCATGCGCAGCTCGCCCGCGCCGTGACAGGTCGGGCAGGTCTTGGGTCCGGTGCCGGCGCGCGCTCCCGAGCCGTGGCAGCTTCCACACTGCTTGTGGCGGGGAATCTTGACCTTCGCCTCGGATCCGAAGGCCGCCTCGGTGAAGGAGACCTCGAGGTTGTAGCGCAGGTCGGCGCCGCGCTGCTTGCCGCCGCGCGAACGCCCGCGCTGTCCGAAGATCTCGCCGAAGATGTCCCCGAAGATGTCGTTGATGTTGCCGGTGAAGCCCGCCTCGAAGGGCGAAGGGCCGAAGCCGCCGGGCGCCTGGTGACCGAAGCGATCGTAGCGGGCGCGCTTGTCCGGGTCGGAGAGCACCTCGTACGCCTCGCTCGCCTCCTTGAACTTCTCCTCGGAGATCTTGTCGCCGTCGTTCTTGTCGGGGTGGTGCTGCAGCGCGAGCTTGCGAAAGGCGCTCTTCAGCTCCTGCGCCGTAGCGGCTCGGGCAACCCCGAGGATCTCGTAGTAGTCACGCTTCAACGGCTGCACTCCTGACACCTCGGGCCAAGCGAGCGGGCGCACGGCTCCCGCCTCGGTCTAACGTAAGCTTTACCAGCCCGGTGTCAACGCGCGGGGCTACGCTTTCTTTTCCCCGGCGGCCTTTTTGTCGTCGCCGGACGAGTACAAGGCGTCGGCGATGCGATAGGCGGAGCCCTCCAGCCGCTGGATGGCCGCCTTGAGCTTGGGCAGGTCCTCGCTGCCCACCACGGCCTTGAGCGCCTCCAGGTCCTGCCTGATCTCGGCCATGTCCTTGGCGGGCAAGAGGGTGGCGTACTCCTCCAGCGCTTTTTCGGTCGTATAGATGAGGCCGTCGGCCGAGTTCTTCGCGTCGGCCAGCTCCTTCTTCTTCTTGTCGGCCGATTTGTGCGACTCGGCCTCGGCGATCATCTTCTGGATCTCCTGCTCGGTGAGGCCGGAGGAAGCGACGATGCGGATCGACTGCTGCTTGCCGGTGCCGAGGTCCTTGGCGCTGACGTGGACGATGCCGTTCGCGTCGATGTCGAAGGCCACCTCGATCTGCGGCACGCCGCGGGGAGCGGGAGGAATGCCGACCAGCTCGAAGCGCGCCAGCGTCTTGTTGTCGGCGGCCATCTCGCGCTCGCCCTGGAGCACGTGGACGTTGACGATCGGCTGATTGTCGACCGCGGTGGAGAAGACCTGCGACTTGCGCGCGGGGATGGTGGTGTTCTTGTCGATGATCTTGGTGAAGACGCCGCCCGCCGTCTCGACGCCGAGCGAGAGCGGCGTGACGTCGAGCAAGAGGACGTCCTTCACTTCGCCCTTGAGCACGCCGCCCTGGATGGCAGCGCCGATGGCGACCACCTCGTCGGGGTTGACGCCCTTGTGCGGCTCCTTGCCGAAGAACTGCTGCACTACCTGCTGCACCTTCGGCATGCGCGTCATGCCGCCCACCAGGATGACGCGGTCGATCTCCTTGGTGTTGATGCCGGCGTCCTTGAGGGCGATCTTGCAGGGCTCGATGGTCTTCTGAACGAGATCGCCCACCAGCTCCTCGAGATTCGCCCGCGTCATCGTCTCGGTGAGGTGCTTGGGGCCGGTGACGTCCGCCGCGATGAAGGGGAGGTTGACGTCGGTCTCGGTCGCGCTGGAGAGCTCGTGCTTGGCCCGCTCGGCCGCTTCCTTCAGGCGCTGCAGCGCCATCCGGTCCTTGCGCAGGTCGATCTTGCTCGTCTTCATGAACTTGTCGTTCAAGTGATCGACGATGCGCTGGTCGAAGTCCTCGCCGCCGAGGAAGGTGTCGCCGTTGGTGGCCTTCACCTCGAAGACGCCGCTGTTCAACTCCAGGACCGAGATGTCGAAGGTGCCGCCGCCCAGGTCGTAGACGGCGATCTTCTCCGCGCCCTGCGTGCGCATGGCCGAGCCGGTCACCTTGCCGCCGCCCGGTCCGCCCTGCGCCTTGTCCAGGCCGTAGGCAAGCGCGGCCGCGGTGGGCTCGTTGATGATGCGCAAGACGTTGAGGCCGGCGATGCGGCCGGCGTCCTTGGTGGCCTGCCGCTGGCTGTCGTTGAAGTAGGCGGGGACGGTGACCACGGCTTCCGTCACCTGCTCGCCGAGATAATCTTCGGCGGTCTGCTTCATCTTGGCGAGGATCATCGCCGAGATCTCGGCGGGGCTGAACTTCTTGCCGCGCAGCTCGACCCAGGCGTCGCCGTTCTCGGCGGCGATGATGCGGTAGGAGCTGACCGAGATGCTCTTGCGCACCTCCTCCGAATCGTACTTGCGCCCGATCAGGCGCTTGACGGCGAAGACGGTGGCCTCCGGATTGGTGATGGCCTGCCGCTTGGCGATCTGGCCGACCAGCCGCTCACCCGCCTCGGTGAACCCGACCATCGAGGGCGTGGTACGGCTTCCTTCCGAGTTGGGAATCACCACCGGTTCGCCGCCTTCCATGACGGCGACGCAGCTGTTGGTGGTGCCCAGATCGATTCCGATCACCTTGGGCATGAAGAAAACTCTCCCACGTCGCGCTGTCGAAAGACAACAGAGTTGCGCGCCCCGGTCAAAGATCAGGACCCGGCGTGAGGGGTTTGGTCAGGCGCCCGCAGGTGGAACGCCGCCGCCGCCTGATTCCGGAGTGCGAGGTTTCGCTACAACCACAGCGGCCGGACGCACCAGCCGATCGTTCAATTTGTAGCCGCGCGCCATCTCCGAGACGACGGTGCCCGGAGGCGCGTCGCTCTCCTGTTGCATGAGCGCCTCGTGCACGCTGGGATCGAAGGGCTTGCCCACCGCCGAGAAGGCGGTCACACCGTGCTTGGCGAGGGTGGTCTCGAAGAGCTTCTGCACCAGCCGCACGCCTTCGATGACCTGCTTCGGGTCGTGCTGCTCGGCGTGGTCGAGCGCGCGCTCGAGATTGTCCATCACCGGCAGGAAATCCTTGAGCAGCCGCTCGATGCCGAACTTCTGCACGTCCTCCTTTTCCTTGAGCGCCCGCTTCTTGAAATTGTCGAATTCGGCGGCGGTGCGCAGCAGGCGCTCGTGCGTGTCCTTGAGGCGGTCGTTCGTCTCGCGGGCGCGCTTGAACGACTCCTCGAGCTGTGCCTCGAGCTGGGCGATCTTCTTCTGCATCGCCTCGGCGTCGGGCGGCGTGGAGACGTCCAGCTCTTCTTCGACGCCCTTCACTTCATCGACCGCCGCCTCGGGCGGGACCTGCGCATCGTCTGGCATTGCCATGGGGCGCGTAATGTAGCGCAGCAAAGCAAGAGGACAACCGGGGCCGGGCCCGGGTTCGTACACGGGCCCGGGGACGGGGACGGAGACGGGTGCGGAGCGAGTGTCAGCGCTCCTCATCGAGGGTCATGCCGATCGTTCGCGCGGTCAGCTCGACGAGCGGAATCACGCGCGAATAGTCCATGCGGGTGGGGCCGATCACTCCCAAGGCGCCGACTACTTCGCCCTTCAGGCGGTAGGGGGCTGCCACGATGGCCAGGTCGGGCTCGACGATGCCGCTTTCGGCGCCGATGAAGATGCGCAACTCCTCCGCCTCCAGCGCGCGGTCGAGGACGCGCAAGAGGCTCTCCTTCTCCTCGAGCGCCTTGAAGAGTGCGCGGATCTTGGCCACGTCGCCGGCCAGGCCTTTCTCTTCGAGGAGCGACGACTGCCCCTCGATATGCACCAGCGGCTGCTCCAGGTGCACCGCCTCCGCTCCCAGCGAGAGCGCCCGGGCGCGCAGCTCGTCCAGCTCGCGCCGATCGCGCTCCAGCTCCTTGCGCAGCCTCGCCTGCGCCTCGGGCAGGGTGAGGTCGGCGATGAGGGAATTGAGATAATTGGCCGCGCGCTCCAGCTCGGAGGCGCTGGCTGACTGGGTGAGCGTGAGCAGCCGGTTGCGGACCGCTCCCGATCGCGCCACCAGGACGGCGAGGACGCGCCCCTCGCGCAGCGGGACGAACTCGATCCGCTGCAGCCTCTCCGACTGCGGCCGTGGCGAGGCCACGACGCCTGCGTGCCGGGTCAAGGAATGAAGGATACGAGAGGCGGCGGTCATCAGGCCGTCGACCTGGGCGGCCGCCTGGTGGGCCTGCCGCTCGATCTGCTCGCGCTCCTCGGGCAGCGGCTGCTTCACCCGCAAAAGTGCATCGACATAATAACGATACCCGCGCTGCGTCGGGATGCGCCCCGCGCTGGTGTGCGGCTTGGACAGATAACCGAGATCCTCGAGATCGGCCATCACCGCTCGCACGGTCGCCGAGGAGACGTCGACCTCGGGACGGCGGGCGATGGCATGGCTGCCCACCGGCTCGCCGCTCTCGATGTGGTCGCGGACGATCGCGCTGAGCACGCGGCGAGCGCGATCGTCGAGCACGTCCTGCCCCTGTCTTTGCGAGCGCGCGCTCATCTGTGAGGAACCGTAGCCGGCAGTGCGACCTGGCGCAACGTCGCTGCGAAAGCGCATTTGCCCTTGGCGCGCCTCGGGATACAGTGGGGCAGAATGGCGACGCCTGCCCATCAGGATCTGCTTCCGGACGAAGAGCTGTCGCTGAGGCCGGTCGGAAGCCTGCCGCCGCCGTTGAACACACCCAGCCAGGTCCGCCCCGCGCGCCCCTCGCAGATCTACTCGGCGCGCACCCCGGCCCGCCGGGTTGGCCTCTTCCTCAAGATCCTCTTCGGCGACATGACCATCTGGGCGGTGCTCTCCGGTGTGCTCACGTACGAAGTGGCGCGCCGCGGGCTCGATCCGCAGCACGCCCTCGCCGGTGCGGCCGCGGGATTCGTCGTCGCCATCGCCGTCTCCATCGGGCTCAAGCAAGTCGCCAACCGCGTGGTGCGGCTCAACCGCAGCGCACTCGAGATCAGCCGCGGCGATCTGAGCAAGCCGCTCGACATCAGCCGCTCCTCGGTCTTCGGCGCCGACGAGGTCGACGAGCTGTCGGTGGCCATCTCGCACATGCAGGAGAACCTGCGCGACCTGGTCGCCCGCATCCAGACCACGAGCCGCCAGGTGGCCGACTCGGCCGACGAGATGCAGGTCTCGACCGGCAACGTGACGGCCTCGGCCGAGGACATCTCCGCCTCGATGGCCCGCATCGCCAAGGGCGCGGAGGAGCAGCTGCAGCTGGTCGAGCGCGCCAGCGGCCTGATCGTCGAGATCGCCAGCTCGATCAAGCGCAGCGCCGCCACCGCGGCGGCCGCCTCCGAAGCCGCGACCGCCACCTCCACTGCCGCGCAGGCGGGCGGTGCCGCAGCACAGCTCGCCGCCGAGAAGATCAAGAAAGTCTTCGCCGAGATCGAGGCCGCCAGCGAGACCGTCTTCGATTTCGGCGAGAAGACGCAGGAGATCAGCAAGATCGTCGTCGCCATCACCGGCGTGGCGCAGCAGACCAACCTCCTCGCGCTCAACGCCGCCATCGAAGCGGCGCGGGCCGGCGAGTACGGCCGCGGCTTCGCCGTCGTCGCCGACGAAGTGCGCAAGCTGGCGGAGAGCGCCGGCCGCTCCGCCGAGCAGATCAGCCGGCTGGCGCAGGAGATCTCGCAGCGCAGCCAGCACGCGGTCGCGGCGATGAAGGAAGGCATCGACGAGCTCGGTCAGGGCCGCGAAGACCTGGCGCAGATCATCCTCTCGCTGGAAGAGATCGTGAACGCCACCCAGGCGGGCAGCGAGCGGGTCACCGCCATCTCCGACGCCGCGCGCATCCAGCTGGCGGGAAGCGACGAGATGGTCAAGGCCATTCGCGAGATCCGCGAGGTGGCGAGCGGCAACGCCAAGAGCACCGAGCAGGTCTCGCGCACCATCCGCGAGCAGGCGGCGGTGACCGCCTCGATGCTCTCCTCCGCGCAGGAGCTGACCAACCTCTCCGTCGAGTTGCAGACCGTGGTTTCGCGCTTCAAGCTGGAATGACCATGTCTCGAGCCGTCATCTGCCAGCATGGAGGCAACCGCTACGCCATCCCGCTCTCGGCGGTGCGGCGGGTGACGGAGATGAGCTTCGTCTGCCGGGTGCCGCGGGCGCCGCCGGCCTTGCTCGGGGTGATGAACCAGCAGGGCCGCGTCACCTGCCTGATCGATCTCGGCCCCCTGGTGGGGCTCAAGGCCCGTCCGGCTCGGCCCGAGGGCAAGGTGATCATCCTGCAGCGGCCGGTGGGCGATGTGGGCCTTTACGTTTCCGAGGTGGCGGGCATCCATGATCTGCCCGCCGAGGCGCGCGAGCTGGCGGAGGCGCACGGGGCGGCCACCGCGCAGGTGGATTCGGCGGAGGGACCGGTGAAGCTGATCGACGCGGAACGGTTGCAGCGGGCGATCGACAACCTGGTGGAGGCGTAAAGCGATGCCTCAAAGGCGAGTTCTCATCGTCGACGACGCGCTCTTCATGCGCAATACGCTGCGGGACATCTTCACCACCGCAGGCTTCGCGGTGGCAGGCGAGGCCGATGATGGCGTCCAGGCAGTCAATTTATTCCGCGAGCTCAAGCCCGACCTGGTCACCATGGACATCGTCATGCCTTACAAGTCGGGCATCGACGCGACCCGCGAGATCGTCCAGCACGACCCGCAGGCGGTGGTCATCATGTGCTCCGCGCTGGGCCAGGAGTCGCTGGTGATGGAGGCGATCGAGGCCGGCGCCACCGACTTCATCGTCAAGCCTTTCCGCGGCGAGGACGTGCTCGCAGTCGTGAAGAAGGTCCTCGGTGAGTGAGGGTTCACAGAAATACCTGCCGCTCTTCATTGCCGAAGCCAGCGAGGCGCTCTCGCAACTGAACGCCGAGCTGGTGCGGCTCGAGCAGGAGCCCCCCGGCGGCCCGCTCTGGGACTCGGTCTTCCGCAAGGTCCATTCCATCAAGGGAAGCGCGGCCACGATCGGCTTGAATCCGATCGTCGAGATCGCCCACGCGGCCGAAACCCTCATCGGCAAGCTCAAGGCGCAGAAGCAGAAACCGGAGCGGGCGCAGATCGATCTGCTCTTCGAGGCGGCCGATGCGCTGAGCAAGCAGGTGCAGCGCGCGGCGCAGGAGCAGGCCGGGCACATCGGCCTGGTCTCGCGGCTCTCCGATGCCTCGCGCGTGATGGCCGAGGTGGTGGAGAAGCCCGCGCCGGTCGCGCTGCCCAAGGCGGCGGAGCCCGTCGTTGCCGATCCCGCGCTGCCGCGCCTCGACGTCTTCGTCACCGTCGCCAAGAGCTGCCAGGCGCCGGGGGCGCGCGCGCTCATCGTCCAGCGCAAGCTCAAGGGGCTGGGCACGCTGCTCGAGCTCGAGCCATCGCCGCAGCAGCTGTTGCAGAAGAAGGGCGGAGCGCGGCTCGCAGCGCTCCTGGCAACTGCCAAGGCGCCCGAAGAGGTGCGCGACACCCTCGCCGGCGTGCCCGACGTCGAGTCCGTCGAAGTGCGTCCCGCCCCGCTCGCCGCGGCGCCACGGCCGGCCGAGCCTGTGCCCCAGGGTCCGCTCCGGACCGTGACCGATTCCGTGCCGCCGGAGGATCCGCGCCTGGATGCCACCGTCCGCGTCCGCGCGCAGGCCCTCGATCAGCTGCTCGACCAGGCGGCCGAGCTGCTCCACGGTGCGGCCCGGCTGCGCGACGCCGCCCGCAATCTGCCCGAGACGCACGCCGGGGCGTTCGAGACCGAGGTCGATCGGCTGCGCCGCATCGCCCGCGAGCTTCACGGCCGGGTGATGACCGCGCGGCTCACTCCATTCTCGGCCCTCACCGAGCGGCTGCCGCGCGCGGTGCGCGACCTGGCCCGCCGGCTGGAGAAGGAAGTCGACTTCGAGGTCCAGGGCGCCGAGGTCGAGCTCGATCGGACGGTGATCGACGCGCTCGGCGATCCGCTCACGCATCTGGTGCGCAACGCCGTCGACCACGGCCTCGAGCCCATCGCCCAGCGGCGCGCCGCCGGCAAGACGGAGCGGGGCAAGCTGGTGCTCTCGGCGCGGCGCGAGCGCGACAAGGTCCTGGTGGAGGTGGCCGACGACGGCCGCGGCTTCGATGTCGAGACGCTGCGCCAGCGCGCGCTCGCGCTGGGCCTCGTCTCCGCCGAGAAGGCGGCGCTCTTGACCGAGCAGGAGTCGCAGGAGCTCGCGCTCCTGCCCGGCGTCTCCACCCGCGCCGACGCGACCGACGTCTCGGGTCGCGGCGTGGGGCTCGATGCGGTCCGGGCCGCTGTCGAGTCGCTCGGAGGAAAGCTCTCGCTCCGCTCGGAAAAGGGCGCCGGCACGCGCTTCGTGCTCGAGCTGCCGCTCAGCGTCTCGATGGCGAATCTGCTGGTGGTGCAGGTGGGCGGCGAGCTGTACGGCTTGCCGCTCCATCGGGTGGTGGTGACCACCGAGTACGACCTCTCCGCGCGCGGCGGCGAGGGGTTCGAGGCGCGCTCCCTGGCGGTGATGGGCCAGCTGGTGCGCGCCTATTCGCTGGCCAAAATCTTCGGGCTGCCTTCGCTGGCGCCGCCCGGGCCGCGGCCTTTCGCGGTGCTGGAAGTCGACGGGCTCACCTTCGCGCTCAGCGTCGACCGGCTGATCGGGCAGGAGGAGGCGGTGCTCAAGCCGCTCTTCCCGCCGCTCGATCGCATCAAGGGCCTCGCCGGCACCACCGTGCTGGGCAGTGGTCGGCCGCTCCTCGTGCTCGATCCCCGCGGCCTGCACGAGCTGGCCGAGTCGCCGCGGCTGAGAGGAGCGGCGTAAGTGATGCGCGTGCTC
Organism: Deltaproteobacteria bacterium; assembly: GCA_005879315.1. Lineage (GTDB taxonomy): Bacteria > Myxococcota > Myxococcia > Myxococcales > 40CM-4-68-19 > 40CM-4-68-19. The sequence goes on along the minus strand of VBLC01000034.1, from coordinate 34,956 downwards.
TCGCCGCTCGAGCTGACGCCCCAGCAGATCGAGGCGATGCGGCAGCTCGCCAACCTCGGCTCGGCCGACGCGGCGCGCTCTCTGGGGCGGCTGCTCGGGACGCAGGTCGAGGCGGTGCAGCCGCGCGCGCAGGTCTCGCCGCGCGGAGGCGCGGAGAAGGTGCTTCAGTCGGACGGCGCTGCCTTCTCGGTCCACTTCACCGTCGAGGGCGGGGCCCGGCTGCGCTGGATGATGCACGTCTCGACCGAGGGAGCGACGCTGATGGGCGGGCTGCTTCTCGGCGCGCCGCTGCTCGGCGAGATCGAAGGCGGCACGATGTACACCAGCGCGCTGGCAGAGATGTCCAACATCGTCGTCTCCAGCTACGTGGGCGGCGTCGCGGCGGCGGTGGGCCTCACCCTGGTGCCGTCGATCCCCTACGTGGGCAAGGGTTCCCTGTCCGAGACGCTCGATGCGGCCTTCGGCGACCTCGACTCGGCGCTCCTGCTCGTGACCGACCTGCGGCTTCCCGGAGTGCGGCTGGCCGGGCGCATCGTCGCGGCGCCGGTGGACGACTCGCTCTCGCGCCTGCTCTCCATGCTGGGCGCGGCCTGAACCCCGCAGTTGATCCGGAGAGCGATTGATCTGATACAGAGCGCCCATGGATGCGCGGGCGCTGCAGAGATTGCTCGAGGACGTCAAGCGGGGCGAGGTCCCGATCGAGACGGCGGTGCGGCGCATCGCGGATCTGCCCGTCCAGCACGTCGCCGATTTCGCCCAGCTCGACGGTGAGCGCGCCCTCCGGCAAGGCGTCCCCGAGGTCATCTTCGGCGAGGGCAAGACCGCCGTGCAGATCACGGCGCTGATCGAAAAGCTCGTCGCGCTCGGCCAGGCCGTGCTGGTCACGCGGATGGACAAGAGCGCCGAGCTGGCCGCTCTGGGCGCCGCCCCGCGCGGCCGCTACGATCCGGTCTCGCGCACTTTCACTGCGCCTCCTTCGGGCGGAGAACAGCCTCGCCAAGGCCTGGTGGCCGTGGTCTGCGCCGGCACCACCGACATCGCCGTCGCCGAGGAGGCCTGCGCGACCGCGCTCGCGGTCGGCGCAGAGGTGAAGCGGCTCTACGACGTCGGGGTCTCCGGCCTCCATCGGCTCTTGCGGCAGGCCCCAGCGCTGCGCGAGGCGGATGCGCTCGTGGTCTGCGCCGGCATGGAGGGCGCCCTGCCCTCCGTCGTCGGAGGCCTCGTCGCGAGGCCGGTCATCGCGGTCCCCACCAGCGTCGGCTACGGCGCCTCGCTGGGCGGCATCGCCGCGCTCCTGGCGATGCTCAACTCCTGCGCCGCCAACGTCTCCGTCGTCAACATCGACAACGGCTTCGGCGCAGGCTTCGTGGCAGCCCTGATCGCGCGCCACGCGCACCGGCAGCTGCGGGCGCCGGCGTGAAGGTGCTGGTCCTCGATCCGGTCGGGGGCGTGGCGGGCGACATGCTCATCGCCGCGCTCCTTCACCTGGGCGCGCCGCGGGCGGCGCTCGACGAGGGCCTGCGGCGACTCGGCCTCGGCGCGCAGCTGGAGCTGAGCGAAGTGGATCTGTCGGGGATCGCCGCGCTGCACGCCGAGGTGCGCGGGCCGCGCGAGCCGCATCCCCATCGGCCCTACCGGGTCATCCGCGAGCTCATCGGCGCTGCCCGATTGCCGCCGCGCGCGGCCGAGCTGGCCCAGCGCGCCTTTGCGCTCCTCGCCCAGGCGGAGGGAAGGATCCACCGTATCTCCTCCGACGAAGTCGAGCTCCACGAGGTGGGCGCCGTCGACTCGATCGTCGACGTCGTCGGCGCGGCGCTGCTGGTCGATGCGCTCGCTCCCGAGCGCGTGATCGCCCTGCCGCCACCCGCGGGAAGCGGCATCGCGCGGACTGCGCATGGGAACATCCCCCTGCCCGCGCCGGCCACCGTCGAGCTGATGCGCGGCCGATCGCTGCGGCCCAGCGGTCCCGGTGAGCGGACGACGCCGACCGGCGCGGCGCTGCTGGCCGCCTGGACGGAGGAGGCGGCGGCGCTTCCGGAGATGACCATCGAGGCCGTCGGGTACGGCGCAGGGACGGCGCGCTGGGAAGATGCGCCGAACCTGCTTCGCGCCATCCTCGGAAAGGCCGCCGCCCGACTCGAGACAGCTTGGCTCCTGGAGACGAACCTCGACGATCTCTCTCCGCAGCTGGCGGCGGCCGCGCTCGAGGCGGCGCTTGCGGCGGGAGCGCTCGATGTCTGGATCGCGCCGGTCACCATGAAGAAGGGCCGGCCCGGCCATCTCTTCGGGGCGCTGTCGAGCGAGAGCGCGCGGGCCGCGGTCGAGGCGGCGATCTTCCGCGAGACCTCGACGCTCGGCGTGCGGCGCGTGCGCGTGGAGCGGACGGTGCTCGACCGCGAGCTCGTCGAGGTGCAGACCGCGTACGGACCCGTCCGCATCAAGGTCGGCCGCCTCGAAGGGCGCACCTTGAACGCGGCGCCGGAATTCGACGACTGCCGCCGCGCCGCCGAGCAGCACGGGGTGCCGGTGAAAGAAGTGATGGCCGCGGCCATCGCCGCCTATCGAGGCACTGCCAGAAGCGCGTAGCCGGCGATGCTCGGGAGGATGGTCGAGACGGAAAACCCGCTCGGGCTGAGGGTGATCCTCTCGCCGTCGCGGCCGCCGTCGCGGTCGGGCGCGAACCAGTATCCGCTCCTGCCGCCGCCCGCAGCGTGGCCGGCGATGGTCAGCTGCACCCCTTGCGCTGCAGCACCTTCGAGATTGACGAGATGCACGTCGAGTTTCCGCTCCGGATCGAGATAGGCTCGGGTGAAGAGCCGCCCGCGTCCCGCCAGCGTCACCTGGGCGCGGCGGCGCGAAAGATCGCCCAGCGCGCGGACGACGACGGCCTCGGGCGCGGCCTCCTCCAGAAGCTGCAGGCGGCCCTCGCCCAATTGATCGAGGGCCGCTTTGGCCTCGGGAAAGACGGCGTCGCCCGAGCGGCCTTCGTCGTCCATGGTCGCGCAGCGACCGAGGAGAAGCAGATCGCCTCCGCCCTCGACATGCCGGCGGGCAGCGGCAGCATCCTCTTCGCTCAGCGCCGCCCCGCCGGCGATGATCAAGAGCGGGGCGCGCACGCCTCCGGACAGGTCGAGCCGCAGCGCCGGCTGGAGCTGCGCCCGCAAGAGCGCCACGAGGCAAGCCGCGGTCGCGCGCTGGTGCGCTCCCGAGGTCCAGTGGTCGCAGCGCGGCGAGAAGAGGAGCTCGGCATCGGCGAGCGGCTCGACCGGCCGGAACCTCTCGCGCACGAGCGCAAGGAAGCTCCGGTGGACAGCCAGCGCCTCTCGCGCCTGCTCCGGCGCGTCGGCCGGCAGCAGCAGATCTGCGTCGCAGGCGGCGGTCAGCGCCGCGAAGAGCTGCACCTCTTCCGCGGACGCGCCGGAAGGCAACACCGCGACCGCCGGACGCTGGCCGAGCGCTGCCCGAGCGGCGAGCAGGGGCAAGAGCGCCTCCATGGGATCGAGCGAGGGCAGCTCGAAGAGGAGCCCGTCGAGGTGCCGGCACAGCTCCAGCGCGGCCGCCGAGAGCACGCCGACGCGTCCGAGCACGGCCATCTCCAGGCCGCGCGACCGGCGCGCCTCGTCGCGCGCCCGCAGCACGGCGCGCTTCGCCGATTCGATGGTCTCGGAGAGCCGCAGCGCCTCTTTCTGCCTGGCGAAGGGACGCTCTCGCAGCGGCAGCGCCGAGGAGCGCAGAGGCTCGATCGGATCGAAGGGCTGGAAGTGATCCCCATAGCTCTCGCGCAAGAATTCGATGAGGGCGAGCTCGCAGGAGCGGCAGTAGCCGGCGCCCTCGGGGCCGAGGCGGTACCAGCGATCGAGCCCGCCGATCAGGACCGCCTCGCCCAGCTGCGCTGCGCGCGCGGCAGCCTCGCCGGAAGCGGCGCGGCCTTCCAGGGAGCTGGCACAGCGGACCTCCGCTGGCGAACCGTCGAGCGCGCGACAGCGATCGGCTTCCGATGTCGCCATCGAGACATCGATCGCGACCACCCGCGGCAAAAGGCGGGCCTCCGCCGGAGAGGGAAGTGGAATTCCCACCGCCGGCGTCTCCGCCGCGGCTGACGCGAAGGGCAAGACCAGCGCCTCGGCCCCTTCCACCTTCGCCTTGGCCTCGTCGATCTGTTCGGCTTGTGACAGCGCGACGTGTCGTGTCCTGGGAAAAGAGATCGCCCGCGCCATCGGACGCGGGACCGTAGAGCGCATCGTGAAACTTCTCAAGGCCCGAGCGGCCAGCCGATTGACTCCCGGCAGGGGTGCCACCAGATTGCCCGCGCGAGCCGGGGTGGCTTCGCAGCCAGGACGGGGGAGGACGGGTGCCACCGCGCCGGCACGGTTGCTTTTGAACTCTTGACCAGCAGAGGGACGGACACAATGAGCTCCTTTTTCGAGACGGTCGCACAGCACTGGAAGGGCGGAGGCTACGGCATGTACCCGATCGCCCTGTGCCTGGTGTTCGCCATCGCGGTCATCATCGACCGCATCCAGGTGCTCTTCTTCTCCGCCAGCGTGGACAAGGAGCAGTTCCTCCGCGGGCTGAAGTCGCACATCTTCAACGGCGACCTGGACAAGGCCATCAGCTACACGGCCGGCCAGAAGCAGACGCCGCTCACCACCATCGTCAAGGCCGGCCTGATCAACGTCCCCAAGGGCGAGGACGAGGTGCAGGCGGCGATGGACGAGGCGAGCCTGCGCGAGATGCCGCGCATCGAGAAGCGGACCGGGTATCTGGCGATGATCGGCAACGTCGCGACCCTGGTCGGCCTGCTCGGCACCATCCTCGGGCTGATCACCGCCTTCGCCGGCGTGGCGGGCGTGGACGCTTCCGAGAAGGCGCGCGTCCTTTCCGACGGCATCGCCGAGGCGATGAACTGCACCGCTTTCGGCCTGATCGTCGCCATTCCCTCCCTGGTGGCCTTCTCGCTCCTGCAAGGCCGCACGCAGCACATGATCGACGACATCAACGAGACGTCGGTAGGCGTGCTCAACCTCATCGTGGCCAACAAGGACAAGATGCGGATCCCGGCCAATCTGCCGCAGCAGTAACCGGAGCCGATCATGGCCGGTACATCGCCGCAGGAACACACCGGGAAGAGCGGGAAGAAGCCGCTCGACGCCGAGCTCAATCTGGTGCCCTTCATCGACCTGCTCTCCTGCTGCATCGCCTTCCTGCTCATCACCGCCGTCTGGACGCAGATCGCCGGGCTGCAGGTGGCTTCGAGCGGAGGGCCGCCCGAGCAGCCGAAGGTGGACAGCACCATCGACGTGAAGCTGCTCCTCACCGAGAAGGGCTACTCCCTCTCGATGGCGGGGGCGGCCATCGAGATCCCCAAGGTCGCGGGCAAGGACGGAGTGACTGCCTTCGACCGCAAGGCCCTGGCCGAGAAGCTCAAGACCCTCAAGATCAGCCTCCCCGAGCAGAGCGCCATCACCGTACAGCCCGAGGACGCGGTGGCTTACGCCGACCTGGTCGAGACGGTCGACACCTGTCTGGGCGAACAGCTGCGCAACGTCACGGTTGCGCCGATCAACTAGGGGGCGAACACCATGGCCATCGTCACTCCTGGAAAGCGCCCCGGCGAACGCGTCGCGGAGAGCAAGGTCTTCGGCAAGCGGTTCATCCGCGGCAAGAAGACCGGTCAAGCCAGCCTGACGCTCACCTCTCTCATCGACGTCATGGTGATCATGGTGATCTTCCTGCTCATGAACTTCTCCGCCAACGGGGAGGTGCTCTACATGAGCAAGGACATCAAGCTGCCCGACGCCTATCACGGCTCGATGCTCGAGCGGGCGCCGGTCATCTCCGTCTCGGCCGATGCGGTCACCTTCGACGGCAGGATGATCTTGCAGAGCGCCGACCTCGCCAAGGGCGACGTGCTCAACGTGCCCGAGTTGGAGGACGCGCTCCGCGAAGAGAAGCGCCGCTACGAGCAGATCCACCAGAACGATCCCGACCATCCCTTCCGCGGGCTGGTCAACGTGCAGGCGGACCGCCGCATCCCCTTCAGGGTGATCAAACGGGTGATGTTCGCCTGCAACCAGAGCGGGTTCGGGAACATCAGCTTCGCGGCGCTCTCCCGCTCGACGGGCGAGGGGAAGACCGTCACGGCGCAAAACAACTAACCCTCCGGGCTTTACTTGAGGGCGCGCGCGCTCTAATCTCCGCCGCCCCAAAAACCGGAGTGACGGCTCCATGCAGAATAAATTCCGCCGCGCGTCCCTCGCCCTCTTCGCGCTCCTGCTCGCTCCTGCCGCGCGCGCCGACGAGGCCAAGCTCATCCTGCCCGACCTCGACTCGGTCCATTTCCTCGGGATGACCGGCCGCCAGCTGCTCTACGCAGGCCTGGTCATCTGCGCTCTCGGCTTCGTCTTCGGCCTGAGCATCTACGGGCAGCTCAAGCGGCTGCCGGTACACCGGGCCATGCTCGAGGTGTCGGAGCTGATCTGGGAGACCTGCAAGACGTACCTCTTCACCCAGGGCAAGTTCATCCTCATCCTCGAAGCCTTCATCGGCGTCATCATGGTGATCTACTTCGGAGCGCTGCGGCATTTCGAGGCGGCCAAGGTCATCACCATCCTCGTCTTCAGCCTGATCGGCATCGGCGGCAGCTACGGCGTGGCGTGGTTCGGGATCCGCGTCAACACCTTCGCCAACTCGCGCACCGCCTTCGCCAGCCTGAAGGGCAAGCCGTTCCCGACCTACCAGATCCCTCTCAAGGCCGGCATGTCGATCGGCACGATGCTGATCTCGACCGAGCTCCTGATGATGCTCTGCATCCTGCTCTTCGTGCCGCGCGACTACGCCGGCCCCTGCTTCATCGGGTTCGCCATCGGCGAGTCGCTGGGCGCCTCGGCGCTGCGCATCGCCGGCGGCATCTTCACCAAGATCGCCGACATCGGCTCGGACTTGATGAAGATCGTCTTCAACATCAAGGAGGACGATGCCCGCAACCCCGGCGTCATCGCCGACTGCACCGGCGACAACGCCGGCGACAGCGTCGGGCCGAGCGCCGACGGTTTCGAGACCTACGGCGTCACCGGCGTGGCGCTGATCAGCTTCATCCTTCTCGCCGTGAAGAGCCCCACCGTGCAGGTCCAGCTGCTGGTCTGGATCTTCGCCATGCGCATCGTGATGATCATCGCCTCGGTCGGCTCCTACCTGCTCAACGAAGTGATCGCCAAGGCGCGCTACGCCCGCGCCGACAAGATGAACTTCGAGGCGCCGCTGACCTTCCTCGTCTGGCTCACCTCGCTGGTGTCGGTGGCCCTCACCTTCATCGTCAGCTCGCTGATCATTCCCTCTCTGGGCGGCGACACCACCATGTGGTGGAAGCTCTCGCTCATCATCACCGCCGGCACGCTGGCGGGCGCGATCATTCCCGAGCTGGTCAAGGTCTTCACCTCGATGCAGTCCGGCCACGTGCGCGAGGTGGTCACCGCCTCACGCGAGGGCGGCGCGTCGCTCAACGTCCTCTCCGGCCTCACCGCCGGCAACTTCAGCGCCTACTGGATGGGGATCGCCATCGTCGTCCTGATGGGCATCGGCTTCTTCGTCTCCGCCTACGGACTGGGCGCGTTGATGCTCGCCCCCGCCGTCTTTGCCTTCGGCCTGGTCGCCTTCGGATTTCTCGGCATGGGCCCGGTGACCATCGCCGTCGACAGCTACGGCCCGGTCACCGACAACGCCCAGTCGGTCTACGAGCTGTCGTTGATCGAGAACCTGCCCAACGTCGCGGCCGAGGTGAAGAGGGACTTCGGCTTCGATCTCTCCTTCGATCGCGCCAAAGGGTTCCTCGAGGAGAACGACGGCGCGGGCAACACCTTCAAGGCCAGCGCGAAGCCGGTCTTGATCGGCACCGCGGTGGTGGGCGCCACCACCATGATCTTCTCCATCATCATGGTGTTGACCGACGGCCTGCGGATCAACACGCAGTACCTCACGCTCCTGCACGCGCCTTTCTTGCTCGGCCTCATCACCGGCGGCGCCGTCATCTTCTGGTTCACCGGCGCCTCCATCCAGGCGGTCACGACCGGGGCCTACCGCGCGGTCGAGTTCATCAAGGCCAACATCAAGCTCGAAGGGGTGGAGAAGGCCTCGATCGCCGATTCGAAGAAGGTGGTGGAGATCTGCACGCAGTACGCGCAGAAGGGCATGTTCAACATCTTCCTGGTGGTCTTCTTCTCCACTCTCGCCTTCTCCTGCCTCGAGTCGTACTTCTTCATCGGCTACCTCATCTCCATCGCGCTCTTCGGGCTCTTCCAGGCGATCTTCATGGCCAACGCCGGCGGCGCCTGGGACAACGCCAAGAAGGTGGTCGAGGTGGAGCTGAGGGCGAAGGGCACGCCTCTCCACGCCGCGACGGTCGTCGGCGATACCGTGGGCGATCCTTTCAAGGACACGAGCTCGGTGGCGATGAACCCGATCATCAAGTTCACCACCTTGTTCGGCCTTCTCGCCGTCGAGCTGGCGACCGAGATGCCGACCGGGACGCGGCTCGTTCTCTCGGCGGTCTTCTTCGCCGTCTCGGTGGTCTTCGTCTGGCGCAGCTTCTACGGCATGCGCATCGAGACCGGCGTCCGGGCGGCCGAGGAGCGCCGCGAGACCGCCCGCGCGGCGTAAGCTCGATCACATCGCCGCCTCGCCCGATCTCCGCTATTGTGCCCTTCATGGACGACGCGGAGCGCGTGCGGCGCGCGTTGCCGCACTTGCCCATCTTTCCCTTGCCGGGTGCGGTGCTCTTGCCGCACTCGCTGGTGCCGCTGCACATCTTCGAGCCGCGCTACCGGAAGATGACCCGCGACTGCATCGATGGGCTGAGGGTGATGGCGCTGGCCAACATCCCCGACGAGGTCGCCGCGGCCGAGACGCCGCCGCGGGTCTTGCCGGTGGTCGGCGTCGGAGTCCTCGCGCGGGTCGACTCGCTCGCCGACGGCCGCTTCAACATCGTCTTGCGCGGCGCGGGGCGGGTGCGCATCGCCGAGGAGCTGCCCTCGGGAGAGCCCTACCGGCTGGTGCGCGGGCGGCTCCTGGAGTCGCCCCGGCTGCCGGGCGCAAGCGAAGAGGAGCTGGCCGACGCGCTCAAGAATCTGATCTTCGCGCTCTCCGCAGCACAGCGCTCCGCTGAGACGCAAGCTCTGGCCCAGCTCTCGGCGCGCGCCCGCGATCCCGGCGACCTGGCTGACGTCGTCGCGGGGGTGCTGCTCTCCTCGCCGACCGAACGACAGGCGGTACTCGAGGAGCTCGACCGCGAAGAGCGCCTCCACCTCGTGATCAAGGCGGCCGCCTCCGCGCTGGCCCAGGCCGCGCCGCGCCCGGCCGCGCCCAACTGATGCGCCTGCGATTCTTCCCACTCCTTCTCCTTCTCGCCGGCTGCCCCGAAGAGCTCGGCCAGCAGTGCCCGCCCAACGGCGTCGCCATCGGCCAGTACGCCTACGGCCTCGCCGGACAGCACCTCGCTGGCGAGTGCAAGTCGCTGCAATCCGACGGCGGCAAGCTCCCGCTGGCTGCCGACGACGGCGGCGTCTCGCCGGCCGTTCTCTGCACCACCCGCGGCGACGACGGTGGCCCCCAGCTCTATCTCTCCATCGCAGGGAGGGGCCAGCGGCCGGCGGTCAGCTTCGGTGACGGCGGCTTTCGCTTCGTCGGTCACGCCGACCCCACGCCGGGCACCGCCTGCCTCTGCGCGGTCGCGATCGACGACACTTTCGACGGCGTTTTGACCGGCGCCTGGGACGGCAGCTTTCCCGTCCTCCCCGACGGCGGCCTGCCACTCGTCACCGGCTTCAGCGGCTCGCTGGTCCAGAACCTCACCGCGCCCTCGGACGCCGGCTGCCTCTGCGATTTGCCTTGCTCGGTGACCTGGACGGTCACCGGATCGCGCTATTGATGCGGCCGGCGGTGGTCCTCTTCTCCGGAGGGCTCGACTCCTCCACCTGCCTGGCCGTCGCGCGCGAGGATGGATTCGATCCCCAAGCTCTCTGCGTCCGCTACGGCCAGCGACACGAGCGGGAGCTGGAGGCGGCGGCGGAGGTGGCTGAGGCGATGGCCGTGCCGCTCAAGATGATCTCGCTCGATCTTCGCGCCATCGGCGGATCGGCGCTGACGGCGGACATCGAGGTGCCCAAGGACGCGCCCATCGGCGGCCGGATCCCCGTCACCTACGTGCCCGCGCGGAACACCGTCCTGCTCGCGCTTGCGTTGGGATACGCCGAAGTGCTGGGTGCCGAGGACATCTACCTGGGCGTCAATGCCATCGACTACTCCGGCTATCCCGACTGCCGGCCCGCCTTCCTCGAGGCGTTCGAGAAGCTCGCCAACGTCGCCACCGCCGCGGCGGTCGAGGGGCGCGCGCGCTATCACCTCCATGCGCCGCTGATCGCGCTCTCCAAGGCGGAGATCGTCCGGCTGGGCACTCGCCTGGGCGTCCCCTACGGCCTGACCCACTCGTGCTATGACCCCAGCGCGTCGGGGCGCGCCTGCGGCCGCTGCGACTCCTGCCGGCTGCGCGCGGCCGGATTTCGCGAGGCGGGCGTGCCCGACCCGACTCTCTACTCGCCGAGGTGAACATGATCGCTCTCTTCGCCGCCCTGCTCCTCGCCCAGACGCACCAGCACGACGATTCCAAGAGCCAGGTGCCCAGCCATCAGAACCACCCCTACGACAAGGACGCGCCCAAGCCGATGGGACAGATGATCGATCTCGACGTAGCCGGACAGGTTTCCAAGGCGTACGTGGCGAAGCCCAAAGGAAAGCCGCAGGGGGCGGTGCTGGTGCTGCACGAATACTGGGGCCTCAACGACTGGGTGAAGCATCAGGCCGACCTGCTCGCCAACGAGGGGTACCTGGCGCTCGCCGTCGATCTCTACAAGGGGAAAGTAGCCACCGATCCGAAAGAGGCGGCCGAGCTGATGGGCAAGAAGGACGAGAAGTGGGGCGACCAGGTGGAGCACGCCGGCGTCGGATGGCTCAAAGCGCAGAAGGCGGGCAAGTTGGCGACGATCGGATGGTGCATGGGCGGGGGCGAGTCGCTCAAGGCTTCGCTCAACGACCCCAAGGACGTCGTCGCGACCGTCATCTACTACGGGATGCCGGTGGCCGACGTCGAGAAGCTCAAGACCCTGCGCGGGCCGGTCCTCGGCTTCTGGGCCAACAAGGACGGCTGGATCACTCCCGACAAGGTGGCTGCCTTCGACAAAGCGCTCACCGCCGCCGGCGTGAAGCACGAGTTCCACGCCTACGACGCCGACCACGCCTTCGCGAATCCCAGCGGCGGCCGCTACAACCCCGAGGCGGCCAAGGACGCGTGGGAGAAGACGAAGAAGTTCCTCGCCGAGAACCTGAAAAGCTGACCGCTAGACGCCTTCGGCGCCGCCGGCCGTAGCGGCGCGGCGCGGCAGCTGGCGGATGGTGCCGTAGAAGCGGAGCGCGGCCTCGCCGGCGCGCTGCAGGTCGCGGTTGTTGAGCCACGCCACGACCGGCGAGGCGATCACCGGAACGGCGCGCCCCAGGTTCGCCAGCCCGCGCTTGGTGAGCGCCTTCTCGGCGATGCGCGCGATCAGCTTCGGCCCCGCCCGCCCGGCGAGGTTCACCGTGTCCGCGCCGTTGGAGTAGCCGAGCACCTCGAAGACCTCGCCGCGAGCGCGGTCGGACTTGAGGTTCACCTTGTGCAAAAGCGCGATCTCCATGATCAGCGTGAGCTGCAGCGCGGTGACGAAGGCGAGATCGGCCGGCACCAGCGCGAGCCCGAAGAGGCCGGAGACCGCGCCGCCGGTGGCTGCCCACATCTTCTTGGTGTCGGTCAGCCGCTGCGCCAGCTCGGCCGGGCCGGCGCTCGGGTACTTGCCGCGGACATCGTCCACGCGCCTTCGGCAGCGGGCGATCTCGCCCACATAGACGCCCCAGAAGCGTTCCTTGGCGAGGCTGAGCACGAAGGCATCTTAACGCGCCTTCGCAGGCCAGGCAGAGCCGTTTACGCGGGCGAGCAGACCTGGCGGAGGATGTCCAGCTCCTCGAGCGCCTTCCCTGCGCCGATGACCACGGAGCTGAGCGGATCTTCGGCGAGGAAGACCGGCAGGCCCGTCTCCTCGCGCAAGAGCGCATCGAGATTTTTCAGCAATGCCCCGCCGCCCGCCAGCACGATGCCGCGGTCGGCGATGTCTCCCGCCAGCTCGGGCGGCGTGCGCTCCAGGGTGACCTTGACCGCCTCGACGATGGCGTTGACCGGCTCGGCGAGCGCGTCGCGGATCTCGTCGGAGCTGACCGTCAGCGTGCGCGGCACGCCGGCCACCAGGTCGCGGCCTTTGATGTCCATCGTCAGCACTTCATCGGTCGGATAGGCGTTGCCGATGCCCATCTTGATCAATTCGGCGGTCCGCTCGCCGATGAGCAGGTTGTACTTGCGCTTGATGTGGCCGATGATCGCTTCGTCCATCTTGTCGCCGCCCACCCGCACGCTCTTGGCGAAGACGATGCCGGCGAGCGAGATGACCGCCACGTCGGAAGTGCCGCCGCCGATGTCGACGATCATGTTCCCCGACGGCTCGGTGATGGGAAGCCCCGCGCCGATCGCCGCCGCCATCGGCTGCTCGATCAAGTAGACCTCGCGCGCACCGGCGCTCTCCGCCGCCTCGCGCACTGCGCGCCGCTCCACCTCGGTGATGCCGGAGGGAATGCCGATGATGATGCGCGGCTTCACCAAGGTCGATCGGTTGTGCGCCGCGCGGATGAAGTATCGAAGCATCGCCGCGGTGATCTCGAAGTCGGCGATGACGCCGTCCTTCATCGGCCGGATGGCGACGATGTTGCCGGGCGTGCGGCCGAGCATCTCCTTGGCCTCTTTGCCGACCGCCAGCACCTTCTTGCCGCCGCGCGCCTCCTGCTGCACCGCCACGACGCTGGGCTCGTTGGAGACGATGCCCATCCCGCGGATGTAGATGAGCGTGTTGGCCGTGCCGAGATCGATGGCGAGGTCGCGGGAGAAGAGCTTGTAGAGCCCGTTGAACATGGAAAAGCCGTTATGCCACTAGAGCATTGTGCCCGCCACCATAGCGATCTAGGTTTCCGCGCCATGCTGCAGATTCCCAGAGGCGACGAGCGCAGGCAGAACCTCATCGGCGGCCAGTGGGTAGCGCCCTCGACGGAAAAGTACGAGCCCTGTCTCAACCCCGCCGACACGCGCGAGGTGCTGGGTCATTTCCCCCGCAGCGGCGCGGCCGACGCCAAGGCCGCCGTCGACGCGGCTGCCAAGGCATTTGCTGGATGGGCGGCGACACCCCCGCCGGAGCGGGGCCGCGTCCTCGGCCGTGCCCACGCCCTTCTCAAGGGCAAGGTCGACCTCCTTGCCGAGGCGCTCTGCCGCGAGGAAGGGAAAGTCTTCGGGGAGGCGCGCGGCGAGATCCTCAAGGGGCTCAATCTCCTCGAGTATTACGCCGGCGAGGGCTTCCGCACCCACGGCAAGACGCTGCCGAGCGAGGCGCGCTCGACGCTGACGATGACCTTGCGCCAGCCGGTCGGGCCGGTGGCGCTCATCACGCCGTGGAACTTTCCCTTCGCCATCCCCGTCTGGAAGACGGCCCCGGCGCTGGTGGCGGGATGCACGGCGGTTCTCAAGCCAGCCTCGTTGACTCCCGTCTGCACGCACCTGTTCGCCGAGGCGCTCATCGAGGCCGGCCTGCCGCCGGGCGTGCTCAACATCGTCACCGGCGCGGGCGGGTCCGTGGGCGACGCGCTCGTCGACGACCCGCGCATCCGCGCCATCAGCTTCACCGGCAGCAACGAAGTCGGCCTCCGTCTCTACCAGCGGGCGGCCGGACGCGGCGTGAAAGTGACGCTGGAGATGGGCGGCAAGAACCCGGTGGTGGTGCTCGACGACGCCGACCTCGACCTCGCCGCGGAAGGCATCCTGCAAGGCGCGTTCGGGTCGACCGGCCAGCGCTGCACCGCGACCTCTCGCGTGGTGGCGACGCCCGCCATCGTTCCCAAGCTGACGGAGGCGCTGGTCGAGAAGGCGCGCAAGATCCGCGTCGGCAACGGCATGTCCAAGGACGTGCAGATGGGCCCTGCGGTCGATCAGTCACAGCTCGAGACCGACCTCGAGGCCATCGCTGCGGCAAGGTCGGAAGGGGCGCGGCTCTTGTGCGGCGGCGAGCGGCTCTCCTCCGAGGAGCACAGAAACGGCTTCTTCTGCGCCCCGACCGTGTTCGACGAGGTCGAGCCCGGGACCCGGCTGGCGCGCGACGAGGTCTTCGGACCGGTGCTCGCCATCCAGAGCGCGCGCGACTTCGAGGAGGCCCTCGCGCTGGCCAACGACGTCCAGTACGGCTTGACTGCGAGCATCTACACCCGCGACTTCTTCGCCGCGCTCCGATTCGTGGAGAAAGCCGAAGTCGGAATGGTCCACGTCAACCAGCCCACCGTCGGCGGCGAGGCTCAACTGCCGTTCGGGGGGATCAAGGCGACCGGAGTCGGCGAGAAAGAGATGGCCGAGGAAGGCGCGAATTTCTTCACCCATCTCAAGACCGTCTGGCTCGACTACACGGGCGCCCGGCGCACCACCAACATCTACTGACCTGGCTTGACGCGGCAAGAGCCGCCTGCGAAGGTACCAGCCTCTCGGGGAGGGAGGCGTCGGAGCATGCCGCGCCGCTTTGCGACAGGGTTCGCCGCGCTCGCGGGACTTGCCTTCGGCCTTCTCGGTTCGGAGATGACCTTCGGGCAGCTGCGGCCGGAACGCGGGGGCGCCGCGGCAGTCCTCTACTCCATCGAGCTGCGCAACGCCTCAGGAGACCTTCTCGCCAGCCCGATGCTGGTCGGCGAGGAAGGGCGGCCGGTGCACCTGAACATGCTCGCGGAGGAGCACAGCGATCCTCTGCAGATGTCGCTCGATCTCGACCCGCGCTCGCAGGGCGGCGACAACATCTGCCTCGGATATCGGCTCTCCATCGACGACGGCTTCGCTCATTCGGGCCGCATCGGCGTCTCCTACGGCAAGGAGCGGTCGGTGCGGCTGGGCCGGTCGCTGCGGCTCTCGCTGGTGGTGGCCCGCGCGCACAGCAAGGACTTCGACCGCCTGCTGCAGCGGCTGCGCCGTCCCGCCGCTTAGTGTGCTAGAGACCGGCGGATGCCGGCCCCGCCTCTCGCGGCGCAGGAGCGCCTCCTGGCGACCTTTTGCAAGCTCTTCGCCCTCTTCTACGGGGTCGGCGCGGCGCTCTTTGCCGGCTTCCCTGGGCTGACCTTTCGCCTCGCCGCCTTGGGCGAGCCTTCGAGCTTCGGCGCGGAGGCCGCTTTCTGGAATACGCTCGCGGTGGCGATGATGGTCGCCGTCGCGCTCGCCTGCGCAGTCGTGGCGCAGCGGCCGCGCGAGCTGCGGCAAGCTCTCCTGCCGGTGCTCGGCGCCCAGCTCGCCACCAGCCTGATGGCGGCCCTGCATCTGCCCGGACGCGCCCTGGTCGGCATCCTCCTCATCGACCTGCCGCTTTTCTTCCTTACCCTCCTCATCTACCGCGCGGCCGCCCCCGGCATCCGCGGCGATCCGTCGCGCCCCGCCGACCCGCCGGCCTTACCCATCCAGATCGGGTTGCCGAAGTAGCTTTACCTGCTGCCGGGCTGCGTTACATTGCGTCTCATGATCGGAGCGGTCGTCGCCACCCACGGCAAGCTGGCCGAGGAGATGATCCGCACCGCCGAGACGGTGGTGGGGAAGCTCGAGAAAGTCGAGCCGGTCAGCATCGTCGCCACTGCGCCCGACGTGCGCGGCGACCTCAAGGCCGCCATCCAGCGCGTCGACAGCGGAGAGGGCGTGCTGCTGCTCACCGATCTGTTGGGCGGATCGTCGACCAACCTCTGCCTCTCCTTCCTGACCGAGCGCCGGGTCGAGGTCGTCACGGGCGTGAACCTCGCCATGCTGATCAAGCTCTCGGGTTTGCGCGCCTCGGGCAAGCCCATCCTGGAGGTCGCGAGCGCGTTGGTCGAGGCGGGCCAGCAGTCGATCGGCCACGCCAGCGAGCGCTTGCGGAGGATGGGGTGAAAGAGAGCGCGGGCGTCGCGCTGGTGCGCGTCGACAACCGCCTCGTCCACGGTCAGGTGCTCGAGGCGTGGCTGCCCGCGCTGGGGGCCCATGGCATCCTCGTCGCCGATGACGAGGCGGCGGGCAACGTGCTCGCGCGATCGGCCATGGCGCTCGCCATTCCGCCCAAGGTGAGCTTCCAGGTCGTGCGCGTCGACGCGGCGGCTGAGCTGCTCAAGCCAGGCGGCAAAGGCCCGCAGGCCGCGCGCACCCTGTTGCTCCTGCGCGACGTGCGCGACGCCGTGGCGCTGCACGAGCAGGGCGTGCCGATGCCAAAGCTCAATCTGGGCAACATCCATTTCCGCGCGGGTCGCAAGCAGGTGGCGCCCTCGGTCTTTCTCGGCGGCGACGAGCTGGCTGCGCTGGAACGGCTGGCGTCGGAAGGCACGGAAGTCGAAGTGCGCGCAGTGCCGGGCGAGCCCGCCCTTCCGCTCGCCGAGATCAAGCAGCGTTTCCGGGTATAGAAGAGTCCATGCTGCGGCTCTTCGGCCTGGCTGCGCTGGCGGCGCTCGCGGGAGGCGTGGCGTCCGTCGAGCGAAAGGGCGCGCTGCAGCTCATGCTCAGCCGGCCGATCGTGCTCGCGCCTCTGATGGGCTGGTTGCTCGGCGATGTCGAGGGTGGGCTGATGCTGGGCGTGCCGCTCGAGCTGCTCTTCCTCGGCGGCGTCAATCTGGGCGGAAGCCTGCCCGACAACGAGACGCTGCTCGCCGCCGCGCTGACCTCGATGGTGATCCCTGCCGGAATGGCGGCCGGAACGGGCGTCGACGCGCCGCTCGCGGCGCTCGGCCTGACGCTGCTCTTCCCTTTGGCGCTCTACGGCCGGCGTCTGGAGCGCGCCTCGGAGGCGCGCAACCAGCAGCTTCTCGACGCGGCGCTCGCGCGCGCAGCCCAAGGCGATGCGGCCGCGGCGCGCGTCAACCTGCGCGGGCTGCTCTTGCCGTTCGGGGCCGCCGCGGGGATCTGTGCACTGGGCGTTCTCGTCTCGCCGCTTCTTGCCTGGGTGCGGAGCATCTGCGCGCCAGGGACACTCTCGGCCCTCGAGGGGTCGTGGCACGCCATCTGGGCCGTGGGGGCGGCGAGCGCCATGCGCGCCATCCGCGACGAGCGCGCCGCCGCCATCGCGGCAGTCTCCGCCGCGGCGATCATCGCCCTCATCGTGACGGCGCGAGGGCTTCTCTGATGGAAGCGACCGCCGCCGCCCGCGCGGTCCGCCGCGTCTCCACCGGGACGCTGGCCCGCGCCTTCTTTCGCTCGCTCTTTCTCCAGGCTGCCTGGAATCCGCGCGGCATGCAGAACGTCGGGTTCGCCGACGCGATCGCGCCGGCGCTGGAGGAGCTCTATCCCGACCCGGCCGAGCGGGCGAAGGCTGCAGCCCGCCATCTCGAGTTCTTCAACTGCCATCCCTACCTGGCCGCGGCCATCCTTGGCGGTGCGATCCGGCTCGAGGAGCGAGTGGCGGCGGGCGAGGCGCCGCCCGAGAGCGTCTCGCGCTTCAAGACCACCCTGGGGCCGCCCTTCGCCGCGCTGGGCGATGGCTTCTTCTGGCTCGCGCTGCGGCCCGTGGCAGCGCTGGCAGCAGCGGTGACGGAGCCGTTCCTGGGTCTCGGTTGCGTGCTCGTCTTCCTCGGCCTCTACAACGCCGTCCATCTGCCGGTGCGCGTCTGGCTTTTCGCCACCGGCTACTCGCGGGGGGAAGGAGTGGTCGACGCCGTCGCTCGTGCCCACTTCGCCAGCGGGACGCCGCTCCTCAAGGCTTGCGGGGCTCTCTTGGCCGGCGCGCTGGTTGCCCGCTCGCTTCTCGAGGCAGGCCTGCCGCATCGCCCCTTCCACGTCCTCCTCGTGGCCTCGACCATCGTCGTAGCCTACGCATTCCTGCCGGGGCTGGGCGTAACCCGGGTCACGTACATCGCCGCTTTACTCGGTCTTGCGCTCGGAGCGCGCTTCTTCTAGCTCTCAAGGAGACCGATGGCCGAGGAAACCGTCGTCAAGGAATGCAAGGTGCGCAACAAGATGGGCCTCCACGCCCGTCCTGCTGCGCTGATCGTGCAGACTGCGAACAAGTTTCCCTGCGAGGTGCTGCTCGAGAAAGACGGCCAGAGCGTGAACGGCAAGAGCATCATGGGAGTGCTCATGCTGGCGGCGGCGCTCGGGACGACCGTGACCGTCAAGACGGAGGGCGAGCAGGCGCGCGAGTGCGCCGACGCCATCGCCGAGCTGTTCGAGAAGGGCTTCAATGAGCCCTTGGGGTAGGGCCGCGATCAGTGGATCGGGGGCAGGATGGTCGTCTGCTCGCGATTGATCTCGCCCTGCACGACGCTCGATCCGCCATTGACGCGGGGACCGCGGCGCAATTCATGGACGAACGACACGCCGGAGGCGCGGCTGGCGGCGGCCAGAGCGCCGAGCAGCGAGCCGACGAGCGCCAGCACCGCACCGCCGGTGGAAAGCGCGGCGAGCCCGATGCCGTTGCCGCTGGTCTCGATCAGAGCGCTCTTCGCGCCCCGAGGCGCGTGACTCGTCCGCGACGCGGGCGCACGAGTCGAAGGCGCGGCGCCGGAGGAGAAGAGCGCGATCAGTCCCGCGCAGAGCATCGACAAGCCCCAGGCCACTGCGCCGTGCATCAGGCTCTCGGCCCGGCGCCGTTCGCCAGCCAGCCGGACGACGAAGTATGCGCCGATGAACGAGGCGACGACGGCGGCCCCCGCGCCCCAAAGTCCGGCGCCCAGGTTCGATCGCGCCGGCCGCGCTGCGAAGGGGTCGAGGACCGACAGCCCCAGGATCATGCCGATGAGCGAGAGAAAGAGCAGCGCTCCCCAGCCGATGAGCGAGCCGCCGATGATCGCGCTCCAGTCGAGGCGCAGCGACCGCTCCAGGCGCGAGTCGGTTGCGCTCGGAGCGCTCGTGGTTCCGTAAGTGCGATCGATGGCCATGTCAGGGCTTCTCCGTAGAGGAGCTTGGGGCGGCGATCGCCGCGTCACAAGCCACGGGCGGCCCTCAGCTCTCCTGCTTGTGAAGCAGGCGGCGGATGTTGGCGGAGTGGCGGACGACGATCAGGACGGAGACTCCTGCCAGGCCTGCGATGGCGAATCGATCGGCCGTGGCGGCGGCGACCACCAGCGAGACCGCCACCGCAGCGAGGGAGCCCACGCTGGAGATTTTGTACATTTTGTACAAAACGCCCCAGGTGGCCGCTCCGGCCAGGGCGGCCCAGGGTGCGAGCGCGAGCGAGACGCCGAAGCCCGTCGCGACGCCTTTGCCGCCCCGGAACTTGAGCCAGACCGGAAAGCAGTGTCCCAGGACGGCGCCGACGGCGCAGGCCGTTGGAAGCCAGGCCGAGTCGCCGCGCGCCAGGGCGACGGGAACGAAACCCTTCAGGGCATCGAGGGCGAGCGTGGCGGCGGCGGCGCTTTTCCCCGCAGCTCGGGCGACGTTGGTGGCGCCGATGTTTCCCGAGCCGACGGTGCGCACGTCTTTACCGGAGGTGGCGCGGGCGATGAGCAGACCGAACGGGATCGATCCGCACAGGTACGCGAAAAGGAGCCAGATCATCGCGCCACCAGGAAGAGCCAGTTGGCGGCGACGGCGAAGGCAGCCGCCCATCGGGCGGTCCGGGGCGGAATCAGCGGCGCCCAAGGCAGCCCCAGGAGCCGGAGCAACGTCCAGACGACGTGGGCAGCACAGAGCATCGCGAGCAGCGTCCCAAGCGGGCTGGCATCGACCGCAGCGAGGAGCTGGCCGCGCACCGCGAAATGAAAGGCGTGGGTGCAACCACAGGAAAGACAAGGAATTCCAGTCGCCGCCCGCAGCGGACAGATGAAAAACGACAAGGGAGGCGCCTCGAGCGGTAGCACCGCTGCCCCAGCCAGCAACGCCGCCGCCACTGCCCCCAGCCCGAGCGCATGGACCGAGGGGGGTCCGGCGCGCGAAAAAAAATAATTATTTTTTTTCGGCGCGCTCAATGCTGCCCCAGGGCCTGGCGGAGGGTCATGGCCAGGCCGAAGGAAGCGACGATGCCGAGGCAGCAGAAGAGCAAGTAGGGAGCGAGCACCGAGGCTACCGCGCCCCCCGCCGAGATGCGATGCGTCTCTTTCAGGCCGATCCCGGTCAGCACGATGAGCCACACCGCGGCGATGAAGCTGCCGCAGCCAGGGACGGCCAGGAGCACCAGGGGGGCGCAGGCATATGCGCAGGCGGCGAACGTCGCCGCGAAGCCGCGCTTCGCCTGGCCGAGCAGGAGCGCAAAGCCGTGAGTCACCGCTGCGTTCAGGTAGATGAGCAAGAAGCTGATCACCGGCGTGAGCAGCGTGAAAGCAAGGACGGCGCCGGGCGAGCTGAGGGTCTGGGTCTCGAGCAGCCTGCGCGCCACCGGCGGAAGCTGCGCTCCGGACATCGATTCGATCAGCCGGCGCATCTGCTCGCGCTGTCCCGCCAGGAGGAGCCTCTCCAGCAACTGCCCCAGCGCCCAGAAGATCGAGGAGGTGAGCAGCGCGAACCCGAGCTGCGCCGCACCGCGGTCGAGCCGCGCCGAGCGGAAGAGGCGGCCGGGCTCGAAGAGCGCTTGCTGCACGGTCTGCGCCCAGGCAGCCACGAGACCGAGCTCTTCGCGGCGCTCCCAAGGCGTCCCCGATTCGTCAGCGTCAGGCGCCTCGCCTTGCGGAGCGGCGGGCGGCGCGCCCGTCTGTTCAGGCACCACGAGCGGCTTGCCGCAGACCGGACAATTCTGGCGGCCGGCGCGCTCGGTGCTGAACGTGTTCCGGCAGCTCGGACAGCGTGCGAGCACGCCGCCTTCTAGCACGTCCGCTGGTGGACAGGACGAGCGCGTGTCCTGCTTCCCTGGGGGAAACCCGATGCCTACTTCTCATCGGGCAGCCGGGGCAGTTCCCGGCGCTTCGTGCGGCGCCCACCTCAAGCGCCGCGACCCCTTAAGGAGGCGCACATGAAGATCGGTTACGGATTGGCGCTCGCCGCTGCGGTGATGTTCGGCTGCAGCTCGGGCAGCAAGAGCACGCGAACGACGACGGCAGGCAACGACACCGGCACGACGCAATCAGGCTCCGTCTCGGGCACGCAGGGCACGGCGGCCGGCGCGAACGGCGCGCAGGGCAGCGCGACTGCGGGCACGAGCAATACTTCGAACGCGAGCAGCGCCACGGCGCAGGGCTCGACCACGCCCGACACGAACACCCAGGGGTCCATGGGCACGCAGGGCAGTACCACCCAGGGGTCCATGGGCACGCAGGGCAGCGCGAGCGGCTCGACCAGCACCCAGGGCCAGGGCTCGAGCACTGCGCAGGGCTCGGCGCAAGGCACTGGGTCGACCTACGGAACCTCGGGCACGAGCAACGCTCCGAGCGGGACGGTGGGCGGCACGGCCACCTACGGCCAGGGCAACACCGGCACCTCCGGCAGCGTGAGCGGCTCGAGCTTGCCCCAGGGCAGCAGCAGCTCGTCGACGGCGATCGGCGGCGCAGGTAGCGTCGGCACCAGCAGCGACACCAGCAATCTCCGCACCGTGACGGGCTCGGTTGCCAAGGTCGACGAGAACAGCATCACCTTGGACCAGGCGGCGGGCGGCGTGACGCTGACGGTGGACTCGCAGACCCAGGTGATCCGGCGCGGCAAGCCGGCGGCCGGCATCTCCAGCATCCGCGAGGGCGAGCAGGTGCGCGCCAGCTTCGATCCGGCCTCGAACCGGGCCGAGAAGATCGAAGTGATGGGCAAGGCGAAGATGGGCAAGCACCACAAGGGCGACACCGGCATGAACAACCCGAGTGGCTCGCAGCAGCCCTCGACCACTCCGGATCGGCGCTAGCTGACGAGGATCGCGGCCTGCCTCTCCGGGAGCGGGCCGCGCGACAGGGGCGCCGGGCCGTCTCTTCGAGGCCCGGCGCTCTTGCTTTCCGCCGTGATCGGGATCGTCTTCGGCATCGCGCTCATCGCCGGCGCACTGATCGGATCGCGCCTCTCGCAGGAGCTCGACCTGTTCCGCTTTCCGCTCTGCTGGGCCGGCGTGCTCTTCGCGCTGGACGGCGCGGCCCGCTTGAGCCGCGGCAGGTCGCCTCTGGCGCGGCCCTCCGACTGGCTCGCTTGCGCCGCCGCCAGCGTCGTCTTCTGGGACATCTTCGAGCTGGTCGATCTGCGCCTGAAAAACTGGTGGTACAGGGGCGTGTCGCCCGATCCGTGGGGAGGAGCCCTCTTCGCTGCGGTCTCGTTCGCCACCGTGCTGCCCGCGGTGCGGCTCGGTACGTTCGTGCTCGCCGGGGAAGAGAGCGCGCCTGCGCGATCGGTGCGGCCGTTTCCAGTCTTCGCTCTGGGGCTGGCGGCGCTCGCTCTCGCGCTGGCGTTTCCGCGCTTTGCCTTTCCGCTCGCCTGGATCTTTCTCTGGCCGATCTGCGAAGCCCTGGCAGCGGTGCTGCCGCCCGGCAGTGGGCTGCGCTCGCCGCTGGAAGATCCGCGGCGCTTGCGGCCGCTCTTGCTGCTCGCGTTGCCGCTCGGATTCCTCTGGGAGGCATTCAACTACGGCTCGGCGCGCGGCTGGATCTACACCGTGCCCTTCGTCGAGCGTCCCAAGCTCTTCGAGATGCCGCTTCTGGGATATCTCGGCTATCTCCCCTTCCTCCTCGAGGCAGGCGCCGCGCTGGCGCTGCTCGATCGACTCCGGCCACAGCTGCGAGGCGTGCGAGGCGTGGCGGCGCTGCTCGCGGTGGTCGCAGTGCACCTCGCGGTCGATCGCGCCACGCGGGCGCAGACGGTGATCTCCTACTCCGCGGGGCCGCATTCGCGGTAGAAATCGGCCGTGCCGAGGAGCGGTCCGAGCAAGGGATTCATCGCCCGCGAGCAGCATCGCGCGCTGCTCACGGCCCACGCGCTGTTGATGATCTCCGGCCTGCTCATCTGCGCCGTGCTCAACCGGCGCTTCTCGCCCGAGCGCTTCTGGGTGCAGTGGGTGGCGATCGCCTGGGGAGCGCTCTTTGTTGCGCACCTCATCTCCTTCTCCCGCGGCACGCTCGCCACCATGGGGAAGAAGAGATAGATGGCCATCCTCCAGAGGCTCAAGGGCGAGGGCGTCGGCGACTGGCCCAGCCTGGGGGAGTTCCTCCGCGCCGCGCGGCGCCGCGACAGCTCGGCGTTGGCCGCGCTGGGAGCGGCGCTGGGCGCTCCTCCGGCGGAGCAGAAGGAGCTGGCGCAGGGCGACGGCGCCGCTGTCCTGCTCGAGCTCGCCTGCGATCTGCGGGCGGCCAAAGCCGCCCGGCTGGCGGCGGCGCGCTGCCTGGTGGAGACGGAGGCGGGCGATGCCGGCAAGCTCTTCGCAGGAGCGGGCGACTTGCTCACCGATCCGCGCCTGGGCGGCTCGGCCCGCAAGCTCGTCGAGAAGGGCCTTCCCGCGGCGCTCAAGAGCGACGGCGAGCTGGGCCAAGTGTCGCTTGCTGCCGGTGCCTTCGCGCGAGCCGTGCACGCCGCCTCCTCCGCGGTGGGGCAGCCGAAGGTCAAGGAGATGCTGGCTTCGGCCCCCCAAGGCCATGCCGGCACCGCCGCGGGTCTCTTCGCCCTCGGCCAGGGCGAGCTGTCCCAGGATCAGAGGGAGGCCTGGGAAAAGCTGCTCGAGGCGGTCTGCACCGCCTGGCGGCGCGCGCCGGACGCTGCCAAGCGGATGGGGCTCGTCCCCGCCTGGCCGCCGAACTTGCCCGACGCCTTCGCGCCCTTGGTCCAGGAGGCGGAAAAGAAGATGGCTGCGGTTCAGCCCCCGGCCGCCGTCGCGGCTGCGAAGGCGCCCTCGCCGACCAAGCCGGCAGCCGAACCGAAACGGCCGCCCGCAACGACGGAAGTCGTCGGCCAGAAGAAGCTTGCGCCTCCCATCAAGCGATCGCAGTTTCGCCGGCCCACGGGCGTGGTCGTCGAGGTGCCGGCCAAGGCCCCGCGCAAGCCGATGGAGCCGCTCATCGGCCGACCGTTGCCTCTGCCTTCCTCCGAGCTGCCGCCTCCGATGAAAGCCGCGGTTGCGCCGGGGCCCTTCGCGCAGCGGCTGCGGTCGCTCTTCGACAACCGGCCGGAGGCGATCGATCGGCTCTGCGCTGCCGCCGACGCGCGCGCTGCGGTGGCCGGCGAGAACCAGCTTCTCGCCGAGGTTTCCCGCGAGCTCTCACACAAGCGATGGCACGAGGCGCGCGCCCCTCGCGAGCAGCTCGAGCGGCTGCGCGCCATCGCGCAGGACGAAAAACAGCCGGCGCAGTGGCGCGGCGTAGCCCGTCTCTTGCTCGATCGATTGAAGACGGCGTAATTCTTGTGTCCGCACGGGTAAAAGGCGAGTCTTGAGGGGATGCCGATAGATTGCAAGACGCGCAGGCTGATGCTATCCGTGCGCGCTCTCGACGGGAGTCGCGCATGAAGATCGCCCTCAGCCCGCTGGAAAAGTTGCGCGCCGCGGGCAAGTTCCTGGACGTCACCTTCAACAAGCGACCCATCACCGTCAGCATCGAGGTCACCAAGCGCTGCAACGCGCGCTGCGATTTCTGCGACTACTGGAAGATCAGCGACCGCGACGAGATGACCGACTTCACCGACGTCGTCCGCCGCTTCGATCCTCTCATCGTGGTCTTCACCGGCGGCGAGCCGATGTTGCGCCGCGACCTGCCGGCGATCGTCAAGTCGATCAAGACCCTGCCCGGCTTCCGCTACCTCACCGTCCTCACCCACGGCGGCTTCCTCTCCGAGGCGAAGATCAAGGAGCTGGTCGCGGCGGGCGTCAACCAGATCAACATCTCGATGAACTATCCCGACGCGCGGCAGGACCAGGAGCGGGGCATCCCCGGCCTCTTCGAGCGGCTGGAGAGCACCGTGCCGAAGATGGTGGCCGAGGGCTACAACGTCTTCACCTTCGCCTCGATGCTGATGGTCGACAACATGCACGACGCCGAGCCGCTCATCCGGCTGGCGCACAAGTGGGGCATCAACATCGCCTTCTCCGGCTACAACGATCTGAAGAACGGCAACCAGGCGCACTTCGTCTCGGACGAGAAGATGGACGAGTTCCGCAAGGTCTGCGCCCGCGTCGTCCGCCTCAAGCGGGAGCTCGGCAACGTGATGACCTCGGACTACTTCTTCGAGATGCTGCCCGAGTTCTACGAGAAGCGGCACATCGACGGCTGCCGCGCGGGCAAGATCATGATCCACGTCAGCCCCAAAGGCATGGTGCAGCCCTGCGCGGAGCTGCAGCCGGTGGCCCACTACACCGACTTCCTCCCGGCGGCCTATCAAGGGCCGAACTGCGGCTCGTGCTTCGACGCCTGCCGCTCCGAGCCGCAGGCGCCCCTCACGCTGCGGCGCATCGGCGAGCTGACGGGAATCTTGTGATCCAACGGCTCTGGCTCCGCACGGTGCTCGGTCTTCTCGCAGGAATGGTCGCCGCCGCGGGCGTGGTCGTCTACCTCGGCATCTCCCAGCAGGAGTTGGTGGCTTCGCTGCACAATGTCTCGCGGGAGCCGCTCTTCTTCGCGGCGGCCGGCGGGCTGGTGCTGATGGGGCTGCAGGCGCTGCGCTGGTGGATCGTGATGCGCCCGCTCCTGCCGCTCAGCTACGGGCAGGCCTTCCGCGCGATGATGGTGGGGTTCACCTTCAATGTGCTCTTGCCGGCGCGCGGCGGCGATTTGTTGCGGGTCCAGTATCTGGGAAAGCGCACCGGAATTTCGCGCGCGAAGCTGCTCGGCACCGAGATCGTCGATTTCTGGAGCGACAAGTGGGGCTGGGTGGCGTCGTTTCCACTGCTTTGTCTGCTCGGCTCGCCGCCCTCCTGGCTGTTCCGGGCGGTGACGCTGATGGGCGGGCTCGTCCTCGGCGTGGGAATCCTGCTCTTCCTGATGGCGAGCGGCCTGTTGCGCCGCGGCCCCCGCTGGCTCACCAACCTGCGCGATGGTTTCGCCGCCAACCACTGGAAGCGTCTGCTGGTCATCGAGACGGTGATCGCGCCTTTGCCCTGGCTTTGGGAGACCTTCGTCATCGCCATGGCCGGACACGCGCTCGGGCTCGAGCTGACGCCGATGCAGGCTTTCGCCGCGCTCACCGCCTTCAACATCGCGACCACTGTCCCTTCGCCCGGCAACGCCGGATCGTTCGAGGCGGGCGGCACGCTGGCGCTGATCGCCTTCGGCATCCCCAAGGAGATCGCGCTCGCTTTCATCTTCCTCTACCACCTGACGCAGGTGGTGCCGGGCTTCGTCGGCGGCGTCCTCGTCCTGGTGATGGAGGGCGAGACGCTCTTCGGCAAGAAGAGCGTCTTCCACTGGCCGCCCGCCCCGGCTTTCACGCCGCAGGAGCTGCCCGAGGCCTGAGCAGCTCAGTGGATCAAGACGAACCCGGCGTAGTCGGCGGCTGAGATGCTGTTCGTCTGGTCGCCGTCGCTCATCAGGCCCACGCCGAGGAGATCGGGCACGTCCGCCTTGGGATCGCCGCCTTCGAAATGCGCGCGGAATTCCGCCGAGGGATCGATCTCCTCGTCCTTCCACACCCCGACCGGCCCGTTCGACTCGAGGATGACCGTGTCCTGCACCACGAAGATGTTGCGCTTCTGATCGCAGACCTGGCCCTTGTCGGCCTCGGTGCTCCAGACGTACTTGATCGAGTACCATTTGAATCCGCGCTTCCAGTTGATGTAGACGCTGGCGACGGAATCGCCGAAGCCCGCCTTGCATTCGTTGCCGCCCTTGGGCATCACCTGCGCCCGCCATCGCCAGCGCAGCCTCTTCACCTTCTGCCGCAGCGACTCCGGCACGGGCGCGCCCAGCGTCACCGTCTCCAGCGGGGGACGGTAGACCGCCCGGATGAAGGGCTGCTCGGGGTCCTGGATGATCTTGTAGTAGCTGACCGGCCCGGAATAGCTCTCCACCACCTGGAAGGTGCTCACCGGGATCGGGGTTTCTTGTGGCCGCGCCTCTTCGCCTGCGGTCCCCGCGGGGAGGAGAACCGCGACGATGATGAAGAGGGCGCCGCGCACGCTGAGGTGGCAGCTTACCGGCTGGGGCAATTTGCGCCAGTGTTTCCTGGGATGCAGGAAACTTGGCTTCGCCCCCGCCAGCGGGTAGAAGGCGGCGCTCCATGGAGCTTTCCCAGACAGAGCTGCGCGGCCCGACCGCGCCGTGGGGGACGGCGGCGAAGATCGGCCTTCTGATCCTGATCGCCGCCGGGCTCTGGCTGCGCCTGCGCGGCCTCTCTGCCGAGGGGTTCGGCGACGACGAAGTGCACAAGTGGCTGGCGGCAAACCGCTACCTGCAGGGCGACTTCGGCGGCGACGACGTCGAGCACCCGATGCTGATGAAGTGGCTGATCAGCTTCACCCTGCTGCTCGGCTCGCGCTTTCTCGACCCCGAGACCATCACCCGCCTGCCGAACGCGCTGGTGGGCGGTCTTTCCATCTGGGTGGTCGCGCAGCTCGGCCGCCGGTTGTTCGGGCGGATGGCGGGACTGTTCGCCGCGGCGCTCACCGCTTTCTCCGTGACGCTGATCGGGTACCAGCGCGTGGCCAAGGAAGACGCCCTGCTCGGCCTCTTCCTCATGCTCCTGCTCTGGTGCATGGCGGAGGCAAAAGCAGCTCCGCCCTACGAGGCGCGCCGCTGGGAGGTCGGGGCGGCTGCGTCGCTCGCCGGCCTGTTCGCCTCGAAGTACTTCTTCTTCCTCGCCCCGATTCCGGTCGTCTTCTATCTCTGGCAATCGGGCTGGCGCGTGCCGCTTCGGCGCTGGCTGCAGCTGATCGGCATCGCCGCTCTGCTCTGGGCGGCGGTCAACTGGTCGCCCTTCTTGCCCTCGACCTGGGAATACGCCAGGACCTACCTCACCGGGAAGCAGACGGTGCACGGCTCGCTCTTCTTCATGGGCCGCATCTACCACAACCTCGTCGAGTACGGCCTCGCCGGCACGCCGCCGTGGTTCTACGCGGTCTTCGCGGCCGTCAAGCTCGCCCCCGCCACCTTCGTCTTCGCCGTGGGCGGGCTCTTTCTCGCCGTCGTCCAGCGCAAGGACGCGCACAAGTTGATCCTCAGCTGGTTGGGCGTCTGGTTCCTCGTCCTCTCGCTCTCGGGCTCGAAGTGGGGTCGCTTCTTCGTCGCGGTGCTGCCCGGCTTCTTGCTCTTGGCCGGGCATGCCGCCGCGGTGGTCGTCGACGCCGTGCGCACGCCGCGGTGGGCGATGGCCGCTGCGCTCGTGCTCCTCTTGCCGGGCGGTGAGGCCTTGGCGGCCGCGCTGCACTCGCCCCACTACCGCCTCTACATCTCTCCCTTGGGCGGCGGCGATGCGCAGGCGCAGTTCTTTTTCCCCCACTGCGATTATTTCGACGCCGGCTTCCGCGAGGCGGTGCAGTACGTGGCCGAGCACGCCGAGCCGCAAGCGGAGATCTCCAGCGAGATCGACTGGACGGCGCGCCTCTACTCCGAGCGCGCCGGCCGCAGCGATCTCTCCCAGTCACTCGTGCGGCGCGGCCGCGCCTGCCGCTCGGGCCACGTCTGCTACGCGTTCGTGCAAGTGGGGCGGCTCTACTTCTTCAACCAGGAAGCGGTCGAGAACCTCGCGCACCGGCCACCCTGGCATGTGGAGAGCATCGAGGGGCAGGAAGTGGTGAAGGTCTATCGCCTCTTGCCGGGCGAGTCGCCCTTCCCCGGCGAGGAAGCGCTCGTCCAGCACGAGTGAGGTTCAGACCCAGTCGCGGCCCTCGCCGAGAATCCATCCGGCGAACTTCTTCAGCCCATCGCGGATCGAAGTCCTGGGCGAATAGCCGAGCACCTCTCCCGAATGAGTCACGTCCGCGCTGGTGAGCGGGACGTCTCCGGGCTGCGCCGGCTGGCGGTCGAGAATGGCTTTCTTGCCCAGCGTCTCTTCCAGGAGCGCGACGAGCTCGGCGAGCGAGGTGGTGTGCGCGCCGCCCAGATTGAGGATGTCCCATTTCAGGTTCGCGTCGCCGGCGGCGAGGACGCCAGCGACGATGTCGTCCACCCAGGTGTAGTCGCGGCGAGAGGAGCCGTCGCCGTAGAAAGGCAGCGCCTTTCCCGCGAGCATCAGGCGGGAGAATTTGTGGATGGCGAGGTCGGGGCGCTGGCGCGGGCCGTAGACGGTGAAGAAGCGCAGCGCGGCGATTTCCAGGCCGTAGAGATTGTGGAAGGTGCGCGCCAGGACTTCGCTCGCGACTTTCGAGGCGGCGTAAGGAGACTCGGGCGCCTCGATGCGCGCGCTTTCCTTGAAAGGCGACTGCGCATGGGCGCCGTAGACGGAAGAGCTGCTGCCGAGAAGGAAGCGGCGCACGCCGGCTGCGCGCGCCGCCTCGAGGAGCACGGCGGTGCCGACGACGTTGACGTCCATGTACGCCGCCGGCCGCTGCAGCGAGGGTCGCACGCCGGCGAGCGCAGCCAGGTGGACGACTACGTCCGGCCGCGCCTGCGCGAAGGTCCTCCCCATCGCCTCCTGGTCGCGGATGTCGCTCTCGAAGAGGCGCGCGCCTTTCGCCAATCCGCGCCGCTTCAGCCGCTCGGGGTAGAAAGGATCGAAATTGTCGACGATCGAGACTTCGTCGCCGCGATCGAGCAGCGCCCTGACCAGATGCGAGCCGATGAATCCTGCGCCACCCGTCACCAGGACGCGCTTCACGCCACCCTCTTGAGCGCAGCCGGCTGGGCATGATTGCGCTGCCAGAGCTGGAACATGAGCAGCGTCCAGAGCGGCTTGCGCAGATCGGCGCGCCCCGCCAGGTGCTTTTGCAAGAGCTCGCGGACCGCCGGCGGCTCGAACACGCCGCCTTCCCGCAGGGCGCGCTCGGAGAGCATCTCCTCGAACAAGGGCCGCAGCGGCCCGCGGATCCAGGCCGCGACCGGGATGCCGAATCCTTTCTTGGGCCGCCGGAGGATCTCGTCAGGCACGATGCCGCGCAGCGCTTTTTTCAGCAGCACCTTGGTGCGCGTCAGGGAGACCTTCATGCGCCACGGCAGCCGGGCGGCGAACTCCACCACCTTGGTGTCGAGATAGGGCGCGCGCAATTCCAGCGAGGCCGCCATCGAGGCGCGGTCGGCCTTGACCAGGATGTCGTCGGCCAGGTAGCGCGAGAGATAGAAGCGGAGCGCCTCGTCCATCGACCCGGGCGCGAGGCCGGACACGTCCTCCAGCACCTGGTGGAAAGCGACCTCCTCGGTGGCGCGCGCGCGCAGCTCAGGCTGCAGGAGCGGCGCGATCTCGCCGGGCAGGAAGGAAGCGATCCAGGCCTGGTGGCGCAGGCTGGGCTTCGCTTCCAGGCCGCGGAAGAATTGCTTGAGGCGGAAATCGAAGCTCATGTTCCTCGACGAGGAGGGCAGCCGCGAGACGGCCGCTTCGACCAGCGCTCGCAAGGGCCGCGGCAAGCGCGCGAGCAGCGCCGCGGGGCGGTGCGCGAGGAAGGGATCGTAGCCGGCGAAGAGCTCATCCCCGCCGTCGCCGGCGAGGGCGACCTTGACCTGCTGGCGAGTGAATCGCGAGAGCAGGAGCGTGGGAAGGACGCTGGGATCGGCGAAGGGCTCGTCGAGTTGCGCCACCGCCGCGGGCAAGAGGTCGAGGCAGTCCTGGCCGGAGAACTTCTGCGACGAATGCTCGGTGCCGAGCCGCTTTGCCGCGAGCGACGCCCAGGGAGACTCGTCGAAGCTCTCCTCGACAAAGCCGATGGAGAAAGTGCGCAGCGGCTTCTTGTGCCGCGCCGCGAGCGCAGCGATCGAAGTGGAATCGATGCCGCCGGAGAGAAAGACGCCCACCGGCACGTCGGCCACGAGCCGCTTCGCCACCGCCTGGTCGAGCAGCCGCACCAGCTCTGCCGCGGCATCTTCGGGGGCGGTCTGCGCCGGCGCGGGCAGCTCCCAGTAGCGGCGGACACGCAGGCCGGAAGAATCGAACACCGCCACGTGCGCGGCCGGCAGCTTGCGGATCGATCGATAGATGCTCGCCGGTGCCGGCACGTATTCGCAAGCGAGATACTGGACGAGCGCGTCGGGATCGATCTCGCGCGGCGCCGCTCCGTGCGCGGCCAGCGCCTTCAGCTCCGAGGCGAAGACGCAGCGCGCGCCCCGCACGAAATAGTAGAGCGGCTTCTTTCCCAGCCGGTCGCGCGCGAGCAAAAGCTTCCGCGAGCGCGAATCCCAGAGAGCGAGCGCGAACATCCCCTGGACGTGCTCGGCGAAAGACTCGCCCCATTCGAGATAGGCGCGCAACACCACTTCGGTATCGCTGCGGCTGGTGAAAGGATGGCCCTTGCCGCGCAGCTCCTCGCGGAGCTCGGCGAAGTCGTAGGCCTCGCCGTTGAAGACGAGCGTCACCCCTTCGCGGGTCATCGGCTGGTCGCCCGACTTCAGGTCGAGGATCGCCAGCCGCCGATGCCCCAGCGCCGCCGGGCCTTCGTCGAAGAATCCTTCGGCGTCGGGCCCGCGATGCTGCAGCGCCCTGGCGGCGCGGCGCACTCCTTCGGCGTCGGGCGCGCCGGAGAGATCGACGTCGCCGCAGATGCCGCACATCTACAGGCCCCGTGCGCCGGGCGGAAGGCTCCGGACATCGGCCGGGCGAGCTCCGTTCAGCTCCTCGGCGACGAGATAGGGCCGCTTGTTCTGCGACTCGTAATAGGTGCGGATGACCAGCTCGGCGAGCAGGCCCATCAAGAGAGAGAGCGCGCCGATCAGCGTGAACATCACCGTCACCAGCGGCAGCGGCGTCTCCACGAAGTCCTTCAATCCGGCCAGCTTGTAATAGAGCGCCCAGACGAACGCCCCCAGGGCGCACAGCCAGGAGAAAAGACCGAAGCCGCCGAAGAGGTAGATGGGCTTGGTCGCGTAGCTGGCGAGAAACTTCACCACCAGGAGATCGAGCACGACCTTGAAGGTGCGCGAGAGGCCATATTTCGAGCGGCCGGCCCGGCGCGGGCGGTGATTGACCACCATCTCGGTGACGCGCGCCCCTTGCCAGGATGCATAGATGGGGATGAAGCGATGCATTTCCCCATAGAGCTTCACGTCGCGCAGCACTTCGCGGCGGTAGGCTTTCAAGGAACAGCCATAATCGTGCAGCCGCACTCCGGAGATGGCGGAGATGAGGAGGTTCGCGATCCGGCTGGGAAGCTTGCGGCCGAATTCGCGGTCCCGGCGATCGCGCCGCCAGCCGGAGACCACGTCGTAGCCTGCGTCCAGCCGGCCGAGCAGCTTGCCGATGTCGGCGGGGTCGTTCTGCAGATCGCCGTCCATCGGTACGATCACTTCGCCGCGCGCGGCTTCGATGCCGGCGCTCATCGCCGCCGTCTGTCCGAAGTTGAGGCGGAAGCGGATGACGTGCAGCTCGGGCCGCTGCGCGGCGATGCGCGAGAGCACCGCGAAAGTGCCGTCGCTGCTGCCGTCGTCGACACAGATGACCTCGTGCGAGCGGCCCAGCTTCGCCAGCTCGCCGAAGAGCTCGTCCAGAAGCGGCTGGACGTTCTCCTCCTCGTTGAATAGAGGGATGATGACGGAGAGCTGAGGTCGGTCCATCCGCGGGCTGGATAGCATGGGGTACCCGGCCACGCCAAGGAGACGCCGTGAAAGCCTACGCAAAAGAATTCCGCGATTTCCTCTTCAAGCAAAATGCCCTCGCGCTCGCCGTCGGAGTCATCATCGGCGCAGCAGTGAGCAAGGTGGTCTCGGGAATCGTCGATGATGTGCTGATGCCGATCGTCGGCGTGGTCCTGCCCGGTGGCGAGTGGCGCAACGCGCAGCTTCAGCTCTCGGGCGCGAACGCGATCAAGTATGGCGACCTGATCGGGCGCCTGATCGATTTCTTGTTCATTGCGCTGGTGGTATTCGTGCTGGTGAAGACGCTCTTGCGCGAAGCGGTGCCGACGACGCGGCCCTGCCCCCAGTGCCTGGAAGCGATTCCGATCGCTGCGCGGCGGTGCAAAGCGTGTGGCCAGCCGGTCGCTGCGGCTGGAGGCGTCCCGGGGTAGAAGAGGCCATGACCATCTCCCGTCGCCAGCTGCTGGGCACGGCGGCTGCGGCAACCGCCGTCGTCAAGGCGGCGGGCGCGCAGAAGCGTCCGGCGCCCTTGGCCGTCTCCTCGGCGAATGGATTGAAGGCCGTCGAGCTGGCCGTGCGGCGGATGCAGCAAGGCATCGACCCCCTCGACGCTGCCATCGCCGGCGTCAATCTCGTCGAGGACGATCCCAACGACATGACCGTCGGCTACGGCGGCGTGCCCAACGAGGAATGCGTCGTGCAGCTCGACGCCTGCGTGATGCACGGGCCGACCGCGCGAGCCGGCGCGGTAGCTTCGCTCGAAGGCGTGCGCAATCCCACCAAGGTGGCGAAGCTGGTGATGGAGACGACCGACCACGTGCTCCTGGTCGGGCCGGGCGCGCGCCATTTCGCAAGCATGAACGGATTTGCGGTGGAGAATCTGCTGACCGAGAAGGCGCGCAAGGTGTGGCTCTTCTGGAAGCAGAACCTCTCGGAGAAGGACAAATGGCTCGAGCCGGACGCGGAGCATTACGACCCGGAGTTGAAGGCCTTCATCGAAGAATTCGGCTGGGACGAATTCCGCAAGCCCAAGACAGGCGGCACCATCCACTTGAGCGCTCTCGATGCGCGCGGCGACCTGGCCGGCTGCACCAGCACCTCCGGGCTGTTCTTCAAGATGCCGGGCCGGGTGGGCGACTCGCCGATCATCGGCGCGGGCTGCTTCACCGACAACGAGGTCGGTTCGGCCGGCTCGACGGGCCGGGGCGAGGCGAACATTCTCGTCTCCGGCGGCCACCTGACCGTCGAGCTGATGCGCCAGGGCAAGCATCCGCGCGAGGCGTGCCTGATGACGCTGGAGCGGATCGCCAAGACGACAAGGGAGAAGCGCCTGCTCGACGCCAAGGGCCGGCCGAACTTCGGCATCCGCTTCTATGCGGTGAACAAGCGCGGCGACTACGGCAGCGCCTCGATGTACGCCTTCTCCAGCAGCGGCAAGCGGGCGCAGTTCGCCGTCGCCGACGCTTCCGGCGCGCGCAGGGAAGACTGCCTCTTTCTCTTCGAGCGGCCGTCCTGATCACTTGCCCCCGCGGGTCGTCGCGCCCGGGATGGGACCGAGATGCGCGGTGTCGTTCCACAGCCGCAGGAACGGCTCCGCGCCTTTGCGCAGCTCGACGAGGTTGAGCGCGCATTCGTCCTGCGACCAGCGCGCCCGATAGAACCGGATGGGCGCGCCGGTGAGCGCCGCGCCGAGGATGCGCAGCGTCGCCTTGTGCGAGACGGCCAGCACGGGGTCGCCGCCGTCCTCGTGGCGAGCGCGGATCTCTTCCAGAGCTCCGAGCGCGCGCCGCGCGACCTGATCGGCCGTCTCGCCTTCCGGAGGC
Organism: Deltaproteobacteria bacterium; assembly: GCA_005879315.1. Lineage (GTDB taxonomy): Bacteria > Myxococcota > Myxococcia > Myxococcales > 40CM-4-68-19 > 40CM-4-68-19. Next base: position 511 of record VBLC01000034.1, on the reverse strand, counting down.
GACACCGCGACGGGGTCTGCCGTCCATGCCTCGAAGCGTTCCTTGTCGCGATCGCGCGCCTGCGCCGGCGAGAGGCCTTCCCAGGAGCCGAAATCGATCTCGATCAGGCCGGGAAGAATTTGCGCCGGACTGCCTGGCGCGATCAGCGCGGCTGTCTCCGCCGTCCGTCCGAGCGGCGAGCGATAGACCGCCGCCCAGCGCACCGAGGCGAGCCGCGCTCCCAGCTTGCGCGCCTGCTCGCGACCGGGATCGGTCAGCGGCAGCTCGCGCTGGCCATTGAAGGCATCGACCGCCGACGATGCCGTCTGCGCGTGGCGGACCAGGTAGAGCAACATCAGGCCAGCCTTGCCGCAGTGAAGTTCTCGCGCACATAGCGAACCGTGTCGGCGAGGGTCTCCAGCGGATCGCGCGGGCGGAAGCCGAGCAGCCCCTCGGCTTTGCTCGAGTCGATGAAGAACCAGCACTCGCCCATCTCCACGTCGCTTTGGGGCAGGTCGGGCTCGCGGCCCCG
>VBLC01000026.1 GCA_005879315.1 Deltaproteobacteria bacterium | reverse complement strand
CTGGGCCTGCGCCTCCTTCTGTAATCCTGCATTGCGGCGTGGGATCTAGCTCGTGGCCGCGTCGAGCGCTGCGCGGTCGACGGGCCGTGCGCGCAGCCATTGCTCTGTTGATCATCACACTGCCGGCAGCAGCCGAGATCCCCGGCGGCCATCTCTATCTCGGCGGCGGCGCGTACTGGATGGCCGGCTGGTCTTCCCTCGACGCCCAGGGACGCGGAATGAGGCCACTCATGAAGGGCGGCGTCCTCTCGCTGGACCTGGTCTACGAGGCGCAATCGTGGTTCATCGCTCTCGGGCTGACCGACAGCCTCGAGAACCGCTCCCACGACGCCCTTCTCGGCGGCCAGCCTACCGTGACGATGAAGTCGTTGCGCGCAGGGGTCATCCTGAGCAGCGGAAGCACCGCGCCGTATCTGGCCGCGGGCGCGGCGTACATGAGCCAGCACGGACCGGGCAATTTCGAGGATTGCAGCGGCGGCTCGTGCGACCCGGTGGATGGCAGCGGTCCGGCCGTGATCGCGGAAGCGGGAATCCTCTTCTTTCGACATCTGCGATTCGGGCGCGTCGCCGCCGCCGCCCAGCTGGTGGTGCCATTGTTCCAAGTGAAGGGGCAGATCTCGATCAGCCCGCGCGTGAATGCGGCGACGCTGCTGCTCGTCGGACTCCGAATTTTTGGCTGACCTACGCGCGCACGGCGAAGGCGACGAAGCGCGCGCCTTTCGACCCCGCCACCCCGAAGTGCCCCTGCCCGAGCTTGACCAGATGCGCATCTCCGGCGCGGAGCACGGCCGACAGCTCGCGCCCGCCGCGCTCGACGGTGGTCATCGTCAGCTCGCCCTCGAGCAGGTAATAGATCTCCTCAGTCCGGTCGTGGAAATGCAGGCCGATGGCCGCGCCGGGCTCGAGCCGCGCGTCGATGGCCAGCTCGAATCGGGTGGAGAAGAGCTTCTCTTCGAGGCCCGGCTCCTCCGCGAAGATCCACTTGGCGAAATCCTTGCCGCGGCCGCGCCGTTCGCCGCTCTCCGCCGCATTCTCGTGCGGCGCGAGGTAGAGCACATGCGCCATCAGGCCGCCCTTCTTGTTGACGGCCCAATCCAGCTCGCCGAAGTAGACCTTGCGCAGCTGCGCGTGGAAGATGTCGCCGGGGATGTACCCGGTCTCGTCCAAGCTCAGTCCTGCATGCGCCGCAGGATCTGTTCCTTGCGACCCTCGCGGATGAGCCGGTCGTTCTTCCGCCCCTCGTTGAAGCTGACGAAGGTGAAGTACCCGACCAGCACCAGCATGAAGACGATGGGGATGTTGTCGGGCACGGAGACGATCGCCCAGAAGTTGGCCAGCGGGCCCATGCGCGCACCTCTACCTTTGGCCCGCGCAGAAGGCAACCGCGACGATCTGCCGCAGCCTCGCGCGCGCGGCTTGACCGACCGCACCCTTCGTGTCAGGTAATTGCCGCTTCCAGCGCGAGGAAAAACATCCATGCCCGGCGGCAACCCAGGCATCCCCGAGAGCGAGAGCGGGAACTTCATCTGGTCTCGCCGCGACCTCCTCTCGCTCGCCGGCTGGGGCGCGATCCTCACCTGCTTCGCGGTGTCGGGCGCTGCTATCCTGCGCATGCTCTTCCCGCGCGTGCTCTTCGAGCCGCCCACCAGCTTCAAGGCCGGCTATCCGACCGAGTACGCGGTGGGCGAGGTCTCGGAGAAGTGGATGAAGAGCCAGCGCGTCTGGATCGTCCGCACCGAAAACAATCTCTACGCTCTCTTGGGAATCTGCACGCACCTCGGCTGCACGCCGCGCTGGCTCGGGCCGGAGAACAAGTTCAAGTGCCCCTGCCACGGCTCGGGCTACACCAAGGACGGCGTGAATTTCGAGGGTCCCACCCCGCGGCCGCTCGAGCGGGTGAAGATCACCAGGGGCGACGACGGGCAACTGATCGTCGACAAGGCATTTCGTTATCGATACGAGCTGGGCCAGTGGGAAGACCCCGCCGCTTACGTGAAGTTCACCGGAGCGTAACTTTGCCACCCGACACAGAGAAGCGAAGGACTTCGCTCGGCGAGATCGTCACCAACAACTACGTCTGGCGCTCCATCTTCCGCCACGGCTACGCGGACACGCCGCGCAACCGCGTCCTTCAAGTCTCCGCCAACGTCTGGCTCCATCTGCATCCTTCGAAGATGCGCCGGCACGGCATCCGCTACCGGCATACCTGGTGCGCCGGCGGCCTCACCTTCCTTTTGTATCTCTGCACGGTCGTCACCGGCGTCGTCTTGATGTTCTATTACCGCCCGACCGGCGAGTACGCCTATTGGGACATCAAGTACCTCGATTTCGACGTCCCTTTCGGGATGATCATGCGCAACATGCACCGCTGGAGCGCGCACGGCATGGTCATCTTCATCTGGCTGCACATGTTCCGCGTCTTCATGACGGGGAGCTACAAGCCGCCGCGCGAGTTCAATTGGGTGGTCGGCGTCAATCTGTTGACCCTGACTCTCTTGCTCTCCTTCACCGGATATCTCTTGCCCTGGGACCAGCTCGCCATCTGGGCCGTCACCGTCGGCACCAACATGGCGCGGGCCACGCCGCTGCTCGGGAACGAAGGCCCCTTCGGCCCGCAGCTGGGCATGACGCCACGCTACGATGCGCGCGCCCTGCTCACCGCCGGCACCGTCGTCGGCGCGCCCACCTTGCTGCGCTTCTATGTCTTGCATTGCATCTTCATTCCAATCATCGCCTCGATCTTGATGATTCTTCATTTCTGGCGGATCCGCAAAGACGGCGGCATCTCGGGGCCACTCTAAAATGGCCGAGAACATCACTCCCGCGGTCATCCAGGACCAGGAAGAGGTCAAGGTCACTTCCGGCCGCGCCCGCGCCGCGCTCCCTGCGGCCGATCTGCCCGACAAGGTCCATACCTGGCCCTATCTGGTGCGCGCGGAATTCATCTCCGGCTGCGTGCTGCTGCTCGTGCTTCTCGTCTGGAGCATCACGGTGGACGCGCCGATGGAGGACCCGGCCAATCCCACCAAGACGCCCAATCCTTCCAAGGCGCCCTGGTACTTCCTCGGTCTTCAGGAAATGCTCGTCTACTTCGATCCCTGGATCGCGGGTGTCCTCTTGCCGACGCTGATCATCGTCGGGCTGATGGTGATTCCTTATATAGACATCAATCCCAAGGGGAACGGTTACTACACCTGGAGCGAGCGGAAGTTCGCCATCGGCGTCTTCCTCACCGGCTTCTTGGGCATGTGGGTGGGGATGATCACCATCGGCGTCTTCTTCCGCGGCCCGGGCTGGAACCTCTTCATGCCCTGGGACTACTGGGATCCCCATCTAGTGAGGCCGCTTACCAATATCGACCTTCCTTACTACCTCGGCATCCGCAGCGAGATGGGCGCCATGCTCCTCGGCGCCATCCTCGTCCTCGGCTGGCTGGTCGGTGTGCCCGGCGCGATCTATCAGTGGAAGAAGGACCACCCGCTGATGAAGCAGCTGGGCTTGGTCCGCTACGGCATCGTCGCCACGCTCTTCATGATCATGTCCGGCGTGCTGGTGAAGATGGCGCTGCGGCTGACCTTGAACATCAAGTACATCCTCGTCATCCCCAACATCTTGAACATCTGAGAGGCCATGGCACGAAAGCCCCTCGAGCTGCAGAGCCTCAAGTGGCCTTTCGTGGGCCTCGCCATCCTGCTCGCGGTCACCACCGCCTGGTCGGTCGTCGACGAGGTCGTCACCCGCCGGCCGTGGAAGATCTACCAGCGCCAGTTCTTCCAGCTGGAGGAGGCGCACCTCAAGGCGGACCGCGACCGCGCGCAGAAGCGGCTCGAGGCCCCCGAGATGAAGAAAGAGCTCGAGGCGCTCCGCGCCGAGCTGAAGGCGGCCAGCGACGCCATCTCCGGCAACCCCGAGCAAAGGCGCGAATACGAGGCCGCGGTCAAGGAGGACGACGAGGCGCGCGTCAAGGAAGCGGAGGCGAAGCTCTATCTCGGCTTCGACAAGTCGGAGCAGGACGCCGTCTACTATCTCTTGCGCGAAGCGCGCCACGAGAACAAGGCGAAGGAAGAGGAAGAGCTGCAGAAGAAGTTCGACGCCTGGCAGAAGAAGATCGACGAGAAGACCCGCCTCTACAACGCGGCCATCGAGCACCACCGGCAGACGACCGCGAGAAGGCTCGCCTTCGTCAAGCGGCGCGATGACGCGCAGACCAAGATCGACGCCATCGAAAAGCCCATCGAGGAGATCGACAAGCGCCTCGAGGCCTTCAAGGGGCTGGGCAAGCTGCCGGCGATGGAGCAGTACTGGATCAGCAACCTGAAAAATTCCTGGGGCTCCGAGACCGTCGACCGGTGCCAGAATTGCCATGTCGGCATCAACAAGGGCGGCTTCTCCGCGCCCTGGGAAGTGCTGGCGGCGAAGAAAGCGAATCTCTCCGAAGCGGAGATGAAAGCGCAGTTCGCCGTCGATGATGAAGTCCTCGCTCGATACAAGGAAGTCCACGAGAAGATCTGCGAGGACCTTCCACCGCCGCCTGCGGCCATTCCCATCGGGGGATACACGCCGCCCGCCGAGCCCGCGCCGGTCGACCCGGCCCAGGCGACGGAGTGCCGCCCCGCCGCAGTCTGGGAAAAGTGGATGGAGATGGCCGGGGCCTACTGCGGCCCCGACGCGCGCTGGCTGTCGAAGACGAAGACGGTGCTCAAGGATGCGAAGGGCGCGGTCCTGACCGAGGCGAAGCCAGTCTGGAAAGGCATCGCCCGCGATCCCGCCGCCGATGCGATGAAGGGGCCGGAAGAAAAGCCGCTCGAGGACCGCGTCGCTCAGGCCTGCTCCGACAAGGAGACGGTCGCCACCCTCGAGGAGGCGGCCAAGATCGATCCCTTCGACGTCAAGCCCGTCTTCCGCACGCACCCGCATCGCTGGGAGCTGCTCGTCCGGGCGCACGTCCCCGAGCAGTTCGGCTGCACCACCTGCCACGGCGGCGAGGGCGCGCAGACCAAGGGCGTGATGCACCGCAAGTTCCGCCACGGCGAGGACGACCACCACTGGAACGACCCGCTCACGGAGGAAGTGACCGTCCTGGACAAGAAGTTCCCGGGCGCGTTCATGCAGGCGAAGTGCGACAAATGCCACACGCAGGAGCTGACGCTCGCCCACGCGCCGCTGCTCTCGCGGGGCAAGAAGCTCTTCACCGACGTGGGCTGCTGGGGCTGCCACCCCATCGAGGGCTACAGCGATCTGGCCAAGCGCGGCCCGACGCTGACCAACATCGCCAGCAAGACGAAGCCGGGATGGCTCACCAGCTGGATCAGCTATCCCAAGGGCTGGCGGCCGGCGACGCGCATGCCGAACTTCTGGCCCGGCGCGGTGGACGGCAATGCCGTCCCCCATCCGGAAGGCCAGTCGACCGAGCAGGTCGTGGCCGAGCAGAAGAAGCTGCGCGAGCGCGAAGTGGCCGCCATCGCCGCTTATCTCTGGACGCAGAGCGAGCCGGCGAAGCTGCTGGTCACCGGCGCTCCTCGCGGAGATGCGGCCAAGGGGAAGGAACTCTTCGAGAGCGTCGGCTGCAAGGCCTGCCACGTCGCCGAGAAGGGATCGACCGCCCGTCGCAGCGAGGCCTCGACCGAGCGCGACTACGCGCCGAATCTGTGGAACGTCGCCGACAAGGCGCGGCCGGAATGGATCTACTCCTGGGTGAAGAATCCCAAGGCGCTCTGGCCGGAGACGAAGATGCCCGACTTGCGGCTGACCGACGAGGAGGCCGCCAACGTCACCGCCTACCTGCTCACCTTGAAGAGCGACCAGAGCTACAAGCTGCCGCGCGAGTTCGAGCGCGGCCAAGAGGCGCAGCTACATCTCATGTCGGATCAGGGCAAGACCCTGATCGCCAAGTACGGCTGCTTCGGCTGCCACAACATCAAGGGCTTCGAGAACGCGCAGAAGATCGGCACGGAGTTGACCGAGCACGGCCGCAAGGGAGTGGAGCTGCTCGATTTCGGCGACGTGCGGTACTTCACCGAGGACCCCAAGCACCACCAGACCTACGCCAACTGGGTCTGGGAGAAGCTGCATGTGCCGCGCGTCTTCGCCTACGAGCGGGTAGAGACGAAGATGCCGCAGTTCGATTTCTCCGACGAGGAATCGTTGGCCCTGCTCACCTTTCTCAAGGGGCAGACCGGCGAGCGGCCTTCGCCCGAATACCTGGCGGGGCAGAGCGAGCAGAAGGCCGCGGTGCTCAAAGGCGAGAAGCTCGTCTTCTGGAACGGCTGCCGCAACTGCCACATCGTCGAGCGGCGCGGCGGGCTGGTGCGCGATCAATACAACGAGGACAACCAGAGCTTCGCTCCGCCCATCCTCACCGGCGAGGGCTGGAAGGTGCAGCCGGAGTGGCTCTTCGGCTTCCTCAAGGCGCCGATTCCGCTGCGCCCCTGGCTGCAGATCAGGATGCCGACCTTCCACTTCCCCGACCAGGACGCGACCGACATCGTGCACTTCTTCGCCGCCGCCTCGAGCAAGAGCTTCCCCTACCTCACCGCCGAGGCCGACACGCCCGCAGGCGAGCGGCTGGCCGAGGTGGAGAGCCTGTTCAAGGAGCTGCAGTGCATCAAGTGCCACGTCATCGGCCAGCTGCGGCCGGGCCAGGATCCGGGCTCCGCCGCGCCCAACTTCCTGCTCGCCAAGGTGCGGCTGCGGCCCGACTGGATCCCCGTCTGGCTGCGCAATCCGCAAGCGCTGCTCGAGGGGACGCGCATGCCCAGCTTCTGGGATTTCAGCGACGAGGCGCATCCGACTTCGCCGAGCAAGACCTTCGGCGGCGACGCGAAAGCGCAGATCGATGCGCTGCGCGATTACCTGATGCACCTCGACGTCAAGAGCGTGCCGAGCGCCAAGACCGCGTCACTCGATCGCCACAAGGGTTGATTTGAAAAACTGAATTTGCTATCGCGCAGCGCCGTCCAAATTTTCAGAGGAGACAAACGACCATGCGCTTCATCGAGACATTGGCCATCCTCGTCGCCCTGGCGCTGCCCGCCGCGGCCGAGACCATCGAGGGCTCGGTCGAGTTCACCGGCAAGCCGCCGACCATGGGCAAGCTGCACCGCGAGGCCGATCCGTACTGCGCAAAGAAGCCGATGAACGATCCGTCGGTGACGGTGAAGAGCGGCAAGCTGGAGAACGTCTGGGTGCACGTCACCAAGGGCGCCAAGGAGTCGGCGCCGCCCTCGAGCACGGTGTCGATGGATCAGAAGGACTGCATGTACACGCCGCGGATGACCACGGCGGTGGTCGGGCAGAAGATCCTCGCCAAGAATGGAGACCCCGTCCTGCACAACGTGCACACCTACTTGGGCGCGACCACGCTCTTCAACAAGGGCATGCCCAACGAGAAGGCGGCGCCCATCGAGTACGTCGCCAAGGAAGAGGGCATGATGAAGTGGAAGTGCGATGTGCATCCGTGGATGCGCGGGTACATCGGCGTCTCCAAGAATGCGCTGCAGGCGGTGGCCGGCGACGGCACCTTCAAGATCGAGAACGTGCCGCCCGGCAAGTACACCATCGAAGCCTGGCACGAGAAGTACGGGGCCAAGACGCAGGAGGTGACGGTCGAGGCGGGGAAGCCGGCCAAAGTGACCTTCAAGTACGACGGGACGGAAAAGGGCGGCGCGTAAGCCTAGGCTCACATGCAAGAGCAGTTTCTGGAGCCCCCGGCTAAAGCCGGGGGCTAAAACTGCACCAAGCCCCCTGCGGGGGCTGGCGGGCTAGGTTGTAATGAAGGCCGTGCAGCCTCCGAAGGAGGCTTTGTGCTTTCCTAGCCCCCGGCTTTAGCCGGGGGCTCCCAAAGAGGAAGATTCCGGAGCAGCATTGATTCGCCGCCTCTCCGCCGCAGCAGCACTGCTCACCCTCGCGCTCATCGTCGCGGGCGGGGTCGTCACCAACACCGACTCCGGCCTCGCCTGCCCCGACTGGCCCACCTGCTATGGATCGTTCGTGCCGCCGATGGTGGGCAACGTCGCGGTGGAGCATACGCATCGGCTCGTCGCCACGGCGGTGGGGCTTCTCACCGTGGCGCTGGCCGTCCTCGCGCTGCGGCGCGCGGCGGTCTGGATGGCCGCCTCCTCGGCGCTCATCCTCGGCGCTTCGGTCTGGGCCGCTCGGGTGAAGCATCTCTCGGGAGAGATGCCCTCCGTCCCGGTCGTGCTCGTTGCGCTCGGATTCGCCGGCTGCGTCTGGACGATCTCCCGCGCTCGCGACAGCGAGGGCAAGCTCTCTGCTGCAGCCCTGACGCTGGTGATCTTCCAGGGTCTGCTCGGCGGATTGACCGTGCTCTACAAGCTGCCCACGCTGGTTCTGGTCATGCACCTCGGCGCCTCGATGCTCTTTCTCTCGCTGCTGATAGCGCTCGCCTGCGGCCGCGAGCTGCAGGGCGGCGCCCTCCTCTGGGTGACGACGGCGGCGGTCTATCTGCAGATCCTCCTCGGGGCTGCCGTGCGCCACACCGGCGCGGGGCTGGTCTGCACCGATGTGCCCCTCTGCCGCGGCGCGTTCTGGCCCACCGGCGTGCATCCGATGGTGCACCTGCACATGGCCCACCGCGCCTTTGCGGTGGTCGTGCTGGCGCTTCTTTCCTGGTCGTCGTGGCGGATCGCGCGGAGCTCGCGCGGAATGGTTCGGGCGTTGGCGCTGGCGGCGCCGGCGCTGGCGCTGCTCCAGATCGCGCTCGGGCTACTGACGATTCTCAGTTTGAAGGACATCGTGCCGTTGACGGCGCACTTGCTCGTCGGGGCATTGCTCCTCGCCGACTGCGTCTCGCTCCTGGCGCTGGCCCGCCCCGAGCCGCAGCGCGAGCTGGTGGGAGCGCTGGCGTGACCGCGGCTGCCTCCGACCTGCTCGCCCTCGCCAAGCCGCGCATCACCGCGCTGGTCGTCTTCACCACCGCGAGCGGCCTCTGCCTCGCGCCGCGCGGGCTGCCGGCCGTGACCGTGGCGATGACCTTGCTCGGCACCGTGCTCATCGTCGCCGCCGCGAACGTGCTCAACATGTACCTCGAGCGCGACAGCGATGCGCTCATGCCGCGCACCATGAACCGGCCGCTGCCGGCGGGGCGGCTCGAGCCTTCGCTGGCGCTCAAGCTGGGCCTCGTGCTCACGGCCATCTCCGTCCCGCTCCTCACCTTCGCAGTCGGTTCGCTGCCGGGCTTGCTCGCCAGCATCGCGCTGGTCAGCTACGTGCTCCTCTACACGCCGATGAAGCGGCACACCGCTGCTTCGCTCCTGGTCGGCGCGCTCCCCGGCGCGATTCCGCCGCTGATCGGCTGGACCGCGGCCACCGAGCGCCTCGATCTGCCCGGGGTACTACTTTTCGCCGTCATGTTTCTCTGGCAGGTGCCGCACTTCCTCGCGATTACCCTGTTCCGCAAGGAGGAGTACGCGCGCGCCGGCCTGCAAGTGCAGCCCAACGAGCCGGGCGGCGAGCGCGCCGCGCGGATGAACATCGTCCGCTACACCGTGGCGCTGGTCGCGGTCTCGCTTCTCTTCGTGCCCATCGGCGTCGCGCACGCGGTCTATCTCGCGACTGCGCTCTGCGCCGGCCTCGCGTTTCTCGGCTACGGACTTCTCGGACTGCGCGGCGGAGCTGGGCCGCGGTGGGCGCGCAATCTCTTTCTCTTCTCCTTGATCTATTTGCCGCTGGTCTTCGGCGTACTGATGATCGATCGCACCCGATAGGGAAGGGGAAGGGGAAAGAAAAAACCCCTGCGCCTTCGGCGCGTCCGTTTCTCGGAAATCTTCCCTTTGAGAAATTGATCGCTTACCAGGAGGCTCGCAGACTGCTCGAGGCGATGCGAGAGGCGGCCATCAGCGATGGTCGCCTGCGCGATCAAGCCATGCGAGCTGCGACCAGCGTTTGTTTGAACATCTCCGAAGGCGCTGGACGGCTCTGTGTGATGGAGCCCGGACGACGCGGGCTTCTTCATGCGCGGGCTGTGCAGGCTTTGTCGTCGGGTCTCATCCGCAGGTTTGCTGCGGCGGATGGTCGCAGCCGGCCGTGTATTGAACGCGCCCGGAGGTCGTGCTACAGCGGCCCATCCCGATGGAAGTGATTTCGCCCGAAACGGCAACTCTCGGACTCTGGACCATCGCCCGATTTGCCGCGTTGGCGGTCCTGGCCACCGAGGCCCTCTTCCTTTTCGTCCGCCGCCGCGACGCCGCTCCGCAGACTCGCGCCTCGGCCCGCTTCTTCTGGGCGGTCATTCCCGCCGTCATGCTCGCCGGCCTCTGCCTCTGGTGCTCGAACTTCGTCGCCGCCGCGCGCCGCGCTCAAGGACCCGCCGTCGCGCAGCTCGGCCGCTGAGGGAAACGCATGGACGAAACCAAGTACGGTTGGTGGCTGCCGGTGGACGTCTCCACCCACGGCGCCAAGATCGACCAGCTCATCGCCGTGCTCCACTGGTTCATGCTCCTGCTCTTCGTCGGCTGGGGCATCTTCTTCGTCTACTGCCTCTGGCAGTACCGCGCCCGCCCGGGCCATCTGGCCATCTACGCGCCGGTCAAAGCCATCGCCACCAAGTACATCGAGGCCTTCGTGGTCGTGGTCGAGGTCTTCCTCCTCTTCGGGCTCTCCACCCCGGTGTGGCTCGCCTACAAGAGCCAGCCGCCCGACGAGAGCAAGGCCCTGCACGTGCGGCTCGTGGCCGAGCAGTTCGCCTGGAACTTCCACTACGCGGGGAAGGACAGGAAGTTCGGCCGCACCGACCTCGCGCTCATCGGCGGCGACAACCCCGTCGGCCTCGATCCCGACAGCGCCGAGGGCAAGGACGACATCGTCACCGTCAACCAGTTCCACTTCCCGGTGCACACGCCGGTGATCCTCGACATCTCCACCAAGGACGTGATCCACAGCTTCAACATCCCCGTCCTGCGGGTGAAGCAGGACACCATCCCCGGCCAGCGCATTCCCGTCTGGTTCGAGGCCACCGACACCGGCCACTTCGAGCTGGGTTGCGCGCAGCTCTGCGGCCTCGGCCACTACCGCATGCGCGCCGACGTTCTCATCGACACTCCCGAGGACTTCGCCAAGTGGGAGCAGGAGAACGCGCCGCCTCCGCAGGAAGCGCCCGCCGCCGCCGCCCCCGAAAACCATCCCGCGCCGGAGAAGAAGTGATGAGCGACCACGCGCACGCCGAGCATCACGAGATGCCCTTCTGGCGCAAGTACATCTTCTCCGTCGACCACAAGGTGATCGGCATCCAGTACGCGGTCAGCGCGCTGGTGTTCCTCCTGGTCGGCTTCAGCTTGATGATGATCATGCGCTGGCAGCTCGCTTATCCCGGCCAGCCGCTGCCCATCCTCGGCAAGATCCTCGGCGACACCGCCATGCCCGGCGGCGTGATGGCGCCCGAGTTCTACAACCAGCTCGGCGCGATGCACGGCACCATCATGGTCTTCATGGGAGTCGTGCCGCTGGCGGTAGGCGGCTTCGGCAACTTCGTCACGCCGCTGCAGATCGGCGCGCCCGACATGGCCTTCCCGCGGCTGAACATGATCAGCTACTGGGCCTTCCTCCCCGGCGGCCTGATCATGCTGGCGAGCTTCTTCGTGCAGGGAGGGGCGGCGCAGTCGGGCTGGACCAGCTATCCGCCGCTCTCCGACATCGCTCCGGCGGGCCAGACCATCTGGTGCTTCGGGATGGTGCTGCTCATCACCTCGAGCCTTCTCGGCTCGATCAACTTCATCGTCACCATCGTGCAGCTGCGCGCCAAGGGGCTCACCTATTGGCGTCTGCCCTTCTTCGTGCACGCGCAGCTCGTCACCGCTTTCCTCTTGCTCCTCGCCTTCCCGCCGCTCGAGGCGGCTACCGTCCTGCAGCTGATGGATCGGCTGGCCGGCACGAGCTTCTTCCTCCCCTCGGGCCTGGTGGTCTCCGGCGAGCAGCTCAAGATCGCGGGAGGCGGCAATCCGCTTCTCTGGCAGCACCTCTTCTGGTTCCTGGCCCACCCCGAGGTCTACGTCTTGATCCTCCCGGCGATGGGCATCGTCGCCGAGGTGATCGCCAACAACACCCGCAAGCCTCTCTGGGGATACCGGCTGCTGGTCTACTCGGTGGTCTTCGTCGGCTTCATGAGCTTCGTGGTCTGGGCGCACCACATGTTCATGACCGGAATGGGCACCACCATGTCGACCTTCTTCCAGACCACGACGATGATCATCTCGGTCCCCAGCGTGATCATCCTCACCTGCTTCATCATGTCGCTCTACGGCGGCGCCATCCGCTTCACCACGCCGATGCTTTTTGCGACGGCCTTCTTGCCGATGTTCGCCATCGGCGGGCTGACGGGACTGCCGCTCGGCCTCACCGCCAGCGACATCTACCTGCACGACACTTTCTACGTGATCGCCCATTTCCACTATGTGGTGGCGCCGGGTACGCTCTTCGCGCTCTTCGCCGGCATCTACTACTGGTATCCCAAGGCGACCGGCAGGAAGCTCAACGAGACGCTCGGCAAGATCCATTTCTGGGCGTCCTTCGTCGCCATCAATTTCGTCTTCATGCCGATGTTCTTCCAGGGAATGGCAGGGCTCTCGCGAAGGCTCTACGACCCGACCATCTACGCGCACGGCCGCGGCGTGCAGGCGCTCAACGTCGTCATCTCCTGGGGCGCCTGGGGCCTCGGGCTCGCGCAGCTCGTCTTCATCGTCAACTTCTTCCTCAGCCTGAAGAGCGGCGCGCGGGTGGCGGAGAATCCCTGGAACGCGACCACGCTGGAGTGGGCGACGCCTTCTCCTCCGGGACACGGCAACTTCCTCACCGAGCCTGTGGTCTATCGCGAGCCGTACGAGTACAGCGTGCCCGGCAAGGCCAACGACTTCTCCCCGCAGTTCTCCCCGGAGGGCGACGGTCCTGCCCGGCCGCAGCCGCGAGGCGGAGCATAGATGGAAACCGCGATCCCCCACCTGGTCGAGCCGCATCCGGTCACCGGCATCCCCAACGGGAAGTTCGGCATCTGGCTCTTCCTCGCCAGCGAGGTGATGCTCTTCGGCGCGCTCTTCTCCAGCTACGTGCTCATCCGCGTCGGCGCGCCCCACTGGCCGCCGGAGGGCGGGCTCTCCAGCGAAGTGCTCAACGTCCCGCTCGGAACGTTCAACACCGCGGTGCTCATCACCAGCTCGATCACCATGGTCCTCGCCTGGGCCTCCTGCAAGATGGGCAGCCTGCCGAAATTCAAGCTGTGGATGGCCGCCACGGTCGGGCTCGCGCTGGTCTTCCTGGTGGTCAAGTACTTCGAGTACTCGGACAAGTTCCACCACGGCCACTTTCCCTCGCACGACAACTTCTACGGCATCTATTTCGTGCTCACCGGCCTGCACGGCCTGCACATCGTCGGCGGCATCGTCGTCAACACCTACCTGTTGACCTTCGGCAGCAAGCTTTGGAACGTCGACCGCGAGTGGTTCACCAACCGCGTCGAGAACGCCGGCCTATACTGGCACTTCGTCGACCTGGTCTGGATCTTCCTCTTCCCTTCGCTCTATCTCCTCTGAGGTCTTCATGGCCGAGCACGCGCAGTCAGAAAACCCCGAGGAGTTCAAGAAGCACCTCGGCAGGTACTACGTGGTCTTCGTCGCTCTGCTCTGCCTCACCGCCATCACCGTCGGCGTCAGCTATCTCAAGCTCAATCGGCCGCTGGCCATCGCCGTCGCCCTGATCATCGCGACGGTGAAGGCGGGAATGGTCGCGGCCGTGTTCATGCACCTCATCTCCGAAAAGAAGGTGATCTACGCGGTGCTCGTCCTCACCGCGCTCTTCTTTGCCCTGGTGCTTCTCATTCCCTCGTTCACCGCGTACGAGGGCCACCACATCATCACGGGTACCTGATGTCGCTGAAGGCGTTCCATGTCTTCTTCGTGGTGATCTCCACGCTCTGCGCGCTGGGCTTCGGCGGCTGGGCCGTGGCGGATTATCAGCGGACGGGGCGCGGCAGCGCGCTGCTCCTCGGCATCCTCGGATTCGCGGCGGCGGCCGCGCTGGTCTGGTACGGCCTCTGGTTCCTCCGCAAGCTCAAGAATGTGAGTTTCCTATGAGGGGATTGTTGCTCCTCTGCCCGATGTGTTTCGGCGCGGACGATTCGACGCAGGTCCAGGCGGCGAAGATCGGCGTGCTGGTGCTCCTCGGGGTGATCGTCCCGCTCCTCGGAGCGATCGGGTTCGTCGCCCGCACCTGGGCCAGGCGCGCTCGGGAGCTCGACGCCGCGACGAAAGTCTAACCGCTCCGCGCCCGAGGCGCGGTATGCGGTTACGCTTTTGTTCTTCGGAGGTCGAGTCTTTTCGCGCGGCGCCAACCCACTCGGAGCAACCAACCGACCGGTCTCGAGAGCAGCTTTGCCCGCTCGGCATCGTCGAGCGCGGCCGAGCTGTAGCGATCGACCCCGCCCCCTTCATGATGATGACGGTGGTTATTCAGCACATACGCAATGGCGCTGACCATCTCCGACGGCGACCGGAGCAAGCGCGAGTGGTAGTGGTCGGCGAAGACCCGTCCTGACCGCCGCATCATCGCGTTGAGCGCCTTTGCCATGCGAATGCACAGGCCCTGCATCCCGCGGGAAAGCGCCTCGGTGTCGTTCGCCTCGACGATGAGGTGCAGATGGTTGCCTTGGATGCTGAAGGCGATCACCCGCAGCCCGAATCTTCCCGCTGCCGCTGCAAGACATCCCTTCAAACGCCGATAGCTGCGCCCGCTCCGCAGGTTCCAGACGTGCTCGCCCACCCGCAACGTGACATGGGCGGGCAGCGGCTTCTCGAATGGCGCTCTTGGTTTGTGCGACACGAGAGATCTCGGCCCCTTCGGCTTGCGCCCGGCTCCCTTCCGCCTCCCGCCGTGCTGCGGCAGCGGCAGGGGGAGTTGTCTCGCAGCCATCATGATTGGGGATATATCTCATTCTCGAAAAATCTGCGAGCGAAAAGCACCGCAGCTCACGTGGGTGCAAACCAAGTAGATCCTTTACAGGTCAGCACAAGGAGATCCTTTACACGTCGCGGCCATTGCCGAGCGACATCGCAGACAATCTGCGATGCCCTGGAAAGCGACGGACGCGATGAAGGAGCGAGTGAACTTCGTGCTGGAGTGGGAGCGCCGCTGGGACGAGGCGCAGGGCGGGCCGGTCGAGATGGCCGAGCTCTGCCGCAAGTACGGCGTGGCTCGTCCCACCGGCTACGCCTGGGTGAAG
>VBLC01000033.1 GCA_005879315.1 Deltaproteobacteria bacterium | reverse complement strand
GGGCTATGACACGGCGAACAACCGGCCCATCTACACCTTCGTCCCGCAGACTTCGGTGGTGTCGACCCAATACGGCCCCACGTTGTCCCGCTGGCGAATGCAGCTCGGCGCGAGGTACGTGTTCTAGGGAGTGCTGCGCGGGCCGGATCTTGCCGGGAGTCCTGGAAGAGAGTATCGGGGACTAGGGGTTTGATGTTCCAGGAGCCGAATCGGCTCCGCTCGTCGAACAGGTAGCGATTTACCCGGCGTCGGCCCTCGCCGACGGACGGGCGTTCGTCATTGGAGGCCTTCACGTGCGTGCGCGACCCAATCGCGATCTAGTTTGCGCGCCCATCAATCGCACGAACGCCTGATTTTTGGGTCTCGCGTGGACGTCGGAGGACGTATGCAGCGGACGATCAGTCTCATCGCGATTTGCGCAGTAATCGGGTGCGGTGGAGAGAATGGTGCCGGCACCGATTTCGCCCAACACCATTCCGGCCGCGAGGAGCTCGCGCCAGATACATTCGTTCCCCATCCGCTCTGCGCGAACAACCCGATCGGCAGCACGTTCGATCCCGCGGTCGGTTTGCCGAGCAGCGCCGCGTTGAGCCAGCTCTCGAACACCGACACGAAGGGCCAGACGACGCTTCGCATCGGGGTGGCGACCACCAACCAGCACTACGCCACCATACTCATCAAGAACGGCCCTCCGGTCGGCCCGGCCATCGACATCTCGTGCCGGCTTGGAGTGAAGCTCCATCTCCTGATCAAGTTCATCATCTACGCCACTCTGCCCGACCTGCTCACGGCCTTTCGCGCGGGCGCATTCGAGATCGGCTGGGCATTCGACCCGGCGTTGGCCGATCCGGATCTTGCGCTCACGAATCCGTACGTCATCGTTCCCAATACCTATGCGGTGGCCAAAAACTCATTGTTCCTTAAGGTGGCCGACGTCGATGTGCCGCGGACGCCTCAGGTCAAGGTCGGCACCGGCGTCGGCAACTCCCCTGACGTGTATCTGACTGCGCACCTGAGGAACGCCCAGCTGCTTCACTATCTCGGAATGACCGGGCAGGACGCGCTGCTCGCCGGCGAGATCGATGCTCTCGCCTCGGGCCGCGTGGGGCTCATCACCTTCGCCGCCGCCCCCTCGAGTAAGGGTAAGGTGCGCGTGCTGCCCGACGACATCTTCTACGCCAACCTCGCGCCGTTCATGCACCTCAACAATGCGGACGGCCTTTGCTATCTCAACGACTACCTTGAGGCGGCCAAGACATCCGGACTGGTCCTCCAGGCGCTCACGCGCATCGCGCAACCGGTGATCGCCAACGGCTCGAAGGTCGCGCCGGCGATACCGACTTGCGCTCCGAACGCGCGCTGCCACGATGTGACCGTCACGGCCGACGGCACCTGCCACGCCCCGGCGTCGATCGACTCGGGCTCGGACGATGCCGACAGCGACGCCAAGTGCCTCCAGAGCCCGGCCGGTCCCTTCGGCCTCGGCGTGACCAAGGCGACCCTCACCTGCACGGACAACGCCGGGAACACCTTCGCGTGCACCGGCAACGTCACCGTGGTCGACAAGACGCCGCCGGTCATCATCTGCCCAGCCAACCAGACGCTCGAGTGCACCAACGAGGGCGCGGTCGCCACCTTCGCGCCGACGGCGACCGACAACTGCGGCGTCGCGCAGGTCACCTGCTCGCCGCAATCGGGGACCAAGTTCCCCGAAGATCCTTCGCCGACGCTGGGCACCTGCACGGCAGTCGATGGCTCGGGCAACGCCGCCTCCTGCAGCTTCCAGGTCAAGGTGCAGGACACGTTGCCGCCGGTCGTCACGACCAACCCCGGCGACGAAAATGGCTTCATCGCTTCGCTCTGGCCGCCCAATCACTCCTTGCAGACGATCTTGCTCAGCGACTGCATCGCGAGCATCACCGATCAGTGCGATGGCACCAGGACCGCCGCTATCGTCCGCGTGACGTCCGACGAGCTGGTCAAAGCGCACGGCAAGAAGGGCGAGGACATGGTGATCGCCCCCGATGGTCAGACTGTGCAGCTTCGCGCCGAGCGAGACGGTCCGGGCGATGGACGCGTCTACACGATTTTCGCCGACACGAAGGACGACGACGGCAACACGACCGAGGTCACTTGCAAGGTGCAGGTCCCTCACGATCAGTCCGGCGCGCCGGCCATCGACAGCGGCGCTGTCTCCTGCGTCGGCGACTGCCCGCCGCCCTGATTCTCGCGATGTTGGATTGGCGCGCCTGGCAGGAGTCGAACCTGCGGCCCGCGGCTTCGAAGTTCGTTCGGGGGAACTTACGGCAGCTCCCGCTGCGTCCCGATCCGTCACTTTGCGAGGGGTTACGGCTTCGCCCACTTCCCCGAACGTCCCGACGCGCCCGGCTAATCACGATCAGTTTGCTGCATTAGTGCTGCAAGGTTTTCCAGCGAGACTAGTCTCGCCGCGCGAGGCCGCCACGCTGCTGGGCGTCAACCGCGAAACCATCTACCGCCTCTGCTCCCGTGGCGAACTCGCGTTCGTCCGCGTCGGCTCCGCGCTCCGCATCGATCTCGCCGCATGCCTGGCGCGCTCGTAAAGGAGCCTTGCCTTGCGCCACGACTTGGTAAACGACCCTTTACTTTCTGCGTTCGCGGTTGGTCATGGCTTGCGGCAGATGCGGCCAAGTCCCAGGCTGTACACGGTCCCGCCAGAGACCGAGAGCATGCCGGGCGCACCGCCGTCTTTCGACCAGGACCTGCCATTGAAATGCCAGAGCGCGTCGTGGGTGGCTGCCCAGACGTCGCCGTGCGCGGCGATCGCGATTGAGTAGACCTTCGGGGCGGGCGACAGGTCCTGCTGCGAGACGCCGTCGAAGTGCATCAGGCTGTCCCGCACGATGGCCCAGATGTCGTTGCCACCGAGGCCGCGAACCTGCCCCGTCCAGGCAGGCGGCCAGGGCAGGTGGGCCGTGATCGCTTTCGAAACGCCGTCGAAATGGACGACGGCAGCGCCGCCCGGTTCTCCCTTGAGCCACCAGATGTCGCCATCACTCGTGCCCCAGACGCCCGTGAAGTCGGCGTCGTAGGACTTGAGCGACGGGTCAGGCGCGTCGATCAGGGTGAAGCCGCTCGCGTCAGCGCGATAGAGTCCGCTCGTGGCAGCGACGTACGCGTGTCCCGCTGGAGACATCCATAAATCGAGAAGAAGGCCCCACGGCAGCAGATGCTGCGAGAACGAGCGACCATCCCAGTGGATCGCGAACCCGTCGTTCGACATCATCCAGAGGTTCTCCGGGTCCGACGCGGCGCCGCCACCCAGCCCCATCGGACCGATCGCGGGAAACTGCGGACTGTATGCCGCCTGGCCGATCTCGCTCCCGGACCAGCAGCCGTTCTGTCGCTCCATCAGGATGCCGCCGCCGACCGTCCAGGCGTGGCCGCTTGCATCGCTCCAGAGGGCGCCCAACCAGGTGTTTGGCCCAGTGAAGATCTTCGTCGTCTTTCCGTCAGAATGCGCCAGCAGTCCGCCGTCTCCCACGATGAAGACGTCGGTCAGGCTGGCCGCGGCCAGGGCCGTCCAGTACCAGGGCCGCCCGATGTAAGGGAGCGAGAAGAACGCGCGGAATCCAGCCGCTTCTCGGCGGGCGAAGACAGTGTCGCTGCTCGAATCGAACCACACTTCCCCGGGCCCGGGGGAGAAGAAATCGCCGGCAATGGGCAAGCCTGTCGATGCTTCGGACCAGCGGAGACCGTCCCAATGGAGAGCCTTGTAAGAGGTGCAACCCCTGCCGCAAGGGATTGCGGACGTTGCCCAGACGTCGGCAGGGGAAGTCCCGGCGATGGCCTGGACGCAGCCTGGCACGCCCGTGTCGGTCCGCGACCAGCGCGTGCCGTCCCAGAAATAGAGCGAAGCGCTGGCGCCGTCGTGGCAGCCGCCCGACCAGGAGCGGCCGCCGCCGACCGGCCAGATGGGGTACCCGCGCCAGTCGATGCGATCGCTATACGGAGAATCGGGAGCGCTGCCGGGCTGCGTCCATTGTGCGCCATCCCAATGGAAGATGTTTTGCGCATCGCCGCGGGCCCAGACGTCGTCGGCGGCCGAGCCTCTGATGAAAGTGACGCTTGCCGTGGTCGGGCTGGGTCGCGCTTGCCAGGCGATGCCGTCGAACATGAGGAGCACTCCGTCGCCGCCTGCCCAAACGTGCTTCGCGTCCGCTCCCCAGACGGAGTGGAGGTTCGCCCCCGTGGGTGAACTGGCGACCGTCCAACTCGCGCCGTCCCAGTGCACGATCGTACCCTGTTCGCCGACCGCCCAGACGTCGTTGCTCGCGACCGCCCATGCCGCCGTGAGATCGTGGGCCTGCGGAAGGGGTGCCTCGAGCGTCCACGATCCGCATCCGACGTCGTTATCAGGGCGAGGAGGAACCGAGCCGCATTGCGGTACGTACTCGACGATCTGGCCGCCGGGGGGCGCGTTTGCGCCTGCATTGCCTGGCTGAGCGGGCGAAGAGTCCGAATGAGAAGCTTGAGAAGCTGGTCTGCATGCCAGACCGACTGCGGACAGCGCCACTAGGAGCGTGAGCGGTCGGAACATGGTCCGTAAGTTGGGGATGGGGGCACCCCGCGGGGAGAGGCCGGTCTTTGCCCCCGAAACATGCTGTCAACTCCATGACGGTAACCGTTGCCCACTACCAATACGAGCGCGTCGATGAATGGCTTCGAACTTGCCTGCCTGGGGCAACTCGAAACGATGCGTTGACAGAGGCCTGTGCTAAGACTTCGTTCGTGGCGAAGGTGATTCGCATCACTGGGGCTGAGTCGCCCGAAGAACTGCCCGCGTACACGGCCGTGCGCGCGGCGCAGATTGTACGGCTGTCCCCCTCGACGCTTCGTCTCTGGGCCTCGGGCGATGGGGAGCACAATGCCCTGTTTGCGCCAGCGCAGGATTCACCGCTCACGCTCTCGTTCTCCAACCTGGTCGAGTCCTTCGTCCTTGCATCGATGCGGCGCGTTCACGGAGTCTCGATGCAGCGGGTTCGGAAGGCCCTGACCTATGTCGGAAAGAAGCTAGGCGTACAGCGCCCACTCATTCACGCGCGCTTCCGCACGGACGGTGTTCGGCTGTTCGTGGACCACGCGAACCAGCTGCTCGAGGTCTCGAGCGAAGGCCAAGCCGCGCTGCGCGAGATCCTCGATGCGAGTCTCGAACGCATCGAATGGGGCCGCGAGGTCGCCGCGCGGCTCTATCCGTGGGTCCGGGCTGATCTCCACGGAGCGCAACCGAAGAGCATCGTAATCGACCCGCGCCGTGGCTTCGGCCAGCCCATTATCGCTGGCACAGGCATCGAGGCGCGAATCGTCACCGAGCGTTACCGCGCCGGAGAGTCAGTCGCTGAACTCGCCCAGGACTATCGCCTCGACGCCGAGAAGATCGAGGACGCGATCCGGTGCGAGACGAGTGAAGCCGCCTGAACCTTTCACTTGGTTCGTCGACCGATCACTCGGGTGGAAGATCGTACTTGCCCTGCGCACTGCTGGATTCCAGGTCGAGGAGCATGCGGCGCACTTTGCAGCTGACGCTCCCGACGCGGAATGGCTGAGTGAAGCGGGAAGACGTGGCTGGGTCGTCCTGACGAAGGACAAGGCGATTCGTCGCAACGCCCTCGAACATGTCGCGATCGTCGCCGCCGAGGTCGCTTGCTTCTCCCTCGGTCACGGTAACCTGAAGTCTGAGCAGATGGCGCAGGCATTCGTTGCCGCCCGTTCGCGAATGGAGAAGGCCCTGCGGCGCTACGATCCCCCGATGACCGCGTCTGTGACTTCGACCGGGCACGTCAGCGTCCTGATGACAGATGGGAAGCTCCTGCCAAAGCCGAAGACCATCAAGTAGCAGCCGACCGAGGAACGAGAAGGCGCCGCAGCATCTTCTCGGCGATTTCCAGCGACTCCCGGCCTTCGGCATGAACGGGTGCCGAACGGCTGTGCACTGCGGCTTTCAGCTTCTCGTCAATCGCGAGTACGAAATCACCGGGTCTCCTCGACGACCTTCAAGTCCGAGTCGGAGATGATGCCGAGCGCGCCAAGGTGATCGCACTGCACAAAGAGGGCTGCAGCCTCGACAGAGATCGCCGCGGCGACCGGTGCAGCGAGGAGCCACGGTTCAGCGCGACTCACCGACTCACGCTAGGCGGTGCTCGGGACCGAGCGCGCAAACGCGCGTAGGCAATCGTCCCAGCAACTCGCTGCGATCCGAAGGCTGCCAAATAGCTGGGTGCCCTCCTTGATGATGCCGAGCAGGAACTCCCCGTCGTTGCCTAGTACGACGACCTCACCTCCGCTGAATCCCCCGAGCGGCTCGGGTTCGTCGCGCGTTGGATGCAGCAGCTTCCTCGCAATACGCCGCAGCCTTGCGGACCTGATCGGTTTCACAAGTCCCTGTTCCCGCGCGTCGACTTCAACAAGCAGCTGAGGCGCGGGCATCGTGTGACCATCCCACGGGTGCTCATCTAATTGGGTGACGTACGCGGGGAGGGGGCTTGCGCTCAGCGTTTCTATCCGCCGCTCCACATTTTCAATCAGGTGTCCAAAGTTTGGGAAACCGAGCACGATGTAAGGAAGGTCTGATGTCTCGGTCTGGTACTTGCGCCAACGAGTGCGAAGCCTCGTCACAACGTCGGCGTGCTTGCCGCCGTCGAGAAACTTGGCGGCCGGATGCGTCGCCAGCGCTTCTGGTGCTCTGAGGATGGCCACGTCGAGCGGTTCAGACTCGGCGACGAGCTGTAACCCAAGTGGCACCGAGATCGGTACGACCTGCTCTCCGCTGACTGCAAGCCCGTCGGCACCGATCGGCGTGAACATGAGCAGCAGACGTCGTCCAAGGATCTTCCTTGAACGGATGACGTGCCGCGCTGTGACGACGAACTTGTACTCGCCTATGCTGATGAAGACACCGGTACCCTTTGTCACCGAGCGCCCCTGCTGATCAACAGCGAGGACGCAACCAAAGGTGCGCTGTAAGCGGCGAATTGGCTTGTCCATCGCTCCTGCCCACTCGCTGGGCTTCACTACGCGCGGCTCCATCGCACCTCCTCACCGAGGCGGCCCGAAATCCTGCCTCAAATGGGGCACCGTGGGAGGGGTCGGTCATCTCAAACGATCACATGAGTTCATGCGGTGAACCGTCGGCTATCTCGAGGTCGTAGCGGGCGAGCGCCGATCCCGCGTGGCGGGCATACAAGGAGAAGTACTCCAAAATACTGACTGCTTCCCGTGACACGGGCGGGATTTCGTCCGGCTTCCCGTGGCGCTTCCTCAGCGCTTCTCGCGCGATCTGGAGAGTCCACAGCACTTCCTTCATCTCAATTTCGAGGCGGATGAGATGCTCCCCGCGGACCGAGACCCAGCCTCGACGGAGCCGCTCCTCCGCGGCGCAGAGCGCAGGGCCGCCCTCGAATCCTGGTCGCGGGGGCGGAGGAGGACGGGGCCGGACGGCATCCAGGCAGTCCACCGGGCCGTCTTTCCGTTCTGGCCGGGCCGCCGGCGGACGCTGTGGCATCGGCACTTCACGCGCCGGCGACGATGCGGACGCGGAGAGCTTGCGATTGAGATACGGCTTCGCGTCGTCGAGTGTCAGGGCGCGTGCCGCGAATTCACCGGACCTGGGGAAGTCCTCTTTCTCGAGCAACTCGGCGATCGAGCTGCGACGCGCCTCGCTCTGAGTGACGAAGAGCAACCGCGGTCGCCAGCCGTCCTTGAAGTGAGCGCGGTACTTCCCTCTGAAAAACGCCTCGTAGCGGTCCAGCTTGGCGCGCGTCGAGGTGGACTTCTTGGCGTCGTTGATCGTCGCACTGCCGGTTTCGTACTCGATGAAGTAGCGGCGGTGGTGCGCGGGATCTTCGAGCATGGCGTCGGGCTGCAGCCGTCGCTGCTCCAGGCGCATGACGTCTCGGTCGAACTCCTCGAATGGCAGGTTCAAGTACTCGCCGAGGATCCAGCGAAAGTGGCGCGGCACTTTCGCTGGCGTCTTCCCGTCCTGCGGCACGAGCCCCAGGAAGACCTCATTGACCATGACTTCATGCTTGAGAAATGCCTGCCCGACATCGTGCTTCGGCACTCGGTCCAGCTTGAGCCCAAGCCGCTGTGCTCCGATCTCGAAACCTTCCGGCGTCAGAGCCCAGACCGTCGTCCAGCCATCGAGACTTCCAAATCCCAGATCGCCACGAAGCACCGCCGCCTGCCCACCGATCCTCGCCGCCAACTACCTCAATCTCGTCGATGACCTTGCTTTGCTTCTTCCTGGAAACATCAATCTCTCAACTTGCTCCCTCGTCAGATACCGACACACTGCCAAGAACCCACACAACTCCCGATCCCTCTCCGTCAACTGCCGGTTCCGCCCCGCCTCCTTGAACAACACTGACTGCTCCATCACTTCTCCTCACAGAAAAAGCCACTTCCCGGCCACCCAATCCAGTGGTTGGGAGTGGGTGGCCGGGAAGGGGCGCAGGCTGCCGCACGACGATCCCGACGGGCGAAGAGCAGAACGCCAAGTGCTCGATGCGGCAGGGCGGAACGGGCAGACGCCTCGAAACCGACCTCGCAAGCCGCATCGCGCGACTGACTCGAAACCGCTCCTTCCACCCACCGATCGAGCCTCGTTGCGGGCCTGGTTTCGAGCGCTGAGCTTGTAGCCGGCATGCAATTGACACGTACTACATACTAGCTTACAAGACAAGACATGTCGAAGACGCCAAACCTCGAAGCGAAGCCGGTCGTTTCATTCCGGCTCTCGTATTCCGTCATGGCTTGGCTGCGACACGCCGCGGCCGGACGGAACTGGTCGATGAATGAGTACGTTGCGCGCGTCCTGGATGGCATGCGCGACTGGTGGTCGCTCCCCAAGATGATCGCCGACGTGCTCGAAGCGGACCGCAAGGCGATGGGACTCGATCAGTACGAGTACATCGGCCACCTGCTCGCCCGCCGCTACAACGAGATCCGCGACCAGGGCGGGCCCGGCTTCGAGAAGAAGACGAAGGAACGAAAATGAGAAGCTCCGAGATCGCCCTTGCCGAACCGCTCTGGACCGTCCGCGAGGCGGCCGCGTTTCTGCATCTTGGCCGCAACACCGTGTACGAATGGGCGGCGAGCGGGAAGCTGCCCTCCCTGCGTTTGGGCTCGCGCATCCGGTTCCTGCCATCGGCGCTTCGACGGTGGCTCGCGGTACAAGTCGACTTGACCCGGAGTCCCTGAGCGATGGCCGAGCCGTTCCAGAGAGATGGGAAGTGGTACGGGCGCGTGAAGAACGCCGCCGGCCTCTGGCGGAACGTCATCCTGGCCGAGGCGCGCACCAAGGCCCAGGCGCGAGAGCTGCAGGCGGCGTTGGCGCTGCAGGCGCGCCGCCAGCGCGACGGTCTCGAGCCGCTGCCGACGGACCGCGCGTTCACCGTTGGCGCGCTGCTTCGCTGGTGGCTCAACACATACGTCGCCGGGAAGACATGGGCGGGCAGAGAAGAGGATCGCTTTCGCCTCTACTTCGAGAGCACCGACCTCATCCATCTGCCCATCGTCGCGCTCACGTCCGGGCGGCTCGAGCTGTTCCTGCAGCACTGGTCGCAGAAGGGCTTGGGGCCCGCGTCGGTGAACAAGCTGCGCGCGATGGTGCGGACTGCGTTCAACCGAGCGCGCCGCGCCGACCTCGTTCACGGCCAAAATCCCGCGTCGGACACGAAGCCACGCAAGGTTCCCAAGCGCGCGCCTGCCTTCCTCGAGCCGCACGAAGTTTCGCGGCTGCTCACTGAGCTCAGCCGCGAAGATCGGCCGCTCGTCGCCACCGCGCTGTACGCGGGCCTGCGCAAGGGCGAGCTGTTCGGACTGCAGAAGCGCGACGTCGATCTGAAGCGCCGGCTGCTCACGGTACGCCGCTCGTACGACAACGACACCACCAAGGGCGCTCGCGAGGAGGCGGTGCCCATCGCGGCGGTGCTCGTGCCGTACCTCGAAGCCGCTCTCGAGGCATCGAAGGGCACGCTCCTCTTCCCGCGCGCGGATGGTGAAATGCGCACCGAGGCCGACAAGCTCGGCAAGCGCCTGCGCAGCGCGCTCAGCCGCGCGGGCATCGTCGAGGGCTACCTGCACCTTTGTCGCCGGTGCAAGCGCAATGGCACGCCGCACGAAGAGAAGCACCCGGACTGCGAGCGCCGCCATTGCCCGAAGTGCAAGATGCTCCTCTGGGCGAAGGCGCTCCCAAGGCGCTTCCGGCTGCACGACACGCGGCACACGACTGCGACGCTGCTACTCGCTGCCGGCGTCGACCTCTACGCGGTCGCGCGGATCCTCCGGCACAGCGATCCGAAAATCACTTTCGAAACCTACGCGCACCTCGTGCCCGGTTACCTGCACGAGCAGATCGATCGGCTGCCGAAGCTTGAAAAATTTGCTGCATTAGTGCTGCAAGAGCCGAAAACGGCCGAGACCGCGCCTCGGGGGCTTCTTCCAGAACCCAGTCTTTGCCGAGTAGTTGAAGTGGCGCGCCTGGCAGGAGTCGAACCTGCGGCCCGCGGCTTCGAAGGCCGCTGCTCTATCCAGCTGAGCTACAGGCGCACGGCAGTCATTCTAGCTGGTTGATGGTTGCAATTGATGTTCCCATTGCCATGGTGTCGCCCACCATGATCGGAAACGACGTTTCGCGAGCTGACCGCGCCTCCGCCGAGGGCGATGTTCTCAGCAAGGTTCCGCAGGTCACGTTTGCCTTCTGGGTCGTCAAGATTCTGGCGACGACCCTCGGCGAGACCGGCGGGGACGCGCTCTCGATGACTCTCAAGCTCGGGTACGCGGAGAGCACCCTGATCTTTCTCGCGCTCTTTCTCTGTACCCTCTTCGCCCAGGTCAAGTCCGGGCATTATCATCCGGTCTTCTACTGGGCGGTCGTGGTGGCCACCACGACCGTCGGTACGACGACCTCCGACTATTTCGACCGCACGCTGGGACTCGGCTACGTGAAGTCCTCGATCATTCTCTTGTGTGTGGTGATCGCGCTCCTGGCCGCCTGGCGCTACTCGACGGGCGCGATCAGGGTCGACCAGATCACCACGCGGAAGGACGAAGTCTTCTACTGGGTCACGATCCTCATCTCGAACACGCTCGGCACCGCGCTGGGCGATTTCGTCGCCACGACGACCGGACTTGGCTTCGAGCGCGGAGCGCTGGTGTTCGCGGGGTTGATCGCGCTCGTGGCCCTGGCCCACTACTTCACCAGCCTCCCCGACACCGTGCTGTTCTGGGCCGCTTACGTCCTGACGCGGCCCCTGGGGGCCACGCTCGGCGACACGCTCACCAAGCCGCCGCCAGAGGGCGGGCTGGGGCTCGGCCGGATCAATTCTTCGCTGGTGATCGCGGCCGCAATGGTCGTCCTCATCGCTGTGACGTCGCTGCGCAAGCGGGCATCCAACCTTGACGGCCCGGGGGGCGCGACGTAGAAGGCTGCCTCCGCGGAAGCGGAACCGGAACTGGAGAGGTGGCCGAGAGGCTGAAGGCGCTGGTTTGCTAAACCAGTATACGGCCCAAAGCTGTATCGAGGGTTCGAATCCCTCCCTCTCCGCCATGCAGGGCCCATAGCTCAGTTGGATAGAGCGTCGGACTACGAATCCGAAGGCCGCAGGTTCGAATCCTGCTGGGCCCGCCACCCCGTCGAGGAAGAAGCCAGGCGCGCGGGCGGTTCGTGTCCAGATGCGACCGACCCCCCTCTTGCTGGCAATCGCCTGCTCGCTCGTAGCCTGCTCCTCTTCAGTGGCTCTCGACGCCTCGGCGCCCAACGATGGCGGCACGCCGTCCCCGGCTTCCTCGACCGGCTGTGGTTCGGGCGGTGGGGGGCCCAGAGGCGGCCCCGCCGATCTCTTTCCCTGTGACAGCATCTGGTACAAAGACGTCACCGGCGTTCCCGCGGCGGCGGAATCGAGCGCGATCGTCGGCACGGTCCAGAGCGGCGGCGGCTGGGGACTGGGCAACCATTTCCAGATCGGACTCGGCTATGCGCTCATCCACGCCGGCGCGGACGCCGCGCGCCGCGAAGTCTGGATCCAGCCGAAGGACGTCTACGACGGCAACATCTACGCTCCGAACGAGAGCGACCTCATCTCTGCCGGGCGGGGGTGGTCGGTGCCCACTCCCGCGATCGGCCATCTCGAAGGCGAGAGCGGCTATCGGTGCCCGCAGAGCTGGGTGAACGGCAAGCTCGTCAACCAGCACGACTGCCATTTGATGGTGGTGGACGATGCGCGCCACTTGCTCATCGAGCTGTACGGCGCCGATCTCGATCCGGACAGCGGCCGCTGGTACGCATCGCAAGAGAGCGTCTGGAACCTCAACTACCATTACGGTCCCGCTCAACGCGGCCGTGGCTGCACCAGCGCCGACGCGGCGGGCCTGCCGTATTCGGCGGGCATCATCGGTCTGCGCGAGACGGCCTCGGCTGCGGCGCAGCCGGGCGGCTATCTGCATCACGCGCTGCGCTTCATCTTGCCTCCCGATCGGAGCCGGCGAGGGTTCGTCGCGCCCGCCTCGCACACGCAGTCAACGAATCTCTTGCTCAACTCCGGCCCGCCCTACGGCGTCCGTTTCCGCCTGCGCGCGGACTTCGACGAGAGCCGCATCCCCAGCGCTGGCGGCCGGGTGGTGGCGCGGACTCTCAAGCGCCACGGAATGATCTTCGCCGACGGCGGCCAGACCGCGCTGGTCGGCGACGACGAAGCCTTCGTGCGCGCGCAGGAGGGCTCGTCGCTCAGCTGGTCGGGCCTTCTCGCTCCGCTCGATCTCGACGCCATCAAGGTGACCGACTTCGAGGTGGTCGACTACGACGCCTCGACGCTGACGCCGTGGGCGAGCTGCGCGGGTCTGGATCGCCTTCCGCTCTCCTCGGTGACGCCGCAGGGCCGCAGGCGCAAGCCCCTCCTCGGCGGAGTGTTGCGACCCCGCGGGGCGCGTGCTACATCCCGCGCCCCTGTTCTTTGGCAATGATGGATGCGACCTGGATGGCGGAAGCGCTGCTCGAGGCCCGCACCGCGGGCGGCGAGGGCGAGGTCCCCATCGGCGCGGTGGTGGTGCTCGACGGGCGCATCGTCGGCCGCGGCCGCAACGCGCGCGAGAGGCTGCGCGACCCGACTGCGCACGCGGAAATGCTCGCGTTGCAGGAGGCGGCGCGC
Organism: Deltaproteobacteria bacterium; assembly: GCA_005879315.1. Lineage (GTDB taxonomy): Bacteria > Myxococcota > Myxococcia > Myxococcales > 40CM-4-68-19 > 40CM-4-68-19. The sequence continues at coordinate 215,391 of VBLC01000033.1, read as the reverse complement.
TCCCTCGGCCGCTGGCGGCTGAGCGGTGCGACGGTCTACGCGACGCTCGAGCCGTGCCCGATGTGCGCGGGCGCGCTGGTCAATGCCCGCGTCGATCGCCTCGTCTACGGCGTGGCCGATCCCAAGGCGGGCGCGGCGGGCACGCTCTTCGATATCCTCCGGGACGAGCGGCTGAACCACCGCGTCGCAGTGGAGAGCGGCGTCCTGGGCGAGGAATGCGGCGCCCTCCTGCGCGACTTCTTCCGCGCGCGGCGCTGACGGTTTTGGAGAGGTGGCCGAGAGGCCGAAGGCGCACGCTTGGAAAGCGTGTATACGGCAACGTATCGTGGGTTCGAATCCCACCCTCTCCGCCAAAGCTGTGCTAGATCGCCTCGCGAAAATCCGGAGAGCTGGCCGAGCGGCTGAAGGCACCTGATTCGAAATCAGGAGTACCCGCAAGGGTATCGGGGGTTCGAATCCCTCGCTCTCCGCCAATCAATACACTCCAGTATGAAGCGGCTGCGAGGACACATTCATCGGCCGCGGCGGACGCTCGCTTGCGCGTGCCTTCCGGCACACAGTAGAACCGCGCGAGTTCGCCGAGAGCCGATTGAACCAGCAGAAGACCCTCGTGATCGGTGCAGGCCCAGCCGGGCTCACCGCCGCCTATCTACTGGCGAAGAGCGGCGCGCCCGTCACGGTGCTGGAAGCGGATCCCCAGTACGTCGGCGGGATCTCGCGGACTGTGCGGTACAAGGGCTATCACTTCGACATCGGGGGCCACCGCTTCTTCTCGAAGTCGCGCGAGGTCGAGGATCTCTGGACCGAGATCCTCCCCAACGACATGCTTCATCGCCCTCGAGCCTCGCGCATCTTCTACGGCGGAAAGTTCTATTCCTATCCGCTCAAGGCAGCCGAGGCGCTGCACAAGCTCGGGCTTGTCGAAGCCGCGCGGTGCGTCCTCTCCTACGCCCGCGCCAGGCTCTTCCCCGTTCGCGATCCCAGGAACGTGCAGGACTGGGTTTCCAACCAGTTCGGGGAGCGCCTCTTCTCCATTTTCTTCAAGACGTACACCGAGAAGGTCTGGGGGATGAGCTGCAAGGAGATCAGCGCGGACTGGGCCGCGCAGCGCATCAAGGGCTTGTCGCTCGGGCGCGCGATCGCGAACGCGTTCCTGCCCCGCCGCAAGCCTGCGAACCGCGGCGCGGTGGTGAAGACGCTGATCGATTCCTTTCGCTACCCGCGCAAGGGGCCCGGGATGCTCTGGGAGGAGTGCGCGCGGAAGGTCCGCGCGCGCGGCGGCCGCATCGAGATGGGTCAGACCGTCACGCGCATCCGCTGGGATGGCAACCAGTGGCAAGTCGAGGCGCGCGGCGCCGACGGCACGGTTCGCACTCACGACGGCGCGCACCTCGTCTCTTCGGCGCCGTTGCACCAGCTCGCCGCCACGCTGGAGCCCAGGATCAGCGAGCGCGCCCAGGGCGCAGGGCAGGCGTTGCGGTACCGCGACTTCCTCACCGTCATGCTCATCCTCGAGGACCGAGGCGCTTTCTACGACAACTGGATCTACATCCACGATCCCAAGGTGAAGGTTGGCCGCATCCAGAACTTCAAGTCGTGGTCGCCGGAGATGGTGCCGGATCCGTCGATGTGCTGCTACGGCCTGGAGTACTTCTGCTTCGAAGGCGACGGCGTCTGGACGTCGACGGACGAGCAGCTCATCGGGCTGGGTAAGCGCGAGCTGGAGCAGATCGGCCTCGGTCGCGCCGCCGACGTGGTGGACGGATGCGTGGTCCGCCAGCGCAAGGCCTATCCTGTCTATGACGACCACTACGCCGCGAACGTCGAGACGCTCCGTGCCGAGCTCGAGCAGCGTTTTCCCACCCTGCACCCGGTCGGCCGCAACGGAATGCACAAGTACAACAACCAGGACCACGCGATGATGACCGCCATGCTGACGGTGCGGAACATCCTTGCCGGGCGCAGGATCTACGACGCGTGGAAGGTAAACGAAGACGCCGAGTACGGCGAGTCGGGCGCCGCCGGCGCCCAGGACTCGGTCAGCGGCCTCCGCGCCGTCCCAGGGAAAGTGGCCTGAAAAGCCCCGTACTTGCTCCAACCAGAGCGATCCGCGTACGCTCCTCCAGGGGGGTTTCGGTTGCGCGTTCTCATCCTGTGCGGCGGCCAAGGCACTCGGCTCCGCGAAGAGACCGAATTCAGGCCGAAACCCCTGATCGACGTGGGGGGCAGGCCGATCCTCTGGCACATCATGAAGCACTACGCGAGATATGGGTTTCGCGAGTTCGTGCTTCTGCTCGGCTACAAAGGCGAGATGATCCGCCAGTACTTCCTCAACTATCACACCATGAACTGCGACGTGACCGTCGCGCTCGATCGGCCCGGCGACCTCCGTTTCCACGGTACGGTGCGCGAGACCGACTGGCGCGTCACTCTCGTCGATACGGGCCTCCGGAGCTTGACCGGCGCCCGCATCGCCCGCGCCGCGCGGCACATCGACGGCGACCGCTTCCTCGTCACCTACGGGGACGGCGTCTCCGACGTGGACCTCGCCAGCCTGGTGCGCTTCCACCAGCAGCAGGGCAAGATCGGGACGGTCACCGGCGTGCACGCGCCAGGCCGTTTCGGCGATCTCACCGTCGAAGGGGACCTGGTCAAGCACTTCGTGGAGAAGCCGGAAGGCACGGACTTCATCAACGGCGGCTTTTTCATCTTCGAGCGCGCCGTCCTCGACTACCTCTCCGAGGACGAGCAGTGCCTGCTCGAGCGCGAGCCGCTCGAGCGCCTCGCCCGCGCCGGCCAGCTGAGCATGTTCCGCCACGACGGGTTCTGGCAGTGCATCGACACCTACCGCGACTTCACCTTGCTCAACGAGCTGTGGGAGTCGCGCCGTGCCCCGTGGAAGACCTGGAGCGACGAGGCGCCGTGAACGCGCCGGCTGCAGACCTGGCCCGCGCCTTCGCAGGGAAGCGCGTCTTCCTCACCGGGCACACGGGGTTCCAGGGGAGCTGGCTGACGGTCTGGCTGACCCGGCTCGGCGCCGAAGTGACCGGCTACGCCCTTCCGCCGGAGGACCAGCCGGCGCTCTTCACCACCCTTCGGATCGACGACTTCTGCCGCCACCTGGAAGGAGACGTGCGCGATGCGGCGCGGCTGCGGAGCGAGCTTTCCCGCTGCCGGCCGGATTACGTCTTCCACCTCGCCGCGCAGCCCTTGGTGCGGCGATCCTACGAGATCCCGCTGGAGACGCTGCAGATCAACGTTCTCGGCACCGCCAATCTGCTCGATGCCATCCGGCTCGAGCGGCAGCCGTGCGCGGTGGTCGTGGTCACCAGCGACAAGTGCTACGAGAACGACGGCTCCGGCCAATCGCTCGGCGAGCAGGAGCCCATGGGCGGCCACGACGTGTATTCGACCAGCAAGGGCGCCGCCGAGCTGGTGGTGCAGGGTTACCGGCGCAGCTTCTTCCCGCCGGCCGATTTCGCGCAGCACGGCATCGCGGTCGCGACTGCGCGCGCCGGCAACGTGGTCGGGGGCGGCGACTGGTCCAACGACCGCCTCGTTCCGGACGCGATCCGCGCGCTGGCCGCAGGCAAGAAGATCCTGGTGCGCAATCCGGCCTCGATCCGGCCCTGGCAGCACGTGGTGGAACCGCTGGGCGGCTACCTGCTGCTCGCGGCGCGCCTTTCCGGAGTGGGCGCCGATCGGCCGGCCGATTTCTGCGAGGGGTGGAACTTCGGTCCCGACGCGGCGCATGCCGTCAGCCGCGTGGTGGAAGAGACCATCTGCGCCTGGGGCGAGGGCGGTTGGGAGTGCCGGCAACCGGCCGGGGCCGTTCACGAGGCGCGCGCGCTCCGCCTTGCCATCGACAAGGCCCGCCTCCGACTGGGCTGGAAGCCGCGCTGGACGCTCGCCGAGACGATGCAGCGCACCGTGGAGTGGTACCGCGCCCATTCCGCGGGAGCGACACCCGGCGCTCTGCGCGAGCTCTGCCTGCGGCAGATCGCTGACTCCCTGGGAGGCTGAGAGGTCCATGGACGACGCAGACGAGCTGGAGCGCCAACTCACCGCGGAGATCCTCGAGCGGGTGAGGCGCATCGCCGAGCTGCGAACGCGCGAGGAGCCGTTCCTCGCCGGCAAGACGCCGGTCAGGTACGCCGGGCGTGTCTACGGTGCGGAGGAGATGCTCAACCTGACGGAGAGCTCGCTCGAGTTCTGGCTCACCGCCGGGCGCTGGCACCGCCGCCTCGAGACGGAGCTGGGCCGCTGGTACGGCATCAATCACGCGCGGCTCGTCAACAGCGGCTCGAGCGCGAATCTGCTCGCGGCCAGCATGCTCTGCAGCCATCTGTTGGGGGAGAGGCGGCTGCGGGCCGGCGACGAAGTGATCACCGTGGCGGCAGGCTTTCCCACCACCGCGGCGCCGCTCCTGCAGAACGGGCTGGTGCCAGTCTTCATCGACGTCGCCATTCCCACCTACAACGCCGACGTCACCCTGCTGGAAGAGGCCCGATCGTCGCGCACCCGTGCGGTGATGATGGCGCACACGCTCGGCAATCCTTTCGATCTCGACGCGGTCACCGCCTTCTGCAAGCGGCATGACCTCTGGCTGGTCGAGGACAATTGCGACGCCTCCGGCTCGCTCTACCGGGGCCGCAAGACGGGAACCTTTGGAAACATCGCCACCCTCAGCTTCTATCCGCCGCACCACATGACGATGGGGGAGGGCGGCGCGGTGCTCACCCAGGAGGATGACCTCAACCGCGCCTTGGAGAGCCTGCGCGACTGGGGCCGCGATTGCTGGTGCGTTCCCGGCACGGACAACACCTGCGGCAAGCGATTCGAGTGGCAACTCGGCGATCTGCCCGGCGGGTACGATCACAAGTACACGTACAGCCATCTCGGCTACAACTTGAAGATCACCGACATGCAGGCCGCGGTGGGGGTGGCACAGCTCGCCAGGTTGGAGAGCTTCGGCGCGGCCCGCCGGGCAAACTGGCAGTTCTTCCGCAAGGCGCTCGACGAGCTGGAGGACGTGTTCATCCTGCCCGAGCCGACCGAGGGCGCTGATCCGAGCTGGTTCGGCTTCCTGGTCACCGTCCGCCCCGGGGCGCCGTTCACGCGCGCGGATCTCGTCCGCCACCTCGAGCAGCGCAAGATCCAGACCCGCATGCTCTTCGCCGGCAACCTGGTGCGGCAGCCGGCGTTCGTGCAGCTGGCCGAAGACTGCCGCGCGCAGGGCCGGCCGCCGCCGTTCCGCGTGGTGGGGACGCTCGCCAACACCGATACCATCATGACCAGCTCCTGTTGGATCGGCGTCTATCCGGGCCTCACCGGACCGATGCGTTCCTTCGTCGCGGAGGAGATCCGCGCCTTCGTCCGCGCGCGACGCGCGTCGAAATCGCTGCCGGTGGTCGCTTGACGCCTCCCTATCCATTCGACGAGCTGGAAGAGGTCGTCGATGCGAAGCGGCCGCTCTGGGAAGAGCTGCGCGGAGCGCGCGTGCTCATCACCGGGGGGACCGGATTTTTCGGCCGCTGGCTGGTGGAATCGTTCGCCCATGCCGATGCACGCCTCCGGCTCGATGCGCGGGCCGTCGTGCTCGCCCGACACGCTTCCGCATTGCGAAAGCCGGCTCCTCATCTGGCCTCCAACCGGCACATCGAGCTCTTTGACGCCGACGTGCGCTCTTCCTCCGGGCCGGAAGGCGCGTTCTCGCACGTGATCCATGCCGCCACTGCGGCCAGTGCGCGCTTGAACGAAGAGCAGCCCCTGGAGATGGCCGGCATCATCATCGACGGCACTCGCCGCGTTCTCGATCTCGCAGCGCGGCTCGGGGTGCGTCGGTTCCTCTTCGTCAGCTCGGGCGCCGTCTACGGCCAGCAGCCGGCCGATTTGCCACAGCTGGCCGAAGACTACAGGGGCGCTCCCGATCCAATGAGCCCGCGCAGCGCTTACGGCGAGGCCAAACGCCTGGCCGAGCTTTACTGCGCGAGCGCCCTCTCGGCGGTAGTGGCGCGCCCATTCGCCTTGGTGGGGCCGGGCCTGCCGCTCGACCGGCATTTTGCCATCGGCAACTTCATCGCCGATGGGCTGGCCGGCCGACCCATCTGCGTCAAGGGAGACGGCACCGCAATTCGCTCGTATCTGTACGCCAGCGACCTCGTCATCTGGCTGTGGACCTTGCTTCTGCAGGGCCGGCCGGGGCGTGCCTACAACGTCGGCTCCGAGGGGGCGATCTCCATCGCGCATCTGGCCGCAGCGGTCGGAGAGCAGTTCCGTGTCCCAGTGGAGATCCAGCAGGCGTCCACGCCCGGTAGACTTCCTGACCGCTACGTCCCGTCCACCCGGCGCGCGCGCGAGGAGTTAGGCCTGAGCGAGAGCGTCTCCCTTCCCGAGGCCATCCGCCGGACGGCCCGCTGGCACGCATCGCCGCAGGCCGGCCTGCGCGTCGAAGTGAGCGGCCGATGATCAAAGTCTCCGACTACATCGTCCGCCGCATCGCCAGGGCCGGAGTCCGCCACGTCTTCGTGGTGACCGGCGGCGGCGCGATGCACCTCAACGACTCGCTCGGCAGCGCCGAGGGTCTGCAGTACGTCTGCAACCACCACGAGCAGGCCGCGGCTGTCGCCGCCGAGGGGTACGCGCGCGTCACCGGCAATCTCGGCGTCGCTATGGTCACCAGTGGCCCCGGTGGGACCAACGCAATGACGGGAGTGCTCGGCTGCTGGCTCGATTCCATCCCGGCTCTCTTCGTCTCCGGGCAGGTCCGGTACGCGACCACGGTCGCCTCGACCGGGCTGCCCTTGCGACAGCTGGGCGATCAAGAGGCGGACATCGTCGCCATGGTCGGCCCGATCACGAAGTACGCCGTGCAGGTGAGGGACGCAAAGCAGGTCCGCTACCACCTGGACCGCGCGCTGCACCTGGCGCGCAGCGGGCGGCCCGGCCCGGTGTGGCTCGACATCCCGCTCGACGTGCAATCGGCGATGGTGAACGAGGCGGAGCTGCCGCCGTACCCGCCGGAAGAAGACCGGTCCGGGATCGACCCCCGCCGCCTGAGCGCGCAGGTGAGCGAGCTTCTGGCGCAGCTTTCGCGCGCGGAGCGGCCGGTGTTGCTCGCCGGCGGGGGCGTCCGCCTTTCGGGTGCCATCGATCTCTTCTACGAGGTGCTCGATCTGCTGGGGGTGCCCGCACAGGCCGCCATCGGCGCAGCCGATCTGCTCCCGTCCGATCACCCGCTCTTCGCCGGGCGGCCAGGCGTCACCAGCGACCGGGCCAGCAATTTCATCGTCCAGAACTGCGACTTTCTCCTGGCGGTGGGCGCGCGGCTGTGGGTGCGCCAGATCAGCTACAACTTCGACGCCTTCGCGCGCGAGGCGTTCAAGGCCGCGGTCGACATCGACGAGGCTGAGCTGAAGAAGCCCACCCTCTCGCTCGACCTCCCCATCCACGCCGACGCCCGCGCCTTCCTCGGGGAGTTGAAGCGGCAGCTCGGGGACCGGCCGCTTCCACCGCGCAGCTCCTGGATCGAGTGGTGTCGCGAGCGGCGCCGGCGCTATCCCAGCGTAACGCCGGAGCAACGGGAGCAAGAGGGATCGGTCAATTCCTTCCACTTCATCGACGTGCTCTCCCGGCTGCTGGCCGGCGACGACACCATCGTGCTCGCCGACGGGCTGGCGAATACCTGCACGTTCCAGGCGTTCCGGACCAGGAAGGGTCAGCGCCTCTTCACCAACTCGGGCTGCGCCGCGATGGGATACGACCTGCCTGCCGCCATTGGCGCCTGCTTCGCCAGCGGCAAGCGGCGCACCATCTGCATCGCGGGAGACGGCAGCATCCAGCTCAATCTCCAGGAGCTGCAGACCATCGTCCACCACCAGCTCCCCATCAAGATCTTTCTCTTCAGCAACGATGGGTACGCGTCCATCCGCGCCACGCAGGAAGCGTACTTCCAGGGCCGCTACATGGGCGCCGACGCGGCAAGCGGCGTGACCATCCCCGACATGATCAAGCTGGCGCAGGTCTACGGGCTCGGCACCTCCGTCATCGCCGTGCATGCCGGCATGGAGGAGAAGATCCGCCTCGCCCTTCTCGCGCCCGGACCGCAGCTCTGCGAGGTGCGCCTCTCGCCGCGCCAGGGCCACCTGCCCAGGCTTTCTTCAGAGGTGATGCCGGATGGGACGCTGGTCTCCAAGCCGCTCGAGGACATGTACCCCTTCCTTCCCCGCGACGAGTTCATGCAGAACATGATCGTCAAGCCATGGGTCCCGCCCGAGTTGCGGCGGCGCGGAGGCGGCAAGTGAAGAAGCTCATCTCCGTCGTCGTCCCGGCCTACAACGAGGAGGAAGTGATCGACGAGCTGCATCGGCGGCTGGCGGCAGTCTTCGACGCCAATCCCAAGTACGATTTCGAGGCCGTCATCGTCGAGAACGGTTCCTCCGATTCGACCTGGGAGAAGCTCCTCGCCATCCATGCCAAGGACCCGCGCTTCAAGCTGCTGCGCCTCTCGCGCAACTTCCAGATGGACGGCGGCGTCACCGCCGGCCTCAACCACGCCGCCGGCGACGCGGCGGTGATCATGACGGCGGACCTGCAGGATCCGCCCGAGATGATCGACCGGTTCATCGCCAGGTGGGAAGAGGGCTACGAGAACGTCTACGGCATCGTCACCAAGCGGCACGGCACCGATCCGCTCCGCCGGCTCAACTCGCAGATCTTCTACTGGCTGATCAACAAGCTCACCCGCGGCCTCTTCCCCCGGAACGTGAGCGACTTCCGCCTGGTCGATCGCAAGGTCTACCAGGCGGTGAACACGCTGGAGGAGCGCAACCGCTTCATGCGCGGGCTCTTCGTCTGGTCGGGATTCAAGTCGATCGGCATCGAGCACGAACGTCCGCCCCGTTTCGCCGGGGAGGCGAAGAGTTACTCGCGCCAGGTAATCGAGCTGGCCCTGAAGGGAATCTTCGCCCACACCTACCTGCCGCTGAGGATGATCACCGTCACCGGACTGGCGCTCTCCGGCTTCGCCTTCCTGCTGCTCGCCTGGCTGGTGGTGAAGTGGATGGTCTGGGGCGTTCCCTTTCCCGGATTCGGCACGCTCACCGGCGTGATCCTGCTGATGTTCGGGTTCCTCTTCACCGTCTTGGGCGTGATCTGCGAGTACATCGGGCTCATCTACGAGGAAGTGAAGCGCCGGCCCAACTTCATCGTCAGCGAAACTGTCGGTCTCGCCGCCGGCGAAACGAGCATCCCACTCAGCATCATCGCCGGGCGGCCGTCCAGGGGAAGCCGATGAACGCCTACGAGCGAAAGATGGTCTCGATCCTCCGCGACCTGCGGGAGAGCTACCACGTCGTCGGAGTGAAGGCCGAGTTCGAGGCGGAGGGCACCCGCCTCGAGGAGGCGATGCGCCTCAAGGAAGTGTTGATGGAGGCGGGCCTCGGCCTGACGCTGAAGATCGGCGGCTGCGAGGCGCTGCGCGACATCTACGAGGCGCGCCTGTTGGGAGTGAAGCGGCTGGTGGCTCCGATGGTGGAGACTCCCTATGCGCTGAAGAAGTTCCTCGCCGCCTTCCGCCTGGGGCTCCCGCCCGAGGAGCGGCAGGAGGTCGTCGCCGCCATCAACGTGGAGACCATCTCCACGGTGGAGCACCTCGACGAGCTCTTGGCGGTGGACACCGATCACATCCTCAACGGCATCGTCTTCGGGCGCGTCGACCTGTGCGGCTCGATGGGGCTCAGCCGCGAGGAGATCAACAGCGAGAAGGTGAGCCAGATTGCCGCCCGGGTCTTCGCCAAGGCAAAAAAGCGCGGGCTGGTGTGCGCCATCGGCGGCGGTGTCTCGGCCGACTCGCTTCCCATCTTCCGCGATCTTCCTCCCGGGCACCTCGACTACTACGAGACCCGCAAGGTGATCTTCGCCTGCCCCGGCGCCCTCGGGAACCAGGCGCAAAAAGGCATTCTCATGGCGGTGGAGTTCGAGCTTCTCTGGCTGAAGAACAAGCGCGACTTCCATGGCATGATCTTCGCCGAGGACGAGAGCCGCATCGAGATGCTCGAGTCACGCTATCGCAAAGCCATGCAGGCCATGGGAGTCGGCTCCTGAAGGGGCGCACGGCAGTCGTCACCGGCGCCTCGCGCGGGATCGGGGCGGCGGTGGCGCGGCGACTGGCGGGGGAGGGCGCGCGCCTGGTGACGCCCTCGCGCGCGGAAATGGATCTCGCTTCGCCAGCGTCGGTCGCCTCGTGGCTCGGCGCGTTTCGCGAGCCAGTGGACGTACTGGTGAACAACGCCGGCTTCAACAAGCTGGCCGGGAGCGGCGAGGTCTCTCCGGCCGACTTCGCCGCCACGCTGCAGGTCAATCTCATGGCCCCGCTCCAGCTCAGCGCCGGTCTGGCGGAGCGGATGAAAGAGAAGCGCTGGGGACGGATCGTGAACGTATCCTCGATCTGGTCGCTGGTCGCGCGCGAGCGGCGGGCGAGCTATGCCGCGGCCAAAGCCGGCCTCAATGGCCTCACCCGCGCGCTGGCCGTCGAGCTCGGCCCCTACGGCATCAACGTCAATGCGGTGGCGCCCGGCTACATCGACACCGAGCTGACGCGCAAGAACAACTCGCCCGCGGAGATCGAGGCCATCGAGCGCAGCATTCCCTTGGGTCGGCTGGGGTTGGCGGAGGAGGTCGCCTCGATGGTGGCCTTTCTCTGCTCCGCCGAGAGCAGCTATCTCACCGGGCAGACCCTGGTCGTGGACGGGGGCTACACGTGCAGATGATGCGCATCGCCTCTCGCATCCACGACTACTCGGTGCATTTCGAAGAAGGGCTCGACTTCCTCGCCCGGCTGGACGGGTTCTTCGTCGTCGACGCGAATGTGCTGCGCCTCCATGGCCTCTCGGCGCTCGGCGCGCTCGACCGCGACCGTTTGCTGCCCTTCACTGCCGAGGAGAACGCCAAGGCGTTGGCGAACGTCGAGGAGGTCTGGGATCGCCTCCTTGCCCGCGGCGTGCGCCGCAACGGAACGCTCGTCTCCATCGGCGGCGGCATCGTGCAGGACGTGACCGGTTTCGCCGCCGCCACGCTCTACCGGGGCATCCGCTGGGTCTACGTTCCCACCACCCTGCTTGCCCAGGCGGATAGCTGCATCGGCGCCAAGACCTCGCTCAATTACGGCGGCTACAAGAACCTGATCGGGACCTTCTATCCGCCGCACGAAGTGCACATCTGCCCGGCTTTCCTGTCCACGCTGAGCGAGGCGGATTTCTGCAGCGGTCTGGGAGAGGTGATCAAGCTGCATCTGATGGGGGGCGCGGAGCTGACCGCGCGGCTCACTGCGGAGATGGAGCGCGTGCGGCGGCGCGAGCCGCGGGCGGTCCTGGAGGCCATCCGGCGCTCGTTGGAAGTGAAGATCGGCTACTTCGAGGGCGACGAGTTCGACTCCGGCCGCCGCAACCTGCTCAACTTCGGCCACTGCTTCGGGCACGCGCTGGAGGCCAGCTCGGAGTTCGCCATTCCGCACGGGCAAGCGGTGCTGATCGGTATCCTCTTCGCCAACCGGATCGCCGTGAAGCGCGGCCTGCTGGCGGAGCAGACGGCGCGAGCTCTCGAGGAAGACCTCCTCATCGCCAGCCTGGTCGTGCGGCCGACCGCGCGGCACCTCGACACGGCCCGGATCCTGGACGCGTTCCGCCGGGACAAGAAGCGGACGGGACCGGGGCTGCCGCTGGTGATGATGGCGGAGCGGCACGCGATGCTCCAGGTCGACGACCTCGACGCAGAGCAGGTCGCTCTCGCCACGGGCGAGCTGGCCGCCCGGCTTTGCGCCTGAGCCGGATCAGCGAAGCGGGTCCAGCTCCATCGTCTTCGGGTTGAAGACGTACGCCGGACGGCCGGGGAAGAATCGCATCAGCTCCGCGTCGCGCGCCCCGTGGTCGAGCGCGCGCACCAGCGGCGCGCCGAGGATGTCGGGCTCGTTGTAGGTGAGGTCGAGGTTCGGGTTCCAGTCGGAGGGATAGCGAAGGAAGACGATCGCGCGCTGCTCGCGCAGTGCAGCGAAGACCGGCTCGAAGATGCGATAGGGCGAGCGGCGCTTGTCGGCGTGCGAGAGCAGCCCGGTCAGTTCGGTGCCGAGACGCACCGCGGTCCACACTGCCGCCATCGACAAGAGGCACACCGCTGCGATCGCGGCCACACGATTGCGCAGGCGGGACGCGGCGCGGACGAGGGTCTCGGCGCCTGCCACCGTCATGAGGATCAGCCACGGCGCCATCTCGAGGTAGTAGGCCGCGCGACCGTCGTGAAAGGTGAGGGCGGCGGCGAACGACGCGACGGCGAAGACGGTGGCGGGCCAGAGCGCGCCGGCGAAAAGGCCGACGGCGGCAATGGGAATCGCCGCCGCGCTGGGAAAGAGTCCGGCCAGGGTCCGCAACCTCTCCACCAAGGCCGCAGGCAGGTGCCGCCAGCTGTACGTTTCGCGCATGTGCAGGAAGCCCTCGAACAGTCCGATCAGGTGATCCGGCAGCCGCCGCTCCGGCCGGATCCGCGGCACCGGGCCGATGCCCGGACCGTCGAACGGCATGTACTCGCGCGCGTAGAGCGACCAGGGCGTCGTCGTCCACGAGCCGGTCATCGCGCGGCACGTCGCCGCCGTCAGCAGAGCGCCGAAGGCGAGCACCACGATCGCCGCGGCGATCGAGCGCCGGTCGATCCTCGCGCCCGCCCGCGCCAGGACCGCGACGGCCATGACCAGAAGCGCGACGCCGGTAAAGGGCCGGACCCAACCGGCGAAGACCGCCATCGCGAACAGCGCCGCCATCCGTCCCGGCGTGGGAGCGCGCTCCGCGCGCACGGCGAGGGCGATTCCGGCGGTCGCCGCAGCGATCGCCGTGCTCTGCGAGAGGTAGCTGGCGAACGCCGGGAAGAGATCGGTGTTCGCGAGCAGCAACACCGCGGCGCCGATGCCGGCGGCGCGCGAGAGACCCGCCAGCCGCGCGGTCAGGTGGAGCAGCGCAGCGGCGATCCCGAGCAAGAGGCTCGGCCCCAGCCACGGCGCGGAGAGGGCCACGAACGGCGCCAGCACCGCGGCGTGACCCGGCAGGTACTTCGCCGCGTACCGCGGTACGACGAGGATGTGCGCGGCCTCGAAGAACTCGGGCAGAGGCGGCGACGGGTAGCTCAGGTGACCCGCGGCCAGCATCTTCGCCTGCAGCAGGTAGACGTGCTCGTCTTCCATGAACGGCACGCCGGCCGCCGAGGCGAAGAGGACCATCGGGAGGGCCGCGCCGAGCACGACCAAGAGCACGGCGCAGAGCGCGTCGAGGCGATCGGTCATTTCCGTGTCGTGCCGGGCTCGCGCAGCGCGTAGTCTGCCACCGTCAGCGTGTAGCCGCCAACGTCGTAGGTTCGCTCGCCCAGCTGCCGGTACCAGGCGCGCAGCCGCGCCTCGTCGGTCCCGCTGTCGATGAAGAAGTAGCGCAGGAACGCCAGCCGCTGCGGCCGCGGTCCCTCGAGCAGGCCGTCGGCCGTCCACACCTGCGGCAGGAGCGAGTCTTCCGCGGTCAGCATGCGCCGCAGCGTGAGGGCGCTGACACGCCCCACGGTGTGGTGGTCGGCGCCGCCCGCGGCCGCCAGCGCCCGCGTGCCGTGCGCGTGCATGTCGGCGAGGAACATGTCTTCGAGATCGTGCAGGTGGAGGTGCTCGAGGTTGTACGCAATCTGATCGCGCCCATGCCCGCAGCACTCGCCGGTGAGGCGGGTCATGTCGAGCATCTCGTGGTCGCCGAAACGGATGGTGCCCATCGCCGCTTTCGAGAGCGGATCGACCGTGCGCAGCGAAGAGACAGCGAAGAGCAGCGCCAGCGCGCCGAGCACCGCCAATCGCGGCAGCCGCGCGCCGGACACCTGCCGCAGACCAGCGAGTCCGCAGACGAGCAGCAGCGGGACCAGGGCCAGGTAGTAGCGGAGGTTGAGGAACGTCTGGTAGCGGGTGAGGAGGAGAGTCGCCAGCAGCAGGAGCAGATCGCAGAAGAGCAGCGCCGGCGTCTCGGGCGGGCCGATTGCGAACGCGGCGCGCGCGGCCATCCGCACCCAGCGGAAGAGCGCAAGGAGCGTCAGCACCCAGGCGAACTGCAAGACGAAGATGCCCAGCATCTGCGCGAGGAACGCCTGGTCGATGCGGAAGGTCGTGAACGTCTCCAGGAGCGGTTTGCGCCCGCTGACGTCCTGCCAGAATGGGTCGAAGCCGTGGAGCGAGGCCGACACCAGGTAGATGCCGAAGGCCAAAAGCGGGGCCGCCAGCCGCCAGTCGCGCAGGAGCCGGCGCGCTTTCTCTTCGGGCGTGCCGGCGCGGCGCGTGACGAAGAGAAGCACCCACAACCCCACCGCGAGGCAGTAGAGCAAGACGCCCGGCTCCTTGCTGAAGACGAGGAGCAGTCCCGCCAGCGCGGCCTGGCGCGGTTTCTCGCGCACCAGCGCGCGCAGCACGATGAGGAAGAACATCAACACGCCGTGGTCGGGATTGACGTCGACGGTACCGGCGACCACCACCGGGAACACGCCCAGGCAAGCGGTGAGGAGCAGCGCCTCGATCTCCGCGTCGGGAAACAGCGCCAGCACGAGGTCGTGGAAGGCGAGCAGCCCGACCACGCCGATGGCGACGCTCACCAGCAGGAGGGGCCAGAAGCGGGCGGGCGCGAACCAGGCCAGTGCAGACATGATCGCCGCCCAGGCGATGGTCGGATGCCCGGCGCAGTTGAAGACGGCGGGCGAGATCGGCATGCGCACCGCCGCCTCGATGCAATCGGTGTACTCCCTCGCGTCCCAGATGGGCACTGTGCCCGCGAACGGCAGCGTCAGCGCCAGGTAGGGGAGGACGGCGAGAACGCGCAGGGCCCTCCTCATCGCGTGGCCGTGGGGCCGAGAGCTTGCACCGTCCATGCGTCTGCGTCGAGGAGCAACGGCTGGCGGTCCGGGTACTGCGCCGCCAGCTCGGCGTCGCGCGGCCCGAGGTCGACGGCGACGATCGGTTCGGGATCGCGGACGCCGAGGCCGAGGTTGACCAGCGGCAGCTCCAGCATCTTCTGCGGTGTGCCGCGCACGAAGAGCAGCGCATGGCGGGGCCGCAGCTCCTCGCGCAGGGCGGCGAACCGCGCGCGAAGGCCGTCGTGTGGCGAGCGCGCGCCGCCCACCTCGGCCACGCGCTGCGGCATCTGCAGACAGGCTGCGACCGCGAGGAGGAGCGATCCGTAGCGCGACACCGCAGCGGCGAACGCCGGCAGGCGCGGGCGCTGCAGCGCCGCCACCGTTCCGAGCGAGAAGAGGAGCGCGATCAGCGCCAGCGCCGGCAGCGCGGACACGTTCCAGACGAATGAATAAGCGAGGAGCTGCGCGCTGATCAAGAGCGCGAGCAGGATCGGCTTGTCCAGGCCGCGCACCGCCGCGTGCAGCCCCGCGACCGCGAGCACCACCAGCGGCGCGTATTCCTCGGCGTGGTACTGCGGCGGGGAGGCGTGGAAGGTCAACTGCAGTCCGAACAGCGCCAGGAGCCACGCCAGCGCGAACGCGACCGGCGGCTGGGCGGCAGCGACCAGGCCCAGGAGCGAGAGCACCACCAGCGCGCGGAGCGGGAAGTAGTTGACGAGCGCGTCGGCGCGGACGAGCGCGTGGTGGGGCAGGTCGGGAAGAAGGTAGCCGACGCGGTCGCGCTCGTAGTCGTCGAGCAGCCAGCGCAAGTGTGCCGGCCTTCGCGGCGCGACAGCTTGCGGGGGCACCGGGCCGAATCCAGGTCCGTCGGCGGGCGAGTACTGCTCGGCATAGAGCTGCCACGCCGATTTGCGCCAGCTTCCGGTGGTGGCAGCGTTGAAGGCGCAGAGCAGCGCCGCGGCGGCGATGAGCGGCGCGAAAGCAAAACGCCAGCTGCGTGACGATGCGCGGCCCACGAGGAACACCAGAGCGAGCGCCAGGCCGCAGGCGATCGCGGTGTAGGGGCGAGTCAAGAGCGCGAACGCGACGCACGCTCCGGCTCCGGCTGCGCTCCCGGCGCTTCTCAGGCGGACTGCGCGCGCCGCCAGGACCAGCGCGCCGAGCGCGGCGAGCGTGGAAGTGCAGTGCGAGAGATAGGTCGGAACCATGAGGACCCCAGGCTTCGACATCGAGAACGCAGCGGCGCCGAACGCAGCGATGGGCCAGGGCGCGCCCAGCTGCCGCCCGGCCAGGAAGATCAGCGCCGCGCAGGCGCCGAAGGCGAGGCAGGGCCACAGCCAGGGCGCGCCGAGTGCCGAGAAGGGAGCGATGGCCAGGGCATTTCCCGGCAGGTACTTCGCCATGTAGCGCGGCGTGACCAGCACCTGCGCCGCCTCGAAGAACTCCGGCGAGCGCAGCGCCGGCAGCGAGAGCGCACCGTGGGCGAAGGTGTCCGCCTGCAGGAGGTAGGCGAACTCATCCGTGACGAAGGGCAACGCCTGCCGTGGCAGCATGCCGCCGATCCCGGCCAGTCCGGCCGCCGCGCCGAGGACGACGAGGGCGATGGCAAGGTCGCGGCGCGTGCGGAGAGCTTCCGCGTCCGGGCGGCGCGCGTCAAGGAGGTGTCGCGCGCTCAATCATTGAGCGCGGATGCGCTCGAGCAAGGCGCCGATGGCCAGCGCGCTGACCGCCTTCGGCGTGACCGACGGCACGGTGATGCCGACCAGCCGGCCGTGGATGTCGAAGATCGGGCCACCCCAGTACCGCGAGTCCACCCTGCGCGCGCTGGTGAGGATCAACTGGTCGCCTCTGGCCGCTGCGAGAGTGACTCCCACCACGCTGACCACGTCGTCGTCGGCCCCCATCGCGAGGAGCCTCTCGCCCGTTGCCGGGACTTCCGACGCGAGCGCGACCGGCGCCGTGGAGGGCGTCTCCGCCAGGCGCAGGACCGCGAGGTCGAGCTCCGGAAACCATCCGATGATCTTCGCCCCGACCGGCGCCGAATCCTGGAGGAGCGCCTCGATCTCGGTCCAGGCAGCCATCCGCCCAGGCAACACCGCGCCGACCGTGTGCAGGGTGGTGATCGCGAGGCCGTCTCCGATCAGCACCCCGGTCCCGAAGCTGGGCGTCTGCATGATGCCCTCGGCGTCATTGCCAGTCGGAACGGCGACTGCCGCGCGGGCGCGAACGACAATCACCGTCGAATGGAGCCGGTCGGCGACGGACTTGAATTCAGTCTGTGGATCGGGCGAGACCACGACGGCCGCACGCGCGCTCAAACTCGCGGCCGAGGCCAGCAGCAGCACAGCGAAGGGACGAGACATGGCCCGATTGTTCAGAGCGCATATTGCGCGCGCATTGCGGTCTCGTTTGCAAACATCAAGCTCTCGCCAGCATGTATCCGATTCCGCGCACCGTCTTCAGCATCCGCGGGTTGCGCGGATCATCGCCGAGCTTCTGGCGCAGGTGCGACACGTGCACGTCGATCGAACGGTCGAACGATTCTTCCGCGGTGCCCTTCACCAGATCCATCAGCTGCTCGAGTGATGTGAAGCACGCGATCGCGGGAGCCCCGATGCGCGCTGGGCCTTTTTGCATGTGAGTCCCCCGCGCATACCAAGCTCCTTGTCTTTCGTGGCCTTTTCGTGGCTCCATCGGTCCTCTTCCCATGAGGAAAAACCAAATGAACCGCACCGTCCGCAATGTCCTTGGCGCCGCGTTCTTGATCGCCGTCGCGGCCTGCGCCTTCGACATCGCCTTCGACATGTCGAAGGACATCACCGCTGACGGCGTCGGCACGAGCCTCTCCACCGTCCAGGCCATCGACCTGACCCAGTACAAAGAAGTGCAAGACCACAAGGGCAACATCACCCACCTCCAGCTGCAGTCGGTCGACGCGACCGTGCTCACGCTGGGCACCGCCAACGGCGCGCATACGTTGAACGGAAAGATGTCCTTGCGCGCGAGCACCGCTCCCGCCGACGGCAGCCAGGATGTGCTGGTCGGGCAGGTGACCAATCTTTCGGTGGCCGCCGGCCAGGGCTTCCACCTCGCCGGGAGCGCCGCGGTCGACGACTTCCTCATGCAGCAGTTGCAGGGACCGGGGACCTTCTACGTCGTCATCTCCGGCAGCGCCGACGGCGAGCCGCACCTCACCCTGCGCGCCATCCTCCACGCCAACCTCGGCTACAGCGCGGGGTTCTGAGAAACAGGCAGGCGCTCGGCTCGTCCATGGCGTGTTGCCGCGCAAGTGGCAACACGCTATTCATTTCTGCCCGCTGGTTTCGTGATAGACGGACCGTTCCCGCGGGGCGCTGGACCGGGGACCGGGCGACGGCGGGTCGTGAACCCGCCAGGCCCGGAAGGGAGCAACGGTAGCGGCGCAAGCCGTGTGCCCGGTCCTCGGTCGAGCGCCCCCGCACCTTGACTGAGATGACGACTCCGTACCTGGTCCTCGCCCGCAAATACCGGCCGCAGCGCTTCCTTGACCTCACCGGCCAGGAGCACGTGGTGCGCACGCTCGTCAATGCGCTCAAGTCGGGTCGCGTGGCGCACGCCTTTCTCTTCACCGGTCCGCGCGGCTGCGGGAAGACGACCAGCGCGAGGATCCTCGCCCGCGCGCTCAACTGCGAGAAGGGTCCCACTCCCGAGCCATGTGGCGTCTGCGGTCCCTGCGTCGAGATCGCCCAGGGGAACGACATCGACGTGCAGGAGATCGACGCAGCCAGCAACAACGGCGTCGACGACGTCCGGGCGCTGCGCGAGGCCGCCAAGTACATGCCCGCGCGCGACCGCTACAAGATCTACATCGTCGACGAAGTCCACATGCTCTCCGGCGCGGCCTTCAATGCGCTGCTCAAGACGCTGGAGGAGCCGCCCGGGCACATCAAGTTCCTGCTCGCCACCACCGATCCGCAGAAGCTGCCCGCGACCATTCTCTCGCGCGTGCAGCGGCACAATTTCCAGCTCGTGCCGCTGGGGAAGATCGTCGCGCGGCTGCGGGAGATCGCCCAGGCCGAAGGAGTGCAGATCTCCGATGGCGCGCTGGCGCTGGTGGGCCGTCAGGCGGCGGGGGCGATGCGCGATGCGCTCAGCCTGCTCGACCAGCTCTTCGCTGCCCACGATCCGGCGCGCGGCGAGATCGGCGACGCCGAGGCGGCCGAGATTCTCGGAGCGCTCGACGAGAGCGTCTTGCGCGAGATCGTCGCGGCGGTGCTGGCACGCGATGCTTCTGCGGCGCTGGCCGGCGTGCAGCGCGCCTACGAGCAGGGCGCCGAGATGCGGCGGCTGGCCGAGGACGTGGCCGAGCGGGCGCGCAATCTTTTGCTCGCGGCGCTCCCGGGAGTGAAACAGGATCTGCCCGATCACGAGCTCCGCTCGCTGGCGCAGGAAGCGGAAGGGAACGACCCGGCACAGCTCTCGCGCGTCTTCGATCTGCTGCAAGCGGCGCAGGACGAAGTGCAGAAGGCCGCCAATCCGCGGCACGCGCTGGAGGTCGCCCTCTTGCGCGCGGTCTATCTCGCGCCGGCGGGCTCCTTGCCCGAGCTGGTCGCGCGCGTGGAGCAGTTGAGCAGCAGTGCTCCAGTGGCAAAGCTCGAGCGCAAGGCAGAGCCGGCCCGCTCGCCGGAGTCGGCGCCGCTGCAGTCGCGCTGGAAGCAGCTGATCGAGGCCGTGAAGGCCGCGCGCAAGCCGGCCGCCGCCTCGGCCCTCGAGCACGGCTCTCCGCTCAAGATCGATCCGAGCGGCGTGCAGCTCGCCTTCCGCAGGGGCGATGCGCGCGCCGCCATCGTCGCAGAGGTGAAGGCGGACATCGAGGCGGTCTTCGAGAGGGCGCTCGGGTATCGCGCGCCGCTGCAGCTCGTCGAGCAGGAGCCGGAGGGCGCCACGGTGGCGGAAGAGAAGCAGAAGCAGCGCAGCGCAGCGCAGTCGGGCCGGCTCACCTTGGGCCGGGAGCACCCGGCGGTGCGCAGCGCCGTGGAGCTTCTCGGCGGCGAGATCGAAGATGTCCGCGACCTGGGCGAGGAGTGAGCCGATGAGCTTCGACCTGAACGCGCTCTTCCAGCAGGCGCAGGCGCTGCAGGAGAAGATGAAAGAGGCGCAGGAGCGGCTGGCGAAGAAGGAAGTGACCGGCAGCGCGGGCGGCGGAATGGTGGTCGTCACCGCCAACGGCAAGGGCGAGATCCTCAAGGTGCAGATCGACAAGCAGGCGGTCGATCCGCGCGACGTGCCGATGCTCGAGGACCTGGTGCTCGCCGCCATCAACTCCGCGCTGCGCGCCGCGCAGGAACTGGCGGCTGCCGAGAACCCGATGGCGGGACTGCAGTCGATGTTTCCCGGATTCCCTCGATGATCGCGCACTCGGACAGGCGGAATGGCTGATCCCATCGCGCGCCTGACGGTGCTCTTGGCGAAGCTCCCGGGCGTGGGTGAAAAGACGGCGCAGCGGCTCGCCTTCCACATCCTCAAGAGCCCCTCCGACTACGCGCGCGAGCTCGCCGAGGCGCTGCTCGCGCTGCAGAAAGAGGTGCGGCTCTGCTCGATCTGCTGCAACCTGACCGCGCAGGATCCCTGCGGCCTCTGCAGCGACGCCCAGCGCGACGAGCGGCTCATCTGCGTGGTCGAGAGCGTGCCCGACCTGCTCGCGCTCGAGCGGACCCGCGAGTTCCGCGGGCGCTATCACGTGCTGCACGGCGCGCTCAGCCCACTCGATGGCGTCGGCCCCGATCAGCTCAAGATCAAGGAGTTGCTCCCGCGGCTGCGGGGGCTGAACGAGTTGATCATCGCCACCGACCCGACTGTAGAAGGTGAGGCGACAGCGCTCTACATCTCGCGGCTGGTGAAGCCGCTCGGCGTGCGCGTGACGAGGATTGCACAGGGTGTGCCGACCGGCTCCGACCTGGAATACGCCGATCAAGTGACTCTGGCGAGGGCGCTGCAGGGCCGGCGCGAGTTGTAGACCAAAGCCGAATCGTCTGTTAGCGTCGCGGCAAAGGCTTCAACCAGGGAAGAGGTCTCGCGATGCAGCCGCAGATGGTGATGTACGACGAGGAGTTCCAGCAGATCAGCGCGGTCTGCGAGCGACTCTCGCGCGAAGCCAACGCCAAGATCGTCTTCCTCGTCGACAAGAACGGCCAGCTCATCGCCAGCGTGGGCGCGACGGAGAATCTCGACACCACCTCGCTGGCTTCGCTCACGGCCGGCAACATCGCCGCCACCGGCGGCCTGGCCAAGCTGATCGGCGAGAAGGAATTCTCCATCCTCTTCCACGAGGGCGAGCGCGACAACCTGCACATCAGCATCATCGGCGGGCGCGTCATCCTGGTGGTGATCTTCGACACCCGCAGCTCCTTGGGACTGGTCCGGCTGCGGGTGAAGAAAGCCAGCGACGAGCTCAACAAGATCTTCGACGGCCTGATGAAGAAGGTTCAGGTCCCGGGCGCAGGCTCGCCCTTCGCCGAGATCACCGACGACGACATCGACAATCTCTTCAGCGAGTGAGCGAGGCGCCGCCGGAATGAGCTTCATCAACTACAGCTCGCGAGAGATCAACTGCAAGATCGTCTATTACGGGCCCGGCTTGTGCGGGAAGACGACGAACTTGCAGTACATCTACGCGAACACCAACCAGCAGGCGAAAGGGAAGATGATCTCGCTCGCGACCGAGACCGAGCGGACCCTCTTCTTCGACTTTCTCCCGCTGTCGCTCGGCGAGATCCGCGGCTTCAAGACCCGATTCCACCTCTATACCGTGCCGGGGCAGGTCTTCTACGACGCCTCCCGCAAGCTGATCCTGAAGGGCGTCGATGGCGTCGTCTTCGTCGCCGACTCGCAGATCGAGCGCACCGAGGCGAACATCGAGTCGGTCGAGAACCTGCGGACGAATCTCCAGGAACAGGGATATGACCTCGACAAGATCCCCTACGTCATCCAATACAACAAGCGCGACCTGCCCAACGCCGCGCCCGTCGAGGAGCTGCAGAGCCTGCTCAATCCCAAGACGATCCCGTACTTCGAAGCGGTCGCTCCCAAAGGCGACGGCGTCTACGAGACGCTCAAGGCGATCGCGCGGCTGATCCTGACGGAGCTGAAGAAGGGAACTTAGGCCGTCTTCGCGGCGACCTGCTTTTCCATCGCGGAAGTGCAGGCCTCGACCAGCTGCTGCAAGTCGTAGGGCTTGCAGAGCAGCTCGATGACGTCGTTCGGTCCGATCAGCTCCTCGAGCGCGCGCTTGTTGGTGGTAGTGACCACGAAGGCGCGCCCCTGCATCACCTTGGAATTCCGCATCAGCCGCAAGAACGTCCAGTTGGTGTCGTAGGGCGGAGCGACGTCGTAGACGATGACGTCGGGCTTGTGCTCCTCGACGAACTGGATCATGTCGAGGCGGCCGCGTTTCAGGTCGTCGATGTGCGCCACCACCGTGGCGTAGCCCGCCTGCTGCAGCGATTCGCGCACCAGATCGAGGACTTCCTGATTGGTGTTCAAGATGGCGATGATCTTCGGCCGGTCAGCCAAAACGACACCCTCCCCATTTCCCTTATCGATGCAAGCTGCGCAGGAGAGGCGCGGGCTGCAAGTGTTGTTCAGCGGGCCTGGGATTTTCCTCGGGCCTCGGGAAATTCCAGCCGCATTTCACAGCCATCGGGGGCGAGGAGTCTCGTCACCAGAGCGCCGCCGTGCGCGCGCACCGCCCGCCTCGGGAAAGAGAGGGCGGGAAGCGCTTGCAGCCGGTTGCCTGGCAGCTTCCGGCAGTCGGGCACGACGACTGCCACGCAGGCGCGGTTGCGCGCGCGGTCGGCCTCCATGCGGATGACGGTGCCAGGCCGCGCCACTTCGAACGCCGCGCGCAAGAGGCCGCGCACCGCGGGCTGCACCAGGCGGGGATCGGCCATCACCCGCAGCGGCGTGGGCGGTTTTGGCAGCACCACTTGCAGCTTCTTGTCTGCGGCGCTGAGATCCTGCGCTTGCGCACGCGCCAGCGCCAGGACCGGTGCCAGCTTGAACCGCTCGTAGCGCAGCCCGCCGGCCGTCAGCAGCTCGTCGAGCAGCGCATCCTCGATGCCGTGGCGCAGCCGGCCCATGCTCCTTTCCAGCGCGCGCGCCGTCCTGCTCTGGGGGAGGGCTCCGCGGCGGCGGAGCAGATCGAGCGACAGCCGGGCTGCGGTCATCGACTCGCGCAGCTCGTGCGCCAACGACGCCAGCCGGGTGGCTTCGCGGCGCCGCCGTTCCTGCTCCCGATCGAGCACGGTCCCCACCAGCACTTCGATCGCGGCCTGCGCCAGCGCATCGGAAAGCAGCCGTTGCTCGGCCAGGTTCATCTCGGGCAGGTTCTCCAGGACGGAATCGAAGAGGAAGTCTCCCAAGAGGCTGTACTGCAGCGCCGCGCGGCGGCCGTCGGCGCCCGATGCCGCGGGAGCGCGGAAGCGGCGCTCGAGCACACGGTCGACCACATCCAGCAGGCGCGGCAACACCTGGGCGGTGCCCGGATCGAGCGCAAAGCCGGCCTCGGCAGCGGCGCGCAGCTGGCGGTCCCAGCGGTC
The DNA here is from genome assembly GCA_005879315.1 of Deltaproteobacteria bacterium. Classification (GTDB taxonomy): domain Bacteria; phylum Myxococcota; class Myxococcia; order Myxococcales; family 40CM-4-68-19; genus 40CM-4-68-19. The sequence goes on along the minus strand of VBLC01000033.1, from coordinate 191,902 downwards.
GACGAGCTGCGCTCGCTGCTTGCGGAGGATTTCGCGAACGCGCTCCATCGAATCGCTCCCGGAGATGGTGATCCGCTGCAGCTTGGCGGATCGTACCATCTCGGCCACGCAGGCCGCGCAATGGTAGGGCCGCACGAAGACGACCCGGCGCGGGCCGATGGCGTCCTCCATCCAGAGGAATGTGCAGCAGCCCTGCACCAGAGTCGTGCCCACGACTTCCATATCGTCTCCGCTGGGGCCAATCGACCTCGAAAGCAAGGAAAAATGGCGCGCGCGGCGCTCGCATGGAAGGAATCCGACAGTGACCGTGTCAAAAAACCAGCGGGCGGCGCGAATCCGCTTAGGCTTGAGACATGGAAGAGCGTCTGCGCGAGCTCCTCGAGCCTGCCTTTCGCGAGGTGCCCGCGCGGGAAGCGAACCTCGCCATCGCCCGCGCCAGACGCGAGCGAGCGGGCGGCGATCCAGACGACGAAGACGCGCCCGCGCTCCGATCGTACGAGCTGGTGCTGACCAGCTGGGAAGGCTTCGTCCGCGAGCTGTTGCCCAAGCTCGTCTACCATCTCGAGTCGGTGCGGGCGCACCTGCCGGCGTGCAAGGGCGTGATCATCTCCGCCTTCGTCGGCGAGCGGCTCTACTTCGTCGAGGCAGCTGCCTTCATCCAGCGCATCTGCCGGATGCTGGGTGTGAGCTCGGAGCAGCTGGTCAGCCGCCACGGCACCGGCGAGCGCCGCACCGCGATCCGCGAGCCGCTGCTGCTCGCGCCCCCGAAGGGGAACAACTAGCTGTGTTCCCCCTACATATGGGGGTTGGGTTATTCTAGGCCCCGATTTCTTGGGGATCGGTCGCTACGGTTGCCCGCCCGGCCGCCCCTCCATACTTAGAGCAGCGCCGCGCAGAGAGGGGACTTTGCAGAAGATCGCAGCCGTGACCGCCCTCGCTGCGCAGTGCTTGGCTTGTCAGCTGAGCGGCGCCTGGGCGGAGGAGAAGCGCGAGGTCGGCCCCGCGGTGCTCATCGTGCGCCAGCCGGCGGGGGAGGCGGTCCCGGCTCAGGCCTTGCTCGGCTCCCCGATTGCGCCGCCCGACGGATCGGAAGCGCGGCCATTCACTTCGCTTCGCTCCGCTCTCCAGGCGGCGCCGGCCGGAGCGCTGTTGCGGATTGGCGAGGGCATCTGGCGAGAGCGGCTCTCCATCTCGCGGCCGGTCGTGCTGCTCGGGCGCGGCGCGGACCGCACGCGGATCGTCCCGCCGGAGGGTGGCCTCCCCGCGATCGAGGTGCGCGGCGCCGACCGTGTCGAGATCTACGGTCTCTCCATCGAGGGCGGCGGCTTCGGCATCTCCTATCTGGGCGGCGCCGGCCACCGGCTGGAGAACGTCTCGCTGCGCGGCGCCTGGCAGGCGGCGGTGCAGGCGCGCGGGGCGCACCTCTTCGTCGCCGGCGGCGAAGTGGCCGAGGTCGCGCGCGGCAGGGCAGGGCGCGGCATCGACGTGGAGGGCGGCTCCCTCGAAGCGCACAAGCTGCTCCTGCGCCAGGCGGGCCGTCGCGCGCTGGTGCTGAAGGCGGCAAAAGCGCTTCTCGTCGACCTCGACGTGCAGGGCTCGTCGCTCTCGGCGCTGCAGGCGACCGACGGCGCCGAAGTGCGGGTGGTGCGCGGCCGCTTCGCCGGCCAGGGCGGCGCGGCCCTCTACACCGGCGGCGCGCGGCTCTCCATCGAGGAGGCAGAAGTGAGCGGCAACGAGTACGCCGTCATCGGCTTCCGCGGCGCCGACCTCTCCGTCACCGGCGCGCAGCTGAGCGACTACCACGTCGCCGCGGTAGCGATGGTCAACTCGCGAGGCACCGTGCAGCGCTGCAAGATGGAGGGCGGCGGCACCGAGGCGGCCATCTCCATCACGGGCAAGGACAAGACGCCGGTGGCGCTCTTGGAGAACCGCATCCGCGACTCCGGGTCGATGGGCGTCCATCTGACCGAGACATCGGTCGTGGCGCGGGGAAACATCATCACCGGCACGCGGCTCGATCGCGACCACGACATGGGTGACGCTTTCTACGCCGTCCAGTCGGAGCTGCAGCTCGAGCGCAACGTCCTGCGGGGGAACGCCGGCAGCGGGATCGCCACGCTCCGCTCGCGGGTGCGCATGACCGGCAACGACTTGATCGAGAACGGCCGCGCCGGCCTGCTCCTGCTCGACCGCTCGCGGGCCACCGCCACAGGAAATCTCTTCGAGCGCAACGCCGCCGCCGGAGTGGAAGTGGCCGAGCAGTCGCACGCCACCCTCTCGCGCAACCGCTTCGCCTACCAGCCCACTTACGACATCGATGCGCGCTGCGAGCGTGGAGGGGCCGACGTCCGGGACGACAACACCTTCGCCGCTCCGCGAAGGCAGCGCTCCTGCGCCGAGTAACGTTTCGCGGCACAGAGGGGCGTGCTAGCGTCCCCCCATCGATGAGCGAGCGAGAGCAGCAGCCAGGGCAAAGGCGCCGCAAGCCGCGGCCCAACCTCCGCAAGCTGATGTTCGTACTGCCCAATCTCTTCACGGTGAGCAGCATCGTCTGCGGGCTCTACTCGATCACGCTGGCGGCGGGCGAGCCCACCGGAGACAACTTCTACCGCGCGGCGGTGGCGATTTTTTTTGGCAGCTTCTTCGACGCCTTCGATGGAAGGGTGGCCCGGCTGACGAGGACGCAGAGCGACTTCGGGGTGGAGCTCGACAGCCTCGCCGACGTGATCACCTTCGGCGTCGCTCCGGCCATCCTCGTCTACAAATGGGCGCTCTCGGGGATGGGCATCGCCGGCTTCGTCATCTGCTCGATCTATGCGGCGAGCGGCGCCATCCGGTTGGCGCGGTTCAACGTGCTCGCCCACGCCGAGTCGGGAACGCAGAGGTATTTCACCGGCCTGCCCATCCCGCTCGCGGCCGGGATGCTGGTGGCGCTGGTGATCGCGCTCAACAACCTGCGCGAGCCGGTCGCCGAGGCCGTCGGGCTCTGGCCGATCGCGACCCTCATGCTGGCCTTGGCTTTCCTGATGGTCTCGACCATCCGTTATCGGACCTTCAAGGACGCCGGGCTCAATCCCCGCACGCTGCTCGCCTTCCTCGTGGTTCTGGCGGTCGGCGTGGGGGTGGCCATCCGCGGGCGTCCGTCGTTGGTGCTGCTCTTCTATTTCTCCATCTACATCCTCCTGGGAGTTGGAGAAGAGCTGGTCTTCGGACGGCGGCGACGCAGGGCGGCCCGGGCCGCGGCGGAAGCTGCGGCCGCCGCGGAGGCGGAGGAGCCGCTCCTGCCCGCGGAAGAAGACGACGTGCCTCTCGAAACCGCTGCGCACGCCACCGCGGCGGGCGGCGCCGACGACGGCGAGTCGGATACGTGAGCGTCGCGCCCGGTCTGGTCGCCAAGCCGAGGAGAATCCCCGGCGACCGCGGCAAGCCGCCGCTCGCCCTCGTCTGGTCGAGCTTCTTCGGCTCTGGCTATTTCCCCGTTGCTCCGGGCACGGCCGGCACCGTCGCGGCCATCCCGCTCTGGTACGCGCTCACCTATTTGCCGATCTGGGCGTACCTCTGCGTTGCCGCAGCGGTGACGCTGACGGGCATGGCCGCTGCGGACCGGGCCGGCCGCTACTACGGCGTCGCCGACTCGGGCCACATCGTCATCGACGAGGTCGCAGGTTATCTGGTGACCATGGCATTCCTCCCCCGCGACTGGTTCGCGGCCCTCGCTGGTTTCGTTTTCTTCCGCATCTGTGACGTGCTCAAGCCTCCCCCTGCGCGCTTCTTCGACAAGGACCCGCGTTTCAAGAACGGCGCTGGCGTGGTGCTCGACGACGTCTTCGCCGGCGTCTGGGCCTGGGCGCTCACCTGGGCGGCTCTCCTTCTCAAGGCTCGCCTCGCCGGACCATGACCGCTCCCCTCGTCGAGTTCATCGTCACCGGCGACGAAGTGATGCGCGGGACCATCGCCGACACGAACACGCAGTTCATCGCGCAACGACTCTATCCGCTGGGTCTGACATTGCGCCGGACGACAGTGGTGGGCGACCGGAGCGAGGACATCCGCGGCGCGCTCCTCGAGACCGGTTCGCGAGCCGACTTCTGCGTCGTCAGCGGCGGGCTCGGCCCCACTTCCGACGATCTGACCGCCGCCTGCGCGGCCGAGGCGGCCAGCGTGCCGATGCGGCGCGATCGCGTCTGGCTCGACCATCTGCGCCGCCGCTGGGCCGCTCGCCGCAGCGAGCCGATGCCCGCGAACAACGAACGCCAGGCCGACGTGCCCGAGACGGCGGAGGTGCTCGGCAATCCCGACGGCAGCGCGCCCGCCTTCGCGCTGCGCATCGGCCGCTGCCTCTTCTTCTTCCTCCCGGGCGTGCCGCGCGAGTACCGGCGGATCGTCGAAGAGCTGGTCCTGCCGCGCCTTCTCCAGGCGACCGGCGCATCCGTGCTGCGCATGCGGGTCCTGCAGTGCTACGGCGTCACCGAGAGCCGGCTCGACGAGCTGGTCTCGTCGATCCGCGACGGTCATCCCGAGGTGCGTTTCGGCTTCCGGACGAAGTTTCCCGAGAACCATCTCTCGCTCGTGGCGCTCGCGGCCGATGCCGCCACTGCCGAGGCGAATCTCGCCCGTGTCGAGGCCGAGTGCCGCGAAGCGCTGGCCGGCTATCTGTATGGCAGCGACGGGGTCACCTTCGCGCAGGCCGTCGGCCAGGAGCTGGCCGCGCGCGGCGAGACCATCTGCTGCGCCGAGAGCTGCACCGGCGGCCTGCTCGACGACCTGCTCACGGAAGCGCCGGGCAGCTCGGCATGGGCGGCGGGCGGGTTCGTCACCTACTCCAACGAGCTCAAAGAGCGCGCGCTCGGCGTGCCGCGCGACTTGATCGATCGGTACGGGGCGGTCAGCGAGCCCGTCGCTCTCGCGATGGCCGAAGGCGCCCGCGCCCGCTCGGGGACGAGCTGGGCCTTGGCCATCACCGGCATCGCCGGCCCGAGCGGCGGCACGCCCGAGAAACCGGTCGGCACCGTCTGGCTCGCGCTCGCCGGCCGCGATGGCGCGCGCAGCCGCTCGGCGTTCTACCGTGGCGATCGCGGCCAGATCCGCCTGCAGTCCGCCTACGGCGCACTGCAGCTCTTGCGTGAAGCTCTCGGTCACAGGGTGAGGTCCTCCTGAGGATGGGTTGGCGCGAGCGAGCCGCGCGGTACCGGGTCGACCTGATCCTCTTTGCTCTCTCGCTCGCGGGCTACGCGCTCTCCAGTGGGAGCCTGCTCTCCCATCAGTCGCTCGCGCCGCATTTCGTCTACCAGGCCGACGCGCTCCTGCATGGGCAGCTGGCGATGCGCGTGCAGCCGCCCAACCTGAACGACTGGGTGCTGCGAGACGGGCACTGGTACGTCTCCTTTCCGCCCTTCCCCGCGCTCTTGATGATGCCGTTCGTCGCCGTCTTCGGGCGCACCTTCAACGACATCGCCTTCACCATCGTTTTCGCGGCGCTCAACGTGGCGCTGCTCTATCGACTGCTGCGCCGCGTGCAGCAGCGGCCGGAATGGGAGCACGCGGCTTTCGCGCTCATCTACGGCTTCGGGACTCTGGCGTGGTCGTGCGGGATCCGCGGGGAAGTCTGGTTCACCGCCCAGACCGTCGGCGTGACGCTCACCCTCCTTTATCTCCACGCCGCGCTCGAGGCGAAGCACCCGATTCTGGCGGGGCTCTTGCTGGGCTGCGCGGCCATCACCCGGACGCCGCTCGCGTTCTCGGCCGTCTTCTTCGTGTTCGAGGCGCTCGGCCCAGTGGAATGGACCGTACTGCGCGACCCTGCGCGCTGGCGGGCCGCGCTGCCCAAGCTCATCCCCTATGCCGCGGCAATTCTTGCAGTCGCAATCCCAATGGGGCTCGCCAACTACGCCCGCTTCGGCAGCTTCAGCGAGTTCGGGCACTCCCATCTCTACGCAAATCGCGTCAACCAGCAGATTCAGAAGTACGGCCTCTTCCACTACGCCTTTCTCGAGCGCAACCTTCACGCTGCCTTCACCAGGCTGCCCGAGATCCAGTTCCATCCGCTGCGCATCGGATTCAACGGCGAGGGGATGAGCCTCTTCGTCACCACGCCGCTCTTTTTCTATCTGCTCTGGCCGAAGGAGAAGCCGCGGCTGCACCGGTCGCTCTGGCTGACGGTGGCCCTGGTGGCCATCCCGGGGTTCTTCTACCAGAACAGCGGCTGGTTCCAGTTCGGCTTCCGCTTCTCGCTCGACTACACGCCCTACCTCATTCTCTTGCTCGCCCTGGGTGGCCATCGCTTCACCCGCCTCTTCTGGCTGGCGGCGCTCGCCGGCGTGGCGGTCAACGCCTGGGGCGCCGCGGTTTTCAATCGGCTCTATTGAAAGAAAGCGGAGGCGAGGCCGGCCCGCCTCCGCTCCTTCCCCTCACGCCGCGGCTGGGACCGCGGCGTCGGCCACCAGCAGCCTTCCCGCCCACCGCCACGCCTCCTGCCACTGCTGGTCCGGCCTGGCCGGAGCACAGCCGATCCTCAGCTGCAGCTCGGGCAATCGCTTCACTGCGTTCTCACGGACGCGCTCGAGAGCTGCGCCTGCCGATGCGCCTAGCGTCTCCACCAATACGACGCTCACCTCGCGGTCCCGCTTGCGCTGGACGAAGTCGGTGCGGCGCAGGTGCGCTTCGACCACGCAGGCCAGGGCGTCGATCTCTTCATCGAGCGCCCTCCAGCCGACCGGCGCGATGCGGGCGATGGAGAACCAGCGGCCCGATCGCTGCGCGCGGCCCCATTCGCGAGCGGCGAATTCCTCGAAGGTCATCACGCCGCCGCCTCGGGCTGGGTTGGCTTGGGCGGCTCCGCCACGGTGGCGCGCAGCTTCTGCTCCAGATCGGCGGCGACCGCAGCGTTTGCGCGGAGGAACTCGGCGGCCTTGTCGCGGCCCGGACCCATTCGCTCGCCGCCCGCCTCGAACCAGGCGCCGCTCTTCTCCACCAGCCCGCGCTCGACGCCCATGTCGAGCAGCTCGTGCGACCGGGAGATGCCGCCGCCGTAGAGGATGTCGAACTCGGCCTCGCGAAAGGGTGGCGCGAGCTTGTTCTTCACCACCTTGACGCGCGTGTGGTTGCCGATGGCAACGTCGCCGTCCTTGAGCGCGCCGATGCGGCGGATGTCGAGGCGCACCGAGGAGTAGAACTTCAGGGCATTGCCGCCGGTGGTGGTCTCGGGCGATCCGAAGACGACGCCGATCTTCATCCGCATCTGGTTGATGAAGATGACGGTGGCGCTGTTGCGGCTGACGACGGCGGTCAGCTTCCGCAAGGCCTGCGACATGAGGCGTGCCTGCAAGCCCATGTGCTGGTCGCCCATCTCTCCTTCGATCTCGGCCTTGGGCACGAGCGCCGCGACCGAGTCGATGACGACGAGATCGACGGCGCCGGAGCGGACCAGGGTCTCCGTGATCTCGAGAGCTTGCTCGCCCGTATCCGGCTGGGAGATGAGCAATTCCTCGATCTTCACCCCGAGTTTGCGCGCGTAGGTCACATCCAGCGCGTGCTCGGCGTCGATGAAGGCGGCGCAGCCTCCCTGCGCCTGCACCTCGGCGATGGCGTGCAGCGTGAGCGTGGTCTTGCCGCTCGATTCGGGACCGTAGATCTCGACCACCCTGCCGCGCGGGTATCCGCCCACGCCGAGCGCGAGGTCGAGCCCCAACGACCCCGTGGGGATGATGGCGACCGGCGGCATCTCCTGGTCTTCGCCCAGGCGCATGACTGCGCCCTTGCCGAATTGTTTCTCGATGGCGCCGATCGCGGCGGCGACGGCCTTCAGCTTGTCAGACAGCTTGCTCATGTTCCCTCCGTGGTTTGCGGGTGACGCGCTCGCGCGCGAGGTCGAGGCTGCTTCTCGGGTCGCGGCCGCTGACGGGCTTGTCGAGACAGCGCAACTCGGATGCTTCCTGGATCTGCTCCTCGTGGACGAGCTCGCTGTTCTCGAGGTCGGCGATGGTCCGCGCCAGCTTCAGGACCCGGTCGTGGGAACGCGCAGAGAGCCGGCCCATCTCGACGTAGCCGGCGAGGAAGCCGCGCGCCTTCTCCGTGGCGCCGCACAGCTCGCGCAGCGTCCGACCACGCAACTGCGCGTTGCAATGTACGCCGCGCCTGCGCTGCACGGCGCGGGCGCGCTCGACCCGCTCGCGCACCTGTGCGGAGGTGTCGCCCTGGGGAAGGCCAAGCAGGTCGGGCGTGGCCAGCGCGCGAGCCTCGATGTGCAGATCGAAGCGGTCCAGAATCGGCCCGGACATGCGCCGCAGGTAGACGTCCTTGCCGACGATGGTGCAGCGGCAGCGCTCCGGATCGGGATCGGAAGCATGGCCGCAGGGGCATGGGTTCATCGCGCCGAGCAACATGAAGCGCGCAGGCATCACCGCCGAGCCCGAGGCGCGCACGACCGAGACTTCCCCGTCCTCGAGCGGCTGGCGGAGCGCCTCGAGAGCTGCGCGGCCAAATTCGGGAAGCTCGTCGAGAAAGGCCACTCCATTGTGGGCGAGCGAAATCTCGCCCGGTCGCGGCGGTGAGCCTCCGCCGATGAGCCCGGCGACGGAGATGGTGTGGTGCGGAGCGCGGAAGGGCCTCTCGCTGAGAAACCCTTGTCCCGGGCGGAGGCGGCCCGCCACCGACCAGATGGAGGTCGTCTCCACTGCCTCCTCGAAGGAGAGCGCCGGCAAGAGCGTGGGCATGCGCCGCGCCAGCATCGTCTTGCCCGAGCCGGGCGGGCCGATGAGGAGCGCGTTGTGCCCGCCGGCCGCGGCGATCTCCAGCGCGCGCTTGCAGCTTTGTTGGCCGCGCACGTCGGAGAGATCGACCGGATAGGGAGCGGGTGAAACCGGCTCGGCGGGCGGGGAGGGCGCCCGCGAGCTCGCGCCGGAGATGATGTCCGCCGCTTCCGCCAGACTGCGGGCGCCGAAGACCTGGAGGCCCTGGGCGAGGGCACCCTCGGGGGCGTTGGGCTCCGGCGCGATCAGCGCAGTGAAGCCGAGCCGCTGCGCCTCGAGCGCGATGGGCAGGACGCCGCGCACCGGCAGCAGGTCTCCCGAGAGCGCCAGCTCGCCCACCACCAGCGCCTTGAGCATCCGGTCGGGCGGGAGCAGGCCCGAGGAGGCGAGGACGCCGAGCGCGATGGCGAGATCGAAGGCCGCGCCCTCCTTGCGCAGATCGCCCGGCGCGAGATTGACGGTGATCTTCTTCTGCGGAAGCTGATAGCCGCTGTTGCGGAGCGCCGTGAGCACTCGCACTTTCGCGTCGATGCAGGCGTGGTCGGGCATGCCGACCAGATAGAAGCCGGGCAAGCCGAGCGAGAGATCGACCTGGACCTCGACCAGGCGCGCGGCGGCGCCGGCGATGGCCGCGCAGTGCAGGGAAGAGTGCACGTCGCGGGGTAATGCGAGCGGCGTGCCGGATTCGTCGGGAGGGGAGGGTCCAGATCGAGGCACCCAGAACGAGACCCGGGGGTCTCGATGCGAGAGAAAAAAATTATTTTTTTTTTCGACGCCGCTAGAGCGCTGTGGCGGCCTGGCGCAGCCGCTGGGCTGCTTCAGGAATCGCGGAGGCGGGCACGTCGAGGTGCGTGACGAGCCGGATGCGCTCGCCAGCTCCCTCGGCGTTGCAGAGCACCCCTTCGCTCCTGGCCGCCGCGACCAGCGCGCGCGAGCCGCCCTTCACCGCGACGTCGACGAAGAGAAGGTTCGTTTCGACGAGCCGCGGCTCGCAGGAGAGGCCCGGGATCTCGCGCACAAGCTCGGCCAGCCGGCGCGCATTCTGATGGTCCTCGGCGAGCCGCTCGATGTGGTGGTCGAGCGCGTAGAGACCTGCCGCGGCGAGCACGCCCGCCTGGCGCAGACCGCCTCCCAGGCGCTTGCGCAGCCGGCGCATCCGCATGACCCGCTCTCGCGTCGACGCCACCAAGGAGCCCGCCGGTGCGCCCAAGCCCTTGCTCAGACAAACGGAGACCGTATCGGCCAGCGCGCCGTACTCCAGCAGCGGAACGCCGGAGACGACGTGTGCGTTCCAGAGGCGCGCTCCATCGAGGTGCACGGCAAGACCAGCCTCATGCGCGAGAGCGGCGACCTTGCGCATCTGCGCGATCGGCCAGACCGACCCGCCGCCGCGATTGTGCGTGTTCTCCAGCGCGACCGCGCGCTGGCGGGGAAAATGTTCGTTGTCGCCGCGGCGCAGGACCGCTCGCACATCCTCGGGGCCGAAGATCCCGCGCTCGCCGTCGACCACCAGGCTCTGCGCGCCCCAGAGCGCGGAGATCGCCCCGCCCTCGTAATTGACGATGTGCGCCCCGCGGTCGCAGATGATCTCCTCGCCTTGCCCGGCCAGGGAGCCGATCGCGATCTGGTTCGCCATGGTCCCGGTCGGCGTCCAGATGGCTGCCTCCTTGCCGAACAGGGCGGCGACCCTCTCTTGCAGCTGGTTGATGGTCGGGTCGTCGCCGAAGACGTCGTCGCCCACCTCGGCGTCGTGCATGGCCTTGCGCATGCCCGGTCCGGGCCGGGTCACGGTATCGCTCCGCAGGTCGATGAGGTCCATGAGGCCGCACATGTTAAACGGAGCGCGCATGGCCCGCGAATCGAAAGAAGCGCGCAGCCGCAGGTTTCGCGAGATCGTCCGGCGCCTGGAGAAGGCGATGCCGGAGGCGAAGATCGCGCTCGAGTATCAAGATGAGCTGCAGCTGCTCGTCTCGGTGATGCTCTCGGCGCAGTGCACGGACGCAGTCGTGAACACGGTGACCCCCGCGCTCTTTGCCCGCTATCGCACCGCCGCGGACTACGCGCGCAGCACGCCTTCGAGGCTCGGCGAGCAGATCCGGCGCGTCGGCCTCTGGCGGGCCAAGTCGAAGGCGCTCCACGCCGCGATGACCACCATCGCTCAGGAGTTCGGCGGCAAGCTACCGCGCACCCGCGAGGAGCTATGCCAGCTGCCCGGCGTGGGATGGAAGACGGCCGGCGTCGTCGTCAATCACGCCTTCGGCACCCCGGCGTTGCCTGTCGACACGCACGTCGGCCGGGTCGCGCGGCGGCTCGGCCTGAGCCGGCAGGAGGATCCGCGCAAAGTCGAAGATGAGCTCGCCGCGCTGCTCCCCGAAAAGCTCTGGGGCCGCGCCCACCAGCTGCTCATCTGGCACGGCCGGCGCACCTGCGAGTCGCGGCGGCCGCACTGCTCGCGCTGCGTCGTGCTGCAGCTCTGCCCGCGCCGCGGGGTCACCGAGAGCGACTGAAGAAGAGCAGCTCGTTGCCGTCGGCCTTCAGCGCCTCGTAGCGCTCCCAGCCTTGAGGAGCTCGTTCGGCATAGTCGCTCCATGCCGCGCCGGTCAGGGGATAGTCGCTGTCGGCGAAGTGCAGCACGTAAGCCTCGATGGGCAGCTTCGCGGGGCAGGCGCCCGGCTCGACAGAGGCGATGCGCTCGGCCTCCGAAAGCCAGGGACAGATCGAGAGCCCGTGCGCGCTGGCGATGACCGCGATCAGCTCCTTGGGTAGATGGCGCAACAGTGCCGCCGCCAGGCCGAGCACATGATGCTCCCCGGTGCCGGCGATCTCGGCCTCGGGACCGCAGGAGCCGTCCTCGCGCCAGGGAAGAGTCGCGGCCTTGAGCGAGTCATGCCAGATGGCCGCCGTCACCAGCCAGTCGTCGCGCAGCTTCGTCTGATAGACGCGCTCGTACACCTGCGCCAGCGCACGCGCATGGAGCAGCGTAGCGAGCGTGTGCACCGCCAGGCCGCCCGGATAGCCGTGATGTCCGCCCTGGCAATTTCCTCCAGGCGCAACGGCGAAATCGCCCGCCTTCTTCAAGGAGGCGCCGGGCGCGAGGATCTGCGCCTCGACCGCCGCCCGCAGCGCCGGGTCGCCGATGGCCGCGGCGGCGCGTCGCACCTCCAGCATGGCATTGCGGGCGAAAGGAAGGCCCCTGGCCACTTCACGGGCGTGCGCGGCCGGATCGAGAGCGACGGCAATCAACAGTGCGAGCACGTGGACCCCCTCGAGCCTCAAGGCTGATCGGCGCGGGCCGAGCCGGCCAGGACCGGACGGCCCGCCCAGCCGGGCGGGACCACCAGCTCGACCGCGCCCGAAGGCACCCAGCCGGTCAAGCCATTCGCCAGCTTGATGCGCCGGTACTGGCCTTCCTCGTCCTCGAGCCGCACGGTGGTGCCCTCGTGGACCTCGAAATGGCTCGCGCTCTTCTCGCCCGGCCCTTCGCGCGCGGGCGCCGCCTGCGCCACGACCACCGCGCGCTGCAGCGCGAGGCCGCGTCCCAGCGCCGCCGCGTAGGTGAGGGCGGCAGCGAGCAAGGAGAGCCCGAAAGCCGCTGACGCGAACGTCGAGAGCTGCCGCCGCTCCCGCCGGAAGATGCGCAGGCCGAACAGCGTCCAGGCCCCCACCCAGGACGCCACGAAAAGGATCGCTGCCGCTGCGCCGGGCAAGGGCGCGAGCAGCCGCGCGACCGTCTCGGTCCCGCCCTCCTCGCTCTCGCCCTCGAGCTTGTCGACGTTGCCGCGCCGCACCTCGGCCAGATCGGTGCGCGCGTCGTCGTCGCCCGGATCGAGAAAGAGCGCGCGCTCGAAGTGCAAAGCAGCGAGACCGCGCTTGCCCTGGCGCAGATAAGCTGCGCCGAGGTTCGTCTCCAGCTCGGGCGAGGCGACGCCTTCGGCGACGAGCGCTTCGTAGGCGGCGATGGCGCGCGCGACGTCGCCCGAGAGATACGCGGCGTTGGCGTCCGCGAACAGCTGCGTGACGCCAGCCGGGAGGGCGGCCAGAAGCAGCGCGAGGATCACGCCGCCTCCTTCCGGCCGCGATCGAGCTCGCTGAGGATCTGGTCGGCGCGGGTGAGCATCGCCGAGCGCGCCACGGCCTCGCCGGCGGCGGGCGCGAAGCGGGCGCGGTCGCAGTCGTCGAGCACGCGCACGACGCGGCGCACCGTCTCCTCGGCATGGCCGCGGTTCGACAGCGCGCGCCCGAGCTCCTCGCGCGTCAGCCCTGCCGCCAGCACTCCCTGCTTGTCCGCAAGGTATCCGGTGATGGCGCGGGCCACCTCGGCATAGAAGGCCGCGGCCTCGCCTTTGCCGAGGAGCTGCTTGGCGCCGCGCAGCCGCTTGCGGGCCTGGCTGCGCGCCAGCTTGATGCGCCGCTGCTGCGGGTCGATCACGAAGAGGCGACGGGCGCGATCGGTCGCGAGCAGGAGCGCGAGCCCGAACGGCGGCAGCGCGAGAAGCGGCCAGAACCAGGGCCGGGTCCAGGGTGGCGGCGCGCGCGAGACCTCCGCGAGCCGCAGCCGGATGGGCCGCACTCCTCCCGCCACGAGCAGGTTTTGCGCCAGAGGCTCCGCGCCCGCGGCCAGTCCCGCCGGCGCCGGCAAGACCTGCACTCGAACGCCCTCGGTGTGCAGCGTCCGATATGCCCTCTGCACGGGATCGAAGATGTCCATCGCCAGCGCCGGGATCTCCACCAGGCCGGTCCGCTCCGGGACGAGCAGCTGCTCCAGCGTGCGCGTCCCCGTCACCACGCCCTTCTCGATGCTCTCCTTGTCGGTCGTCGTTGCATCGTAGCCGCGCAGGCCGCCGATGGCCGGAAGCCTGGGCAGCCGCAGATCGCGGACGTTCCCTTTGCCGCCCGCGACCAGCCGGAAGGTGATCGGCTGCCCGACGGGGACGTTGAGCGGCTCGACCGTGGCGCTCAGGTTCCACTGGCCGACGTTGCCCGCATCGAATCCGGGCGGCTTGCCGGGCGGCAGGGGCTGCACTTCGAGCGCGAGCGACTGCGACTGCCGCCGCGCGCTGCCGCGAGAGAAGAGCATGCCGAAGCCGGTGAGCACTTCCACCTCGGCGGGCTCGATCGCGGATCTTCCCGGCCGCAGCGCGAAGAGCGCGCGCTTGCGCAAGAGGAACGATCGGTAGGGCACGCCGTCGAAGATGCGAGACTCCCCGACCAGCTGCTGGGGCGCCTCGATCTCCTCCGTCCAGAATCCATCCAGCCGCGGCAGCTGCAGCTTGTCGATGCCGCTGACGTTGATGCGCGCGAGCAGGTAGAGCGAGTACGAGATCTGTTGGCCGACGAAAGGCCGCTCGTTGTCCACCGAGGCCCGCAGGAGCAGGTCACGGCTCCCCGGATGCACGTCTGCAAAGGGGTCCATCTCCTCCGGCGGCGGCGCCTGTCCAGCGGGCAGTACCCGCACGCGGATGGGCTGGGTCGAATAGCTGCGGCCCTTGTAGCTGATCCTGGCGGGCTCGATGACGGCACTGCCGGCCCGCTTCGGGGTCAGCGCCAGCCTCGTCGAGACCGTGCGCTTGAAGGTGGGCGCGCCGTTGACGAAAGCGAAGCTCACTTGCTCGGACTGAGCGCGGCTGACGACGTCGAAGTCGCGGAAGGCCGGCAGCTCCAGGTCGCCCTCGCCCTTCGACGAGTAGGTGACGGTCACGCTCACGTTCACGGTGTCGTCGAGCGCCATCTCGTCGCGGTCGGCGCTGGCGGAGATCTCCACCTCGCCCGCCGCGGCCGCCGCGAGAAGAAGCGCGCTACCAATCGCGCTCGGGCTCATTGCGCCGCGCATCCTTCCGCTTCTCCTTGGCGAACCGCCACACTTGCAGATTCTTCTCCCCGGCGCGGAGCGCGTCCAGCAGGCGTTCGGCCTCGCTGCGGTCGACGGGCTTTTCCTCGGCCTGCTGCTCTTTCTTCTTCTCCGCTTCCTCTTCCTTGGGTTGCGCCTGCTGCTCTTGCTCCTGCTTCTGGCCCGCTTCTTTCTGCTGCTGCTTCTGCTCCTCCTTGCCCTTTTCCTTGTCCTTCTGGTCCTTGCCTTCCTTCTTCTCCTTCTGCTCCTGCGGCTGCGCCGGCTGCTGCTTCTTCCGCTCCTCCTGCGAGCGGAGGAGCAGCTCGAGGTTCACCTTCGAGTCGCGATCGGCAGGGTCGAGGCCGAGGGCGAGCGAATACGCCTTGATCGCCTCGTCGGGTTTGCCCATCGACTCGATGGCGAGAGCGAGCTGGTACGCGGCCGGCGGCCTGAGCTGAGGATCGCCGCTCTGCAACGCTTTCGCCGCCTCGCTCGCGGCCTCGGGCGCCTTGGCGGCGTCGAGCTTGAGCAGCGCGGCGGCGCGGTCGAAGGCGAGCGCGGCCGAATCGGGGTGCCGCTTCTTCGCCTTCTCATACGCGCCCAGCGCCTTGTCTGGCTCGTTCTGCGCCGCGAGGGCATTGCCCTGCGCGACGTCCGGATCCTGCTTCTGGTAAAGCCGCTCCACCCAGGAGGGCCCGGCGAGCAGGAGCGCGAGGAGGATCCTCATGCCGCGCTCCGCCTGCGCAACAGCGCGCCCTCGCCCAGCGCCGCGCCCAAGCAGAGCAGGGCGAAGGCCGGCCAGGCGAACCAGATGTACTTGTCGTCGTACTGCACCGAGAGCCGCGACTCGAGCTCTCCCTTCTGCAGCTTGTCCAGCTCGGGAAGCAGCTCCAGCACGCCCAGCTCCGTCCCCGACCCGCGCAGCGCGATGCCGCCGCCCCGCGCAGCCAGCTCGCGCAGGCCGGCGACGTCGGTATGGGTGAGCACCGTCTTGCCTTCCCGATCCTTCTTGTAGCCGATGACGCTGCCGTTCTTGTCGGTGAGGGGAATCGGCTCGCCTGCCTCGGTTCCGACCGGCACGGCATAGACGCGGATGCCGCTCTCCCCCAGCTCCCCGGCGGCCTTGAGCGCGTCCCCCTGCTGGTCCTCGCCGTCGGTGATGAGCAGGACCGCCCGGGCCGCGGACCCGCGGCTGCCGCCGTCGAGCACGCGCTTGGCCTCGAGCAGCGCGCTGGCGATGGCCGTCCCCTGCTGCGGCATCGCGGCCGGCTCGACGGCGCGGAGGAAGAGCCGCGCCGCGCTGTAGTCCGTCGTGAGCGGGCACTGCACGAAGGCCTCTCCGGCGAAGACCACCAGGCCGACCCGGTCGCCCTTGAGCCGCTCGAGGAGCGCGGTCACCTCGAGCTTGGCGCGATCGAGTCGGGAGGGTTTGACGTCGCGAGCCAGCATGCTGTTCGAGGCGTCGAGAGCGATGACCAGATCGATACCGCTGCGCTTGACCAGCTCGGTGCGCTCGCCGCACTGCGGTCCAGCCGCGGCGAGAAAGAGGAAGAAGAGCCCCGCGCCGAGGAGCGATCCGCGCAGCGTCCCCTGCGCGGCTCCTCCGTACCTTAGAATTTGCGGTCTTCGTTGCTCCGGGACCAGCGCTTGCGCCTGCGCCTGCCGCTGCATCGAGCGCCACGCCGCGAGCACACCGAGAACGATCCCCAGCGGCGCGAGCCAGAGCCAGACCGGCGAGAGGATGCGCAAGTGCAGCCCGAGAATGGTGGTCTGGATGCCGGTCATGGCGCGCCCTGCAGCCGCGAGGAGCGCAGGCCCAGTCCGAGGAGGCCGAGCAGCGCCGCCGGCAAGAAGAAGCGCGCGTACCACTCGTCGTAGCGGGTGGTGCCGCTGGCCTCGTAGATCTTGCTCTTCTCCAGCGCGTCGAGCACCGAGCGGAGCCCGCGCTCGAGCGATTCCTTGTCGGTGGCGGCGTAATAGGCGCCGCCGGTCGCTTTGGCGATCTGCTGCAGCAGCTCGGGATTGACGTCGATCTCGACCTGCTCGTAGGTGGTGCGGCCGAAGAGATCGGTGCCGGTCGGATAGGGGACTCGTCCGCCCTTTCCGATGAGAATCGTATAGACCTTGATCCCCAGTTCCTTCGCGATCTGCGCCGCCTGCAATGGAGAGATGTTGCCGGCATTGTTGTCGCCGTCGGTGATGAGGATGATCACGCGGCTCTTCGCGTCGGATTCGCGCAGTCGATTGACGGCGGTCGCCAGCGCATTTCCGATGGCGGTGCCGTCGACGATGACTCCGGTGCGCACTTGCTCGAGGAGCTCTTCCAAGACCCGATAATCCAGGGTCAGCGGGCACTGGGTGTAGGCCTCGCCGGCGAAGACGACCAGGCCGATCCGGTCGTTCTGCCGCGACTCAATGAAGTTCTTCAACACTTCCTTCGCCACCGTGATGCGGTCCTTGGGACGGAAGTCGGCCGCCAGCATGCTGGTCGACAGGTCGAAAGCGACGACGATGTCGATCCCCTCTACCGCCAGGTCCTGCCGCCGGCTCGCACGCAGCCGCGGCCCGGCGAGGCCGATGCTGGTCAGCGCAATTGCCGCAATCACGAGCGCCCCCGGTAGCCACCAGAGACGCGCCCAGCGGGAAGGAGCGATCGAGCGGGCCGCGAGCGCCGTCGGCACCACCAGGCGCGGCAGCTCGCGGCGCCGTTTGCGCAGCAAGAACGCCCCGGCGGCGGCGGCGGCGAGACCGATGAGCGCCCAAGGATGGGCGAACGTGAGCGCCGCGAAGCTCATGCGGCCACCGCCCGCTGCGGCCTCGTGTGGTGGACGATCGACTCCGAGCGCGCGATGGCGCGCAGGCATTCCTCCGCGCTCGGCTCGAGCTTGGCGAACTTCACCAGGTCCTCCCAGCGGACTTCCTCGATCAGCTCGGCCAGGTCGAGGCCCAGGAGGCGGCGGCGGTGCAGTTCTTCGAAGAATTCCACGCTGGTCAGGTCGAGCGCATTGAATCGCAGTCGCTCTCCCAGATAACCGCGGACGATCTCGGAGACCGCGAAGATCGCCGCCCGCCCATCGCCCCGCTTCCAGGGGGCCGCTGCGCGCAGGGCTGCCAGCCGCTGCAATGCTTCCTCGTCGGGGTCGAGCGCCGCCGCTGCCCGCTGCTCGTCCTCTTGCCGCCGCTTGCGCAGCCGCCGCAGCCACAGCACCGCGGCGATGGCAGCAGCGAGGCCGAGCAGCATGAAGAGCCAGAGGAAGCTGCGCACCATCAGCGGCACCGGCGGCTTCGGTCCGTGGTGGGCGCGGTCAGGCGCCCCCTGGCCCTCTTCCCGCACCAGGCTGCGGAACTTCAAGGGCCGGCCGCGCACCGTCAGCTGCCGCGCGCCGTCCGGTCCGGTGACGTGCAGCAGCAGATCCGGAAGGCGGGGCTCGACCGTCGTGTAGTCGGTGAGCTGGAGAACGAAAGTCGTTTTCACCCGACCCCCGGCCAGCTCCTCGCGGCGCGCCTGCGGCGGGGGCGCGTCGGGCGGGACGGCGAGCGGCGCCGGATCGAAGGAATCCAGCGAGTAGACGTCGCGCGCGTCGTGCTCCACGGACAGCTCGAGCTTGATGTGCTCGCCGAGTGTCACCTCCTCGGGCGCGACGCGCGCATCGACGGAGAGAGGCGCGGCTTCCGGCAGCGCAGCGGCAGCGGCGAGAACGAGCGCGATCACGCCGGCCGCCTCCGCGACCGGGCGCGAAAGAGAGCAGCGAGCGGTGCGACGTAGTCGTCTCCAGGTCGCACCCGCACCGCTTCCAGGGAGAGCTTGCGGAAAATCCGGTCGCGCTTCTCCGCTCGTTCGCGCGCGTAGAGCGAGTAGGCGCTGCGCGTCTGTGGGTCGGAGAGGTCGAGAAGCACGGTCTCGCCGCTCTCGGCATCGAGCAAGGGCCAAAGCCCGCGCAGCAGCGGAAGCTCTTCCTCGACGGGATCGCTGACGACCACGGGGACCACGTCGTGCCGCCGCGAGAGCACGGCCAGCGCGCTCTCGTAGCCATCGGCGAGGAAGTCGCTCACGACGAAGACGACCGCGCGCCTCCGCTGCGCCGTGGTCAGATGCCCGAGTGCCGCCGCGAGATCGGTGCCGCGACCCGCCGGCTGGAAGGCGAGCGCCTCGCTGATGAGCCGCAGCCCGTGCTTCTTGCCTTTGCGCGGCGGTACGTAACGCTCGATGCGGTCGGTGAAGAGCAGAAGCCCGGCGCGATCGCCGTTCTCCAGCGCGGAGAAGATCAAGAGCGCCACGATCTCCGCGCACACTTCCGCCTTGGCCTGCGCCGCGAATCCCGCCTCCTGCGAGGCCGAGCGATCGACCGCGACCAGCGCCGTCAGCTCGCGCTCCTCGGTAAAGACCTTGACGAACGGCTCGCCCATGCGAGCGGTGACGTTCCAGTCGATGGCGCGGATCTCATCGCCGGGCTGGTAGGGCCGCACTTCGCTGAAGGCCATGCCGCGGCCCTTGAAGACCGAATGGTACCCGCCCGCCAGCGTGTCCTGCACGGCGCGGCGGGTGGTGATCTCGATGCGCCGGATCTTGCGGATCAGATCTGCCGGCGCGGCCACTACGGAACCTCGATCTTCTCCAGGATGCGCTGGATGATCTTCTCGCTGGTGAGGTTCTCTGCCTCCGCCTCGTAGGTGAGCGAGACGCGGTGGCGGAGCACGTCGTAGGCGACGGCCTTGACGTCCTCGGGTGTCACAAAGCCGCGATGCCTGAGGAACGCGTGCGCGCGCGCTGCCAGGTTGAGATAGATGCTCGCGCGCGGCGAGGCGCCGTAATCGATGTACCCGGCCAGCTCCTTGAGCCCGCTCGCCGGCGCATCGCGCGTGGCCAGCACGACGCTGACGATGTACTCCTTCACCTTGGGGTCGATATAGATGTCGCCCACCACCTGCTGGGCATTCCGGAGCTGTTCGGGCGAGACCACCGCATTCGGGCGGGGGAGCTCGCGGCCGGCGACGCGGTCCATGATCTGCAGCTCTTCAGACCGGGTCGGATAGCCGACCCGGACCTTGAGCATGAACCGATCGACTTGCGCCTCGGGCAGAGGATAGGTCCCCTCCTGCTCGATGGGGTTCTCCGTCGCCATCACCAGGAAGGGCGCGGGCAGGATGAAGGTCTGATCGCCGATGGTCACCTGCCGCTCCTGCATCGATTCGAGCAGCGCGCTCTGCACCTTGGCAGGGGCGCGGTTGATCTCGTCGGCGAGGATGAGGTTGGCGAAGAGCGGCCCCTTCTTGACCGTGAAGCTCTGCGTCTGCGGCTGGTAGATCTGCGTGCCAATCAGGTCGGCAGGCAGCAGGTCGGGCGTGAACTGGATGCGCTTGAAGGAGAGCTGCAGGCAATCGGCGAGCGTCTTGACGGTCAGGGTCTTCGCGAGCCCCGGCACTCCCTCGAGCAGCACATGCCCGCCGGTGATGAGGCCGATGAGCAGCCTCTCGATCATCTGCTTCTGCCCGACGATGACTTGCCCCGCCTGCGCGAAGAGCGCATCGACAAACGACGATTCCTGCTGGATGCGGTCGTTGAGGAGCCTGATGTCGGCGGCAGGCTGTGCGGGCACTGTGTACGGTTCCTCCGAGCCGTCCGAGGCTAGCATCAAAACAGCCGATCCGTCAGAAGCTTCCTCCGCCCGCCCCTCCCCCACCCCAGGGGTCCGACGCGACCGAGGTCATTTTGTACAAAATGCCCGCTGGCGCCGGCGGGGATGTCGGACCCCTGTGGGAGGATGGTGGGCATGGCTGAAATGCATGTGACGGCGACGGACTTCCGCAGGTGCATTGCGCAGATCAAGAACGCGGTCGCGTACCGTCAGGACCGGGTGGTCATGACGCTGCACGGACGTGTCCTGGTGGCTCTCGTCAGCATCGAGGATCTGGAGTTTCTGCAGGAGCATCGGCCGCGGCCGTCAGAGCCGACGCCCGAGAATTTCCCTCCCGGCATCCATCTCCGGGTCGAGAAGCCGCGTCCGCCGCCTCCGCCGAAGAAGAAGCTGCCAGATCCATGGGACATGCCCATCGAGGAAGTCCGCCTTCGCTACCAATCATACGGAGGCGAGCTGCCGGGAACGCCGGAGGAGCTCAGCTGGTATGGCCGGGCGGCGGGCGTGTTGAATGCCGCGAGATCGCGGGCGCCGCCCTCGTAACTAGTCCTCCGCGGTCAGCTCGCGGGCGCTCGGAGGCTCGTCGCGTACTTCGGCCGGGACGGAGCCGTCCTCGGGGAAGAAGCGATCGAGGGCGGCGTTCACGTCCGCGTAGGTGTACAGCTCGGACGCCATCCGGCGGAAGGCGAGGCCGCCGCGGCGGCCTCGGGTGTACCAGAGGAGGTGCTTGCGCATCTCGCGCACCGCGGCCAGCTCCGCTTCGCGCTCCTCGAGCTCGCGGTGCACATGCCCGCCGTTGTCGCGGTACGCGCGTGGCCGCGGCGCGCCCTCGGGTCGATGCAGGCGATGCTTCCCCTGCTTGTCCTCGATGGCCATCCGCAGATGGCGGAGGATGGTCTCGCGCCACTCCTCCAGTGTCACTTCGGGCGCGGTTTCGCCGCGCTCGAGGGCGAGCAGCTCGCGGAAGATCCAGGGATACCCGCAGGCGCCGCGAGCGATGCGCGCAGCGTCGGCTCCGGTCTCACGCAGCATGCGCAAGGCCGATTGGGCGCTGAAGAGATCGCCCGAGCCCCAGACCGCGATGTGGACCGCCTCCTTCGTCCGCCGGATCAAGTCCCAGTCGGCGCGGCCCCGGTACATCTGTGCGCGAGTGCGAGGATGCAGACCCACGGCGAGCGCGCCGCCCTGCTCGCAAGCCAAGGCGATCTCGAGAGCATTGCGATGCTCTTCGTCCCAGCCGGCGCGCAGCTTGACGGTGACCGGCAGCGGCGAGACGGCCTCTACCACCTTGCGGACGGTCCTTTCGACCAGCAGCGGATCGCGCAAGAGGGCCGCACCCGCGCCGTGGCAGCAGACCTTCTTCACGGGGCAGCCCATGTTGATGTCGACGGCGTCGATGGGGCCATACCGGTCGACTGCGATACGCGCACCCTGCGCGAGGACGTCGGGGTCGTGCCCGAAGACCTGGATGGCGAAGGGTCGCTCCTCCATCGGCCTCTCCAGATAGCTCAAGGTCTGGTCGCCGCCGTTGACCAAGCCATGACTGGAGATCATCTCGGTGTGCGCGATGGCCGCGCCCATCTCGCGGCAGAGCAGCCGAAAGGGCCAGTCGGAGACGCCCGCCAGCGGCGCGAGGAAATACCGGTTGGGCAGCCGCAGCGGCCCGAGCTGGACGCCCGTGGGCATGGCCGCGCTTCTAGCATGCCTTCCCACGGCGGCCATCTGCGTTTATCACTCGGGGATGCTCCGACGTCCCCGCGCATTTTGTACAATTTGTACAAAATGCGTTTTCCTGTTCCTCGTGCCGCTGGCTTGCCGCGAGGCGCCTGCCGCGGCGACGGCTGAAACGACTTTCACATTGGTCTTTTCCGCCTCGGTGGCGGGGCAGCTCGTTCCCTGCGGCTGCTCGCCCGACCAGCGCGGTGGGCTGCCGCGGGCGGTCGCCCTGGTGCGCAAGCTGCGCAAGGACACCCCCGGGCTCATCTTCATCGACGCAGGCGATTTGCTCTTCGAGACGCCATCGCGGCCGGCGCCGCAGCTCCTGACCCAGCGGCAGCTGAAGGCGCGCACCTTGGCGCAGGGCGATGAACTGCTCGGGGCCGTCGCGCGAGCGGTGGGCGAGCGCGACCTCGCCCTGGGCGCCGCCTTCGCGAAAGAGACTGCCGGAAAGGTGCCGCTGCTCGATGCAGGCGCAGCGCCTGTGACAGGAGCGCGCGCGTCGATCCTGGTCAATGGCGTGGGAATCTTCGCCGCCGGCCACGAGGCGGATCCGGCTTCCACCATCGCCGCTCGTGCCAGAGGGCTGCGCGAACAGGGCGCGCGGCTCGTCGTGCTGCTCCTGCATCCGCGCGGTGATGTCGCCTTCACCTCTGCCCAGGCGATTCTTCCTGCGGCGAAAGCGGCCGGTGTCGACTTGGTCGTGCTCGGCCACCGCGACGACCCCGCCGTCGATCCGGACCGCAAGGATCCCGGTCCGCCTCCGCTTCTGGCGCTCGAGGGGCACATGCAAAGCCTGCTGCGCGTCGACGTGCACCTCGGCAAGGGGCCGCTGGTGCTCGCTCCGGCGGCGCAGGATCGGCAGGAGGAGCTGAAGGGCCTCGACGCTCGCATCGAGCGCTTCCGCGCGCAGATTCAGATCTATCCGGAGCGCAGGGCGCAGCTGGAAGGGAAGATCGCCGAGTTGGAGCAGCGCAAAAGGGCGCTCGCCTCTGCTCCGGTCGCCGCGCCTCCTTCCGGAAGCAGCGTCGCGGTGGCGACCTTCCTGCCGCTCACCGCCGCAGCCGGTGAGGATGCGGACGCACGAAAGCTCGTCGATGCCTATGACGAGAGGGTGACCGAACTCAATCTCGCCGAAGCGAAGGAGCAGCCGCCCGCCTGCCCGCCTCCGGCCCGCAAAGAGCCCTTCTATCTGGGCGTCAACGGTTGCGTGAAATGCCACCAAGAGGCGGCGCAGTTCTGGGAGCAGACCCGCCATTCCCACGCCTACGCCACCTTGGTGAATGTGAAGAAGCAGTTCAGCCTCGACTGCATCCGATGTCACGTGACCGGATGGCAGCAACCCGGCGGCGTCTGCCGCATCGACAAGACCGAGTTCGGAGGCGCCGGTGTCTCCGGCCACGGGGTGGGACGGCGCGACGTCCAGTGCGAGTCCTGCCACGGCCCCGGCAGCGAGCACGCCGCCGATCCTCCCGAGCACATCCAGGTGGACGTCACCGCCCCCATGTGCATGCGCTGCCACGAGGCGGCCAACTCGCCGCACTTCGACTACGGCCGCTACCGCCCCTACATCGTCGGCCCGGGCCACGGAATGCCGCTCGCGAGAGGCGAGAAGCCGCATCCGATCCGGCAGGGAAGTCCGCTGCAATGAGCGTCACCGCCCTCGAAGCGAACCGGCTCTGGCTGGCCCTGCTCACGCAGCAGCGCAGGCTGGGCCTCGCCGCGCGTCAGCTCCTGACCAAGGGCGGAAAGCTCGCGCTCAATTGCGTGCCCGACCTGTCGCTCGAGGCGATGCTGCGCCTTTCGCACGCGGCGCTCATGGCGCAAGGTGCGGAGAGCTGGACGGCGCCGCTCGCCGGCCATCGAGTGCATCGCTATGCGTTCGCCGGTCGTGGAGAGGGTCCTCCGGTCTTGCTGCTGCACGGCCTCGGCGGTCAGGCCAGCTCGATGGCGCCGCTCGTTCCAGGACTCACCGGCCTCGCGCGGCGAGTCGTACTCCTCGAGTTGCCCGGCCACGGCCGCTCGCCGGAGCCGCTGCACGGTCCGCTCTCGGCGCGCGAGTATGGCGCAGTCGCCATCGCCTGCGCCGAGGAGCTGCAGCGCGAGCACGACAGCAAGGTGGTCCTGGTAGGCAATTCTCTGGGAGGTGCTCTCGCCCTCTACACTGCGCACGAGCGGCCAGAGCTGTGCGCCGGCGTGGCGGGGCTCAATCCCGCCGGGGCCGAGCTCTCGGACGAGGCGGTGAACGGCCTGCCGCGTGCCTTCAGCGACGCCAACCAAGGCGCTGCGCAGATGGCCGCGCTGCTTTTCCACCGGACTCCCTGGCCTTTCTGGCTGGTCGCCCGCGATTTCGCCCGCCACTGGGGGACCTCCACCGTGCAGCGCATTCTCGACGACGCGCGGACAGGAAACGACCGCTCGCTCGGCATGGAGGTGCTGACCGACATCCATGTCCCGGTGCTGATCGTCTGGGGCAAGGAAGATCGCCTGCTGCCGCTGCGCAGCGTCGAGGATTTCGCCCGCATCGAGGGCGCGCGGGTGGAGATCATCGAGGGCTGCGGGCATGTCCCACAGCTGGAGCGGCCGGCCGCGGCGCGGCGTGCGGTAGCCGACTTTCTCCGCAGCCTGAAATCTTGAGCTTCGGCCGGTTGTTTGCCTCCCAGAAAGCCATCCGGTTAGAAAGAGGCGGGGGAGGACCATTTGCGCAGACTGATTCTCGCCGCACTCTTCGCCGCCTCTGCGGCGCGCGCCGTCGAGCCGGAAGTGGCCGAGCCGCATCTGGCCCAGGACGATTCCGCCGACGACCCGGCCACGCAGGCGGAGGTGGAGAAGAGCGCCGCCGAGCTGGAGGCGGTGCGCAAGGCGGAGGAGAAGGCCGGGCTCTTGCCGCAGGCGCCAGGAGCAGGGCCGCGCGACGCCATCCACGTGGGGCTCGACTCGCTCGACCCGCTCGCCCGCGATCTCTTCCTCGCCCAGGGCGTCAGCGTCGACGGCGCGCCGCTCGCCGACCCCGCGCCGGCTGCGGGCGCCTCCGCCACTTTGCCGGAGCTGCTCGGCATCAGCGAAGCGGAGCTGCGCGCCAAGTACGACATCCCCGTCGAGCTGAACGACGCCGTGGTGGCGTACATCCGCTTCTTCCAGACCGACACCCGCGAGCATTTCGGCCGTTGGCTGGCCCGGTCCTCGCGCTTCATCCCGATGATGCGGGAGGTCCTGGAGAAGAACGGCCTGCCGCTCGACCTCGTCTACCTCTCGATGATCGAGAGCGGCTTCAACGCCTACGCCTATTCCTTCGCCAGGGCCGCCGGGCTCTGGCAGTTCGTGGTGGGCACCTCGAAGCGCTACGGCCTGGTCACCGACTTCTGGGTCGACGAGCGGCGCGATCCTTACAAGTCCACCGTCGCCGCGGCGAAGTATCTCAAGGATCTGGAGGACCGCTTCCATGGCGACTGGTATCTGGCCTGGGCCGGGTACAACGCCGGCGAAGGCAAGGTCAACCGCGCCATCCGCAAGGAGAAGACCACCGACTTCTGGCGGATGATGGGCAAGGGCCGCACCCTGCGCGCGGAGACCAAGCACTACGTGCCGAAGTTGATCGCGGCCGCGCTGGTGGCGAAGCACCCCGAGCGTTTCGGGTTCCACGTCGAGTACGAGCAGCCCTGGGAGTTCGAGGAGGCCCTCGTCCCCGACTCGACCGACTTGCACGCCATCGCCAAGGCGGCCGGAATCACCTTCGAGGAGCTGCACGACCTCAATCCCGAGCTGCGCCGCTTCTGCACGCCGCCGGGCGGTTGGACCATCCGCTTGCCGCGCGGCACCCGCGAGAAGTTCCTCGCCGAGTACGCCAGGCTCGAGCCCGCCGATCGCCTCAGCTTCGTCGAGCATCGCGTCGAGCGGGGCGAGCCCATCTCCAAGATCGCCCGCGCCTACGGCGTCACCGAGGCCGCCATCCTCCGCACCAACGGCATCAAGAGCTACCGGCAGATCAAGGTGGGCCGCGTGCTGGTGATCCCCACCGCCGCCTCGCACGGCCTGCTCGCCGGCAAGCAGCTGGAAGAGAAGCGCCGTCCGCAAGCGCGGCCGGCGGCGCCGGTGAGCGCGCAAGCCGTGGCGCGGGCGCAGGTCGCAGGAGCGCTCTATACCGTGCGGCAGGGCGATTCGCTCTGGACCATCGCCGCGAAGTTCGCCACCACGGTCGACAAGCTCAAGCGACTGAACGGCCTCAGCGGTCGCCGCGCCCGCTCGCTGCAGGTGGGGCAGACCATCGCGGTGCGCGAGAGCTAGCCGCGGCCGCCGTAGGCGGCTTAGCGGCTACGTCTTGCTTTTTCATCCGAGCACGCGCACCGGCAGGACCACCATCGCGAGCCCCGCGAACTGCAGCCGCCGCTGGATGGCCATGGCGGTCTCGTTGTGGAGGAAGCGGTCCCACCAGCGCTCCTGCTCGAAGATGAGCTTGCCGGAGAAGAAGATGGGCCGCTCGAACTCCTTGGCGATCTCCTCGGAGAGCTTGACGCAGGTCGAAACCGCCTCGGTGCCGATCTCGAGACGGTAGTCGGCGGGGAGCCCCATCCGCCGCGCGTTGTCGACGTACTTGCGCAGGTCCTCCTCGGCCTTGGCGCGCACGCGCTCCACTTCCTCGACGCCCTGGAAAGTGGCGCTGTCGACCACGCCCACCGTCATGAAGAGCACGTTGTGGAAGACGCGGGGGAAGAGCTTGAGGATGGTCAAGAGCGAGTGGATGCCGAGGCCGGAATAGCCGCTCACCAGGAGCACGGCGGTGGGCTTCTTCTTGTCGATCGGGAGCGGGGGCGCCGGTCCCCTCGGCAGCGCATCGAGGATGGCGTCGAGGCGCCGCAGCCGCTCGAAGACGCCCTCGTAATGGCGCTTGATGGCCATGCAGAGCGCGATCAGCGCGCCGGTTGCGACCGCCGTCAGCCAGCCGCCCTCGCCGAACTTCTCCGCGACGGTGATGACGAGGATGGTGACGCAGAGCGCGCCGCCGACCAGATGGATCCAGATGTGGCTCTTCCAGTCGCTGTGCTGCTTGCGGGTGGTGAACCAGTAGCGGGTCATTCCCGCCTGGGTGAGCGAGAAGGTGAGGAAGACGTTGATCGAGTACATCACCACCAGCGCGTCGACGGCGCCGCGGGTGTAGAGCAGCATGAAGAAGCCCGCGCCGCCGATGAGCAGAACGCCGTTCTGCATGGTGAAGCGGTCGCTCAGCGCGCTGAAGCGGTGGGGGAACCAGGAGTCGTGCGCCATGTTGGCCATCACCCGCGGGACGTCGATGAAGCCGGCCTGGGCGGCGACGAAGAGCAGGAGCGCCTCCGACATGAGGGTGATGAAGACGAGCGCCTTGCCCATCGGCCAGCTGCCCAGGACCCGCATGGCGAGGAGCGAATTCATGGTGTGGTTGTCGTCGACGTAGCGGACGTCGAGCAGCAGGTAGCAGAGGATGATGCCGCTCGCGGTGATGGCCAGGCTGACGGCCATGTACGCCATGGTCCGCTTGCCGGTCTGGACCCGCGGCTCGCGCATGATCTGCAAGCCGTTCGAGACGGCTTCGATGCCGGTATAGGTGCCGCCTCCCAGCGAATAGGCGCGGAGGAAAAGGAGGGCGAGCCCGCCCCAGCCGAGCGTGGAGACTCCGCGCGTGAAACCTGCGGAGACGTCGTGCGCCACTTCGCCCATCCGCCCCAGGTGCAGGCCGATTCCGACCACGATCACCACTGCATGCGTGACCAGGAAGGCGAGGAAGATGGGCATCAGCACCGTCACCGATTCCTTCACCCCGCGCAGGTTGAGAACCACCAGCAAGAGGAAGGCGGCCAGCTCCACCTGCAGCTTGAGGGGAAGGCCGAGCACGATCAGCCGGGCCCAGCGGTCGCCGTCGGGCAAGACGCTGAAGACGGCGTCGCCGCCGGCGGCGATGGAGACGGAGATGGTGAGCACGTAATCGACCAGGAGCGCGCAGCCGCTCACCACGCCGAGGCGCGGGCCGAGCAGCCTGGAGGCCACCACGTACCCGCCGCCGCCGAAGGGGAAGTGCTCGATCACGCGGCTGTACGCGGCGGCGATGATGATCACCGTGAACGCGGTCGCCGCCGCCAGCAGCACCGCCAGATAGGTGTGCTCGCCCAGGTTCTTGAACGCTTCTTGAGGTCCGTACGCCGAAGAGGAGAGCCCGTCCGCGCCCAGGCCGACCCAGGCGAGGAAAGCCACCAGCGAGATGTGGCGGAAGAGCTGCGGATCCTGGAGGTCCTTGGGACCGCCGAGGATCAGCCGCTTGAGGCGCTGCGTCCGGCTGGGCGGCGGCACCGGGCCGAAAGGCGGTGGCTCGCTCGGAACCGGCGGTGGCCCGGGCTCCATCCGCGCGCTTCTAGCATGATTGTCGCCTGGCGGTCCCTCTTCGCCGAAGGCGCTGGTCCGCCTGGCTCGACAGTGGACGGCTTGACCCCCGATCTGCGAAAGACAGAAGACCGGATCAACTTCGCGCTGCTGGTGAAACTGTGATCGATCGACCGACAGGACGCTGATGGCGACGCCGGCCGCTCATGCTGGAGCGGAAGCGGCGGCGCTGGCCGAGATTCGCGGGGCCGACCGCGTGGTGCGGGTCGGCATCCACGATGCCTCGCGGCTGGAGTGGAGCGTCTCCGTTCCTCTCCCCGAGCGGCACAAGCTCGATTACCTGATCGAGGCCGAGCTGGAGATTCCCACCAACGCGGTCGCGCACCGCACGCCCTGGGAGCAGCTGCAGGGGCTGACGCGCCTCTCGGGAATGACCGCTTCCTCCGACGACAGCACCGTCGATTCCCTGCGCCGCGGCGCGGTCACGCTCACCCACATGCTCGAGCGGGCGCGCGACGGATTCACCCGCCACTGCCGCGCCGGAGCGGTGGTCGAAGAGCAGACGCTGGGCGGGCGCGACTTCCTCACCATCTGGCTCGACGCCGCGCTGCGCGCCGTGCAGGAGGCGCGGGAGAAATTGACGGGCGGCGCGGCGGGCGACTCCGCGCTCATCGCCAAGGAACGCTCGCTGGTGGACGAGTTCGTCAGCCTGCGCCTCCTGGAGATGCTCGGCGAGGCCGATCGGGTGGTGCGCACCGTGCTCGCCTCGGCGCGCGCCAGCGAGACGCGCGGCGCGCTCGAAGGTCTTTCGCTGCGCGTGGGCGGCGCGGTGCAGAGCGAGTTCAACTTCCGCCGCGAGCGCGGCTATCTTTGCCCCGACGCGCGCTCGCCGGAGACCCTCGAGCACTACGTCGAGCGCGCCGCGCTCTTGAAGAAGCATTTCGAGGAGGTGCACTTCCTCGATCGCGAGAGCGATCCCATCGACGAGTACGTCCAGCAGGGGATCGCCGCGTTCACCGCGCTCGTCGCCGGCCTGGCGGTCTTCGGTGTGCAGCTGGCGCTCGCGCGGCACGAAGACCTCCGCCGGCTGGAGCTGGGCTGGGGCATCGTGGCGCTCGGCCTCCTCGCCGGCGCGCTCTATGCCGCGCGCGATCGCCTCAAGGAGATCGGCCGCGCCTGGCTGACGGGCAAGGTCTATCGCTTCCACGCGCAGCGGCTGACCCGCTGCCGCATCCCGGCGCGGCGGCGGCCTTCGCGCGACATCGTGGTTCGCGCCAAGGAGTCGTGCAACCAGATGGTCCGCTCGCGGCCCGACCCGCTCCATCCCGAGGCGGGCGCCTCGCTCGCGTACACGCACATCCAGTACATCCACCGCGGCCGGGTGCTGCCGCAGCCCTCCCTCGGCGCGACGGGCGTCACGACCGTGCGGCACATCTTCCGCTACGACCTCTCGCCGCTCTTCCCCCGGCTCTCGGATGAGATGAAGCAGGTGCCCATCCTCGACAGCGATGGCCGCGTCGGCTTCGCCGAGGCGCCGCGCCGCTATCGAATCCACGTCGCGGTGCGGGCCAAGTTCCAGCGCGAGTCGCACGAGGAGCGCGCCACGCTGGTCCTCGACAAGGGCGGGCTGCGGCGCATCGAGGCGGGCTTCGCCCCGGAGGCGGAGCCGCAGTAGCTCCTGACGCACCCCAGGGCAGATCCGGACCTAGAAGCGCACAGCCGCAAGGCGCTCTAATGGCCCGATGGCGAAGGACGATCGCCGCAGCACGCTCTTGCGCCACCGCTTCTCCTCGGTGGAGCAGCTCAAGGCGCATCTCCACGCCGTGGACGGGCGCTCGCTGCTCTTCTTTCGCGATCCGACGCTGATGCTCGCGCCGGGTGCGCCCGTCTTGCTGGAGATGGTCTTCGCGCAGAGCGAGCAGACCCGCGTGGTGCGCGCCACCCTGGTCGCGCGCGCGGAGGGGCAGGGGTTGTGGCTGGCCATGCCCAACACTCGGTTCGCGCGCGAAGTGCACGACCGCGGTCTCGTTCCGCGGCGCTGGCGGCGGCTTGGCGCGGACCGGCCGATGCGCGTGCGCTGGCCGGACGGCGCCGAGCAGATGGTGACCCTGCTCGACCTGAGCATCGCCGGAGCGCGGATCGGCGGTGGGCTTTCTCGCGCGCTGGAGCCGGGGACCGAAGGGGACCTCCGGCTCGCCTCTCCCGAGATCGGATTGTCGCCTGACCTGGGCCGCGCGACCGTGGTCTGGTCCCAGGACGGCGAGGCGGGGCTGCAGTTCGACCGCGCCAGCACCACCTGCCGCGTCTCGGTCGGCCGGCTCTTCCAGTTGCTGCAGCAGGAATGGGAAAAGGCGCGCAGCGTCGATCACGTCCACGGCTGCTGCGCAGGCGGTGCGCTGCTCGAGCCGCCGCTGCCGCGCCTGCGCGTCGACGGCAAGAACAACGACCCGGCGCGCGCCAAGACGGGCTGAGGCCTTCAGGGCCAGGTCTTATTGCTTGTCGTAGACCGCGACGTTGTGGACCTTCTGCCCCTTGGCATTCTTCCCGTCGGTGGTGACGGTAAGGCTCTTACCGTCCTTGGCCATCACGCGCCTGAACTTCTGCACCACCTTGCCGTCCTTCTTGTCGACGCGCTCCGAAGTTCGCGCGTCGATGCGCTTGAGCGACACGGTGTCGGCGACCGGCGAACCCGTGATCGGATAGTCCTTGCCATCGTAATTGGCGGTGTATTCGGGCCGGAGCTCAGCGCGCGGTGGCGCGCCTGCTTGCTCCCTCGAGGAGCCGCTCTTCCGAAACGATGGCGCGCTTGTGCACGCCCCGCATCACCTCGCCGGCCGGATCGCGCGCGACCACTTCGAAAGCGTGAAGCTTTCCTTCCGGCCCGAGATAGCGCGCCTCAGCCTCGACCCAGGCGCCTACCGGCGTGGCGGCGGTGTGCTTGACGTCGACGATGACGCCGACCGACAGCTCGCCTTCTTTGCAGAGCGCAACCAACAGATGTCCCGCGGCCAGCTCGAGGAGCGCGATGCACCTGGTCGTCGCGAGCACCGGAGGAAAGGTGTCGCCGGTGATCGAATTCAATGCCGCCGCCGTGTCCTCTTGCCGGACGACCGAGCGGAACTTCCAGGAATCGCCGGGCCGCATCACCGCTCCGCCAGAAGCGTCTTGATCTCGCGGATGCGCCTGGTGACTTCGTCGCGAGGCTTCTGCCGGTAGCTCTCGGGCAAGAGCTCGCGGCTGGTGCACTCGCTCACCGCCACCAGCGTCTGCAGCTCGACCTCGAGCGGATAGCTGGGCGGGACGAAGTCGGCGAAGGTCGCCAGCAGATCCTCGCGGGTGACTTTCTCGCGCTTGTCGTTGACCGCGCGCAGCTTGGCCCGCACCAGCGCCGCCTCGATGTCCGCCCCCGACATCTTCGGCAGATCGGGCGGCAGGAGCGCGGCGATGTCGCCCTCGAAATTGACCCGCGCCTTGCGCGCCATGGTCTTGATCAGCTCGATCCGCTCGTCGCTCGACTCGGGATAGAAGAGCGCCAGGTGCTCCTCGGCGCGGCCCTGCCGCTTCAGGTCCACCGGCAACAGGTCCGGCCGGCAGGTGAGCAGGAACCAGACGATCTTGCCGCGGTACTCGGTGTTGCCCATGAAGGCGGCGATCTCGCTGAAGACGCGCGCGCTGGTGCCGCTGTCGCCCTGCGCGTTCCGGTTGCCGAGGAAGGCGTCCGCCTCGTCGATGATGACCGCGACCGGCCACATCGCTTTCAGCAGATTGAAGATCTTTTCCAGATTGCCTTCGGTCACGCCTTGCCACTGCGAGCGGAAGTTCAGGAACTTCACGCAGGGGATCCCGATCTCGCCGGCGAAGCAGGTGGCGAGAAAGGTCTTTCCCGTGCCGATGGGGCCGGCGATCAAAAAGCCCATCGGCACGACGTCGCGCTTGCCGCTGGTGATGGCGTTGGCCGCCTGCTTCAGGAGCAGCTTTGCCTTGCCGTGGCCCGCGACCATGTCGATGGAGAAGGCGGGCTCGATGAACTCGAGCAGCCCATGACACTCGGCCTGGATGATCTCCTTCTTCTTCTCCTTCAGCTTCTCGACCGTCAGCCGCGGGCCGGCGATGGCTTCGGAGAGCACGCGGTCGAGGGCGACGCGCGACATGCCCGCGGTCATCTGCGCCAGCGCTTCCAGGCTGACTTCGCTGACCTCCGCTCGCTTCTTGCCCGAGCCGGCGATCTTCCAATCCAGGTATTCGAATCGCTCCTTCTCGTTGGGGAGCGGCAACTCGATGGTGGCGCAATAGGGATTGCGGGCGATCCGCGGATTCAATTCCGCCAGGTTCTCGGCGATCAGGCAGACGGAGAAGTCGGCGACGAGGAACTGCGGGTCTTGCGCCCATTTCACCAGCGTGACCAGCGAATAGCGATCCTCGCCGGGCATGTAGCCGAGGTCGCCCGCGGGCGCGACGGTCTCGGCGAAGTCGATGACGACGGCGACGCTCTTGCCGTCGGCGATGCGGACGCGCGCGTAGGACTCGATCAAGGGAAAGGCGCGCGCCGGATCTTTCGGCAGCGCCTTGGCGTACTCCGATCCGAAGAGGACGTCGTAGCCCTGGACGGCGGCCATGAAGTCCTTCTGCATCTCCGGAGTGGCCAGGCGGATTCCGCTCGAGCGATCGTAGAAGAGGACCAGGTCGCGCGAGCCGAAGAGCTCATCGGCGAGGAAGTTGCGCAGCGAGACGAATCGCTTGCCCCCTGGCTGCAGATCGCGGACGTCGCCGTGGAGGATGAAGGTGGAGATGGTCTTGGTGTAGTAGCGCTCGGCCAGCGACTTTGCCCAGGGTGGAAAGGAAGCGAGCGGGTCTTCCGACAGCGATCGGGACTTGCGAGGCATGGCCGCCCTTTTTAACGCTTGCTGCGCTTTGGCGCAGCCAAGTCGACGATCTCGCTCCGCGTCCGGCCGGCTCGGATCTCGACGGCCAGCTCCTTGCTGCGGCTCGAGCCCATCAGCTTGATCTTGTGGCGGCCATCGCGCAGCGGCCAGGAGAGCAGGGGAGTCGTCTGGCCGATGTCCACTCCGTCGATGACGACGTGGGCGGTCGGCCGCGAGGCGAGGCTGAGAAAGCCGAGCGTGAGGCGCGCATCGTCGGGAAGGTCCTTGGGCGGGCCCATGCCGTCGGCCTTCTCCAGATGTCCGGGGCACGCCCCGGGAGCAGCCACGAGCGTCGCGGCCAGCTCGCGCAGCCCGGTCCCGCCGGGGATGGCCACCTGCCAGGCCCGATAGCATTTCTTCTCCACCGTGACGGCGTGCGTTCTGGCCGGATCGAAGTCGGACAGATAGACCGGCGTCACTCCCTTGCGCAGGCCGTCCAGATAGACCTGCGCGCCCGAAGGCGAGGAGAGCACGCTCAGCTCGCCCGCAATGGCCGCGCTCACTTCGCGCTGTTCGCTGGTCGAGGGCGTGGCCGTGGCCTGCTCGACCGGGGAGGCCGCGACCGAACTCCCGCGCGGGCGAGGCGGGGAGAGGAGTGCCCAGACAGCGGTCCCCAGCGCCGCGACGATGACAGCGTACTGGGCGGCCCGGACGAAGCGCGCCCGCCGCGGCACGGTCGAGACGGTGCTCTCTTCGTCGGACAGCGGATCCTCGGCGACCCGTTTCACTGCCGTGTCGGGCAGCACCAGCGACGGAGAGGTGGCCGAGGGCGAGGTGTCCTGCCTCTGCAGCTTGACGTATTCGCGCTCGGCCTTGGCCAGCTCCTCCATGCTCACCGGCCGCGTCGGCGCATCGAGGCCGGGCAGCGGAGGCTTGGAGCGGACGACGATCTCCGCGCGCGGCGCGGGCTTGGCGCGCTTCACCGTCTCGGCCTGCGGCGGGGCCTTTCGCGCGGACCGCTCCGCTTCGTCCTCGGGGAAAGAAGCCTTCATGAACGCGGCCAGGTCCTCCCGCGTGACCGGGCGGGGCTGCGTCTCGCGCAGGAAACGCGTCAGGTCCGCCGCGAAATCGGCCGCCTCCTGGTAGCGATCCTGCGCCTCGCGCGCCAGGGCCTTGAGCATCACCTGCTCGAGCCTTTCCGGAATGGCGGGCTCGATCTGCGAGGGCGGCCGCACCTTGGCCTCCCGCACCTTCTGCAGGACGGAGAAGTCGCTGTTGCCGGTGAAGAGCCGCTCGCCGGTGCAGAGCTCGTAGAGGACGACGCCGGCGGCGAAGATGTCGCTGCGGCGATCGAGAGGCAGCCCGCGCACCTGCTCCGGGCTCATGTACCCGAACTTGCCTTTCAAGATGCCGGCCTGCGTCTTGGTGATCTTGTTCGCCGTCTTGGCGATGCCGAAGTCGATCAGCTTCACCTCCCCTTCGTAGGAGAGGATGATGTTCTGCGGCGAGACGTCGCGGTGGACGATCTGCAGGTCGTGCCCGCCCGGGTCGCGCTTTCGGTGCGCGTAGTCGAGGCCGTCGCAGACGCGGGCCAGGACGTAGACGCAGAGCGGGAGCGGCATGCGCTCGCCGCGGCGCGCGATGCGCTCGAAGACTGCGCGCAGGTCGCGGCCGCGCACGTACTCCATCGCGATGTAGTAGGCGTCGTCGATCTTGCCGAGGTCGAAGGTCCGCGCCAGATTGGCGTGCGAGAGCTGGGAAGTGATCTTGGCCTCGTCGACGAACATCTTGATGAATTCCTGGTCCTCGGCCACCGAGGGCAGGATGCGCTTGATGGCGACGACCTTCTCGAAGCCCTCCACGCCGACGGTCTTGGCCTTGTAGACCTCGGCCATGCCGCCGACGTTGATGCGTTCGAGGAGGAAGTATTTGCCGAACGGGGTCGGTCGCTCCGGCACGCGCGCCCTCGCGGAAGTTCGCCTAGAGTAGCACGAGCGAGCGGGCGCCCTCGACGGCTCAGCTCTCGGTCAGCGCCTTGGCCGGGTCGAGCCGCGCTGCGGCGCGCGCGGGGAAGAAGGCGCCGATCAGCGCCGCCGCCAGCGCCACGAGGATCCCCAGCGCGACGTGCCATCCCTGGAAACGAAAGAAGGTCGAAGGCTTGAAAGGAAAGTCGGGCAGACCGTTGCTCGCCACCCGATCGAGGAGCGCCGCCGCCAGCCGCGCCAGCAGAACGCCGACCACGCCTCCGGCAAGACCCGTGACGGCGGCTTCCGCCAGCACGACGCCGGCCACGTCTCCCCGGGTCGCGCCCACCGCTCGCAAGACGCCGATCTCCCGCGTCCGCTCGCGCACGCTGGCGTAGAAGGCCTGCATGGTATTGACGGCGGCGAGCCCGGTGATGAGCCCGGCGAGAATGCCCAGGGCCAGCGTCACCAGCTCGACCGCGGCGCCGATCTGCAGCGCGCGGTTGCGCTCGCTGTCGTCGATCTCGAGGCCCATCCGCCGCACCGACGCCGCCACCTCGGGCACCTGGTCGGCGTTCTGCGCCCGCAAGAGCACGCTCGAGTAGTTGTCGGCGTCGGCGCCGTAGCGGCGGTTGATGCGCATCACCGCGGTCAGCGGCATCGAGGCGCCCGCCAGGGTAGCGCGGTCGGAAAATCCCACCAGCTGCAGCGCGGCCTCCTGCGCGTTGGGCATCGTCTTTCCCGCGATGTAACTGCGGCCCAGCTCGATGGGGAACTGAAAGCCGATCAGCATGCTGTCGGTCAGCCGCGGCAGCCCGCGCTGGGGAGCGAAGACCTTGTTGTAGATCTCCAGGAGCCGCCGGCTGACCACGATCGGGATCGGCGCTCCATCTCCTCTGTCCTGGAAGGGCAGCCGCGCGTCCTCGCCAACCAGCTCGGGCATCAGCCCCACCCCCACCACCTCCAGGCCCATGTGGATCTCGCGGCCGAAGAAGAGGCCGTTGTAGCGGGTGACGGCGGGGATGCGCAGCGACATCTTCGGATACGCCGCGGCCACGCCCGGGACCTTGCGCAGCCGGGCCACCACCGCATCGTCGAGGCGCGCTTCGCCGAGCAGGTTGCCGATGGCCATCGAGGGGACCACGACTTCGACCTCGCGCGTGCTGACGGGGAAGACTTCGTTGACCACCCCCTGGAGGCCGGCGCCGAGAGCGAGGAAGAAGACGAGACAGCCGATGCCGAGCGCGACCCCGCCCGAGCTCACCGCGAGCGCGCCCAGCTCGCGGACCAGGTTCGAGCGCGCCAGCTTGAAGAGCTTGCTCGCTCTCATTCGCTCTCCAGGGGATGCTTGCTCCCCGGCTCCGCGGCGAGCCGGCCCTCCCGCAGGACCATCACCCGATCGGCGGCGTGCGAGACGCGCGCCTCATGGGTGACGATGAGCAGCGTCATCCCTTCCTGGTGCAGCTCGCGGAAGAGCGAGATGACGCCCTCGCCGGTCTGCGCGTCGAGGTTGCCGGTGGGCTCGTCGGCGAGGAGGAGCGGCGGCCGCGCCAACAGAGCACGGGCGATGGCGACGCGCTGCCGCTCTCCGCCCGAGAGCGCGGCGGGCGGACTCTGCCCCTTGTCGGCGAGGCCGACTCTCGCCAGCGCCTCGCGCGCGCGCCGCTCCGCATCGGGCACGCCCTCGCCGAAGAAGTCGGGGAGGAGCACGTTCTCCAGCGCGCTCAGGCCGGGGAGGAGATTGAAGCTCTGGAAGACGAAGCCGATCTGCGCGTGGCGCAGCGCCGCCAGCTCCTGGTCGGAGAGCGCGCTCAGGTCGCAGCCGAGGACACGCACCTCGCCGATGAAGTCGCGGTCGAGGCCGCCGAGCAGGTGGAGCAGCGTGGACTTGCCGCTGCCGCTCTGACCTTCGATGGCGAGGAACTCGCCGCGCGCCACCGTCAGATCGAGCTCGATCAAGAGATCGAGCGGGGCGACCCCCGGCTCGCGCGGCGGATAGCGCTTGCCGACCCCGGCGAGGCGGATGGCCGGCTCGCTCACGGCGCGACCAGCTCGATGTCGAGAGTTGCGCCCAGCGAATCCGAGTAGGCCTGCGCGGCCAGGCTGATGCGCACCGGGCGGAGGGGCTCGATCACCTGGCTCACCAGGGAGCGCGCCACGTACGCCTGCGGGCCGGTGCCGTAGGTGCTGTCGGGGAGCGCGCGCAGCTGATCGGAGAGCTTGCCGAGGTCGAGGCGGAGCGCGGCGCCGGCGTCGTCGTAGAGCGCGGCGACCGCGGGATTGACCGGGCGGGGAGTGCGTCGCAAGTCCTGGGGAGCGATCTCGCCGCCGAGCGCGTAGGCGAGATCGCCCTGCATGCCGAAGCGGGCGCCTTTGCCTTTTGCATAGGAGACCTGGAAGTCTTCGCCTTTGCGCGTCACTCTCGCGCCGAGGGTCGGCAAGACCGCGGCGAGCGAATTCATGGCCTTGAGCAGGCGAGGCTTGTCCGCCACCTGTGCGAGCGCGACAAGCTGGACGGTGTCGAAGGGACTCTTGCGGCGGAAGTCGAGGCCGTAGTCGATGGCCTGGCCGATGTTGGCGCCTTTCTCCACCCCGAGCGAGAGCGCCACGCCGGGCTTCACGCTCGCCAGCACCTCGCGGTCGATTCCTCTGAGATGCTGCAGCAGGGCGGCGAGCTGGGGAAAGCGCCCGGCGAACTCCAAGAGTTGCGCAGGCGCGACACCGAGCCGCGCGCGCAGCGGCGCCGAAGCAGGAAGCAGATCGACGAGCGAGACGCCTCCGCCGGGCAGCGCTGCCTGTGCCTGCGCCGCGGTTGCGCCGAGGTTTGCCCGCAAGCGCGCTGCGATGCCCTGCGCCGATCCGGAGATGGAGAGGGAAACGTCACCGGGAAGATCGCGCTCGACCACCCGCCGGGGCAGCTCGCTCCCGGCCGGCGCCAGGAGCAGGAGATCCTGCGCGCCGAGCACATTTCTCGTCGAAGCGAGAAGCGGATCGGCGGCCAGGCTCTGCTCGCGCGGTCGCGTCCCGGCCGCGGCGAGACGCGCCGCCGGATCCTCTCCCCGCGCGACCAGTCCGTATCCGCGCACCACCGCGACCGCGACGCGGCCCTTGGACTCCGCGTCAGCCGTACGGGCGAAGAGCGCGATGCGCACGTCCCCGCGCGCCTCGTCGCTGCGCACGGGATAGCCCGCCCGCTCTCGCGCGAGCCGATCGAAGGTGGCGAGGAACTTCTCCGGCGAGATGAGGGGCAGCGCCACCATCCAGCCGGCGCGCGCGCCCCCGCGAATTTCCAGCGCGAGTGCCGCCCCGCGATCGGGATCGAGCCCGGCGGCGAGCAGCCCCTCGCGGGTGAGCAGGTCGAATCCGAGCTGCGCGCCGATCGCCTTGCGCGCCTCGCCGACTTGCTCCCCTCCGGGCAGGGCCGAGACTCGATCGGAGAGCGCGGAGCCATGCGAGGCGAGCAGCCCGAGCGGCGCCGTCACCACTGCCCCCGAAGGATGCTGCGGCAGGAGCTCCGCCGCCTCCGGCGCGCTCCTCTGTCCGCCGCAGCGCGAGCAGGACGCCGCGAGCAGCAGCGAAAGAGCGCACGCCCCGCGGTGCATGGGCGCTTCTTAGCGCCCTCTGCGCGAGCGCACCATCCGCTGGAAGCGGGGATTGCTACTCACCGACCAGAGATAGACACCTTCCAGCGCCGCCACGCCGAGCAGGAGCGGCGGGAAGATGGCCACGCTGGCGATGGCGCCGATGCCCAGTCCGACCAGGTTGGGCGGCATGAAGAAGGCGTCCTTGACGAAACTCTCCGCCAATTACTGGACCCCCACTTTCTTGCCCAGCGTCTTGTCGCCTCCGGCCGCCTCGCCGGGCGACTCCATCCCCATCTCTTGCTTGAACTGCTTGAGCATCTCCTGCGCGCGCAGCTTCTCCGCCTCCTCCTCGATCTTCACGCCCTGCGTGTCGACGTTGGACATCGCCATGTCCATGCGCGCTTCGTTGACGGCGGTCTGCTCCTGGATCTTCTGCAGCATCTCGTCGTGAGTGGCGTCGATGCCGGCCACCTGGAAGCTCTCCATCGCGTCGGCCACCTTCGACTGCCACTTGGCGCGCCGGGCGTCGCGCAGCGCCTGCATCGCTTCGTTGGTCTTGCGGTCCTTCTCGCGCATGAAGGCCTGCTTCACCTGCATCGCCTTGTCGAAGGCCTGGCGCGCGGCCATCAGCTGCTGCTCGTTGCGGGTCAGCGCCGACTTCACCGACTGCAGCTGCGTCGCGTAGGTGGTGGCGATGTCGTCGCGGCTGGCTTGGATGGCGGCCTTCACCTTGGAGGTCAGCTCGACGACGTCGTAGCGGTACTTCTGGTTCTCCTTCTCCAGCAGCGTGACGTTCGCCTTCACCATGGCGATCGATTCGTTCATCTTCGGGACCTGATCGTTCAGGTCGCGGATGTTCTGCTCGAGGATGAGCTCAGGATCCTCGGCGGCGGAGACCATCCAGCCGAACATGGAACGAAATGCGCGCTTCATCCGCTGCCACATGGGAAATCCTCCGTGGGGAGGGCGAGTCAAACCACAGCTTGATACTACTCGCAACCATGCGGCACGGCTGTGCGGAACCGGGCGAGCGCTTCCCCGACTGGGAGCGCGATTTCGCCCGGAGCGCGCCGCTGGAGCTGGAGATCGGGCCGGGGCGGGGCGGCTTTGCGCTGGAGCATGCCGCGCGGCATCCCGAGATCGATCTGGTGGCGATCGAGGCGCGGCGGAGCGACTGCGAGCTCATCCGCGCGCGGGCGGCGAGGCGTGGGCTGCGCAATCTGGCGGTGATCCAGGGCGATGCGCGGCTGCTCGTGCCGAGATTCTTTCCGGCCGGTTCGCTCAGCGCGGTGCACCTGCACTTTCCCGATCCCTGGTGGAAGACGCGCCACCACAAGCGGCGCGTGATCGACGTCGAGCTGGCGGCGCTGTTGCGGCGGATCTTGAAAAAGGGCGGACAAATCGAATTCCGCACCGATGTGGCTGCCTACGCCCGCGAGGCGGAGCGGACCTGGCTCGAGGCCGGGTTCGAAAAGCTGCCTGACGTGCCGCCGGAAGTGCTCTCGACGCGCGAACGCCGCTACGCCGGGAAAGGCCAGCCGGTGTTTCGCGCCCGCTTCGAGAACCCGATCCCAGGCGGAGATGTCCGCCCCGTCGAGATCACCGGCCGCACCGGCCGCGAATGGCGCGACGTGCGAAGGAAATGACCCGCTATTGCGGTTCCCAGACGCAGTCGCGCTCGGCCAGGCAGTTGGGGTTGCGCAAGAGATACTCCTTGCGCCTGCCGCAGCCCGAGGCGGTCCAGTGGTTCTCGGGGGATTCGGCGACCTCGATCTGTTCCTTCGGACAGGAGAGGTCCGTCGAGGCCTGCGTCTTGAGCGAGCTGCTGTGCGCATCCATCAGCGTGGAGTGCACGGTGGCGCATCCGAAGCAGAGCGACAGGAGAATCGCGCGGGTCATGTCTTGCCTCCCGCCCCATCATAACGCCCTGCTAGAGTGCGCCGATGCTCATCGCGCTTTTGCTCGCGGTCGAGGCCGCGCTCAAGCCCTACGTGAAGTACGACGGAGCCGCGCTGGCGCTCGAGCATGTCCGGGTCATCGACGGCACCGGCGCCGCGGCGCGCGAGGACCAGACGGTCTACATCGTGAGCGGCAAGATCGCCGCGGCAGCCCCGGCCGGCGCGCAGCGGATCGATCTGCGCGGCCACACCGTCTTCCCCGGCCTGGTGGGCATGCACGACCATCTCTTCTACCCGGCCGGCGGCGGCGTCTTCCACGAGATGGCCACCAGCTTCCCGCGCCTCTATCTGGCGGGAGGCGTCACCACCCTGCGCACCACCGGCAGCATCGAGCCCTACACCGACATCGAGATCAAGCGCGACATCGACCGCGGCCTCGTGCCCGGCCCCGAGATCTGGCTCACCGGGCCTTACCTGGAAGGCGACATCCCCTGGACAGAGCAGATGCACCGCCTGCACGGCCCCGCCGAATTCCGCCGCACGGTGGACTACTGGGCCGACCAAGGCGCCACCTCGTTCAAATTGTACAATTTCCTCACGCGCGAGGAGCTGGCCGCGGCGGTGGACGAGGCGCACAAGCGCGGAATCAAGGTCACCGGCCACCTCTGCTCGGTGGGCTTCACCGAGGCGGCGCGGCTGGGCATCGACAATCTCGAGCACGGCCTCTTCGTCGACACCGAGTTCTATTCGGGCAAGAAGCCCGACGTCTGCAACGCCCGCGAGGCATCGCTGGAGCTGGCGCAGATGAGCCCGACCGATCCGCGCCTGGCGGCGCTGATCAAGGAGCTGGTGCAGCGCAAAGTGGCGATCACCTCCACGCTGCCCGTCTTCGCCGCCTTCACCGAGGAGGGTTTCCGCAAGGCGCTCTCGCCCCCGGTACTGGAAGCGCTTTCGGTGGAGACGCGGGCGCGGCTCCTCGCCAATCACGTCAGCCGGCCCGACGCGACGGCCCTGTTCAAGCTGGAGGTCGCCTTCGAGCGGGCCTTCGTGCAGGCCGGCGGGCTGCTCCTGAACGGCTGCGATCCGACCGGCAATGGCGCCGTCGTCGCCGGCTACGGCGACCAGCGCGGCGTGGAGCTCCTGGTCGAGGCCGGTTTCACGCCGCTCGAGGCGCTGCGCATCTCCTCCTGGAACGGGGCGCTCTTCCTCGGCCAGGAAAAGCGCATCGGGAGCATCGCTCCCGGCAAGGACGCCGACCTGGTGGTGGTCAAGGGCGATCCCTCCAAGGAGATCGCCGACGTCGAGAAGGTGGAGATCGTCTTCAAGAGCGGAGTCGGTTACGACCCCGCCAAGCTGGCCGAGTCGGTGCGCGGGCTGGTGGGGATCCGGTGAGACTGCTCGCGCTGCTCCTCTTTTGCGCCTGCGCCCGGGAGCGGCCGCCGCCGGGCGCGGCAGGGCCGGTGGAATCCGTGCAGCAATTCGCGGAAGCGGTCCGCAAGGGCGACAGCGCTACCGCCTGGTCGCTCCTCTCCGAGCGCACGCGCGCCGAGGCCGACCGGCTCGCTGCTCTTGCCCGCGCGGTCACCGACGCCGGCCCTGCTTCCGGCAGGCAGATGCTCTTCACCTCGGCGCTCCCCGGCCGCGAATTCCTCGCGCGCCAGGTCTCGCTGAGCGGCGACTCGGCCGAGGTGCAGACGGCCGCCGACGGCGGCACGCGCGTCTGGCGCGTGGTCCGCGAGGACGGCCGCTGGCGCGTCGACCTCGACCTCGAGCATTGATATCCTTCGCCCATGGCGAACCTGCTCCATCCCGACGAGGGCGAAGAAGAGGCGGACGAGGTGCCCTCCGACCCTGGCGATTTCGTCTTCGTCATGTCGGCCGAGGACCAGATGGAGGCCCAGCTGCTCCTCGCGGCCTGCGAGGAGGAGGGCATTTCGGCCATCCTCCAGTCGCCGCGCAGCGGGCCGGTGGGGACCATCGCCTCGCCGGTCGATGGATTCAACCTGCTGGTGCCGCAGCGCGACCTGGTGCGCGCGCGAAAGCTGCTCGAGGAGCGCAAGGCGGCGCTCGAAGCCGATCCCGACGGCGCCGCGCGCGCCGCGGAAGAGGAAGAAGCGGCCGGAGAAAAGATCAGCTGATCAGCGCGACGCGAGCCGGGCCACCCGCTGCGAGGCATCGAGCGGCCTGGCCAGCGCGAAGCCGACCACCTTCCACTTGGACGAGGCCGCGCGCCGCACGTACTCCCGCAGCGGCTCGTCGACGACGGCGTACTTCTCGCCGCTGGAGGCGTGCCGCACCAGCCATCCGTCCGGCCCCCGGAGGATGAAGCCCATGTGCGAGATGCGCACGACCCGGGTGGGGTCGTCCGCGCGCACGACGAAGATGATGCTTCCCGAATGGAGGCTCTTCGCCTTGCCCTCCAACTCGTCGATCGGCAGGTAGCGGACCATGAACTTGCCTTCGGGGATGTCCGCCCGGGCCAACCGTTGCAGCGCGGGCACCTTGCTCCACTGCTCCTTGCGCAAGGTGAGGGTGGAAGTGGGCGCTCTGCCGTCGATGCGCGGCACGTCGTCCTTGAGATATCCCTTCGCGGCGTTGGCCGGCAGCCACTGCGCCTCGGTGAAGTGATTGCGGTGGTCGAAGCTGGGCGGCTGCTTCGCGTAACGGATGTCGTCGAGGATCGATTTCGCTTGCTCGAGGTTGCGCGCGTTCGCCATCGCCAGCACCGTCTCGACGAAGGTCTGGCAGTCGACTGTGTCTACCCGCCAGCGCGGTCCGGGCTCGGGGCCGCTGTCGTCGCCGAGCGGCAATTCGCCGTAGCTGGTGCCGAGGAACATCGCGCTCAGCCGATCGATGCGCTGGGGAAGGAGGAGCCGATGGGCCGCGGCGATCCGCGCGTCCAGCTCTTTTTCCGACACCTGCGCGACCGGACCCGTGGCGAGAAGCGCGGCGAGAAGAAAGGAAACCATCGTGTCGAGGATGGTAGGGGCAGCTCCGACCGCGGGCAATAGTTTGACAGGCCCTACGAGTGCGGGTTAGCGAGGATCAACTTGGCCGTCGCCCGCGCCCTGCCGTTCGCCCTTGCTGCGCTCGCCTGCGGGCCGATCTCGGCCACTTCCGTCATCGGCGACGCCGAGGTGGCGCTCGCCCGCGCCCACGCCGCCGAGAGCGAGAAGTACGCCCCTTACGAGACCACGCTGGCCGATCTCTATCTGGTCAAGGCGAGAGAAGAGCAGGGGCACGCCCACTATACGGAGGCCAGCCAGCTGGCGGCCGACGCGGTCAAGTTCGCCAGCGCCGCGACGAAAAAGGCCGCCGAGAGCCGGGCCGGCACGGCTCCATCGCCTGCGCCGACGGCGAACATCCAGCGCCCCGAGACGCCCGCAGCGCCGGCCCCGGCGCCTGCGCAGCCTCCGCCTCCAGCGAAGAAGCCGTGAAGCGACTCCTCCTCCTCTTCGCGCTCCCCGCCTGCGTCACCGGCGCGGCGATGCGCGAGCGCGCCCGCGCCGTCGCCTCCGACGTCAAGCTCGCCCACGATCAGAACGCCGACACTTGCGCCGGCCGCGAGCTCGCCGTCGCCGAAGCCAACCTGCGCTTCGCCGAGTTGGAGCTGGACCAGGGCGACTCCTTCCGCGCCGAGGAGCACCTCGCCCTCGCCCAGCCGGCCGCGCGGAACGCAGTCGCTTCCTCGAAGGAGTGC
The DNA here is from genome assembly GCA_005879315.1 of Deltaproteobacteria bacterium. GTDB lineage: Bacteria > Myxococcota > Myxococcia > Myxococcales > 40CM-4-68-19 > 40CM-4-68-19. The sequence continues at coordinate 147,620 of VBLC01000033.1, read as the reverse complement.
GGCAAGGTCACGGTGCTCATCCGCGAGAAGGAGGCGCCGGTCGCCGCGCCGAAAGTGGTGCTCGCCGACCGCGACGGCGACGGCGTCCCCGACATCGAGGACCTCTGCCCCGACGTCCCCGGTCCGCCCGAGAATCACGGCTGCCCCGTCTTTGCCGACCGCGACGGCGACGGCGTGCCCGACGACATCGACCGTTGCCCCGACGTCCCCGGCCCCAAGGAGAACTTCGGCTGCCCCTGGCCCGACCGCGACCATGACGGCGTCCCCGACAAGGACGACCAATGCCCCGACGAGCCGGGACCGCCCGACAACCATGGCTGCCCGCGCAAGTACACGCTGGTGGTGGTGCGGCGCGACCGGATCGAGATCAAGCACCAGATCCATTTCCGCGCCGCCAAGAGCGTCATCCTTCCTTCCAGCTATGAATTGCTCCGGCAGGTGGCGCAGGTGATCAAGGACGCGGGACCCGCCGTCAGGGTCCGCGTCGAGGGTCACACCGACAACGTCGGCAAGCTGGACAAGAACATCAAGCTCTCGCAGAACCGCGCCGACGCGGTGAAGACCTTCCTCGTCCGCCAGGGCGTCAACCGCAAGCAGCTCATCTCCGAGGGCTACGGGCCGACGCGGCCGATCGCTTCCAACACAACCCGGGCGGGAAAGGCCGCCAACCGCCGCGTCGAGTTCCGCATCGTGGAAAACAAGTGAGCGCAGTGGTGCGCGTCGGCACGGCCGAGACGGCCGACGGCGCGCTCCTGCACTGGCGGGCGGACGGCGAAGGGCCGGTCAAGCTCATCGCCTGCAACGGCATCGGCGTCGCGACCTTTTTCTGGCGCAGGCTGGCGCAGCACTTCTCGCCGACGCACACCTTCGTCACCTGGGACTACCGCGGCCATGGGCAGAGCCCGGTGCCGGAGCATCCGGAGAACATGACGGTCGCGCTCTGCGCGCGCGATCTCCGGACCGTGGCCAATGCGGTCGGCGCGGAGCGCGCGGTGCTGCTCGGCCACTCGATGGGCGCTCAGGTCATTCTCGAGGCCTATCGCGAGGAATCGGCGCGCGTGCAGGCGCTGGTCCCGATGCTGGGCGCGGCGGGGCAAGTGTTCAACAGCTTCGGGGGGCTGGAACCGATCTTCCGGCTGATCATCGAGGTCGGCTCGGCGAATGCGCAGCTGGCGGAGCGGGCGCTGCGTGCGGTGATCAAGTGGCCCGGCGTCTGGGAGGCGGTGAAGGCGCTCGGCATCGTTCATCCCGATCTCTGCCCGCGGGAGGACTTCGAGCCTTACTTCGAGCATCTCTCGCAGCTCGATCTGCGCGGCTATTTCGCGCTGGCGCGCGACCTGCTCTCGCACGACGCCAGCGAGCTCTTGCCGGATGTGCGCGTGCCGGTCCTGGTGGTGGCGGGCGAGCGCGATCTCTTCGCGCCGCTCGAGCGATCGCAAGAGATGGCCGCGCGCATCCCCGGGGCGGAGCTGTTGGTGCTGCGGCAGGGGAGCCACGCGGCGATGGTCGAGCAGCCCGAGCTGCTCGCACTCTCGCTGGAGAAATTCCTCCGCGCCCATGAGCTCGCCTAGCTTCGGTCGTCGTGCCGGCTTTCAGCGCCTGATATTGGATCTCACTGACGCCGCCGCTCACCGCGGGGGCCCCGGCTCGCCACGGCGTCGCCGCGCACCCGAAGTTTCATACCGCTCGGCAAGGTTTCCCGTGGCGGCTCCGATGTGGCTCGCCGAAACCCCCGCGGCTATCGCGTCGGCTATCGTGGACTCGAGTACCGCGCTGGTTCGCGTGCAGGAAGATCGCTGCCACGACCTGTCTCGGAGCGCTGGTAGTCCCCATCCGAATTCCCCAGGCGGCTCACGATGCGCTCGCCAGCGCTATACAGGGTCGGTGCCCGCTCGAATCTTGGTCGTGAACGGCTGGTCGAACGCTGGAAAGACGTCGCTATGTGAATGGTTGGCGAAGGAACGCGGCTTCGCCCACATCGACGCCGACCACGGCGGGATCGACACTCACAACCTGCGTGCTACTTGGACCAAGGTGGAAGAGGGTGACGGTGCCGCGTTCAGAGATGAGCTTCAAGGTCGATCGAGCGACGTTGCTCTTGACTGGCCTTACAACCCGCCCGACGCTCTTCGGCTCGTTGTTGCACTGCAGAACGCCGGTATCGCAGTCTGGTGGCTAGATGCGGATCCACAGGCCGCGCACGAGTCATTCAGGCATCGTGCCAAGGGCGCGATGAAGAGCATTGCCCAGGGCATTCAAGCCAACTTCGATGCCCACTCAGCGGCCAACCAGCTGTGGCACCCTGTCGTTCAACGCGTCTACGGTGAACGCCATCTGCGAACGCTTCATACTGACGGAGGTCGCCTCTCAGACGAGCAAATCTGGACCACGATCTGTGCGACGGAGGGCTGGCATCGGTAGAGAGCAAACGTCTCCGGCCCTTTTCCGCCATCGCGCATTCGAGTACCGCGATGGTCCAATGCGGGACTCGATCCACAAGACAGCCGACGCGACAGCCGCGGGGGTTTCGGCGAGCCAGATCAGGAGCCGCCTCGGGAGGCTTCGCTGCGCAGCACAAGACTCCGAGTCCGCGGCGACGCCCTGGCGAGCCGGGGCCCCCGCGGTGAGCGGCGGCGTCACGGAGATCCAATATCAAGGATTGACGACGGCGTCGGCTTCGATTTCGATCAACATCTTCGGATCGATGAGCGCCTTCACCTCGACCATCGTGGTCGCCGGCGGATGCGCGGCGAAGACTTCGCCGTGCGCGCGGCCGAACTCTTCCCATTTCGAGATGTCGGTCACGAACATCCGCGTCCGGACGACGTCGGCCATCGACGCTCCCAGCTCGCGGAGCGCTTTCTCGATGATCTCGAGGCAGCGCCGCGCCTGTCCGTAGGCGCCCTGCTCGAGCGCGCCCACCGCGGTGGTTCCGGTGACGTAGACGTGATCGCCGGCGCGCAAGGCGCGGCAGTAGCCGATGCGAGATTCCCAAGGCGCGCCGGAGAAGGCCCGCCGGAACATCACTTTTGCCGATAGGTGATGCGGCCGCGCGTCAGATCGTAGGGCGACAGCTCCAGCTTCACGCGATCGCCGGGCAAGATGCGGATGCGGAACTTGCGCATCTTGCCGCTCGCGTAGGCCAGCACCGAGTGCTTGTTGTCCAGCTCGACGCGATAGTTCCCACCGGCCAGCTCCTCGCGGACCGTGCCCTCGACTTCGATGCCAGCTTCCTTCTCCGACACTCAGCGCTCCTTGGAACGCGCTCTTCTAGCTCACCTTCGGCCCGGCCGCCAACACCTCCGCCGAGGCCTGGTCGGCGAACTGCTTGAAGTTCTCCGCAAAGAGCTTGGCCAACTGTTGCGCCTTCGCGTCGTACTCCGCCGGATTCTTCCAGGTGTCGCGCGGCCGCAGGATGCCGGAGGGAACGCCCGGGCAATCGCTCGGCACCTGCACGCGGAAGACGGGATCGGTCCAGAAGGGCACGTTCTCGAGCGCCCCGTCGAGCGCCGCATTCAAGAGCGTGCGGGTGTGCTGGATCGACATCCGCTTTCCCACGCCGTAAGGTCCGCCGGTGAAGCCGGTGTTCATCAGCCACACCTTCGCGCCGTTCTTGGCGATGTTCTCGCCGAGGAGCTTGCTGTATACGGTCGGGTGCAGCGGCATGAAGGGCGCGCCGAAGCAGGTCGAGAACGTCGCCTGCGGCTCCTTTCCCAGCCCGACCTCGGTGCCGGCCACTTTCGCGGTGTACCCGGACAAGAAGTAATAAGCGGCCTGGGCCGGAGTCAGCCGCGAGATCGGGGGCAGCACGCCGAAGGCATCGTAGGTGAGCATCACCACGTTCTTCGCCTGGCCGCCCATCCCATTCTTGGAGGAGTTGGGGATGTAGCTGAGCGGATAGCAGGCGCGCGTGTTCTCGGTCAGGCTGGCGTCGTCGAAATCGAGCTCGCGCGTCTCGGGATTCATCACCACGTTCTCGAGCACGGTGGCGAACATGCGGGTCGTGGCCCAGATCTCGGGCTCGGCCTCCTTGGAGAGCCGGATGGTCTTGGCGTAGCAGCCGCCCTCGAAGTTGAAGACGCCGCCTTCGCCCCAGCCGTGCTCGTCGTCGCCGATCAGCGTGCGGCGCGGGTCGGCGCTGAGCGTCGTCTTGCCGGTGCCGGAGAGGCCGAAGAAGATCGCGGTGTCTCCCTTGGGGCCGATGTTGGCCGACGCGTGCATCGGCAGCGTCCCCTGCTGCGGCAAGACGAAGTTCATGATGGAGAAGGCGCTCTTCTTCATCTCGCCGCCGTACTCGGTGCTGGCAATGAGCACCAGCTTCTTCTGGAAGTCGACGAGGATGGAGGTGGGGCCGTTGGTGCCGTCGGAGTCCTTGTCGGTCCTGAATCCCGGCAGGTCGATGATGGTGTACGGCTCGGTCCGCTCGGTGTACTCGCCCGGCTTGGCGGGCAAGAGCATGGTGCGGATGAAGAGGTTGTGCCAGGCGTGCTGGGTGATCACCCGCACCGGCAGGCGGTGGTCGGGGTGGGCGCCGACGAAAGCGTCGAGCACGTAGACTTCCTTGTCGGCCAGATACTTCTTCATCCTTTCGAAGACCTGGTCGAACTTCTCCTGGGGGAAGGGCTTGTTGACCTTGCCCCACCAGACGCGGCTCTCGCTGGCGGCGTTCTTGACGATGAACTTGTCGCTGGCGGCGCGCCCGGTGTGCTTGCCGGTCGCGACCAGGAGCGATCCGCCCTGCGCCACCCGGCCTTCGCCGCGCCGTACGGCCTCCTCGAAAAGGATGGCCGTGTTCCGGTTCCAGTTCGCCTTTCCCACGCGGATGGAGCCGACTTGATTCTCAGCCATGAACGCTCCGGAAATAGGGCGTGGCAAGTAGCACACGCCGCGACCCGACGGCAAATGTAACGATGCCGCGGAGGATCGGCTTCGTTGAAATCAATACGGCAAAGGGGAGAGCAAAGCCGGTTTTCGAGAGATTTTCGATAACGAGAAAACGGATGGGTCGGCGCGCTCCAATCCGGAGATTTGCGCGAGATGCGCGATCACCCGGCGGGGGTCGACACCCCGCGCCCGCAGCGCGGACAGCGACAGCGAGCGGTCGCGCTTGGAGAGCCGCTCTCCGCCGGGACCCAGCACGAGGGGGGCGTGCGCCCAGCGCGGCTCGCGCTGGCCGAGCAGGCGATGGAGCAGGATCTGGCGCGCCGTCGAGAAGAGCAGATCTGCGCCGCGCAACACTTGCGTGACGCCCATGGCGCCGTCATCGACCACGACCGCGAGCTGATAGGCAAAGATGCCGTCCGCGCGGCGGAGGACGAAATCGCCGACCGTCGCCTGCGTATCGAATTCGTGGTCGCCCAGGATCTGATCGTGAAATTTCAGACTGCCCGGCGGCACTCTCAGCCGCAAGGAGGGCGCCCGCTCGCGCCGCCGCCGCTCGCGCTCCTCGCGGCTCAAGCTCGCGCAGGTGCCGGGATAGCGCGGACCCTCGTCGCCCTGCGGGGCGCTGGCGACCACGGCAATCTCGGCGCGCGAGCAGAAACATTCGTACACATTCTCGCCGAGCTTGCGCAGCGCATCCTCGTACAGCCCGGTCCGCTGCGACTGGTAGACGGGCTCGCCGTCCCAGTCGAGGCCCAGCCAGCGCAGCTCCGAGAGCTGCTGCTCGGCCATCCCGGGGCGGACGCGCGGCCGGTCGATGTCTTCGACGCGCAAAAGATACCTGCCGCCCTCGCTCCGCGCCCACAGCCAGGAGAGGAGCGCGGTGCGCGCGTTGCCCAGGTGCAACTCTCCGGTCGGGCTGGGCGCGAATCGTCCCGTCGACTCCATCGTCCAAATGCCTAGCATGAAGACTGACGTTCTCTCGACCCGGCAGGTGGCACAGCTCCTCGGCGTGGGCGAGGCGACCATCAAGCGCTGGGCCGACGCCGGCGAGATCGACTGCTTTCGCACGCCCGGCGGGCATCGCAAGTTCCGCCTCCGCGACCTGACCGCCTTCGTGCAGGTGCGCGATTACGACGTTGCTGGCCCGCTGCCCGCGCCGCTGCCGCCTGGCGCCGACGAGGCCGGCGAGGCAGCCGTCGAGCATTTCGAGAGCGCGGCCTTGCGCGGCGACACCGCGGCCCTGGTGGCGCAGCTCGCTGCCATGCGGCTGCGCGGGTACGAGCTGGCCGAGCTTTTCGATGAAGTGGCGGCGCCGGCTCTGCGCCGCATCGGCGATCGATGGGCGGGCAGCACGCTCTCGGTGGCCGAGGAGCACGTCGCCTCGCAGGCGGTGATCGACGCCATCGCCCGCGCGCAGCCTCTGGCCGAGCCGCCCGGCGAGCCGGTGCGCCCCGACCGCGGCGTCGCCGTCGTCGCCGCAGCGGGGGGCGAGCAGCACGACATCGCTGCCCGCATGGCCGCTTGCCTGCTCCGCGCGCGCGGGTTCGAGGTGCTCGCTCCCTTGGCGCAGACACCGGCGCGCGATCTGGCGGAGCTGCTCCTGCGCTCGCGGGCCTCGCTCGTCGCGCTTTGCAGCACCGCTCCGGCCGACCTGCGCGCCATCGAGGAGCAGCTGCACCTGGCGGCGGCGGCTGCGCGGCAGACCGGCGCAGTGCTGGTCGTCGGCGGGCCGGGGATGGAGCGAGCGTCGCTGCCGGCCGAAGCGCGCCTGTTGGGCAGCCTGCGCGAGCTGGTCGCCGAGTCGGACGGCGCCGGTCGCCGGCGGCCGCGGCCGGAGCACAACAACGGCCGCTAGCTGCAATGCCTGTCAGATGACGCCCGTTGCCCTGCCGAGCTGGTGCTCCTGCTCGTTTTGGCGCTCGGGTCTCGTTCTTGTTCGGCGCTCGGGGCTTGTTCGCGCGCCCAAACAAGTCACCCGAATCAGAACGGGCACGAGCTCGACATCGGGCACGAAAAGGAGCACGAGCACGAGCTCGACATCGAGCACGAAGGCGAGAACGAGAACGACCACGGTAATTGATCAACACTGCCGCTAGCCGGCCTAAGGCGACTACATTTTGTGGTATGAGCGCGCCCCGATGAGCGACAAAGCCGAGCCCGAGAAGGAAGAGGCGCCCGCCGCGCCCAAGCGGCCGCTCTCGTTCGACGAGGTGATGCAGTCGGTGGAGCAGAAGCAGTCGCAGCCGCCGCCTGTGGAAAGACCCCGGCGGAGCGCCCAGCCGACCTTCGAGGAGATCCTCGGCAAGGCGCGGCCTTCCGAGCCTTCCCGGCCGCCCGTCGCCGCGCAAGAGAGAAAGTCGCGGCCCCCTCGCCAGGGCGAGCCGCGCAAGATGCCCATCGTGGTGCGCAAGCCGGCGCTGGGCGAGTCGTTGCCGCCGCCGTCGGCCGAGAGCGCGCCGGCGCCGGCGCTGGCGACCGAGTCCGTCTTCGCGCAGCCCGGCGCGGACGAGTCGGCGGATTTTGGCGCGCTCCTTCTCGAATCGCCGCAGGAGAAGCCCGGCCGCCTCAAGCCCGGACATAAGATCACCGCGCGCATCGCGCATCTCGGCGCGGAGGTGGCCTTCCTCGATCTGGGCGGGAAGGGCGAGGGCATCATCGATCTGCGCGAGCTGCGCAACGACAAGGGCGACCTGCTCGCCAACGTCGGCGAGGCGCTGGAGGGCTACGTGCTCTCGGTGAGCGAGGGCAACGCCGTCGTGACCCGCTCGGTCCCGAAGGGCGCGGGCCGCGAGGTCGTGCTGCAGGCGATGGAGAGCAAGATTCCCATCGAGGGCCTGGTCACCGGCCACAACAAGGGCGGCCTCGAGGTCGATCTGGGGGGCCTGCGCGGGTTCGTGCCGACCTCGCAGATCGACGTGCGCTTCGTCGAGGACCCGGCGCAGTACGTCGGGCAGCGACACAAGTTCCGCGTCACCGAGCTGCGCGGCGGCAATGCCATCCTTTCCCGCCGCGCGCTGCTCGAGGAGGAGCGCGCGGAGAAGGCGGCCGGGCTGCGCTCGCAGCTCGAGGTCGGCGCGCAGCTCGAAGGCACCGTCACCGGCGTGCGCGACTTCGGCGCCTTCGTCGATCTGGGAGGGCTGGAGGGTCTCGTCCACGTCAGCGAGCTGTCGCACCAGCGGGTGGCCCACGCCCAGGACGTGGTCAAGGCGGGCCAAAAGATTCGCGTGCAGGTGCTGCGCATCGAGAAGGACGAGAAGGGGACCGAGCGCATCGCTCTCTCGCTGCGCGCGCTCGAGCAGGATCCCTGGGAGGCGGCGCGGTCCCAGCTGAAAGTGGGCGCGCGGCTGCACGGCAAGGTGGCGCGGCTGCAACCCTTCGGCGCATTCGTCGAGCTCTTTCCCGGCGTGGACGGCCTGGTCCACGTCTCGGCGCTGGCCGATCGCCACATCCAGCATCCGCGCGAGGTGGTGAAAGAGGGCGAGACCATCGAGGTGCAGGTGGAGTCGATCGACGACGCGCAGAAGCGCATCGCCCTGCGCCGCATCGCCGAGGGCGAGGCGCCGGCGGAGAAGGAGAGGCCGGCCGCGCCGGGCGGGCGGCCTCGAGTGGGCGACAGCGTCGAGGTCACCGTCGACAAGTGCGAGGCCTTCGGCGTCTTCGTCCGCTGGGAAGGCGGCAAGGGGCTGATCCCGAATTCCGAGCTGGGCACGCCGCGCGGCAGCGACAACAAGAAGACCCTGCCGCCCGGCACGAAGTTCAAAGCGCAGATCATCGAGATCGACGAGCGCGGCCGCTATCGGTTGTCGAAAGTGGCCGGCGAGCGCGCCAGCGACCAGTCCGATTACCGGCAGTACCAGCGGGAGATGAACCGGAAGATGCCGCCCGGGAAGGGCTTCGGCACGCTCGGCGATCTGCTGCGGGCCAAGCTGCAGGAGCAGGAGGCGGACGAAGAGTAGCGCTTCACGCCTGCGCCGCTGCTCTCGCGCGCCGGGAGACGGCGAGCGCGAGATGGGAGAGCGACGCCGTCAGCCCCAAGCCGAGGCAGACGGCCCACAAGGCGCGCATCCCGGCGCGATCGATGATGGCGCCGCTGGCGATCGGGGCGACTGTCATCGCAACCGACATGCAGAAGCTGAAGGCGCCCTGGTAGCGGCCGCGCAGATCTTCCGGAGCGAGTCTCGCCACCAGCGCAGAGGCCGCCGGCAGGCCGGTCACTTCGCCCACGCTCCAGACCATCGTGGCGAGAAAATATTGCGTGGCAGTGGTGCAGAAGGCGTACGCGCCGTAGCCTGCGCCGAGAAAGATCGACGCGGCGGCGAGCGCATGGCCCTCCTCGAATCGCTGCACGAAGCGCGTGGCGAACGGCTGCACGACCAGGATGAGCACGCAGTTCACCGCCACCAGACGGCCGTAAGCAGCGGCGCCGAGCCCGTCGCGGGCCATCGCGATGGGCAGCGCGAACTGGAACTGCCAGAAGACCAGCATGAAGGCGAACTGTGCAGCGAGAAATCCCACCAGCGCGCGGTCGGAGATGAGCGTGCGCCAGCCGCGCTGCGCCAGATGCGGTGAGGGCGCAGGCCGGGACTCGGGGACGCGCCGCCAGACGACGGCGGCGAAGAGCAGCGTGGTGGCCGCGTCGCAGAGGAAGAGGCCCAGCCAACTCCTGGAAGCGAAGAAGCCGCCCACCAACGCCGAGATGCCGATGCCCAGGTTGTTGGCCCAATAGAGAAGGCCGTAACCCCGCTGTACGTCGGCGGCGGGGAGGACGTCCGCGACGGTCGCGTTGACGGCTGGATACATCATCGCCGCGGAGACGCCGAAGACGAACACGCCGGGCGCGATGAGAAGCGGTTGCCGCACGAATCCGAGAAACGCCGCCGCCAGAGCCGAGCCGACGAGCGCGCTGAGCACCGCCGGTCTGCGTCCGAATCGATCGGCGATGGTTCCCGCCAAGGGCCCGGCGGCGATGGAGCCGACCCCGAGCAGCGAGACGAGCAGCCCGGTCTGCTGCGCATCGAAGCCGCGCGCCGTCAGGTAGAGGGCGAGGAAGGGAAAGACGAACGTCGCCAAAGAGGAGATGAGCGCGCCGCTCCACAGCCACCAGAAGACGCGAGGCATGCCGCTCATCTCCGCAGCCTCGCTTCCAGCCCGGCTCTCACCTGCGGCCATTCGGCGGCGAGGATTGTGTAGTAGGCGGTGTTGCGCGGCTTCCCGTCGGCGGCGGGCTGGAAGGCGCGGAGGATGCCGTCGAGGCGCGCGCCCAGCCGCTCGATGGCGCGGCGCGAGCGCTCGTTGCGCTCGTCGGTCTTGAGCGTGACGCGGAAGCAGCGCCAGGTCTCGAAGGCGTGGCGCAGGAGAAGGAGCTTCGCTTCGGTGTTGATGCGGGTGCGCTGCGCGCTTTCCGCCAGCCAGGTGTAGCCGATCTCCGCCGCGTCGAAGACGTCTTCGCCGGGGCGCGGGTCCTTGCCCTTCGGCCACTCCCAGCGCTGCAGATCGAAGAGCCGCGTGCAGCCGACCAGGTCGCCGGCCGGTGTGCAGATGGCGAAGGGAAGCGCCGTCTGCGCCAGCGCCTTCTTGACGTACTCCTCCACTTCGTCCGGCTCCGGCACCATCGCCCAGCGAAACGTCTCGCGCGGACCTGCGGCGAGCTTCTTCATCGGCTCGATGTGCCGCGCGGCGAGCGGCTCGAGCAGCGCGAACTGCCCGCGCAAGGTGACAGTCTGCAGCGGCATGGGAAGGAAGCGAATAGCACACGGTCTCGGCTAGGGTAGAGTCCGCGCATGGCCCCCGAGAGTGCGCTCCCCGCGAGCGCGATGAGCGAGGCTGCGCCGAGGCGGCAATGGATCGATCACGCCGCGCGCACCACCGCGGTGCTGGCGATCCTCGCTGCCCTTTCCTCCGGGCAGTACGCGAATCAGTTCTCGCGAACGATCCTGGCCCAGGCCGAGGCGAGCGATCAGTGGAGCTACTACCAGTCCAAATCGATCAAGCGGCACCTGGTGCAGGGCCAGGTCGAGCTGCTGCAGGCGCTGGCCGTGGCGCAGCCGGCGGCCGCCGCCGAGCTGACCAGGCTCGGATCGAATGACGCCGCCGCCGTGAAGAAGTACGAGGCGGAGCTGGTCGAGATCCGCTCGAAGGCGGAGAAGATCGAGGCCGACAAGCGGCTGCACGAGAGGCAGGGCAACTGGTTCCAGGGCGCGTTCATCATTCTCCAGGCGGGAGTGGTGCTCTGCACCATCGCTTCCAGCTCGAAGCGGAAGGAACTGTGGGCGGCCGCCATCGCGTTTGGCCTGGCGGGGCTCGTCGTCGTCGGGTACGGATTCATGCTCGGCCTGCACCCGCCGGCGTAACGCGGATGATCTTCAGCCGCAGAGCTCGTCGCGCATCCAGGCGTGCAGCGGCGCATAGGCGCGCGCCGCCGACTCGCTCCGCTCGAGCGCGCCGCGCGAGAAGAGCCAGCCCGCCGGCTTGAACCGCTTGCCGACCGTGAGCCCCTTGTACTTCGCCAGCTCGGAGCGGGCGCTCTCCGGATCGAACCCGCGCGGCGGCCGTTGCAGCTTCTCCGGCGCCTCGATCACGAGCCCGCCTTTCCTGGCCCGGGCGAGCGCCTTCTCCAGCCGCCCCGCGGAGGCGTCGTTGTGCAAGAGCCGCCGGAAGCGATCGAGACGCTCGTCCTCGAACATCCAGATGCCGCCCCCGAAGATGACCTCGCCCGGCGCGACGTGCAGGTAGAACCCGGGCGCGTCGTGCTTGTCCGCACCCTCCCAGAGAATGGCCGCGGTGTGCGTCTTGTAGGGGCTCTTGTCGCGCGAGAAGCGAATGTCGCGGTTGAGCCGGTAGAGGCTCCCGCCGATGCGCGGCGCGAAGGTCAGCCTCGGCATCACGTCGAGGAGCCGCTCGGACAGCTCGCCGCACCAGCCGAGCATGGCGGGAACGATCTCCTCGTCCCAGACGACGCGGTGGGCTTCGAACCACTCGCGCTCGTTGTTCTTCCCCAGCTGCTTGAGAAAGGCGAGGCCGCTCTCGGGGAAGCCGCCGAACGTCATCGCGGGCAGTTGCGCAGCTGATTGAAGTAGTCCTCTTCGCTGCGCGGCTCCTTCGGCTCCTTGACCGTGATGCCGCGGATGATCCCTTCCTTGTCGATGACGAAAGTGCCGCGCTTGGCGTAGCCGGTCTCGCCCATGAAGACGCCGTACTTCTGCGCGACGTTCCCCTTGGGATGGAAGTCGGAGAGCAGCGTCGCGCTCAGCCCCTCGTCGCGCTTGAAGGCGAGCAGGCTCCATTTGTTGTCGACGGAGACGCCGATGACTGCGGCGTTCTCGCGCTGGTAGTCGCGCTCGTGCGCCGAGATCTGCTTCAGCTCCTGCGTGCAGATGGGCGAGAAGGCAGCGGGGAAGAAGACCAGCAGGACGTTCTTGCCGCGAAAGCTGGAGAGGCGGGTAGGCTTGCCGTTCTCGTCGAGCAGCTCGAAGTCCGGGGCCAGATCGCCGACCTGCAACATCCTGCCTCCACTGGTGGGTGCGGCCTTGCCTTCGCATGCCTTTCGCTCGCAATGCAAGCGGGTGGGCGCCGCTGCAGATCTTTCGCGCCCGTCTGACGCGCCGGGCTTGCACCTGAACGCATGTTTAGCTAGATCGAAGCATGCGTGTGGCGCGATCCGACAGCGCTCGACCTGCTCCTCCGCGACGGCCAGATCCGCCGCGCGCCCGCCTTGGCGCCGCGGGAGCCGGAGCCGCTGCCGACAGGCATTCCGCCGCTCGATGCTGCGCTCGGCGGCGGCCTCCTCCGCGGCCACCTGCACGAATTCGTCGGACCGCCCGGCGCCGGCTGCACGGCGCTGTTGCGCGCGGCGCTCGCCTCCGCCACTTCGGCAGGCGAGCTGTGCGCGCTCATCGATCCCGGCGACTCCTTCGATCCCGCGCAGCGCGGGATCGATCTGCGCCGCCTGCTCTGGGTCCGCCCGCGCGATTTTCTGCAGGCCTTGCGCGCGGCGGAGATCGCCATCGAGGCGCGCTTCGGCCTGGTGGCGATCGACCTCGGGGATATGTGCGTGCTGCCGCCGGCGAAAAAGCCCCGCGGCGTGATCGAAGTCGTCCGCTTCGAAAAGAAGCAGGTCGCGCCCGGCGCAGGTGCGTCTTTCGAGCGCCTCCGCCTTCCGGCTACGGCACGCTGGGCGAGGCTTTCGAGGCGGGCCGAGAAGCACGGCGCGGCGCTGCTGGTCCTCTCGCGAGCGCCGCAAGCGGGGACCTTCGCGGCGGTCTCGGTCGAGCTCGAGCGGGGCCGCGCGCAATGGGAAGGCCGGCCCGGCGCACCCGGGCGATTCCTCCGCGGCGCGCGCTCGGTCGGCGCGGTCGCGCGGCACAGGCGCATGCCGCCGAGCGCGCCGCTGCCTTTCCTTCTCCCTCTCGAGGCGAAGTGATCGGCCATGGCGCGCATCGCCTGCCTGTGGGTTCCCGATTTGTCTCTGGTGGCGGCCCTGCGCGCCGAGCCTGAGCTGGTCGCCTCGCCGCTCGCGGTCGTGCAGGCAGGCGATCTCGGCGGACGCGCGCATGTGCTGGGTGCGGCTGCGCCCGGCGTCGAGCCCGGGCAGACTCTCGCCGAGGCGCGCGCGATCTGTCCGGCGCTGACCGTCCGCAAGTCCTCACCCGAGCGCGAGCGGGCCGCGGCGCAAGCTGCGCGCGAGGCCGCTGTCTCGATTTCGCCGCGAGTGGAGGAGGCGGCGCCGGCGCTCGTCTATCTCGACGCCTCGGGGCTCGAATCGCTGATCGGCGACGAGCGCGCCGTGGCCCGCGAGCTGGTCGCGGCGGCCGAGCGGGTGGGTGTGCGCGCTGCGGTAGGGCTCGCCGCGAGCAAGTCGGTGGCCCATCTGGCGGCGCGCGCGGCGGCTGCGGACCTCACCCTGCACGCCACCCGCTGGGGAGTGGGGGGCGGGGCCTTTCGCGCGGTGATGCCGGAGGAGCAGCGCGAGTTCCTCGCCGCGCTGCCCTTGCACTCGCTCGAGCTGCCGGAGGAGCTGCAGCAATCGCTGCGCCGTTTCGGCCTGCAGACGCTGGGCGACGTCGCGCGGCTGCCGCCCGGGCCGCTCGCCGCGCGGCTCGGGACCGACGCGGCGCTGCTCTGGCGGCTGGCGAGCGGGGAAGATTCCTCGGCGCTCGAGGCGCGGCCCTTGTCCGAGATGTTCGAGGAGGGCGAGGAGCTGGAATGGGACGCGGCCTCCGTCGAGCCGCTGCTCTTCGTCTGGAGGAAATTGCTCGACCGCCTCGCGCAGCGCCTGCAGGCGCGCGGCCTGATGGCCGGCGAGGTGCTGCTCAAGCTGCGGCTCTCCGACGCCTCCTGGGACGAGCGCGCGCTGGATCTCGCTGCGCCCACACGCGAGGTGCCTTCTCTCTTGCAGCTCTTGCGGCTGTCGGTCGAGTCGCGGCCGCCGCCTTTGGAAGTGCGCGCGGTGCGGATCTGCGCCGAGCCGGTGCGCGAGGTGCTCGAGCAGATGCCGCTCTTCGGCCCGCGCGGCGCGAGCAGAACGCAGCTGGCTGCGGCGGTCGCGCGGCTCTCGGCGCTGGTCGGGCCGGAGCGGGTGGGGCGGCCGGTCGCGGTCGATCGATGGGCGCCGTTTGCGGCGGGGATGGAGAAATTCTCGCCGCCCTCCGCGGAAGGCGTCACCGCTTCTGCTGAAGTCCCTGTCTCGCTCGCGGCGCGCGCTCTCCGTCCGCCGCGCACCGCGGAAGTGCGCTGCGATGACGCCGGCAACCCTTCGCTGGTGATCGGCGAGGGCGCGCTGGGCGGCCGGGTCGTCGCGAGCGCCGGTCCCTGGCGGACGGTGGCCGAGTGGTGGACGGAGGCGCCGGTCTCGCTCGACTCGTACGACCTGGAGCTGGCGGGCGGATTGCTCCTGCGCGCATCGCGCGAGCTGGCGAGCGGCGCCTGGTGGATCGAGGCTGTCTATGACTGAGCTGAAGCGGCCGGCGCGCGAGGGATCTGACGCCCGCTGCGATTACACCGAGCTCCACGCCCGCACCGCCTTCTCCTTTCTCCGCGCCGCCTCGCTCCCCGAAGACTTGATCGCTGCCGCAGCGGCCGCGGGCCACGCAGTCTTCGGCGTGGCCGACGTGGGCGCCCTCTACGGCGCGCCGCGCTTCCACACCGCCGCGCTGCGGGCCGGCATCCGGCCCCTGGTAGGCGCGGAGGTCGACGTCGAAGGCGCCGGGCCCGTCGCCCTGATCTGCGAAGACCGGCAGGGCTACAAGAATCTCTGCCGGCTGCTCACGCTCGGACATTTCAGCAAGGGCGAGTGCCGCGTCACACCCGCGCAGCTCGCTGGATTCCGCCGCGGCCTGATCGCGCTCAGCGCCGGCGCGCCGCAGGACCTCGTCGTGCTCGCCGAGCACCTCGGCACCGAGCGGCTCTACGCCGAAGTGCAGCGCCACCTCGATCCCGCGGGGGAAGCCGAGAACCGCCGCCGCATCGACGCCGCTTCCGCCCGCGGCCTGCGTCTGGTGGCGGGAGGCGGGATCCGCCACGCCGCGCCGCAAGGCAAGCCCCTGTTCGATGCGCTCACCTGCATCCGCCTCAAGACCACTCTCGACCAGGCCGGGCGCGCCCTCTCGCGCAACGCCGAGCGCCACGTCCGCCCGCCGCGCGAGATGGCCGCGCTCTTTTCCGACCTCCCCCAAGCCGTCCGCGCCACCCGCGAGATCGCCGAGCGCTGCGCTTTCACCCTCGCCGATCTGGGCTACGAATTTCCCGAGCCGCAGATGCTCCACTCCACCCACCTCGACGGCGAGCTATGGCACCGCACGCAGGAGGGCGCGCGCCGCCGTTACGGCGGCGAGTCGAGCCCGCGATGGCCCAAAGCCAGTGCGCAGATCGAGCGCGAGCTGCAGCTCATCGCCCGCCTCGGCCTGGCCGGATATTTCCTCATCGTCCATGACCTGGTCCGCTACTGCATTTCCCAGAACATCCTCGTCCAGGGCCGCGGCTCGGCCGCCAACAGCGCGGTCTGCTATGCGCTGGGCATCACCGCCGTCGATCCGGTCGGCATGGGACTCTTGTTCGAGCGGTTTCTCTCCGAGCATCGCTCGGACGTGCCCGGGCAGAAGCAGTGGCCCGACATCGATCTCGATCTCCCCTCGGGCGATCAGCGCGAGAAGGTGATCCAGCACGTCTACCGCCGCTACGGCGCCCAGGGGGCGGCGATGACCGCCAACGTCATCACCTACCGAGCGCGATCGGCCTCGCGCGAGATCGGCAAGGTCCTGGGGTTGCCGCAGGAGGAGCTCGACCGCGTGGCGGGCCTTCTGCCGCAGTTCGAGTTCACCACCGATCTCGACAGCCTTCAGCACCGCGCCGGCGAAGCGGGCCTCGCCAAAGGCGACCGCCGCGTCGATCTCTACTTGCGCCTCTGCCAGCAGATCGCCGGCCTGCCGCGCCACCTGGGGCAGCACTCGGGGGGAATGATCGTCGCGCGCGGACGGCTCGACGAAGTGGTGCCCATCGAGCCCGCCTCGATGCCCGGCCGCGCGGTGGTGCAATGGGACAAGGACGATTGCGCCGATCTCGGCATCATCAAGATCGATCTTCTGGGATTGGGAATGATGGCGGTCCTGGAGCAGTCGATCCCGTTGATCCGCGCGCACGAAGGCAGGGAGATCGATCTGGCGCAATTGCCGCCCGACGACCCGGGCGTTTATCAGTTACTACAGTCGGCGGATACCGTCGGAGTCTTCCAGGTGGAATCGCGCGCGCAGATGGCGACGTTGCCGCGCATGCACCCCGAGCATTTCTACGACATCGTGGTGGAGGTCGCGATCATCCGGCCCGGGCCCATCGTCGGGCAGATGGTCAATCCCTATCTCGAGCGGAGGGCCGGACGGCAAGAGCCGACCGTCCCCCATCCTTCTCTCTGGCCGGTCTTGAAGCGGACCTTGGGAGTGCCGCTCTTCCAGGAGCAGCTGATGCGCATCGCGATGGCGGCGGCCCGCTTCACCGCCGGCGAGGCCGACGAGCTGCGCCGGGCGATGGGGAGCAAGCGCAGCGTGGAGCGGATGAAGGCGATCGAAGCGCGTCTGCGCGAGGGAATGACTTCCAATGGGATCGCAGTGAAAGCGCAGGACGAGATCGTGCAAAGCATCACTTCCTTCGCCTTGTATGGATTTCCCGAAAGCCACGCTGCTTCCTTTGCCTTGATCGTCTATGCCAGCGCTTATTTGAAGGTGCATCATCCGCAGGCGTTCTATGCCGCCATGCTCAATTGCTGGCCGATGGGGTTCTACAGTCCGGCCACGCTGGTGAAGGATGCGCAGCGGCGCGGAGTGCGGGTCCTGCCCATCGATGCGGCGCGCAGCGACTGGCTTTGCACGCTGGAGCGCGAGGGACCGGAGGAAGAGCTGCGCTTGCGCCTCGGGCTGCGCTACCTGCGCGGGCTGCGCGAGGCGCTCGGGCGCAAGCTGGTCGAAGAGCGCGCGAAGGAGCCGTTCGCCAGCATCGCGGATCTGGCCGCGCGGATCCCGCTGCGGCGCGATGAGCTGGCGGCGCTGGCGGAGATCGGCGCGCTCGCGTCCATCCCGGCGCGCCCCGGCGGCCTCCCGCCGACGCGCCGGGCTGCGCTCTGGCAGGTCGAGGCGGCCGCGCGGCGCGGCCCGGGCCTCTTCGCCCGCGTCGAGCCGCGCGAAGATCCGTGCTCGTGCACCTGCTCGTTTTCGAGCTCGATTCACGAGCACGTGCTCAAGCACGTTTTCGAGCACGAAAATGAGCACGATCACGTGCTCGACATCGACCACCAAAACGAGGACGAGCACCGGCGTGAGACATGCCCTCTCCCGGAAATGGACCTGCGCGACCGCATCGCCGCCGACCTGCGCGGCTCCGGCATGACGACCGGCCCGCATCCGGTGGCTCTCGAGCGCGAGCGGCTGCGCCAGCTCGGCGTCAGACCCGCCGCCCGCCTGGGAGACCTGCGCCATGGCCAGCGCGTCCGCGCCGCCGGACTTTGCATCGTCCGCCAGCGCCCCGGCACCGCCAAGGGCTTCGTCTTCCTCAGCCTGGAGGACGAGACCGGCATCGCCAACATCGTCATCGATCCGCCCACCTTCGAGAAGAACCGCCGCTCCATCCTCGGCAATGCGCTCCTCGTCGTCGAAGGCCGCCTGGAAAAGCAGGACGGCGTCGTCAGCGTGAAGGGCGCTCGCTTCTGGGGCCTGCACGACGCGCTCGACGAGGGCGTCCGCTCGCGCGACTTTCGCTGAAGTTGATTGACCCTGCCGCGGGCCGCGTGCGAGAGCGGCGCGGTGCTGAAGGCCCTGCTCCTCGATCTCGACGGCACCCTCGTCGACACGCCCCAGGCCATCGTCGAGGTGACCCAGGCCACGCTCGCCGCCCTCGGCCGCGAAAGAGCCGACCCCCAGGCGATCAAGGACGGCATCGGCCTGCCCCTGCCAGTCGCTCTCGGGCTCCTCTTGCAGATCGGACCGGCCGGCGCCGCCGACGCCGTCGAAATCTACCGCGTCCTCTGGCGCGCGCACGTCACTCCGCGCATCCCGCAGCTGATCTATCCGGGCGTGCGCGAGGGCATTGTCGAGCTTCGCGCGCACGACCTCGCGCTCGCAGTCGTCACCGGCAAGGCGCAGGACGGCGCCGACAGCACCGTCGATGCCGCCGGCCTGCGCCCCTTCGTCCAGGTCGTGCTCGGTTACACCAGCGTCCCCAACCCGAAGCCTGCACCGGACATCGCCTTGCTCGCCCTCGACAAGCTCGGCGCCTCTCCCAGCGAAGCGCTGGTGGTCGGCGACGCGGTCCACGACATCGAGATGGCCCGCCGCGCCGGCCTCCAGTCCATCGCCGTCACCTACGGCTCCCAGCCCGAAGCGGCGCTGCGCAAAGTCGGCCCGACCCACATCGCACATTCCTTCCCCGAGGTGGTGCGCATCGCGCTCGGCCTGGCTACTCTGCGGCCATGACCATCGCCACTACGAACCCTGCCACGGGCGAGACCCTCAAGACCTTCCAACCGCACTCCGACCAGCACCTCGAGCAGGCGCTCGACCGCGCCGCCAAGGCTTTCCAGACCTGGCGCCGCACCACCTTCGCCGAGCGCGCCGCCAGGATGCAGAAGGCCGCCGCGCTGCTCGAGGAGCGGAAGGATTCCCTCGCGCGCCTGATCACGCTGGAGATGGGCAAGCTGCGCAAGCAGGGCGTCGCCGAGATCGAGAAGTGCGCCAACGGCTGCCGCTACTACGCCGAGAACGCCGAGCGCCATCTCGCAGACGAGGTGATCGCCACCGACGCGAAGCGGAGCCTGGTCAAGCACCAGCCCGTCGGCGCCGTGCTCGCGGTCATGCCCTGGAACTTTCCCTTCTGGCAAGTGTTCCGCTTCGCCGCGCCGGCGCTGATGGCCGGCGACGTCGGGCTGCTCAAGCATGCGAGCAGCGTGCCGCAGTGCGCGCTCGCCATCGAGGAGATCTTCAAGAACGCCGGCTTTCCCCAGGGAGTCTTCCAGACGCTCTTGATCGGTTCCGACAAGGTCCAGAAGCTGATCGAGGACCCGCGCATTGTCGCCGCAACGCTCACCGGCTCGGACGGCGCCGGCCGCAGCCTGGGCCGCGCCGCCGGGGGGCAGATCAAGAAGACGGTCCTGGAGCTTGGGGGAAGCGATCCGTTCGTCGTGCTCCCCAGCGCGAAGTTGGAACAGGCGGTGAAGGTCGCCGTTGCCGCGCGCATCCAGAACGCCGGGCAGAGCTGCATCGCCGCCAAGCGGTTCATCGTCCACCAGCAGATCGCCGAGGAATTCGAGAAGCGCTTCGTCGATGCCTTCAAGGCGCTCAAGGTCGGCGACCCGCAGGACGACGCCACCGACGTCGGTCCCCTCGCCTCGCGGCAGGTGCTCGACGACGTCGACGATCAGGTCCGCCGCTCCGCATCGAAGGGCGCCAGGACAGCCTGCGGAGGGAAGCGCCTGGAGGACCGGCCCGGATTCTTCTACGCCCCGACCGTGCTCTTGAATGCCGAGAACACCGCCGCATTCCAGGAGGAGGTCTTCGGACCGGTCGCGGCCGTCACCCGCGCCAAGGACCTCGACCACGCCATCGCGCTCGCCAACGACACCCAGTTCGGCCTCGGCGCCGCGGCCTTCACCAACGATTCGAAGGAGCAGGAGCGTCTCGCGGACGAGCTCGAGGCCGGTTCGGTCTTCATCAACGGCATGGTCAAGAGCGACCCGCGCCTGCCCTTTGGCGGCATCAAGGCGAGCGGCTACGGCCGCGAGCTGTCCCAGGTGGGCATCCGCGAGTTCACCAACACCAAGACGGTCTGGATCGGCTGACCGCTCCGCGTTATTGATGGTGGCTCGATGGCGACGATGATCACCGAGGAGTGCATCAACTGCGGCGCATGTGAGCCGGAGTGTCCCAACCAGGCCATTAGCCAGGGCGAGGACATCTTCGTGATCGATCCGGTCCTCTGCACCGAATGCGTCGGCTTCCACGACGAAGAGGCCTGCGCGGCTGTCTGCCCGGTGGACTGCTGCATTCCCAATCCCGACATCCCCGAGAGCGAGGAAGTGCTGCTCGGGCGCGCGAAGAAGATCCATCCCGACAGGGTCTTCCCGGCTCTCGCCGAACTGCCGGCGCATCTGTCGCGCTTCCGCCGCCCGGCGGCGTGACGCTCGGCCACAACGTCGCTTGGGCGCCCCGCGAGGGCTGGTGTAACGTCTGGCCCTCCGGGGGAGGAGAGTTTCGTGGCGCACTGCAGATGGGTTTCCTGGGCCGGCGCGGCGCTGGCCGGCTCGATGCTCGTTTCTGCGGCGGCTCTGGCGGCCAGGTCGCAGCACGATGCCGATCTCGATCCAGCGGAGAGGGAGGCGAAGGAGGGCAGGCGCGACGACCCCCGGGCGCGCCGCGAGGCCATGCGGATGTGGCGCGGCGAGCCCGACGCCGCGTCGCGCTGGGGCATCCTCCAGGCGGCGCTCAAGGAGCGCGACCACTACGGGGCCGTCCAGCTCTCCGCTCCGGTAGCGGGCAGCGTCTTCATCAACGTCGGGCCCACGCGCGCAGACGTCGAGTACAACGGCAGCAACTACTACGAGATCGATTCCGGCCGCGCCCGCCAGATCATCCCTCACCCCACCGATCCTAAAATCCTCTACATAGCGACCTCGGGCGGCGGCGTGTGGAAGAGCTACGACCAAGGCGCGGGCTGGGAACCGATCACCGACAGCCTGGGCACGCTCTCCATCGGCACTCTGGCGATGGATCCCAGCTCACCCGAGGTGCTCTACCTTGGCTTCGGCGATCCCTTCGACGTGCGCCAGCCCGGCATCGTGCAGAGCACGAACGGCGGCGCCACCTGGCTTGCTCCCCAGCAACTCCTCAACGGAAACAACATCGCGAGCAGCGTGACCGACATGAAGGTCGATCCGACGAGCTCGCTGATCATCCTCGTCACCACCGACCAGGGACTGTTCCGCAGCGTCGACGGCGGCACCTCCTACCAGCGCGTGGCGCTCACGGGCACCTCTGCCAGCGACGCCAACTTCTGGATGTGGAGCGTCGCGTATGTCGGGGCGCACACCTGGCTGGCCAGCGGTGAGAGGCTCGACCCTACCGGCGTGACCCTGGGCGGCGGGATGGGTCTCTGGCGCTCCATCGACGATGGCGCCAACTGGAGCTGGAACGCAGGTGCGCTGCCCGGCGGCGAGGCCGAGGCGGCGGCGGCAGGCCGCGGCACTCTGGCCACGGCGCTCAGCACCGTTTCGGACGTGAACACCTCGCGCATCTACCTCCTCGCCGGCAACAAGGGCAGCGGCTCGTTTGGAGGCAACGCGACCCGGGACGTCTACCGCAGCGACGACGGCGGCAACTCCTTCATCTCGCTCCGGGTCAACTCTGGGGGCCGGCCCACGAACCCCAACGGCGATCAAACGGATCTGAACGTGCTGCACGAGCAGGCCTGGTACAACCAGGCCATCACCGTCGATCCGACGAATGCCGACGCCGTCTTCGTCGGAGGCAATCTGGCGATGATCCGCTCCCTCGACGGCGGTGTGACCTGGTCGGTCTTGTCCGACTGGCTGCCGGTTCCGGTGAACATCAGTCGCCCTTACATCCACGCCGACTTTCACGCCTTCGCCGTCGGCATCGACGGCACCTTCTACGCCGGCTCCGACGGCGGCATCTTCTCGTCCGCCAACGCCCGCAACGGCGACGCCGCAAGCGTGACCTTCACCAGCGCGCACAACGAAGGGCTGGTCACGCATCTCGTCTACAACGTCGCCTGCGCGCCGGACAGCTGGCCTTCGACGATGCTTGGCTGGATCGCGGGAGGCATGCAGGACGACGGCACGCGCGTGCGCAACGTCAACAGCATTCACGGACCGTCTACGTTCGATCAGCTTCTCGGCGGGGACGGTATCGGCCTCGCGGTCAGCGGCGGCGTCACGGGCGGCGGAGTACCGAACATCTTCCTCGCCTCGACGGCAGGGGGCATCTGGCAGAGCAACGACGGCGGCCAGAACTGGACGAAGTTCACCACCGGCATGCTCAGCGGACCGCCGTTCCTCGTCCGGATTGCGCGCGACGAGGCGGCTTCGGCCGACACGTTTCTGACCTTCTCCACGCCGGCGGCGATGTACAGCTCGTCGGGCGGCAACGCCTGGACGAACATCTCCGGCACGCTGCACTGGACCAGCCCTGCGCAGGGAGGGCCGGCCACCACCTCTGGGTTCACGACGCCGACGGGCGGCACGATCTCGTTGCGCAACGTCGCGGCACATCCCAACAAGTCGGGGCTGTACGGAGCAGTTTCCAACAAGTACGCCTACGTCACCACGAACGGCGGCACCGACTGGAACGTCTCGGTGCAAGCGAAGGTGCCGACCAGCGTTCCCAATTGTCCAGGCTGCGGTGCATACCTGCTCTCCAGCATCGCGCTCGACCCCACCGATCAGACCGGCCAGATCTACTACATCACCAGCAAGTCGATGAGCGTCACCGACGATCTCGGCACGAACGTCGCGCCGATGCCCTCGTCCTTCGGCCATCTCTACAAGACGATCGACGGCGGCCTGAGCTGGACGTCGCTGGGCGCACAGGCGACGACACAAGGCGGGCTGCCCTTCGTTCCTGTCAGCATCGTCAAGGTGGATCCCAACGATCGGCTCACGCTCTATGTCGGCACCGAAATCGGGCTCTACAGGTCGAGCGACGGCGGCCAGAACTTTACGCGCTTCGGCGCCAGTAGCCTGCCGGACGTCGAAGTGACCGACGTCTGCATCTCGGCGACCAGCAAGCGGCTGGTGGCCGGCACCTATGGGCGCGGCTTCTGGGAGATCTCCACGGACGCCTCCAACGATCCCGCCGGAGTCAAAGGCCGCGGGGACACCAACTTCGATCTCGTGGTCGATGGACAGGACCTGATCGATCTCGCCGACGCTTTCGGGAGCACCGAGGCGAGCTCGTTCTATCGTTACCAAGCCGACCTCGTCGGCACCGTCAATCTCGTCGACGACAATGACCTTACGGCGCTGCTGGCGAAGTTCGGAGGCCAGCCGTGAAGAGGTTCCTCTTCATCGCTGCGCTCCTCGCCGGCGCCGCCTGCTCGAAAAAGAGCCCGCCCAAGATCAACAGCTTCAGCGCGGACAAGACCGACATCACCGACGGCGACACCGTCAGCTTGAGCTTCGATGTAACCGGCGCGACGAGCCTCACCATCAATCCAACGCCGGGCACGGTCACGACGAGCCCCGTCGCGGTCACGCCGCACGTGAGCACGGTGTACACCCTGCGCGCGGCGAACGATGCGGGCGCCGACTCGAAGGACGTGTCGATCAACGTCAAGCCCATGCCCACGGCGGCGCAGATCAGTTACTTCAGCGCCTTGCCCTCTCAGGTTGCGCCCAACGGGCAGGTGACCTTGACCTGGAGCGTGGCGCGAGCGACTTCGATCAAGATCTATGACGGCACGACGACGGTCGACGTCACTGCCGCCTCCCAGCTCGTGGTGCCGCAGCTCGCGGCGACGACGAGGTACACGATGACAGTGACGGGCGCTGCCGGGACGACGCCGGCGAGCGTGACGGCGACGGCGGTGGCGCGCGTGGTCGCACTGCCGCAGATCACGTTCAATGCCTCATCGACGAGCATCAACCAAGGCGACAAAGTCATTCTCAGCTGGGACGGGACCGCCACCAGCTGGTCCCTCTCCGATGGCACTACGACCACCAACTACGGCCCGCTCAAGACCGCCACCGTCGAGCCCGCGGCAAACGTGACCTATACGCTGACAGGGATCGGCGCGATCGGCAGCGTTAGCGTTACCAAGTCGCTGTCCATCACCGTGAACCCTTCTCAGGGGACGACGCTCGTCTATACGGCGCCGACCGCCTCGGCGACGCTCAAACTCGTGGTGACCGATGCCTGCCCGAATCCTTGCACCTCGATGATCTTCCGTCTGGTGCCGGCCACGACGGTGTCGCTGCGCGGAGTCGCTCTCAACATCCCGCTCGACGCAGCCAGGGTTTCGCTGGGAGGCCCGGCGACGTTCGGCACGTTCGTCACCGGTACCACCCCGGCTGCAAAGATCGTGATCGGGACCGGTCCGCTGAAGAACACGCTGGTGCTCGGCGCCGCCCTCAAGGGCAGCGGTACCGCCCCAGCCGGAGATGTCTCGCCCCCCGAGGTCGCTCACTTCACGCTCACTCTCAATTCGACGAGCGGCAAGGGCACCGTTTTCGACGGCACGGGCGCCTTCTTGAGCATCCGAAGCTCGGCAAGCTCCCCTCCTCCCAGCTCCATCGCCGTCGGCACGCTCGTGGTGCAGTGATGGGCACTTCGACCGGCGCGCAGCTCCTCGCGCGCATGCTCAAGGCCGAGGGCGTCCGGCACATCTTCACCCTCTCGGGTCTGCACATCGCGCCCATCTACGCCGCCTGCGTCGAGGAAGGAATCGCCGTCATCGACACCCGCCACGAGCAGGCCGCGGTGCACGCCGCCGACGCGACCGCACGGCTCACCCGCGGCATCGGCGTTGCGGCAGTCACCGCCGGCCCAGGCGTGACCGATGCCCTGACCGGCGTCGCCAACGCCTTCGCCGCGGCCAGCCCCGTCTTGCTCCTCGGCGGGGCGGCGCCCACGTTCAACGCCGGCAAGGGATCGCTGCAGGAGATGGAGCAGGTCGATCTCTTCACCCGCATCAGCAAATGGTCGGACCGCATTCCCTCGCCGGAGCGCGTGCCGACGTACATGGCCAAGGCATTCCGGACCATGCTGACGGGCCGGCCGGGGCCGGTCTTCCTCGAGGTGCCCTGGGATGTCCTCTCCAACGGCGTCGACGACGAGGAGGTGCGACTGCCCACCGGCTATCGCACGCAGGCGCGGCAGCCGGGCGATCCTGGCTACGTCGATCGCGCGGCGGCGCTGCTCTCGCGCGCCGAGCGACCCGCGGTCGTCGCCGGCAGCTCGATCTGGTGGGACGACGCCTCCACCCAGCTGGCCGCCTTCGCCGAACGCCTGGGCGCGCCCGTGTACTTGAATGGCGCCGGCCGCGGCTGCCTGCCCGCCGATCATCCGCTCTTCTTCAGCCAGACCCGCAAGGAGGCGCTGGCCGAGGCGGACCTGGTCCTCATCGCCGGCACCCCGCTCGACTTCCGCCTGGGATATGGCGCGGGGATCGGCGAGAGCGCGAAAATTGTACAAATTGACTCCGACCCCGCCGAGATCGGCCGCAACCGCGCCGTGGACATCGGCATCCTGGGCGATTCGCGCAGCGTCCTGCAGCAGATCACCGCCGCGATCTCGGGAAAGGCGCAGACGGCCGCCTGGCTGCGCCAGCTCCGCGAGCGCGAGCTGGCCAAGGCGGCGAAGCAGGCGACCTACGAGCAGTCGGACCAGGTGCCCATCCACCACTTCCGGCTGGCGAAGGAGCTCGACCAAGTCGCGCGCGTTGCCGGCGACAGCACTTTCGTGGCCGACGGCGGCAACTGGGTGGCCATCGCGGCGAAAGTGATCCAGCTGCGACGGCCGGGGCGCTGGCTCGACCCCGGTCCGCTGGGCTGTCTCGGCGTGGGCGCGCCGTTCGCCATCGCGGCGAAGCTCCTCCATCCCGATCGGCCGGTCTTCGTCGTCCAGGGCGACGGCTCCTTCGGGTTCAACGGGATGGACTACGAAACCGCGCTCCGCTTCAAGCTGCCGATGATCTGCGTGGTCGGGAACGACGCTTCCTGGGGACAGATCAGGCTGCCGCAGCTCCAGTTCCATGGTCCGGAGAAGAGCCCCGCCACGCTGCTTGCGCCGACCCGCTACGACAAGGTCGTCGAGGCTTTCGGCGGATACGGCGAGCACGTCACCGAGCCGGAGCAGATCCGGCCCGCCCTCGAGCGCGCCGTCGCCTCGGGCACCGTCGCCTGCGTCAACGTCATGCTCGACCCCGAGGCTCCGGCCGCGAGCGGCGCGCAGGGCTATGCCATCTGACGAGGCCGACCAGCGCGCGCTCGCGCTCGATCGCGCCGATGCCTTCCTGCTCGTCATCGACGTCCAGGAGAAGCTCATCGAGGCCATGCCCGCCGAGCGGCGGGCGATGTTGAAGAAGAACGCCGAGGTCCTGATCCGCGCTGCGACGCGGTTGGGGCTGCCGGTGATCGCCACCGAGCAGTATCCCAAGGGCCTCGGGCCGACCGTGGCGCAGCTGCGCGAGCTCCTTCCCGACCCGCCCCTGCAGAAGATGGAGTTCTCCTGCGGCGCCTCGCAGCTCGCCGCCGGCAAGATCATCGGGACCGGCCGCCACCAGGCCATCGTCGCGGGGATGGAAGCGCACGTCTGCGTCTTCCAGACGGTGCGCGATCTGTTGCGCGGGGACTTCGCAGTCTTCGTCGCCCAGGATGCGGTCATCTCCCGCAGTGAAGAGAATCGCGCCGTGGGGTTGCGCCTTTGCGAAAAAGCCGGGGCGACGTTGACCAGCACCGAGACGGTCCTCTTCGATCTGCTCGGCACTTCCGACTCGGCCGAGTTCAAGGAGCTCTCGCGGCTGATCAAGTAGGGTTGCGCGGCGGCGGCGGCCGTGAAATCGTTTGGGTACAAACCATGTCGGAAGAGCTCGAGCAGCACGGGGAGGGACGGGGGCCGCCGCTCGGAGCGGTGCTCGACTTCATGCGGCTGCTCTGGGCAGTGGACCATTCGCTGCAGTCGGCCTCCAAGCGGATGGAGTCGACCTACGGAATCACCGGGCCGCAGCGGCTGGTGGTGCGCATCGTCGGACGCTTTCCGGGGATCGCGGCGGGCCGCGTGGCGGAGATCCTCCACGTCCATCCCAGCACGCTGACCGGCATCCTCAAGCGCCTCGAGGCGCGCAGCGTGCTGCAGCGGAGGTCCGACCCGCGAGACGCCCGCCGCGCGCTCTTCGGCCTGACCGCCAAGGGCCGCAAGCTCGACAGCGTCAAGACGGGGATGGTCGAGCAGGCGGTGCGGCGCGTGCTCACGCGCGACGGCGAGAAGGTGGCGGCGGCGCAGGAGATCCTCGCGGCGCTGGCGGAGGAGCTGGAGATCGAGGAGTGAACGCGTCGCGGGCGATGCGGATGTCGGCCGGGCCGGGGGCGCGGCCGATACAGCCACGGCTGAAGCGGCGCACGACGCGGTCGGCGAGCAGCAGCGCGGCGGCGAAGGGAACGCCGGCGCAGATCACCGCGGCGACGAGGAGCGCGGTGGCGTGATCGGGCGTGACCACCGCCTTGCGCCAGAGGAAGAGCGCGGCGACCAGGCCGAGCAGGATTCCCCAGAAAGCGATGAGCATCCCGGTGCGCGCGCCGTAGTAGCCGCGGATGGCGGCGGCCAGATCCTTGTCGCGCAGGAAGGTCTTGCGGCCCTGCGGCTCGGCGACGTCGATGAGGGGATGGCCCTCGCCGCAGTGCGGACAGTCGCGGCCGCCCGACCAGGTGCGGCGGCAGACGGGACAGATCTTGAGCACGCCTCGATCTATATATAGATCTCGCCCGCCATGGCCACCTTCGACTTCTTCTACGACCTCGCCTCCCCGTACAGCTATCTCGCCTCCACCCAGCTGCGCGGCCTGGAAGAGCGCACCGGCGTCAAGGCGCATCTGGTCCCCATCACGCTGGGCGGCCTGCGCAAGAGCACCGGCCACCAGATGCCGCCCGCGCTGCAGCTCAAGTACATGTCGCAGGACACGGCCCGCTGGTCGAAGGAATACGGCGTGCCGATGCAGATCCCGCAAGCCTTCCCGACCAGCAGCATCCGCGCGCTGCGCGCCTGCGTCGCCGCCGAGCGCGTGGGCAAGCAGCACCAGGCGATGGACGCGCTCTTCCGCGCCTACTGGGCCCAGGGCGAGGACCTGGCCGACGCCGCCGTCCTCGAGCGCGCCCTCGCCTCCGCCGGCCTGGAGAGCAAGGCGATCCTCGCCCAGACCGAGCAGCAGGAGATCAAGGACGAGCTGCGCAAGAACACCGACCTCGCCCTCGGCCGCGGCGTCTTCGGCGTGCCGATGTTCTTCGTCGGCGAGCGCAGCTTCTGGGGCAACGACCGCATCGAGTTCGTCGAGCGGGAATTGAAGGCGCAGCGGCGCTGATCAGCCTGCGCCGTAGGTGTGCAGACCCTCGCCGGTGAGGCCGAGGTTCACGCCCATGAAGGTGAAGACCACCACCGCGAAGGCGAACACCGCGATGGCCGCGGGCCGCCTTCCCGACCAGCCCATGGTGATGCGCGTGTGCAGGTATCCCGCGTAGACGACCCAGGTGATGAGGGCCCAGGTTTCTTTTGGATCCCAGCCCCAGAACCGGCCCCAGGCTTCGTTGGCCCACATCCCGCCCATGACGATGCCGATGGTCAGCAGGGGCCAGCCGGCGATGATCACGCGGTAGGTGATGTCCTCGAGCTTGCGAGGGTCGGGCAGGCTCTCGGCGATGCGATCGCGGAAGAGCGCGGTGAGGAGAAACCCGAGCGTGCTTCCCCAGACGAGCGCGATGAGACCGAGCGCATAGTTCGAGGCGAGCGACAGCTTGAAAGGGCCGTGCTCGCCGGGCGCCAGCTGGACCTCGGCCGGCAGGATGATCTCCGGGCTGTTCACGATCCGGTAGACGAGCAGGAGCAGGCCAAAGGTGAGCGCCGCGAAGCCCGAAAGGATCAGCCTGTAGCCGAGGGCGCTCGTGCCCTCCTCGCGGCGGCGGAAGTAGACGATCGCGCCGGCGATGAAGAGCAGCACGGC
Source organism: Deltaproteobacteria bacterium (assembly GCA_005879315.1). Lineage (GTDB taxonomy): Bacteria > Myxococcota > Myxococcia > Myxococcales > 40CM-4-68-19 > 40CM-4-68-19. The sequence continues at coordinate 118,538 of VBLC01000033.1, read as the reverse complement.
CGCGAGCAAGAACGGCCCCACTCCCGAGACGGGCGTGAGGAACTTCACGGCTTTCTCCGAGCCCTGGACCATCACATGGACGGCGGTGGTCACGTCCAGCAGCTTGCCGGCGTGCAGGCGGCTCTGGATCTGATGCTGCCATCCCGGTGCCATCTCGAAGGTGGCCTGGGTGAGGAGCTTCACGCCTCCGATCAGCGAGAGCAGGAGCGCCGCGACGGCGGCCTGAACTCCTCCGAGCAAGGCCGTCGGCGTACCGGTGCGGACGAGATAAAGGAGCGCGCAGGCGGCGCCGAGCGTGAAGAGCGAATAGCTGACGAAGAGCATGCCGACGTGGATGAGGATCCAGTAGCTCTGCAGTGCGGGCACGAGCGGCTCGATCTGCTTGTCGGTGACCAGCGAGGCTTCGCCCATCGCCACCAGCGCCAGCGCCACCGCGAGGACGCCCACGACGCGCAGGCCCCATTTGCGCTCGATGATCAGATAGCAGACCATCATCGCCCAGGCGACGAAGTTCAGCGCATCGAACAGGTTCGTGTAGGGCGGATGTGAGACCATGAACCAGAAGCGGTCGTAGCCGGAGAGAACGTCCCCGGTCCGCTCGCGGGCGAGGATCTCGATCTGGCCGGCGGCGATCCAGCGCGTCACCAGGTACGCGGTATGGGTGGCCACGCCGAGAGCGGCGAGCGCGGTGGCGGCGCGGTCGAGCTTGAGCTTCTGCACCGCCAACCGCGCGGCGTAGCTGACGAACGCGGCGGCATAGGTGCCGATCGCCGCGACGCGCAGCGCAGCGCCAAAGCTCAAGAGTCCTTCGACGGAACCCAACGAAACCTCCTCGACTCCTCCATTGTAACCCAACGGGCGGCCGGTCACTGCTGCGAATGCATTCCCGGCGGCTCGGTCGCGGCGCGCTTGAGATAGCCGCGCGCGCCGGCGGTGAATCCGGCCGACTTGAAATGGGCGGACATCGGGGAAGCAGCCACGTCCTCGCCGTCGACGCGCTCGATCAAGAGCGCGCGCCTTTGGCCGGAGTCGACCAACGCTGCCAGCGCCTGGGCGAGCGCTCGCGCCGCGCGGGTGCGCGCCGGCTCCTCTGCGGGAAGAAAGGTATGCAGGTCATGCTCGCCGCGGCCCAGCCAGGCGATGAGGTCTCCTTGATGCAGCACCACCTGCGCGCCCGCCGATCGCTGGGCGCGGCTGTCGCCGTTCCGGGCGGGCCAAGGCAGGGTCGCGCCGTAGGGATTCGCCGGGTCGGTGGCGGCGAGCACGAGCGTGATCGGCTGGTCCCCATCGGCCTCCGTCCTCTCGCGCATCGAGCGCAGCCGCTCTTCGGCGCCGGGGACCGCGAACTGCGCTCCGCCGAGTCCCGCGACGAAGTATCCGCGGCGGGCGCGGCCGGCCTCCTCCATCGCCTTGAGCACGGGATAGACGGCGGAGAAGCCGCCCGCGATCCCCTCGGCGTGCACTGCCTCGCGCGTCACGATGCCGTGGCGGGCGAGCAACGACTGCGCCAGCGCTGCGGCGCGCTCGGTGGCATTCCCTTTCGGCTCGGGCAAGAGCGACCAGCGGCCTTCGCTCCCCGGCGGGCCGAGCCGCCGCGAGCGAAAGGCGCGGCCGAGGTGCAGCCGTCGCTCCTCCTTGGGCGGGCCATGAAGGTAGCTGCGCAGCGGAGCGAGCGTGTCGTTGGTGGCCTCGCCCGTCCAGACCATCGACCACAGCGCGGCGACGAGGTCGTTGGCGAACGCGCCGGTGGCGGCCTGCAGATCGGCAAAGAAGCTCGCGCCGCGCTTGCGCAGCTCGGCGCGCAGCTTCGCCGGGAGCGGCCCTTCCGCCTGGCCGGGCGGCGGCGCGAGCAGCCGGTAATGGTCGGTCAAGTAGAGCGCGATGCGTCCGTCGCGGTTGCCGATCGGCTCGATGCCTCGCCAGATCAGCTCGCCCGCCGAAAAGAGCACGTCGAGGTCGCCGGGCCGCAGCGCCGCGATCCGCGCCGCCAGCACTTCCCGTTCGAGCGAGCTGGCGAGAAGCGGCGCGCCCTGCAGCTGCTCGACGGCGGAGAGCAGCGCATCGAGCCCGCGCCGCGGCCGGGTCAGCCCCTGCCAGTCGGCGAGGAAGCGCGCCAGCGCGGCCGGCTCGACGGGCTCGACCTGCTTGCGCAGCCGCGCCAGCGAGCGCCGCTTGAGCGCCTTGAGCACCTCCGCGTCGACCCACTCGCGCCCGCGGCCGCCGGGGAGGAATTCTCCCTCGAGCGCGCGCTCTTGCCCGGCCAGCCGCTCGAGCGCCTCCCGCAGGGAGGAGACGGAAATTCCCCAGCGCGCCGCAAGGAGCGCCACGCCAAGCGCGTCGCGATAGCGGGCGGCATCCTCGGCCGCCGCCCAGCGCGCCTCGCCAGCGATCTCCGCGAGGAAGATGCGCCGCTCTTCCACGAGCTCGCGCACCGGCGGCTCTCCCTCGAAGCGAGCGCGCAACTCCAGCTCGCTCAGGTCGCCCAGCTGCAAGAGAAGATCGTGCAGCCCGTCGGCGCCATGCGCCGGCCGATCCAGCCGCTGCGCCCAGCGCTCGTGCTCGTCGATCGACTTCTGGTCGAGCAGCTCGCGCAGCTCCGCCTCGCCGAGCAGCTCGCGCAACTGGGCCTGGTCGACGCTGAGGGCCTGCGCGCGGCGCTCGGCCAGCGGCGCATCGCCGTCGTAGATGAAGTTCGCCACGTAGGAAAAGAGCAGCGAGGCCGCGAAGGGTGAGGGCCTTTGCGAGTCGACCGAGACGACGCGAACCCGCCGCGAGGCGACCTGCTTCATCACTTCCTGCAGCGCCGGCAGATCGAAGACGTCGCGCAGGCACTCCCGATAGGTCTCGAGCAGCAAGGGAAAGCTCCCGTAGCGCGACGCGACCTGCAGCAGATCGCGGGCGCGCTTGCGCTGCGACCAGAGTGGCGACCTGCGCCCCGGATGGCGCCGCGGCAAGAGCAGCGCCCGCGCGGCATTCTCGCGGAAGCGCGCCGCGAACAAGGAAGTCGTGCCCAGCGACTTCACCACCAGGTCTTCCACTTCGTCCGGCTTGGGGAAGAACAGCTCGGTGGGCGGCGGCTGGTCGGACTCGGGCAGGCGGAAGACCATGCCGTCGTCGCTCCACATCGACTCGACCTCCAGACCGCGGTCCTCCTCCAGCCTGCGCACGATGGCCGTGCTCCAAGGGGCGTGCACGCGCGCGCCGAAGGGCGAGAGCAGGCAGACGCGCCAGTCGCCCACCTCGTCCAGATAGCGCTCGACCACGACCGTCTCGTCGCTGGGCACCTCGCCGGTCGCGTCGGCCTGGTCGTGCAGGTACTGGAGCAGCTTCTCCGCCGCGAGGACCTCGAGGCCGTGCTCGGCCTGCAGGCACTGCAGCGCCTTCGGCTTGGCCATGCGCGCCAGCTCGCGCGAGAACTTGCCGACGTACCGGCCGAACTCGAGCGGCCGGCCCGGCCGGTCGCCGTGCCAGAAGGGCATCTTTCCGGGCACGCCCGGCGCGGGGGAGACCATCACCTTGTCCTGGGTGATCTCGTCGATCCGCCAGGACGACGCGCCGAGGACGAAGACCTCGCCGACGCGGCTCTCGAAGACCATCTCCTCATCGAGCTCTCCCACGCGGCGCTGTTTGCCGTCCTCACCGGCGAGGAAGACGCCGTAGAGACCGCGGTCGGGGATGGTCCCGGCGTTCGCCACCGCGACGCGCGCCGCCCCCTCTCGCGCCCGCAGCGTGCCGGCGATCCGGTCCCAGGTGATGCGCGGCCGCAGCTCGGCGAACTCATCGGAGGGATAGCGCCCCGAGAGCATGTCGAGAACGCCCTCGAAGGCGGCGCGGGGGAGGTCGGCGAAGGGGGCCGCTCTCCGGATCAAATTGTACAAATTGTCCACTTCGACGGGGCCGGCGGCGCAGATGGCCACCACCTGCTGCGCGACCACGTCGAGCGGATTGCGCGGATAGAAGGTCGCCTCGACCAGCCCCTCGGACATGCCTTTGGCCGCCGCTGCGCTGACCAGGAGATCTCCCCGATGCTTGGGAAAGACGATCCCGCGCGGGACTCCGCCAACCTGGTGCGAAGCGCGGCCGATCCGCTGCAGTCCCGAGGCGATCGACGGCGGCGCCTCGATCTGCACCACCAGATCGACCGCGCCCATGTCGATGCCCAGCTCCAGGGACGAGGTGGCGACGATGGCCGGCAGCGTTCCGCTCTTGAGCCGCTCCTCCATCTCCTGCCGCTTCTCGCGCGCGACCGATCCATGGTGCGCCAGGACCACTTCGCTCCCCGCCAACTCGTTCAGGGCCGCGGCGAGCCGTTCCGCCAGACGGCGCGAATTGACGAAGATCATCGTCGAGCGATGCGCGCGGATCAGTTCCAGGAGGCGCGGATGGACCTGCGGCCAGATGCTGCGGTTTTCGGGATCCGGATGTGTCCCAGGCTCCCCGCCCGGCATCTCGACGCGCACCTCCAACTGCTTGCGCGACCCCGCGTCGACGATGGTGACAGGACGTGGCCGCCACTTGCGACCAGAAATGTCACCTCCGCCCAGAAGTCGGGCGACTTCGTCGAGGGGCCGCTGCGTGGCGGACAGCCCGATGCGCTGCAGCTTCTGGCCCGAAGCCTGCAGTCTCTCCAGGGAGAGGAACAGATGTGCGCCCCTCTTCGTCGCCACGAGCGAATGGATCTCGTCGATGATGACGGTTTCTACAGAACGGAGAATCTCGCGCGCCTGCGAGGTGAGCAGCAGGTACAGCGACTCGGGCGTGGTGATGAGGATGTCGGGCGGCGCCCGCTGCATCTGCGCTCGCTCGGCGGGCGGCGTGTCGCCGGTTCGGATGCCCACCGCAGGGAGATGGAGCGCGCCGCCCAGGGCCGCGATGCCGGCGAGGGGTGCCCTCAGATTTCGCTCCACGTCGGCCGCCAGGGCCTTGAGCGGCGAGACGTACAGAACACGACATCTCGCCCGCTTGTCAGGGGGTGGTGTGAACATCAACCGGTCGATGGCGGTCAGAAAGGCAGCGAGCGTCTTGCCTGAACCCGTCGGAGCGAGCAGCAGTGTCGAATGGCCCTCGAGGATGGGCGGCCAGCCGAGCGCCTGGGCCCGCGTCGGGGCGGCAAAAGAGGCCTCGAACCAAGCCCGCAGAGGCTCATGGAAGGGGGACGGCAGTTTCTGCAACGAATCCGCTCCTCGGGCGTCTAAGGAAGGCCGAGACGGAACCCTGCGTCATAACGACGCGCCGGGAAATGAGCAACGTCTCGTTGCGTTGTGCATCAAAGGAATGCGTGAACCGATGGGATGTTGGGCAGTCAGATCGAAGGGGAGGAAAGGACGTTCTCGGGGAAATGAGAGGGCATGATGCGCGACCGCAGTGAATTCGACGATCTGGCGCCGCTGATCAAGCTGATCCGCGCGCATCCGCCGTTCGATCGCGAGACCGAACTGGTCGTCACGCGGCAGGCCCGCAAGGGGGACAAGCGCGCGCAGGAGAAGCTGGTCGTCCACAACCTCTCGCTCGTCATCTCCGTGGCCCGCAAGTTCATGGGCCGCGGCGTCCGGCTCGAGGACCTGGTGCAGGAGGGCAACTACGGGTTGCTCAAGGCCATCGAGCACTTCGATCCGGAGAAGGGCAACCGCTTCTCCACCTACGCGGTCTGGTGGATCCGCGCGTACATCACCCGCTGCTTGAAGGACGGTCCTTCCGCCGTGCGGCGCACCATGCCGAATGGCGGGCTTCCTCCGCGCGACATCTCGCTGGAGGAGACGCTCGGTTCCGACGGCGACAGCGACGCCACCCATCTCGACCGGCTGGCCGACGAAGGGCCTGGCCCGGACGCGCAGCTCATGCGCGCCCAGCAGAACGAGAACGTCCGCACCGCGCTGGGCAAGGTGCGCAAGCGCATGGGCGAGCTGGCCTGGGACATCTTGAGCGATCGGCTGACGCAGGACGATCCCCGCACGCTCGAGGAACTGGGCAAGCAGTGGGGCCTGTCGCGCGAGCGTGTCCGGCAGGTCGAGAAGAGCACCCGCAACTTCCTCAGCCGCTACCTGTCCGACTTCGACGAGGCTGCGTAAGCCCCTGTAGGTTGGTATCAACTCGCCAGGGCGCTTTATCCTGCAGGAGTGAAATGGCAGCGCGCGCCGCGCTGGACCGAGTCGCAGCTGTTCGTGGCTGCGCTGGTGCTGCCGTTCATTCTTTATGATCTGACGCTGCACCTGTCGCGGCTCTCGCTGCACTTCAACGAGATCGCCGAGCCGGCCAATGTCGGCACGGGCGCAGGCCTTCTCCTCACCATCCACTGGCTCTTGGGGGACATCGCCTTTGCCTTGCTCGCCTGCGTCCTGCTGCTCGTCCGTAACCAGCATGGCCGCCTCTGGGTGGCGGTCGCCATCGTGTTGCAGATCGGCGCCTTGGCGCTCGGGCTGATCAACACCGCCAGCCACGTCTACTTCATGCAGACGGCCGACGCGCTCGACTGGCCGCTGCTGAATCACATGTTCTGGAACCCCCACGACCTCGGCCTTCTGCTCGCGGGCGAGGTGACGGTGGGCCAGTGGTGCCTGTGCGGCATGGTTTTCGTACTGGCGATGGTGGGGCCTTGGTTGGTGCGGGCCTGGGCGCTGCGCGCCGCCCATCACGAGTTCTACCTCGGCCGCGAGCGGCGCTCGCGCGCGGTCGCCTTCAGCCTGGTACTTCTCACGCTGCCCGCGGTGGCGCTCGGATCACTTCCTCCCGGCGTCGCCGTGAAGGACCGCGCCACTGCGCAGAGCCCCGTTTTCTACGTGGCATCGACGGCGCTGGCGGCGAGCCGGCCGATCGATCCTGCCGTCGATCAGGCGATCGCGGCAGCGCGTTTCTTCGAGCCCGGCCGCCTGTCGATCGAGCGCGTCTCGGAGAAGCCGCCGCGCAATCTCGTCATCGTCATCCTCGAGTCGACGCGCGCGCGGGCGGTCACGCCTTACGAGCCCTCGCTGCAGACGACCCCCTTTCTCGACTCGCTCGCGCGCCGGAGCCTGGTCGTCGACAAGGCCTACGCCGTCATTCCCTCGACGGCGAAGGCGCTCACCGCCATCTTCTGCAGCATCTATCCCTCGCTCTCACTGGAGCCGCGCGCGCTCACCACCGGCCTCCTCGGCCGCTGTCTGCCCAAGCTGCTCGCGGAACAGGGCTACCAGACCCTCTACATGCAGACGGCCAATCCGCGCTTCGAGGGTCGGCTCCGGGCGGTGCCGAGCATGGGATTCGAGACGTTCCTCAAGCCTGACGACATGCCCTCTGCGGGCTACGAAGAGGCGAACTTCCTCGGCCGCGAGGACGACATGATGCTCGGCCCCAGCGAGCAGTGGCTGCGGGCGCATCGCGAGGGGCCGATCTTCGCTGCCTACCTGACGGTCAACGCGCACCACGACTACAACCGGCTCACCCGGCACGGCGACCATCATTTCTTCTCCGCCGACGACGCGCTCGACCGCTACTTGAACAACGTCCACGCGGACGACGTCTTCCTCCGTTCGCTGTTTGCCCAGTACGCCAAGTTGGGCCTTCTGCGGAACACGCTGTTCGTCATCGTCGCCGACCACGGCGAGGCGTTCGGGGAGCACGGGCGCCGCGCCCACAATTCCGTGCCCTACGAAGAGGCGCTGCGCGTGCCGATGCTCTTCCACGATCCAACCGGAGAGCGCGTCCAGCCCGGACATCTGCCCGGGCCGGTCAGCCAGCTCGACATCCTGCCCACGGTGCTGGAGCTGCTCGGGTTCCGCATCCAGAGCGGGCGGCTGCATGGCATATCCATCTTCGACTCGCCCCCCGACCGGGTTCTGATCACCTCCTGTCTCGGCACCTGCATGACGCGCGTGACCGCGAGCGAAGCCGTGATCCATCATTTCGGCCGGCGCTCGGACGAGCTCTACGATCTGCAGAGCGACCCGCTCGAGCAGAACGACCTGGCCAAGGCGCGGCCGCTGATCGTGCAGCAGCGCGTGGCCGAGCTGCGCAACTTCCAGCGGCGGCTGAATGCCTTTTTCTTTTTCCATGCGCTGCGCGCGCGGCAGCCCGAGGCCCGCGCGCCCTGACGCTGTTCCATGGCGGCGCTCCGCCGTGTTAGCCATCCTCCGATGCCTCCCTCGCCTGACTCGACGCTGACGGCCGAGGACCAGGCGGCGCGCGCCGTCGAGGGGCGCCTGCTCGAAGTGGCCCACCGCTTCGACCAGGGCCTGCGCGAGCGGGTGACGCGGCTGCTCCTCGCCTGCGCCGAGGGCATCCTCAAGCTCGCCGAGCTGGCGCTGGTGCGGCACGAGGCCGACGAAGAGCAGGGCGGCCATACGCTCGCGCTCTGGGAAGAGCTCGCCCCGGTGATGGGCGAGACCGTGCAGCACGTCAACGACATCATCGCCACGGCGCAGGAGAACTTCCCTGCGCCGCCCGGGAAGGACGCGCCCGACGACCTCGACCAGGCTTTCGGACCGGGCTCGGCGGAGCAGCCGCCGGTCGCCGAGCCCGTGCTCAGCACCGAGCAGGAGATCGCCAAGCTCGTCTCGGCGGTGACGGGCGGAATGCGCCACGACGTGGCTCACCTGGGCGAGCGGCTGCGCAACCCGACGGTGATGACCGATCCCTGGCACCTGATCAGCGACCTGCTCGAGTTCCGCGGCCGCATGCGCGCCGGGCTGGGCGAGCTCATCTACCAGATCTGCAGCTTCGTCGCCGAGGTCGATCGGGGCGACGTCATCCCCGGCTACGCCAGCGAGCTGGAGGAGAGCATCCTGGTCCGCCAGGCCACCACCAATCTCGCCTTCGTCTTTCGCGCGCACAGCAAGCGCGTCGCGGCCGCCAACGATGAGCGTATCCTTCCGGCATTGGAGGATGCGCTCAAGGATCTGCACGCCTTCTCCCGCACTCGCGCGCTCCCCTCCCTGCGCACCAGCGACAAGCGGATCTTTCTCGAGACTCGCGCGCAGCTCTACCAGCTCGTCCGGGTGACGCCGCCGAAGACGCGGGAGATCAAGAACATGGTGGAGAACCTGGCGCGGTTTCTCGACTCCATGTCGGTGGTCTCGCGGCGGGAGAATCTCCGGCTGCACGACCGGGCGCAGCTGGCGCGCGCCGGGCGCAGCCTGGAGAATGCGCAGGCAAATCTGGAGCGGCCCGAGCTGGCGCGCGCCGAGCTGGCCGACGCGGCCCGCGCCGTCGCGTCCCTCTATGGCCGCGACGTCCAGCTCGACGCATATCTGCGAGCGCAGCGGCATTTTCCGGTCGAGTGGCTGCACGAGCCGGAGGTGGCCGCGGAGATCGAGCGCTTCGGCGCGCTGCTCGCCGCTGTCTCTCCGCCGTAAGACGGATCGCGATCACCTTGACGGAGTGCGCGATTTCGCAGAGAACAGCGCGCCCCAAGGAGACCCGCCCGATGAAACCGAAGCGCATGCTCGTGCTTGGAGTCTTTGCCGCTCTCGCCGCGCGCGCCGACGAAGGGATGTGGACCTACGACAACTTCCCAGCCGCCAAGGTAGCGAAGAAGTACGGCTTCGCTCCCGATGCCAAGTGGCTCGAGGAGGCGCGGCTCGCCTCGGTCCGGCTCGCGGGCGGCTGCTCGGCGAGCTTCGTCTCGCCGGAGGGCCTGGTGATGACCAACCATCACTGCGCCCATCGCTGCATCGAGCACCTCTCGACGAAGGAGAAGGACTTCGTCAAGGACGGCTTCTACGCGCCGGCGCTGGAGAACGAGGTGCGCTGTCCCGAGATCGAGCTCAACGAGCTGGTCCAGATCACCGACGTCACCGCACGCGTCAACGCCGCCACCAAGGGGCTCGCGGGGCAGGCGTACAACGAACGGCAGAAGGCGGAGATGTCGTCGATCGAGAAGGAATGCGCAGCCGACGACGAGAAGCTGCGCTGCGACGTGGTCACGCTCTACCACGGCGGCATCTACGACCTCTATCGCTACAAGCGCTTCCAGGACGTGCGGCTGGTGTTCGCTCCCGAGTTCGCCATCGCCTTCTTCGGCGGCGACCCCGACAACTTCAACTTCCCCCGCTACGACCTCGACGTCTCCTTCCTGCGCGCCTACGAGAACGACAAGCCGGCGCGCACCGAGCACTACTTCAAATGGTCGCCGAACGGCGCGCGCGAGGGCGATCTCACTTTCGTCTCCGGCCATCCCGGCGGCACCGACCGCGACCTGACGATGGCGGAGCTGCAGTACCAGCGCGACGTGGCGCTCCCCGAGAGGCTGTTCGATCTCGCCGAATACCGCGGCGCGGTCGCCGAGTTCGGCAAGATCTCGCCCGAGCACTACCGCATCTCCGAGGCGGAGCTGTTCGGGGTGGAGAACAGCTACAAGGCGTTGAAGGGCCGTTACCAGGCGCTCATCTCGCGGGAAGTGTGGGACCCGAAGCGCGAGCGCGAGAAGTCGCTGCGCGCCAAGGTCGATTCCAAGCCGCGGATGAAGCGGGAGTACGGCGGAGGCTGGGGAATGATCGCCAAGGCGCTCGCCGAGTACCGCCCGCGGCGCAAGGAGTACCGGTACGTCGAGGGCGGCGATGGCTTCAAGTCGCGCCTCTTCACCATCGCCCGCACCCTCTTGCGCGGCACCGAGGAGCTAGGCAAGCCCAACCAGAAGCGGCTGCGCGAGTATCGCGACTCGGCCCTGCCTTCGCTGAAGCAGTCGCTCTTCTCCAAGGCGCCCATCTACGACGAGCTCGAAGTCTTCCGGCTCACCTACAGCCTGACCAAGCTGCGCGAGGAGCTGGGGGCGGACCATCCCTTCGTGCACAAGGTGCTGGGCAAGAAATCCCCAGACGAGCTCGCCCGCGAGCTGGTGGCGGGCAGCAAGCTCAAGGACGTGCAGCTGCGCCGGCAGCTCTGGCAGGACGGCAAGGGCAAGGAGGCGGTGCTGGCCTCGACCGATTCGATGATCGATCTCGCGCGCTTCATCGATCCCGACGCCCGCGCGCTGCGCAAGTGGCACGACGACGAGATCGAGTCGGCGGAGAAGAGGGGCGCGGAGATGATCGCCAAGGCCAAGTTCGAGCTGGAGGGAACCTCGACCTATCCCGACGCCACCTTCACGCTGCGGCTGTCCTATGGCTCGGTGAAGGGGTGGGACGAGATCGACCACCACGTCGAGCCGCTCACCACCATGGCGGGCGCTTTCGAGCGCGCCACGGGCCGCGATCCGTTCAAGCTTCCCGAGAGCTGGCTGCGGGCCAACCAGAAGAAGCAGATCAATCTCTCGACGCCGCTCGACTTCTGCAGCACCAACGACATCATCGGCGGCAATTCCGGCTCGCCGGTGTTCGACAAGGACCGGCAGATCGTCGGGCTCATCTTCGACGGCAACATCCACTCGCTGGGCGGAGACTACTACTACGACGAGAAGCTCAACCGCGCAGTGGCGGTGCACAGCGCGGCGCTGCTCGAGGCGCTCGATCACATCTACGGCGCGCGGCGGATCGCCGGTGAATTGAAGGGCGGACCTCCGTCCGGCATCAGCGAGCGGTGAAGAGATCCTCGGCGGCCTTCTGGGCGCTCTCGTCGAGCTCGTCGATGCTCTTGCCGCTGCCGATGGAGGAGGCGAGCAGCCTGCCCTCCTTGGTGTCGTGCAGGCGCAGGGTGAGCTTGTAGCGGCTGCCGACTTTCTGGATCTCGCCGCTGACGATGTGGTCGGCGCCGATGCGTCGGCCGGTGTCGACCTCGCACTCGCCCTCGCACTCCTCCAGCTTCTTGCCGGTCGCCTGCAGCAGCACCAGGAGGTTCTCGCGCGTCATGATGTCGAGACCCGGCTCCATCTTCAACGAGGCCTGGCGGATGACGTCGCTGAAGTACTGCGCGTTCTCCTTGCTCAGGTCGCGCGTGAAATTCTTCAGATCCAGGACGGCCAGCTTTCCCTTGAGCGGCAGAGCGCGGGTTTGCACCGGCGCGGCGATCGCGGTGCTGTCGCTGCGGGGCGGCGAGGGTTGCGCGGCGAGCATCTGGACCGGCGCCGGCTGCGCGCGCGGAGTGGCCGGGGCATTGGTTGCGGCCTCCGCCACCTTGCCGGAGCGGAGCAGCGCCGTCACCACGCCGCGGCCGAAGCACTCGGCGTTCTTCTGCGCCGAGACCCCCCACAAAGGCGAGACGCAGTCGAGCTGATCGGCGGTGACCTCGAAGCGATCGACCTCGCGGCCGGAGCGCCAGAGGCTGGCCTTGACGAGGGTGCCGCCCATCACCGCCTCGTCGGTGCGCGTGAAGGAGTCGAGCGAGAGGCGCAGCTCGCTGGCCGAAGCGGCCTTGACCACCTCGAAGCCGGCGCTGCGCAGGTCGGCCTGCACCGCGCCGCGCAAGCCAGCGGCTGCCAGCTCGGGTCCGCCCACGCCGACTTTGAGCGGACCTTCGACGGCGATGTGCTGTCCGTTGAGCCAGGCAGGCGCCGCCGGCAGCGGCGGCGCGGTGCGCAGGGAAGCGCAGCCCATCGCCGCAAGGGTCAAGAGAAGCGGTCGCATCCTCCGATGCTACCGCGACCCGCGGCTCCTGCCGAAGGCGGGCGGCGATCGCTGCGCTTTCGTTTTTTGGCCCGTTGACGCGCCGAGGCGGCGCCGTTACTGTCCAACCCCGTTTTAAGAGGGAGATTTGTCGATGCGCGCAGCGTGGGTTTCGAAGCGGCGGGGACTTCCCAACGTCACCCAGATGCACTTCGCCCGGCAAGGCATCGTCACGGGCGAGATGGAGCACGTCGCGCGGCGCGAGAAGCTGCCCGCCGAGCTGGTGCGCAGCGAAGTGGCGCGCGGGCGGATGATCATCCCCGCCAACGTCAACCACCCCGAGCTCGAGCCGATGGCCATCGGCATCGCCTCGAGCTGCAAGATCAACGCGAACATCGGCAACAGCCAGATCGACGGCGACGCCTCGACGGAATTGCGCAAGCTCGAGCTCTCCTTGAAGTACGGCGCCGACACCGTGATGGATCTCTCCACCGGCGGCGACATCCCGCAGATCCGCAATCAGCTCTTGCGCAAGAGCACCGTCCCGCTCGGCACCGTGCCGATGTACGAGGCGGTCGAGCGCGTCAAGCGAATCGAGAGCCTCACCGCCCAGGACCTGCTCGACATCGTCGAGGAGCAGGCGGAGCAAGGCGTCGACTACATGACCATCCACGCCGGCGTGCTGCGCGATTTCTTGCCGCTGGCGCAGCACCGCATCACCGGCATCGTCAGCCGCGGCGGCGCCCTCATCGCGCAGTGGATGATCGCCACCGGCCGCGAGAATCCCTGGTTCACGCACTTCGACCAGCTCTGCGAAATCTTCAAGAAGCACGACGTGAGCTTCTCCTTGGGCGACTCGCTGCGGCCCGGCTGCCTCGCCGATGCTTCGGACGAAGCGCAGTTCGCCGAGCTGAAAGTGCTCGGCCACCTCACCCAGCAGGCCTGGAAGCACGATGTGCAGGTGATGATCGAGGGCCCTGGTCACGTCCCGATGGACGAGATCGAGATGAACATGAAGATCGAGCAGGAGGCCTGCTTCGAGGCCCCCTTCTACGTGCTCGGTCCGCTGACGACGGATGTCGCGCCGGGATACGATCACATCACCTCCGCCATCGGCGCGGCGCTGGCCGGGTGGCACGGCGCATCGATGCTCTGCTACGTGACGCCGGCCGAGCACTTGAGCCTGCCCAACGCCGACGACGTGCGCGCCGGAATCATTTCCTACAAGATCGCCGCCCACGCGGCCGACGTGGCGCGCCATCGCCCGGGCGCGCGCGACCGCGACGATGCGCTTTCGCGAGCGCGCTACGGCTTCGACTGGAACGAGCAGTTCAGGCTCTCGCTCGATCCCGAGGCCGCCAAGGCGAAGCACGACGAGACGCTGCCGCACGACGCCTTCAAGACCGCCGAGTTCTGCGCCATGTGCGGGCCCAAGTTCTGCTCGATGAAGACGCACACGCACATGACCGACAAGGAGCAGGCGCCCATCGTCGAGCGCGCTCCCGAACAGGTGGTGCAGGAGGCGTTCGCCTTCGCGCGCGAGGCGGCCTTGCCGCGCAGCGGGAGCGTCGCTGCGCCGCAGCCGGTCTCGTTGGGCAAGAAGCCCGCGGCGGCGTGAGCGAATTTGCCATCGAGACGCATGGCCTGACGCGCCGCTACGGCGCGCAGCTGGCAGTCGACGGCATCGACCTGCGCGTTCCGCGCGGGAGCTTCTACGGCTTTCTTGGCGAGAACGGCGCGGGCAAGAGCACCACCATCTCGATGCTCACCGGAGTGCTTTCACCCACGAGCGGCGAGATGCAGGTGCTCGGACGGCCGGTGGGCGACGAGGTCAAGCAGCGCATCGGCGTCGTGCCCGACGGCCTCTTGCTCTTCGATCGCCTCACCGGACGCGAGCATCTGATCTTCGTCGCGCGGCTCTTCGGGCTCGACCGGGCCGAGGCAGCGCGCCGCGCCGACGAGCTGCTCGAGGCGATGGAGCTCTCCTCCGAGGCCCGCAAGCTCGTGGCCGACTACTCCTTCGGCATGCGCAAGAAGCTTGCGCTCGCGGCGGCGCTCATCCACGGACCGGAGCTGCTCTTTCTCGACGAGCCGTTCGAAGGCGTGGACGCAGTCGCCAAGGCGTCGCTCACGGCGCTGCTCTCGGGCCTGGTCGAGCGGCGCAGGCTGACGGTCTTCATCACCTCGCACGTGCTGGAAGTCGTCGAGCGGCTCTGCGACCAGGTCGGCGTCATCCACCGCGGCCGCTTGATCGCGCAGGGAACTCTGCAGGGCGTCCTCGCCGCCGTGCCCGGCGCGCAAAGCCTCAGCGACGCCTTCGTCGCGCTGGTGGGCGAAGGCCGCGGGGGCACGCGCCGCCTCTCCTTCCTCTGATGGAAGCGACTCGCGCGCTTCTCTGGCTCCGCTTCACGCTCTGGCGGCGGCGCTTGATCCAGGAGCGGCAGTGGGGCCGGGTGGCGCTGGCGCTCGTCGCTGCCCTGGGTGGCGGAGCCTTCAGCGCCGCGCTCTGTCTGGTCGCGCTCGAGACCGCGGAGGGCCTGGCGCGCAGTCCCGCAGCGCTCGCCGCGCGCGGCGGACCGCTCGCCGTCTTCGCCACCTGGCTGACGATGGTCCTGGTCGGGCGCGTCTGGCTGGCTCTCATCTCCGCGGCACAGGGGGCGACCTTTCTCGATCCGCGCCGCTTCCGCACCTTCCCGGTGCCGGCGCGGCTGCTCAGCGCGATCAATCTTGCGGCCATCTTTTTCGAGCCGGTCTGGCTCTTGCTCTATCCGCCGCTCGTCGCCATTGCCCTGGGCGTCTCGCGGATGCCGGGCGCGCCATCTTTCGCGGCCCTGCTCGTCGCCGAGATCTTGTCCATCTGGGCGACGGTGGGCGTGCTCCACCTCGGCTCGGCGCTTGGGGCCGTCTTCGACGCGCGGCCGATGCTCCGGCGCGGATTCTCCGTCGCGCTGCTCATCACCGGCTTCGGCGGATTTCAACTCTCCGTCGCGCGGCCCGGGCGGCCGGGGCTGGCCGCGCTCTTCGCGCAGCATCACTGGCGCGCCATCGCCTGGACCCCGCCGGGTTGGGCGGCGGTGCTGGCGCAGGAATGGTCCGAGCATCGCCCGCTGCATGCACTCACGCCCGCGCTGCTGCTCCTCTTGCTCGGCCTCGCCTGCAGCGTCCTCGCGCATCGACTCTCGCAGCGCGAGCTGTTGCGTCCGCCGGAGAGCTCGGCTGCGCCAGAGCGGGCGGCGCGCTCCTCGGGATGGAAGCTGCCGCTCCTGCCGCAGTCGTTCTCGGCGCTTTTCGAGAAGGAGGCGAAGACCGTCGTGCGCATCGGCTGGCTGCAGCTCGTGCTGGTGCCGGTGGCGTACCTGCTCCTGGTGCGGACGATGTTCTCGGGGCCGCAGCCGCTGCTCGTCGCCGCCGTCTATGCGCACCTGGGGGTGCTGGAGATCACCACCAATGCGTTCGGGCGCGATGTCGGGGCGGCGCGCGCCTGGTTTCTCTGGCCCGTCTCGCTGCGCGAGCTGATCGCGGCGAAGAATTTCGTCGCCTACTGCTTCTCGGCCGCCATCTTCTGCTTGCTCGCGGCAGTGGCGGCGTTCTCGGCCCATGTCAGCGGCCAGCAGATCGCGGTCGGCTTCATCGCCCACGCCGCGACCTTTCCGTTGCTCGCCACTCTGGGAAACGCCACCAGCGCGCTCTTTCCCTTGCCAGTGCGCGGAGCGCGTCTGCGGCGCGTGCGCGGCGCAGGACCGGTCGGCGCGCGACTGTTGGCGATGGCGCTCCTCGCCGGCGCGGCCTGGGCGCCGTACGCGCTGGCGCAGCTGCTCGGCCTGCCGCTCTTCGCCGCCTATGGAGGAGAGCTGATCGCCATGGCCCTCGCCTATGGCGGCCTGCTCGCTTTTGCGGCCCGATTGCTCGACTCACGCCGCGAGCTGCTCCTGGCCGCGCTCTCGCGCGACGAATAGCCGTTCGAAATCGGGACCCCTACTTCCGATCGAGCCGCGTGCCGTCGGGGACCGGCTCGTCGCTGCCCGGAACGTAATGAGGATTCTTGCGCAGGATGCCCGGGCCGCCGTCCCAGCCGAAGAGCGCGAGGATGGTGTGGTACGCGCCGACAGCCGCCATGTACACGGCGGCGAGCGCCATCACGGCGAAGCAGACGAGCAGCCCATACATCCAGGGCCGCGCTCCTTCGGCCGGACCGCCCGAGACGCGCGCGTGGACGAAACCGAACAGACAGACGAGCACCGCGACCGTCAGCACCAGCGCGCCGTAGCGGAGCAGCTTTGGCACCTAGACCTCGAAGCTCGCCCCGCAGGAACACGACTTGCGCGCCCGCGGATTCTCGAAGCGGAAGCCGGGCGAGCGGGCGGGAAGATCGATCTCGGTGCCCTCCAGCAAGGGAGCGCTCGCCTTGTCTACGACGACGCGCAAGGCGCCAGCCTCGATCGTAAAGTCTTCCGGGCCGGCGTCGGGCACCAGGTAGAGATCATAGGTCAACCCATTGCAGCCGCCCGCGACGACTGCAATGCGCAGGAGCCATCCGGCTGCGTCTGCCTGGCGGGCGCGATCGAGCACGGCCGTAACCGCGCGCGGCGTGAGCGAAAGGCGCATCGATCGACGTGTACCGCCGCCGCCGGAGCAGGCGCAAGGAACGATTGACATGCTGCGCCTCGCGGCGTACGCCGGGCCCCCGCAGAGGAAGGGAAAGATCATGGCAGAGTCGATCGGACACCAGGTGACAGCTCGCCCCGTCTCCCGGGCTCCCCAGGGGTCGGTCACCTCGCAGGGCACGCTCGCCGTCTACGAGCCGGGCAGCGGCAAGCTCCTCGGCGAAGTGCGTGTCGCGACCGCAGCGCAGGTGCGCGAGACCGTGCAGGCCGCGAGAGCGGCGCAGCCCGAGTGGGCCCGCAAGAGCTTCGCCGCGCGGCGCGAGGTGCTCCTCCGCTTCAAGGATCTGCTGCTCGATCGCGCCGCGGAGTTCTGCGACCACCTGACGCGCGAGAACGGCAAGACGCGCAACGAATCGCTCTTCATGGAGGTGCTGCCGGTCGCCGACGCGGCCCATTACTACGGCAACCATGCGCAGAAGCTGCTCCGCGAGGAGAAGATCTCCCTGCATCTGTTCCCGCACAAGAAATCGTACCTTCGACGTCATCCGCGCGGGATCATCGGAATCATTTCCCCCTGGAACTATCCATTCTCCATTCCCGCAGCCGACGCCATCGCGGCCCTGATGGCGGGCAACGCGGTCGTGGTCAAGCCGAGCGAGTTCACTCCCATCATCCTGGAGAAGACGCGCGCGCTCTTCGAGGAGGCCGGCCTGCCGCGCGGCCTCTTCGGCGTGGTGCAAGGCAAGGGCGACGTCGGAGCGGAGTTGATCCGATCGGGCATCAACATGGTCATCTTCACCGGCAGCGTGGTGACGGGAAGGAAGGTCAACGTCGCCGCCGCCGAGCAGATGATCCCCTGCGTGCTCGAGCTGGGCGGCAAGGATCCCGCGATCGTGCTGGCGGACGCGGACGTCGAGAGCGCGGCGCGCAAGATCGCCTGGGGCGCCTTCGCCAACTCCGGGCAGACCTGCGCCTCCGTCGAGCGCGTCTACGTGCACGAGAGCATCGCCAAGCCCTTCACCGAAAAAGTGACCGAGCTGGCCCGCAAGCTGCGGCAGGGTGAGCCCAACCAGCACGAGGTCGACGTCGGCGCCATGACGACGCAGGCGCAGGTGGAGATCGTCAAGCGGCACCTCGACGAGGCCCGCCAGCGCGGCGCGAAAGTCCTGGTCGGCGGGGAGATCACGGTCACCCCCGAAGGCGCGCGCTTCGTGCAGCCCACCGTGCTCGTCGGCACGACCCAGGACATGGCCATCGTCCGCGAGGAGACCTTCGGGCCGATGCTGCCGATCATGACCTTCAAATCGGAGGACGAGGCGATCAAGCTCGCCAACGATTCTTCCTATGGGCTCTCGGCATATGTCTTTACCAAAGACAGAGCGAAAGCCGATCGGATCGCAAATCAATTGATCGCCGGCACGGTGATGCACAACGACACGCTCTACACCCACGCCGCGACCGAGACCCCCTGGGGCGGCGTGAAGTCTTCCGGACTCGGGCGCGTGCACGGCAAGCACGGCATCCAGGACCTGTGCGAGGTCCGCCACGTCAACCTCGAGCGGATCGACTTCCCCGCCTTCTGGTACTACCCGTACTCGCGCAAGGCCTGGGCGACGGGATTGCGCGTCTACCGCACGATGCTCGGCAAAGGCTTCGGCCGCCTGAAGGCGCTCTTCGGGAGGTATTGATGGCCGGCGAGACGATCGGCTTCTGCGGCCTGGGGCAGATGGGGCGCCCGATGGCGGCGAATCTCGTCGCCGCCGGATTTTCCGTGCGCGCCTGGAATCGCACGCGCGGCAAGGCTCCGGAGGGCGCGCAGGAATGCGACACCCCGCGCGAGGCAGCCAGAGGTGCGCGCATCGTCGTGAGCATGCTCGCCGACGACACTGCGGTGCAGTCGGTGACGCTCGGCGAGGGCGGCATCGTCGGCGGCCTGCGCGAGGGCGGAACCCATGTCGGGATGAGCACCATCTCGCCCGCGCTCTCGCAGCGGCTTCACGAGGCGCACAAGGCGGCGAGGCAGCATTTCGTGGCCGCGCCGGTCTTCGGCCGCCCCGACGCGGCTGCCGCGCGCAAGCTGCGCATCGTTCCCGGCGGGGACGAGCAGGCCGTGGCGCAGTGCAAGCCGCTCTTCGATGCGCTCGGCGAGGGCATCTTTCCCATGGGCACCGCGCCGCAAGCCTCGCTGGCGAAACTGTGCGGCAACTTCATGATCGCTTCCTTGATCGAATCCTTCGGGGAGGGTTTCGCGCTGGCGGAGAAGGCGGGGATCGATCCGATGCGGCTCTCCGAGACCCTCTCGCGCATCCTCTTCGCCGATGCGCCCTTGCCCAAGGGCTACGCCAACCGCATCGCCGCGACCAGCTTCGAGCCCGCCGGCTTCGCGCTGGCGCTCGGCCTCAAGGACATCTCCCTCGCGCTCCGCGCCGCCGAGGATCTGCGCGTGCCGCTGCCGCTCGCTTCGCTGATCAGGGACAACCTGATCGCCGCGCTCGCCAAGGCGCGCGACAAGTGGGACTGGGGCGGCCTCGCCAGCACCGTGCGCGAGGCCGCCGGTCTGCCCGCGCGGCGCTGATCACTGCCGCGTGTAATCGATTTGCAGCGACTTGAAGGGCTTTCCGTCCGGCCCGGGCGAGTGCATCTCCCAGGTGAAGTTGTTGTCGTCCTTCACGGTCATGATCGAGCTGACGGGCACTTCCTTGCCGGCGATCGGGTCGGCCATCTTGCCCTTCATCGTGCACTTCTTGCCCTCGCCGGCGCACTTGCCGCGCATCATCATCGCGCTCGTTCCCATGTTGTCGATCCAGGTGCCGAAGTGCTCCTTGGTGACGTTGTCGTAGCCGTCGATGCCGCGGCCCTCGAAGGGCTGGTCGTTCCCCATCGTGCCGTGCACTTCCTCCTCGAGAAAGCGCCCGCCCATGATGGTCCGGTACTCGGCGGTGCCCTCGCTGGTCTGCGGCGGCGCGCCGGGCGCCATCCAGGAAGTCACCTTCAGCTTCCACTTGCCGGCCATCTTCGCCATCTTCTGGTGCTCGGGACCCGGTGCGGCGGCCTTCATGTACTTCTCCATCAACGCCTGCTCCTCGGGGCTGGGCGCTTTCTTGGCTTCGTCTGCGGAGGCAGCGGCTGCGGCGAGGAGGAGAAACGCTGCGAGCTTCATGGGTACCCCCTTTCAGGGCGCGGAGAATACAATCCGGGCCTGAGCCTCGCCATTCTCATTGCGCTCCTCGCCGCGCAGCGCGCCGGCCGTCCTTGACAGGCGATTCGTCGGGCGCTACCAAGCTGCCCCCTTTGCCAGAGGAGGAGGCGTGGCGACTTACGACCTCGTCATCATCGGCGCCGGCCCCGGCGGTTACGTCGCGGCCATCCGCGCCGGCCAGCTCGGCCTCAAGACCGTCGTGATCGAGAAGGACGAGCGGCTGGGCGGCACCTGCTTGTTGCGCGGGTGCATCCCAACCAAGGCGCTGCTCCACTCGGCCGAGCTTCTCGAAGAGGCGCGCCATGGGGCCGACCACGGCATCGTCGTCAAGGACGTCTCGCTCGACATGAAAGGAGTCAACGCCTACAAGGACAAGGTCGTCAGCAAGAACGCCAAGGGCGTCGAATTCCTCTTCCGCAAGAACAAGGTCGACCGGCTGCATGGCGCAGCGCGCTTCACCGGGCCGAGGAAGCTCTCCGTCAGCGGCGGCACCTCGGGCAGCCAGTCCATCGAGGCGCGCAACGTCATTCTCGCCACCGGCAGCGCGCCGAAGGTCATCCCCGGCATCAAGATCGACGGCAAGAAGATCGTCACCTCCGACGAGCTGCTGCAGAACGAAGCAGTTCCCAAGCGCCTCATCGTCCTCGGCGCGGGCGCGGTCGGAGTGGAGTTCGCCTCCGTCTACAAGCGGTTCGGCAGCGAAGTCACCATCGTCGAAATGCTGCCGCGGCTGGTGCCGCTCGAGGACGAGGACATCTCCACCGAGTTCGAGAAGGCCTTCCGCCGCCGGGGCATCAAGTCCTTCACCGGGGCGAAATTGGAGAAGGTCGAGCCCGCGGGCGACTCCTTGAAGGCGACGGTCGCGACCGAGAAGGGGAGCGAAGTGATCGAAGCGGACATGTTCCTCTGCGCCGTCGGCCGCCGGCCGGTGAGCGAGAACCTGAACCTCGAGGCCTTTCCCAAGGTGAAGCTCGACCGCGGCTTCGTCGCGGTCGATGCCAGGACCATGCTCACCGGCGAGGAGTGGCTCTACGCCATCGGCGACGTCATCTCCGTCGAGGGGCGGCCGCATCCGCAGCTCGCACATCTCGCCATGGTGGAGGGCATCTTCGCGGCGGAGCGCATCGCCGGCCTCAAGCCGCATCCGGTTCGCATCGATCTGACGCCGGGGGCGACGTATTCCGATCCTGAGATCGCGTCCGTCGGCCTGACCGAAAAGGCGGCTCGGGAGAAGGGATACAAAGTGAAGGTCGGCACCTTCCCCTTCTCGGCCAACGCCAAGGCGGCCATCCTCGGCGCGCAGGAAGGGCTGGTGAAGATCGTCGCCGACGAGAAATACGATGAAGTCCTCGGCGTCCACATCGTCGGGCCGCGCGCGACCGAACTGATCGCCGAGGCCTGTTCGCTCCTCCGGCTGGAGGCCACCAGCGAGGAGATGATGCAGGTCATCCGGCCGCATCCGACGCTCTCGGAAGCGGTCGGCGAAGCCGCCCACGGCGTGCGCGGGAAACCGCTGCACATCTAGCGTCAC
Organism: Deltaproteobacteria bacterium; assembly: GCA_005879315.1. Lineage (GTDB taxonomy): Bacteria > Myxococcota > Myxococcia > Myxococcales > 40CM-4-68-19 > 40CM-4-68-19. The sequence continues at coordinate 96,755 of VBLC01000033.1, read as the reverse complement.
TATCGCGGGGAAGGATGTCCCGCGGCCGTTGTTCAAGCGGGCGCGGGGAGGAGGCTCCCGATGGACCGCACGCTCGAAGCCAGTCAATGGCGGCGTAGTTTTGCGGCCGGCACCGTCGCCCTCGGGCTCTCGCTGGGTGGGCATTTCGCCACTGTTTCCGAGGCGAAAGCCACCTGCCCGCTGGCGGCCCGGCGCTCTTCGCTGGTGGAGAACGTCAGCCCGAGGATCGGGGCGCCGTGGATTGCGCAGCGCGTTGCCAAGGCAGTCGTCGATTTCATGCTGCACCGCGGTTGCGGCTAACGTTTCCGCCAGATCACCGCATCGCCACGCGATCGCCATCGTTTCATGCCCGCGCGCTCGAGCTCCGTGTCGGGCAGGGCGCCCTGCACCACCAGAGCGTGCGAGACCACCGAGAGCCGATCGATCTCGTTGAGGTAGAGCGGCTCGCTGCGGCCGAAATAGAAGCGGCCGCCCGTATTCCACATCTGCGGGCCGGCGACGAGCGCGGCCGTGAGCGAGGGATCGCGGCCCATCTCGACGGTCGCGTCGATCACCTCGGCGTGCAGGCCGAAGGGGCGCAGCACGGTGGCGGCAGCTAGAGACGTGAGGAGATAGAGGGCTGCGACGGGCGTCCTGGGGAGGCGAGCGAGATCGGCGAAGGCCGGCGCTGCCGCGATGCCGACGAAGAGCGGCAAGAGCGGCACGAGAAAGCGCGCCTCCTTGTGTCCGATCAGCGTGAAGGCGGCAAGATAGGTGGCGAAGGCTCCGACCAGCAGGTCTTTGCGCCGCAGACCGCGCAGGAAATGCCAGGCGAGCAGGATCGGCGCCATGCCGGCGAAGATGGGCGCATACCACCACCAGGGCTGCGCTCCGAAGTGCGCGGCGGAATACCAGTTGAAGGCAAGGTAATGGAGCGCGGAGTAGAGCGGGCTGCCCCAGGTGAGCCAGTCGAGCGCAGCCAGCCCTGAAAGAACGATCGCACCACCGCCGAGGAAGGCGAGCAACTGGCGCGGCTCTCTTGCCAGGCTCACGGCGATGGGGATCGCGAAAATCGCCGAAGGGTATCGGATGACGAAGGCCGCTCCGAGGAGGAGACCGCAGCGAAACCCGTCTTTGCGCTGCGCGAAAAGCAGCGCAGGCAAGAGCGCGGCGACGCTCAAGCCATCGCCGAGCGGCCGCGCGGCATAGAGCAGCCATCCGCCCCAGCTGGCGTGCACGATCGCGGCGAGGAGGGCCGGGCCGCCGCCGTCGCGCTCCTCGATCAATCGATGAAGCGCGACGGTGCCGATCGCTTGCATCGCCGCGCAGGACATGAAGACCACCCCGGCCAGCGCCCAGGGATGGCGCACACCGACCAGCGAGAGGAGCTCGAGCAGGCCGCCGAGGGCGCCGGGCACGGCCCAGTTGCGCAGGCCCTGCTCCCATTCCCAGGAGCGAATCCAGGGCCCGAAAGCGAGATGGTTGGCGGGCTCGAGGTACTGGAAAATCTCGTCGGGGTGCACCCGCCCGCGGAAGAGCGCCGCCGTCGCGACCGCGAGAACGGCGCCCAGCGTGGCAATGCGCCAGCGGTGCACGCGGCGAGCATACGCCACTCGCGCTCGCCGGCTCTTTCGGTTATACCGCCGCGCGATGCTGGTGCAGCTCGGCAAGAGGGAACCGAAGCCCGAGTGGCTCAAGGTCCGCATGCCCGGCTCGGGCCGTTATCACTCCGTCCGCCGCACGCTGCGCGAGCTCGGCCTGCACACGGTCTGCGAGGAAGCGAGCTGTCCCAACATGGGCGAATGCTGGGGCAGCGGCACGGCCACGGTGATGCTGATGGGCGACGTCTGCACGCGCGGCTGCCGCTTCTGCGACGTGGCGAGCGGCACGCCCCCTCCGCTCGATCCACTCGAGCCGCGCCACCTCGCCGAGGCAGTGGGCCGGCTGGGGCTCGACTACCTGGTGGTGACCAGCGTCAACCGCGACGAGCTGTCCGATGGCGGCGCGTCGCATTTTGCGCAGGCGATCGTGGAGCTGCGCCGGGCCGCGCCGCGCACTCTCGTGGAAGTGCTCACGCCCGACTTTCAGGGCTCGGTCGAAGCTCTCGAGATGATCATCGACGCCGCGCCCACCGTCGCCGCGCACAACCTCGAGACGGTCGAGCGGCTCACGCCGCGCGTGCGCGACCGGCGCGCGACCTACCGCCAGTCGCTGCAGGTCCTCGCCCATTACAAGCGCGGGGGCATGCGCACCAAGAGCTCGATCATGCTCGGCCTCGGCGAGCGCCGCGAGGAAGTGCTGCAGGCGATGCGCGATCTGCGCTCGGTCGGTTGCGACATCCTCACCCTCGGGCAGTACTTGCGGCCGAGCGAGAAGCATCTGCCGGTGGAGGAATTCGTCCGGCCCGAAGTTTTCGCCGAGCTGGAGCAGCAGGGGATCGGCCTCGGCTTCCGCTTCGTCGCCGCGGGCCCCTTGGTGCGCTCGAGCTACAAGGCCGGCGAATTCTTCGTGCAGCGTTGGGTGGACGGAGGCGCCTGATGCCGTCCTGGAACATCATCCAGGCCGTCAATGACGCGCTCCGGGTCGAGATGCGCCGCGACCCTCGGGTGGTGGTGCTGGGCGAGGACGTGGGCAAGTTCGGCGGCGTCTTCCGCGCCACGCTGGGACTCATCGAGGAGTTCGGCGCCGACCGCGTCATCGACACGCCGCTGGCCGAGGCGGGCATCGTCGGCGCCGCGATCGGAATGGCGATGTACGGGCTGCGGCCGGTGCCGGAGATCCAATTCAGCGACTTCATCTATCCGGCCTTCGATCAGATCGTCAACGAGCTGGCGAAGCTCCGCTACCGCAGCGGCGGACAATATTCCGCGCCCGTCGTGATCCGCACTCCGGCGGGAGGGGGAATCAAAGGCGGGCATTATCATTCTCAATCGCCCGAAGCATTGTTCATCCATACCCCGGGATTGCAGGTCATCTATCCGAGCAATCCCTACGACGCCAAGGGATTGCTCTTGAGCGCCATCCGCTCCGACGATCCGGTCATCTTCATGGAGCCCAAGCGCGTCTACCGCGCGGCGAAGGGCGATGTGCCCGAAGGCGATTACACCATTCCCATCGGCGAGGCGCGGGTCGTGCGCGAGGGGCGCGGCATGACCGTCATCGCCTGGGGAGCGATGCTGCACGAGGCGGAGCAAGCCGTCGGCCAACTCCCCGAGCTGGACGCAGAGCTGATCGATCTGCGCACCCTCTGGCCGCTCGACATCGAGGCCGTGGTCGGGAGCGTGAGCAAGACGGGCCGCTGCGCCATCGTCCAGGAGGCGCCGCGGACGTGCGGATTCGCGGCGGAGATCGCCGCGCTGGTCCAGGAGAGATGCTTTCCTCGTCTCGAGGCGCCCATCGCGCGCATCACCGGCTGGGACACCCCATTTCCCTATGCTCTGGAAAATGATTACCTGCCGCTCGCGCCGCGCATCTTGCACAAGCTCCGCGAGCTGAAAGACTACGAGGCCTGACATGGCCCAGTTCGAATTCAGGCTGCCCGACATCGGCGAAGGCGTGGTCGAGGGCGAGATCGTCAAATGGCTGGTCAAGGCGGGCGACGAGATCGCCGAGGACCAGCCGCTCGTCGAGGTGATGACCGACAAGGCCACCGTCACCATCCCCAGCCCGCGCCGCGGCAAGGTGATCAAGACCGTGGGCAAGGAAGGCGAGATCGCCAAGGTCCACCAGACACTGGTCGTGCTCGAGGTGGACGGCGCTCCGGCCACGGCGCAAGCCGCGCCGACGTTGCCGCCGCAGCACGCCGGACAGCCGGCGCCGCTGCAGAGCGCGGGCACACCAGCCCCGGGCGCCAAAGGCGGGAACGGCGACGACCGCCGCCTGCTCGCCACGCCGGTGACGCGGAGGATGGCGCGCGAGATGGGAGTCGATCTCGCGCAGCTGCAGGGCAGCGGGCCGCAGGGCCGGGTGATGAAGGCGGACGTGCTGGCCCAGGCGCAGCTCCGGCAGGAGAGGCCGGCGCAGCCTCCGCCTCCCTCGCCCGGCGCGGCCGAGGCCGACGAAGTGCGGCCGCTTCGCGGGCTGCGCAAGAGCATCGCCCGCACCATGGCGCAGAGCCACACCTATGTGGTGCCGTTCACCTTCGTCGAGGAATGCGATACCGGCGCGCTCACCGCGCTGCGCGCGAAGATCAATGCGCAGCTCACGCGCGAGGGCGAGCCGAAGCTCAGCTACCTGCCCTTCATCGCCCGGGCGCTCCTCCGCGGCTTTGACAAATTTCCCGATCTCAATGCCCTGATGGACGAGGAGAAGCAGGCGCTCGTCGTCAAGCGCGAGGTGAATCTCGGCTTCGGCGCCGCCACCGACGCCGGCCTCACGGTCTTCGTGGTCCGGGACGTGGCGCACAAGTCGGTCCGGCAGCTCGGCGCCGAGATCGAACGCCTGGCCAAGGCCGCTCGGGAGAACAAGCTGCAGCTGCACGAGCTGCAGGGCTCGACCTTCACCATCACTTCGCTCGGCAAGGATGGAGGCCTGATGGCTACTCCGGTGGTGAAGCATCCCGAGGTCGCCATCCTCGGCGTGCACAAGATCAAGGAGTGGGCCAGGCCAGTGCGTCACGGCACCGAAGGGGCGCTCGGGATCGAGATCGCCGAGCGGATGAACCTCTCCTGCTCGTTCGATCACCGCGTCATCGACGGCCATATCGGTGCGGCGTTCTTGTATGAGGTCATCGCCGCGCTCGAGTCGCCCGAGCGGCTGCTCATCGATTGAAGGCGCCCATGCAGCCTCTGCACAAGCTGGAGACCCCGCCGCTGCCGCGCGAGATCCTCCTGCGGATCTACCGCGAGATGGTGCGCCTGCGCACGCTCGACGAGCGGATGATGACCCTGCAGCGGCAGGGCCGCGTCGGCTTCTACGGCGCCTGCACCGGCCAGGAAGCAGCCACGCTCGCGAGCGCCATCGCGCTGGAAAAGAGCGACTGGATCTTCCCCGCGCTGCGCGAGGGCGGGGCGATGCTCCTGCGCGGATTTCCCCTGGTGCCCTACCTCTGCCAGATCTTCGGCAACGCCGGCGACGAGACGAAGGGCCGCCAGATGCCCTCGCACATGGCGTCGAAGTCCGTCCATCAAGTGAGCTGGTCGTCCTGCATCGGCACCCAGCTGCCGCAGGCGGTCGGCGCAGCGATGGCGGCGAAGATCAAGGGCGACCGCACCGTCGTCGCCGCCTATCTGGGCGACGGCGCCACCAGCGAGGGCGATTTCCACGTGGCTCTGAACTTCGCCGGCGTCTTCAAGGCGCCGGTGGTCTTCATCTGCCAGAACAACCACTGGGCCATCAGCGTACCCTCGAGCAAGCAGACGGCGAGCGAATCGATCGCCATCAAGGCGCAGGCTTACGGTTTCGGGGGGGTGAAGGTCGACGGCAACGACGCCGTCGCGGTCCATGCGGCCGTGAAGCAGGCCGTCGACAAGGCGCGCAGCGGCGGCGGCCCGACGCTGGTCGAGTGCGAGACCTATCGCATCGGCGCGCACAGCTCGAGCGACGACCCGACCCGCTATCGCGACGAGCGCGAGGTCGAGCAGTGGCGCAAGCGCGATCCGCTCGACCTGCTGCGCGGCCGGCTGCAGTCGTGGGGAATCTGGAGCGCGCGCGAAGAGGACGAGCTGCGCGCCAAGGTGCTGGAGGAAGTGAACGCGGCCATCGCCGAGGCCGAGAAGAAGCCCGAGCCGCCGCGGGAGAGCCTCTTCGAAGATGTCTATTCGGTCCTGCCCTGGTCGTTGCGCGAACAGCGCGAGGAGCTTCTCGCCTCGCCGCCCGCCGGGAAGACCTCGCAGTGAGGACGCTGCACGTCCGCCGGCTCGGCCTGGTCGAGTATGCGGACGGACTTGCGATGCAGAAGCTCCTGGTCGAGGCGCGCGCGCGGGGCGAGGTGCCCGACACGCTGCTCCTGCTCGAACATCCGCGCGTGATCACGCTCGGCCGCGGCGCGAAGGAAGCGAACATCCTTCTCCCGCGCGAAGAGCTGGAGCGGCGTGGCTTCGAGATCTGGGAGACCGACCGCGGCGGCGACGTGACCTATCACGGGCCGGGACAGCTGGTCGGCTATCCCGTCCTCGACCTCAAGCCCGACCGCAAGGACGTGCGCAAGTACGTCGCTTCGGTCGAGGAGCTGATGATCCGCGCGGCGCGCGACTTCGGCGTCGCGGCCGAGCGCAGCGCCGGCCGCACCGGAGTGTGGACGCGCTCGGGAAAGCTGGGCGCCATCGGTGTGCACATCTCGCGCTGGATCACCTCGCATGGATTTGCTCTCAACGTCGGCACCGATCTGCGCGACTTCGCCGCCATCGTTCCTTGCGGGATCGGCGAGGCCGGGGTTGCCTCGCTCGAATCGTTGCTGGGCAAGGCGCCTTCGATGGCGGAGGTAGAGAAGACTGTCTCGGCCCGCGCCGGCGAGGTGTGGGAAAGCGAAGTGAGCGAGCTTTCCTTCGAGCTGCGCACGGTCAGTGTGGCGGTCACCCGCGAGGACGGCCGCGTGCTCTTGCTCAAGCGCGCACCGGAGCGGGGCGGATTCTGGCAGATCCTCACCGGCGGCATCGAGCCCGGTGAGAGTCCGCTGCAGGCGGCGGCGCGGGAAGTCTCCGAGGAGACGGGCTTCAACGGCGAGCTGCGCGACCTCGGCTATCGGCATTCCTTCGCGCTCGGCGAGCGGCTGCTCTTCGCGGAGGAGACGGCGTTTGCGCTGCAGGCCGCGGGCGAGCCGAAGCTCTCGGCCGAGCACATCGAGCATCGCTGGTGCACGCTCGAAGAAGCGGAGCAACTGCTCCCCTTTGCAGGCCTGCGCCGCGCCGTCCGCAGGGCGCTTTCAAGCGCAATGCCGCTCAATTAAAGCGGCGTGCTACCCGCACCGATCGTTCCTTGGACGAAAACGAGCTCAGGCACGAGAACGATGTCGGACACGATGTCGAGCAGGAGCACGAGCACGGCCTTTGATCGGCATTACCTTCAGGCGGTGCTCTTGTCCAGCTCGATCAGGTGCCCCGTCCGCTCGCGCTTGGTCCGCAGATAGCCGATGTTGTGCGGGTTGCTCTGCGCCAGCGAAGGAATGCGCCGGCGAACCGCAATCCCCTCTTCCTGCAGCCCGGCGATCTTGAGCGGATTGTTGGTGATCAGATCGATCGACTTCACCCCAAGCTGCTCGAGGATCGCCGCGGCGACGTCGTAGCGGCGCAGATCGTCGCCGAAGCCGAGCTGCCGGTTGGCCTCGTAGGTGTCGGCGCCGGCCGCCTGCAGCGCATAGGCGCGGATCTTGTTGCCCAGCCCGATGCCGCGGCCCTCCTGGCGCAGGTAGATGACCGCGCCGCGCTCGGAGCTGCCCACCAGATCGAGCGCGTGCTCGAGCTGCTGCCGGCAGTCGCACTTGAGCGAGCCGAGGATCTCGCCGGTCAGGCACTCGCTGTGCACCCGCACCGGAACGCCCTCTGCGCCGTGCAGGTCGCCTTTGACCGCGACCATGTGCTCCTTGCCTGTCGCGCGCTCGCGAAAGACGATCGCCCGCAAGACGCCGTGCTTGGTCGGCAGCGGCGCCTCCGCATAGAGCTCCACCGCCTGAGGCTTCTGGATGGCATGTAGACGGGCGCTTGCCACGCGGGATCTCCTCCCCTCGGCCCGTTAGATGTAGTTTGCATGCAAAGGTTTCAGAGCCGACCCGGCCGCACGCGCATCGAAAGGTGATACGAGATTCCCGATGCATCAGATCGAAGTCGAATTCAATTTCGCCGCCGCCCACCGCCTGCCGCGCTATCAGGGCAAGTGTTTCAACTTGCACGGCCACAACTACCGGCTGCAAGTGGTGCTCCGCGGCGATCCCGATGCCTATTCGGGAATGTTCATCGACTTCGGCGACGTGGAGAAGGCCGTGAAGGAAGCGGTGCTCGACCAGGTCGACCACAAGAACCTCAACGACTTCATCGAGAACCCTACCGCCGAAAACATCGCCAGCTGGATGTGGCTGAAGCTTTCGGGCAAGTTGCCCGGATTGTTCGAGCTGCGGCTCTGGGAGATCCCCACCAGCTGCGTGGCCTATCGCGGCCCGCAGGGGAAGTGGTGATGGCGCTGCCCGCGCAGCGGCCTTCGCGCGCGGCCGATCGCGCGGCGCTCGCCAAGGCGATCGAGGCCCTGTTGCTCGCGAGCGGAGCCGAGCTCGACGCCGAGACGCGCGAGACCCCTGAGCGCGTGGCCAAGGCCTTTGCCGAGGATCTGCTCGACGGCTACGCCCGCGATCCCGTCGAGGCCTTGCGCAGCTCGCTCGTGCCTGCGCCGCGCCGGGGCGAGCTGGTGATCGCCTCGCAGATCGATTTCCATGCCATGTGCCCCCATCATCTGCTGCCCTACAAGGGAATGGCCGCGGTGGGCTACGTGGCCGACAAGATGCTGGTCGGCTTCGGCAAGATCGCCGAGGCGACCGATGCGCTTGCGCACCGGCTCATCCTGCAGGAGCAGCTGGTTCATCGCCTGTGCGATTCGGTGATGGCCGCGCTCTCGCCGCTCGGAGCAGGAGTGGTCATCACCGCCGAGCACGGCTGCCTTCAAGTGCGCGGGCCCATGCGCAGGCAGAGCCGCGTCACCGTCGAGGCCTGGGCGGGCGTCTTCGAGAAGGACGGGGAATTGCGCGCGTCCTTGGCCCGGCGCGCGGAGGGCTGATGCTCTGCCTCGTCACCGGCGCCTCGCGGGGCATCGGCCGCGCCATCGCCGAGTCGTTCCTCGCCGCGGGGGCGCGGGTCGCGATCTGCGCCTCGAGCGCCGCTCCCCAATTGCCCGGCGCCGCGCTGAGCGTGCGCTGTGACGTCTCCGACGAGGAGCAGGTGCGGCGCTTCTTCCAAGAGGCCGGCAAGCCCGACTGCGTCGTCATCAATGCCGGCATTCTCGAGCGCGGGCCGATCGAGGAGTTCTCCGCCGCGCAGTGGGACCGCGTGCTCGGCGTCAATCTGCGCGGCGCGTTTCTCTGCGCACGCGAGGCTTTCCGGGCCCGCGCCAAGCGCATCGTCGCCATTGGCTCGATCAGCGGGACGATCGGCACGGCGCACTCCGCAGCCTACAACGCGAGCAAATGGGGTCTCACCGGATTGATCAAGTCGCTCGCCGAGGAAGGCCGCGAGCGGGGCATCTTCTGCGCCGCGGTTCTTCCGGGCTCGGTCGACACCGCGATGCTGAAGAAGACTCCCTTCGAGCCGGAGATCTCGCCAGAGGACGTGGCGCGCGTGGTGACCTTCCTCTGCACCGAGGCGCCTTTCGCCATGACGGGAAGCGCAGTCGAGGTCTTCGGATGATCGGCGAAGAGCTCGCTGCGCTCGGGCTACTTGTAGCGGGCGATGTCTCGCCTTACGAGCGCGACGAAAGCGGCTACGGAACCTATCCGCCCCAGGCGGCAGTGCTGGCGCGCGACGCGAGCGAGGTGCAAAAGGTCCTGCGCTTCGCGCGCGAGAAGCGCATCCCGGTCGTTCCGCGCGGCGCCGGCTCGGGGAAGAGCGGCGGGGCCCTGGCGGAGCGGGGCGGCATCGTCCTCTCGCTGGAGAAGATGAACCGCATCCTCGAGGTCTCGCGCGCCGACATGGTTGCGGTGGTCGAGCCCGGAGTGATCCTCGAGAAGCTGCAGCAGGCGGTCGAGGCGGAGGGCCTCTTCTATCCCCCCGATCCGAACTCGCAGGCGATGTGCGCCATCGGCGGCAACCTCGCGCACAACGCGGGCGGCCCGCGCGCGCTCAAGTACGGCGTGACGCGCGACTATGTCCTCGGAGTGCACGCCGTCTTGCCCACCGGCGAGCTGATCAAGTGCGGGCACCGCAGCTGGAAGGGGGTGGCCGGCTACGACCTCACCCAGCTTCTCGTCGGCAGCGAAGGGACGCTGGCGGTCATCGTCCAGGCGACCCTGAAGCTCATCCCCTTGCCGCGCAGCGTGGCCACGCTGCTGGCCTTTTTCCCCGACGAGGACGCGGCCGCGCTCGCGGTGCAGAAGATCTTCGCGGCCGGCCTCCTGCCGCGCGCCTGCGAGCTACTCGACGGCCCCACCATGCGCGCTCTCGCCGGCCGCGCGCCGTTCCAGTTTCCGGAAGGCATCGGCGGCGCGCTCATCGTCGAGCACGACGGCCACGGCGATTCCGTCTTCGAAGAGCTCGCCAAGAGCGGCGAGATGTGCACCGAGGCGGGCGCCCGCGAAGTCGTCGCGGCGCAGGACGAGGCGCAGCGCCGCAAGATCTGGGAGACGCGCCGGAGCATCTCCATCGCCCTCACCGCCATCCGGCCGCACAAGATCAGCGAAGACGTCGCCGTGCCCCGCGGGCAGCTGGTGGAGATGATCCGGAGGGTGCGCGCGATCGGCGAGCGCTACCGCTTGCCGACCGCCTGCTATGGCCACGCCGGCGACGGCAACCTGCACGTCAACCTGCTCTTCACCTCCGCCGAGGAGCGGGAGAAGAGTCACGCCGCGGTCGCGGAAGTGCTGCAGGCCGCGATCGATCTGGGGGGCACCATCACCGGCGAGCACGGGATCGGCCTCGCCAAGCGCGCCTTTCTCGCCCGCGAGCAGTCGCGCGAATTGATCGAATTGCAGCGCCGGGTGAAGAAGGCGTTCGACCCCGACGACCTGCTCAATCCGGGCAAGATCCTGCCTCCCGCGCCTTGACCCACCCCGCGGCCTGCTCTACGGTGCCGCCCCTTGTCTGAACAGGTCACAGAAGAACCGCGCGAGGACGGGCAGCCGGGCGACCGCGAGCTGGTCGAAAAGGCGCAGAAAGGCGACGGCGAGGCCTTCGCCACCCTGGTCGAGCGCCACCAGCGCCAGCTCTACCGGCTCGCCCTGCGCATGACCGGCTCGGAGGCCGACGCCCAGGAAGTGCTGCAGGAGGCCTTCCTCAACGCCTACCAGAAGCTGCCGCTCTTCCGGGGCGAGGCGCAGTTCTCCAGCTGGCTCTACCGCATCGCCGCCAACAGCGCGCTCATGCGCCTGCGCCGCAAGCGCCGGGCCCCAGATGCGCTGAGCGACCAGCCGCTCGAGCTTGTGGGGCCCAAGTTCTCGGCCGAGGGCTACCTCGATCCGGCGGGCGACTGGTCGCAGCGGGCCGACGAGAAGATGATGTCCGCCCAGCTGGGCGCCGCCATCCAGAAGGCCGTCACCCAGCTTCCCGACGACTATCGAACGGTCTTCCTCCTCAAGGACGTCGACGGCCTCTCCAACGAGGACATCGCCACCGCCCTCGACCTGACCGTTCCCGCCGTCAAGAGCCGGCTCCACCGCGCAAGACTTGCGCTGCGCGAGAAGCTGGGCGAATTCTTCGAGGCCAAATGATGCGAATCCGCCCTCTGACCGGTGCATCCATACTTGCAGGCCGGCTAGAATCAGTGCCTCCCGAGGGAACTCCCGTTTGACGAGCCCCATCCATCACTGCAAGGAGTGCGTCGAGCTCCTCGGCGAGTACATCGAGGGAACGCTCTCGCCGGAGCAGTCCAAGGCCCTCGAAGATCATCTCAGTCTCTGTCCTCCCTGCATCACCTTCGTGCGCACCTACAAAGCCACACGCTCGCTTTGCCGCGCCGCGCTGGCGGCGCAGATGCCGCGCGAATTGATGTCGTCGCTCAAATCGTTCCTCAGCGAGCACGTCCCCGGCTTCAGCTGCTCGAAGTCCGACGCCGCTCCCCGGCCGCCTTCTGACAGCGAGCCGAAGAAAGTCTAGAACTCCCTTTCATGACCTTCGATCTTGACGAGGTCCTCTCCGCGCTGCAGGGCACGCGGGGGAAGGGCCTCAGCCTCAAGCAGCTCGCCGGAAAGCTCCGTCTCGGCCAGAGCGCGCGGCAGCAGCTTCGCCGCGGCCTCGCCCAGCTGCTCAAGGACGGCCGCGCCCGCTTCGACGGGCATCTCTACCTCGCGGGACAACCGGCGCCGGATGCAGCGCCGGAGAAGCGCCGCACGCAGCCGCGCAAGGCCCCGGCGGCGATGGTCGAAGCTGCACGGCAGCGCAGCGGCGAGCCGCAGGCGCGCGGGCAAGTGACGGGAGTGATCCACCTCAAGCCGGAGGGCTACGGCTTCGTCACGCCGCTCTCGTCCGACGGCGGGCGCGAGAACGACCTCTTCATTCCTCCGCAGTTCGTCCGCGGCGCTCTCGACGGCGATGTCGTCTCGGCGCGAACCATGCGCGGCCGCGACGGCCGGCTCGCGGGCGAAGTGCTCGAAGTGGTCGAGCGGCGGCGGCAGCTCGCGCTCGGCATCTACCAGGCGCGCGGCCAGGCCTCCTGGGTGATCCCCCACGATCGGAGCATGACCGAGAACATCATCGTCCCCCGCCATCCCAAGGCGCGCGACGGCGAGATGGTCAAGGTCCGCCTGCGCCGCGAGCTGCACGGCCCTCTGCAAGGCGAGATCATCGCCGTCCTGGGGAACCGCGGCGATCCGCGTTTCGAGGTCCTCGCCACCGCCTACGCCGAGGGGTTCTCCGACGAGTTCGACCCGGCGACCGCGCTCGCTGCGCAGAGCATTCCCGATCACGTCCACTCCGACGAGATCGCCGGCCGCCGCGATCTGCGCCACCTGCCTCTCGTCACCATCGACGGCGAGGACGCGCGCGACTTCGACGACGCCGTGCACGCCTCGCGCACCTCTTCGGGCTACCGGCTGGTGGTCGCCATCGCGGATGTGGCCCACTACGTGCGGCCGGCCGGCCCGCTCGACCGCGAGGCGCTCCGGCGCGCGACCAGCGTCTACTTTCCCGGCACGGTGTTGCCCATGCTGCCGGAGCGGCTCTCCAACGGGATCTGCTCCTTGAATCCCGACGTCGACCGCCTCTGCATGGTGTGCGATCTCGCGCTCGACGATCAGGGCCGGCCGCTGCATGCCGATCTCTACGAGGCGGTGATGCGCAGCCACGCGCGGCTCACCTATACGCGGGTGGCGGAAGGGCTGTCGGGCGCGTCGGACGCCGAGATGCGCCCGCTGCTCGACGACCTGCGCGTCGCGCTGGAACTGTCGAAGAAGCTGACTGCGCAGCGAAAGCAGCGCGGCTCGATCGACTTCGATCTTCCCGAGTCGAAGATCGTCCTCGACGACGAGGGCAAGGTGGCCGAGATCGTCCGCCGCCCGCGCAACGACGCGCACCGGCTGATCGAGGAGTTCATGCTCGCCGCCAACGAAGCGGTGGCGCGCTTTTTCGACGTCCGCGGGCTTCCCACCGTCTATCGCATCCACGACGTGCCCGACGAAGACAAGCTGCTCTCCTTCGCTGCGCTGGCGCGCACGCACGGCTTCGATCTTCCCGAGCAGCTGACGCCGGCGGTGCTCAACGACTTTCTCAAAGCTGTCGAGGGCAAGCCGGCGCAGAAGGCGCTCAATACGCTCTTGCTGCGCTCGATGATGCAGGCGCAGTACAGCCCCGACAACATCGGCCACTATGGGCTGGCGGCGCCGCACTATCTGCACTTCACTTCGCCCATCCGCCGCTATCCGGATCTGATGGTGCACCGGCTCTTGAAGGAGCACTGGGCGCGGGGCGGCCAGCCGCTGCGCCAGCACGAGCGCGAAGAGCAGGAGACTTATCTCGCCGGCGTCGCCGCGCAGTGCTCGGACCGCGAGCGCGCCGCGATGAAAGCCGAGCGCGACATCGCCGCCTTCTACTCGGCCCTCTACATGCAGGATCGCGTCGGCGAGAAGCATCGCGCGGTCATCTCCGGCGTTGCCGAGTTCGGGCTCTTCTGCGAGCTGGAGGACGTGTTCGTCGAGGGGCTGGTGCCGGCAGAATCGCTCGGCGAGGGCGTCCGCCTCGACAAGGAGCTGCAGCGGCTGGTGGTCGGCGCGTCCGGACGCAGCTACGGAGTCGGCGAGGAGATCGATGTCGAGGTCGTCTCCGCCGACCCGGCGCGGCGCCGCATCACTCTGGCGCTGGCAGGGAAGCCCGAAGGCGTCAAGTCGGCTCCGTCGAAGCAGCGCCCGCGGGCCCCGCAGGTCCAGCTGCGAGCGCCGCATCCGCCTCCGCGCGAGTCACCGCCTGGCCGCCCGTCTCGTCGTAAAGGAAGACGAGGCCGCGGTCGATGAACGGCCGGAAGTAGTCCTGCCAGCCGACGCGCAGCTCGTCCTCGCGCACTTCCTCGCGCGCCGCCAGTCGCACCTGCTTGCGGTCGTCGCGTTTCGCCACGGGAAAGAGCCGATGCCGGCCGGCGAAATGGATGATCTCGCCGTGGTCGGTGGTGGCCCGCTTCGGCATGCGCGTGCCTGTACCGGAAATTCCACCGAGATGCCACAATTGACGCTGTTCGCGAGACCGCACCGGGCGTAAATAGGGGCCTGTACCCGGAGCCGTCTCGTGCCACACCATTTTTCGCTGGGCCGCAGAGCCGGCCTCCTCCTTCCGCTCTGGTCGGTGCGAGGCGAAGGCGGCGATCTGGGCAGCTACGCCGACGCCGGCGCGGTGGCGCGCTGGCTGCTCTCCAGCCGCTGCACGCTCTGGCAGCTTCTGCCCCTCAATGAAGTCTCGCCGGGGCAGGACAGTCCTTACGCCGCATCCAGCTCCTGCGCTCTCGAGCCGGTCTACGCGGACATCGGCCCGCTCGAATTGACCGACGCGGAGAGGTCCGCGCTGGACGCTGCGCGCGCCGACAAGCGCGTCGACTTCACCGCCTTCCGCCGGGTCAAGCGCAGCGCACTGGCGCGCGAGTTCGCCCGCTTCCGCGAGCGCGAGCTGGGCAAGAGCAGCGAGACCGACCGCGCGCTGCGCCGCTTTCGCGAGGAGCACCGCGAATGGATCGAGGAGTGGGCCCTCTATCGCGCTCTGCACGACCGGCGGCAGAAGAGCTGGCGCGACTGGGAGCCGGAGCTGCGCGACCGCAATCCGGCCGCGCTCGAGCGCGCGCGCGGGGAATTGCGCGGCGCCATCGACGAGCTCATCTACGTGCAGTTCATCGCCGACGAGCAGTGGCAGCGCGGCCGCAAGGAAGCGAATCGGCAAGGCGTCAAGGTGCTGGGCGATCTGCCGTTCATGGTGGCGGAGGACTCCGCCGACGTCTGGAGCTTCCAGCACCTCTTCCGCTTCGACGCGACGGTCGGCGTGCCGCCCGATGCGTACAGCGCCGAGGGCCAGGACTGGGGCCTGCCGGTGCCGCGCTGGGACGAGATGCGCGCGCAAGGCGATCCTTGGCTGCACATGCGCGCCCAGCGCGCCGCCGAGCTGTACGACGCCTACCGCGTCGATCACGTGGTCGGCCTCTACCGGACGTACGTGCGGCCGATCGACAAGAGCGCACCCTACTTCGTGCCGGCCGAGGAGCGGCAGCAGCGCGAGCAGGGCGAGCGGATCCTCACCCTGCTCGGCGAGAAGGCCGAGGTGCTGGCAGAGGACCTCGGGATCGTCCCCGACTTCGTCCGCCAGTCGTTGGCGGAGCAGGAGATCCCGGGCACCAAGGTTCTGCGCTGGGAGAACGACCGCGGCGTGCCGCGCGACGTGCGGAAGTTCCCGCATGTCTCGGTCACCGTCACCGGCACGCACGACACGGAGCCGTTGGCCATCTGGTGGGAGGCGCTGCCGCAGTGGGAACGGGAACAGCAGCTGACCCAGCCGGCGCTGCGGCGCCTGCGCGGTCCGGAGCAGCATCTCTTCACTGCACAAACGCGCAGCGCGCTCTTGGAGTTGGCCTACTCCGCCGCCTCCGACGCGCTCTTGACCCCCATCACCGACGGGCTCGGCTGGCGCGACCGGATGAATATCCCTGGCACGGTAGGCAGCCACAACTGGACGTTCCGACTCCCCTGGACCCTCACCGAGCTTTGGAACGCCCCCGAGGCGGTAGCCATGGCGAGGGAGCTTGCACATCTTGCGGAGCGGTACGACCGGAAATGAGGCTCCGTGAGGATCGAACGGGAAATGCTCGGCCAGCAGGCCCGCCGCTTGCTCGACGAGGTAGCGGCCGAGCTGTCGGCTGTCCGGCAGCCAGTCGCAACCTACCGCCTGCAGCTGCACAAGGGATTCCCCTTTGCAGACGCGCAGGCGGTGATGCCCTATCTCGCCGAGCTCGGGATCACCGACCTGTACTCGAGCCCGGTGCTGCAGGCTGCGCCCGGTTCGATGCACGGCTACGACGTCATCGACCACGGCAAGATCAACTCCGAGCTGGGAGGCGAGGAGGGATTCGTCCAGCTCGCCGGCGCGGTGCAGAAGGCTGGCCTCGGATACGTGCTCGACATCGTCCCCAACCACATGGGCTTGGGGAGCGGCAACAGGCTCTGGCTGGACGTGCTCGAGAACGGCCCCAGCTCGCGCGCCGCCCGATACTTCGACGTCGAATGGCATCCGCTCAAGGAGGAGCTGGCCGACAAGGTGCTCGTGCCGGTCCTGGGCGATCGCTACGGCGCGGTGCTCGAGCGCGGCGAGCTGCGCCTGGAGCTCGTCCACGGCGCCTTCCGCCTTCGCTATTTCGATCACCTGTTCCCCATCAATCCCCGTTCCTATGGGCATATCCTCGCCTACCGGCTGGAGGAGCTGGAGAAGCAGCTCGGTCCGGGCGAGACGCTCGATGAGCTGAAGAGCATCCTCTTCGAGCTTTCCCACCTGCCCTCGCGGCACGAACAGGATCCGGCCCGGCAGGAGGAGCGGCGGCGCGAGAAGGAAGTCGTCAAGCGGCGGGTGGCGACGCTCTGCGCCTTGAGCGAGGCGGTGCGCCGCCACCTGGAGGAGAACGTCCGCCTCTTCAACGGCACGGCCGGCAAGCCGCGCAGCTTCGACCTGCTCGACAAATTGCTCGACGCGCAGGCTTATCGGCTGGCGCACTGGCGCGTCTCCAGCGAGGAGATCAATTACCGGAGGTTCTTCGACATCAATTCCCTCGCCGCCATCCGCATGGAGGACGCCGAGGTTTTCGGGCAAGCGCATCGCCTGCCTCTGCAACTTCTCGCGGAGGGAAAGATCTCCGGCCTGCGCATCGATCATCCCGATGGACTGGCTTATCCGGGGCGCTATTTCCGCCTCCTGCAAGACGCGCGCATCCTCGAGCGCGCCCAGCGCCGCGCCGCGCAGCGGGGATTGCGCTGGGAGCAGCTGGAGCCGGCCCTGCGCGAGCAACTGCAGAGCGAGCTGGAA
Organism: Deltaproteobacteria bacterium; assembly: GCA_005879315.1. Taxonomy (GTDB): domain Bacteria; phylum Myxococcota; class Myxococcia; order Myxococcales; family 40CM-4-68-19; genus 40CM-4-68-19. The sequence continues at coordinate 79,668 of VBLC01000033.1, read as the reverse complement.
GAGAAGGGCGCCTCCTCGCCGCTCTGGCGGCCGCTCTTCGTCGCTGCGGAAAAGATCCTCGGCCGCACGGAGACGCTCCCGCCGAGCTGGCCGGTGGCGGGGACGACCGGCTACGACTTCCTCAATTCGCTCAACGGCATCTTCGTCGCCCGCGAGAACGAGCAGAAGCTGCAGCGCATCTACTCGCGCTTCATCGGCGCCGAGATCGACTTCGAGGAGCTGGTCTACCAGAAGAAGAAATTGATCCTCTACACGGCGATGGCGAGCGAGATGAACCTGCTCGCCCGCCAGCTCAACCGCATCTCCGAGGGCAACCGGTGGACGCGCGACTTCACCCTCTACTCGCTGCGCGCCGCGCTCATCGAAGTGGTGGCGTGCTTTCCCGTCTACCGCACCTATATCAGCGGCCCGGACGAGGTCGAGGAGCGCGATCGCCGGTACATCCTCCAGGCGGTGGCCTGCGCCAGGCGGCGCAATCCCGTCGAGAACGAATCGATCTACGACTTCATCGCAGACATCCTCTTGCAGAAGTTCGCGGCGTACGTGGAGGAGAGCGAGCGGCCGGCGCAGCACGCCTTCTCTCTCAAGCTGCAGCAGATACTCGCGCCGGTGCAGGCGAAAGGCCTGGAGGACACCGCCTTCTACGTCTACAACCGGCTCGTCTCCTTGAACGAGGTCGGCGGCGAGCCGCAGCACTTCGGCAACACCGTCGAGGCCTTCCACGAGCACAACGCGCTGCGCGCCGAGCGCTGGCCGCGCTCGCTGCTCGCCACCGCTACGCACGACACCAAGCGCGGCGAGGACATCCGCGCGCGCATCGACGCGCTCTCGGAACTGCCCGACGACTGGCGCAAGACCGCCATCGCCTTCGCCCGCCGCACCGAGAAGCTGCGCCGGGAGGTCGACGGCCGGCGCGCGCCCGACCGGAACGAGCAGATGCTCCTCTTGCAGACGCTGATCGGCGTCTGGCCCAACGGCACCGGCATGCCGCCGGCCGCGGATCTCGAGGCGCTGCGCGGCCGCATCCGGCCGTACCTGTTCAAGGCCGCCAAGGAAGCGAAGACCAACACAAGCTGGATCCAACAGGATGCGCGCTGGGAGGAGGCGCTGCGCGATTTCATCGACGGCCTGTTCGCGCTGCCGCCCCGGCATCCGCTCTGGAAGGGTCTCTTGCCCTTCGCCCGCCGCATCGCCGAGATCGGCATGCACAATTCGCTCTCCCAGCTGGTGCTCAAGATGGCCGCGCCGGGCGTGCCCGACTTCTTCCAGGGGACCGAGCTGTGGGACTTCTCGCTGGTCGATCCCGACAATCGCCGGCCGGTGGATTTCGCGCTGCGCAGGAAGCTGCTCGACGAGCTGCGCGCCTCGACGCTGAGCAGGGCCGAGCTGGCGCGGGAGCTGTACGGCTCGTGGGAGGACGGGCGCATCAAGCTCTTCCTCACCCAGGCAGGGCTGCTCGCGCGGCAGAAGAATCCGGAGCTCTTCGCGGGCCGCGGATACGTCGCGCTGCAAGCGCAAGGGTCGAGGGCCGCGAATCTGTGCGCTTTCGCGCGCACCTCGGAAAACAACGTCGCAGTCGCGGTGGCGCCGCGACTGGTGAGCGGCCTCCTCGATGGCGCACGGTTTCTCCCGGAGAAGTTCGCCGGCACCACCGTCGCCGTGCCTGGCTTGCAGCCGGGCGAGAAGCTGCGCGATGTGCTCACAGGCGAAGAGCGCGAGGTGCGCGATGCGGGGCTGGCCGCCGAGGAGCTCTTCTCCACGCTGCCCGTCGCCCTGCTGGTGCGCGGCTAGTCAGCGTCCATTGTCCTTCCGTGCTCGTGCTCCTGCCCGTTTTGGTGCTCGGCGTCGTCCCCGTTCGGGTGCCCGGGGCTTGTTCACGGCACCCAAATCAGAACGAGCACGAGCTCGACATCCGGCACGAAAAGGAGCACCAGCACAAGCTCGACATCGAGCACGAAGACCAGCACGAGCACGACCACGGCTCTCAGCATTGCGGCTAGCGCCAGAGCCTCAGACGACCCTCCTCAAGAGGACCGCGATCTGCGGCAATCCTTCCGCCGACGAAACGATCTGCAGGGGCGCCAGCTCTTTTTCCAGCTGCGCCGCGCGCAGCGGATCGTCGAGATCGGCGAAGAGCAGCGCCGGCAGTCTCACGCCGCGCGAGCGGAGCGCCCGCAAGAGAAGGATGCCTTGCACCTCTGCGCATCCAGCAGCGGGCGCGCCGCTCTCATCGACGAGAAGCGCGCGCGGCGTGCGGTGGAAATCGAGGTCGAGCAAGAGCGCGCCGGCCTGCGGTGCAAGCGCGAGCGCCTCGGCGAAATGGCCGGCGCGGGCGAAATGAAACTCTCCGCCGAGGAAGCGCTGGAACCGCTCGGTGTACTCGCTGCCGTCCTCGCAGACGAGAAAGTTCATGTCGCGGGCGGCGCGGGGAAGCAGGCGCCGACGGCCTTCTTCCAGGGCGGCTCCTCCGAGCGGACCACCAGATGCCCCTGCCACTCGCGGGTGAGGTCGCGGACCAGCGCGAGGCCGCGGCCGGTCTCGCGCCGCTCGATGCTCTCCAGCGAGATGCCGCCCGGCGCGGAGTCGCCCACGAGCAGGACCGTCAGGTCACGCCCCGCGGCGTCGCGCTCCTCGCCCAGCCTGACGATGACCTTGCCGCCCTGGGCCGCCGCCTGGGCATTGCGCAGGAGGTTGGCGAAGATGGTCGACAGCGCGCCGCGCTCGACCGGGAATTCCACCTCCATGCCCTGCAGCAGGATGGACGGCGCCGTCCAGGAGGACCCGCCGCGTCGCATCTCCGCCTCGACGTCGCGGATCCATCCGGCGATCGCGCCCGCGTCCAGCCGCGTGCGCGGCCCCAGCCGGAGCAGCGACGAGAGCCGCGCCGCGTGCAGCTGGCGGAGGCGCTCGTCGAGGCGCGCCAGCTCGGCCTCGCTGCCCGAAGGCTCGCGCAACAAATCTTCGGCTCGGGCGAGATCGCGCACCAGCGGTCCGAACACCGGCTCTCGCGACAGCCGCCGCAGCGAGACGCCTTGCGCCCGGGCTGTCTTGCGCAGCTCCTGGTACCTGCGCGCCACTGCCTGCGAGGCCGGCTCGGGCGAAAGCAGGGCACGAGCTACATCCGCGCGGCAGCTCGGGAGCATGCCCAGGGCGCTGGCCCTGTGCTTGAGGACATCGTGGCGCACCTCTGCCGCGGCGCGCGCGGCAGTGGGAAAGAGGCGCGGCGCGCGGCGCAGAGCGCGCTCGATCGTCGCGCCGCCCCAGAAGGAAGAGGCGAGCGCGGCGAGCAGCGCCGCTGCGCCGAGAGCGGCCGCGACCCTCTTTCGCAGCCGCGCCTCGGTTGCCGCGGTCGTGGTCTTCAAGATTTGCTCTCGCGCGGCGCGCGCGTCGGCCCGGCCGGGATCGTCAGGGCCGGCCGTGGCGAGAAAGCGTTCGACGAGCGGCAGCGCCTGGTCCGGCTTTCGCTGATCGAGATCGATCCGCGCCAGCGCCCAGAGCGCGGCCGGCACGCCGCGGCCGGCGGCGCGCTGCAACTCGGGAACGGCCCGCGCATCCGGAGAGCGCGCCGCCACGCGGGCGAGCCGGGGGAGGCCAACGTCGCCGGCCAGCTGGTAGCACTCGAGCGCCTCGCGCAGCTGTCCGGAGAACTCGCGCACTTCTCCAAGGGCGAGCAGCCGCGAGGAAGGAGACCCCGGCGTACAGCGGCCCCCGAGCACGGCGAGCGCCGCCTCCGGCCGATCCTCCACGAGCCGCAACCGCGCCTGCAGCGCCGAGACGTCGTCGCGCGCCGGCGGCACGAGCTGCGCTCGCAGCGCGCGCGCCTCCTCCAGATGGTCCGGCCGCGGCGAGGCCGCGTAGGCGAGCAGATCCTCGAGCGCGCCGGCGCGGTCGCCCTGTTCGAGCCGCAGTGCCGCGCGCGCATGGAGCGCTTCGGGCGCGCCCAGCTGCACAGCGCGATCGAGGAACGGCGCAACCAGCGCCGCTCCGCTCCCCGCCCGGCGCAATCGCGCAGCCAGCTCCAGCAGTCCAGGGCCGTCCTGGTCGAGCGCCTGCACCGTCTTCTCCGGGACATCGGCGCCGAGCGCAAAGAGCGCCCCGGCCGCCTCGACGAAGCCAGGCGAGTCGTCGACGGCCTCCTGCAGCAGCTGGCGCGCGATTTCGGGAGGTGCGCTCGCCGCCTGCTGGAAGAGAGCGCGCGCCTGTTGCGAGGGCTCGCGCGGCTGCAGCGCCGGCCTTTCTTCCTGCGCCGTCGCCGCCAGGCCGGCCTGCGCGCGCGCCACCGCGACCAGCCGCGCCACCTCGGGACTGGCGCCGCCGGCGCGCTCGAATCGCTCCAGCGCGCGCTGCGCGTCCTGCGCGCGCCCCTGCCGGATGGCGACGCGCGCGCGCAAGAGCCACAGCTCGATCGAGGAGGGCTCGAGCGCGAGCGCCTGGCGCAGCGCCTCGTCGGCGCGGTCGGCTTCGAAGAGCCCGCCCTGCTGCGCGAGGATCTCTCCCAGCCTGCGCCAGGCCGCCGCATGCGAGGGCGCAAGCTGCGTCAGGATGCGCAGCTCGCGCGCCTCTTCGTCGACGCGACCCATCGCCTCCAGCGCTCGCGCGCGCAGCCAGCGGGCGCCGCGCCACGCGGGCTGCTCCGCACAAAGCTTCTCGCTCGCCGCCAGCGCCTCGCGCGCATCACCCTGCTCGAGGCGCGCCTCCGCGGCGGCGAGGGCAGCGCGCGGCGCTTCGGCGACCTGCGGCTCAGGCCAGTCCTCGATCGCTCGCGCGCGCTCCTCTTCCCCGATGCCATCGGCCAGCTCGCGCAGACGCCGCGCGACGTCGCTGCGCGGATTCGCTTCCTGCAGGGCCGCCAGTCTTGCTTTGGCCTGCGCGATCCGGCCCACCGATCGCTCGAAATCGGCGATGCGCAACGAGAGCGCGGGCTGTGCTGCGGCCGGAACCGAGGCCAGGCCCCGCTGGAGCAGCGCAAGGATCTCCTCAGCGCGGTCCCAGCGGTCGGGCGCCTCGGCGAGCAGCTGGGCAAGATTCGCATAGGGCTGCCATCGCGAAGGCTTGAGCGAGATGGCCCGGCGATAGGAGCGCTCGAGCGACGAGGGCGCAGAGGACTGACCTGAAGCGCCCGCGGCGAGGAGCGCGGCGAAGAGAGCGATCACGCCGTCTCCCCCCGCAGCGCGCGCAGCCGCAGCCCGAGCTGGTTCATGCGCAGGTGCACCTTGCGCCGATTCGCTCCCGGCCCGAACAGCTCGGCGGCGATGCCGTCGAGATCTCCCTCGTGGGCGTGGAAGAGCGCCATCAGATATTGCCGCTCCACGTCGGCGGAGATCTCCGCGAAGCTCTGCGCCGGCTTGAGGCTCACTTCGACGCGCCGCTCGCCGCCAGCGCCTTTGCTGCAGAGGACGGGTCCGGGCGCGTGCGTCTTGCCGAGCAGCTGATCGATCAGGTGATCGGAGATCGCCAGCACCGCGGGCGCGCGCTCGCTGCGCGGTCGCTCCGGCGCATCCAGCTGCTGCACGAGAGCGAAGACCAGCGCGTTGGTGACGAGCAGCTTGAGCTCGCGGTGGTTGCCGCGCCAGGGATGCGCAGCGAGCCGCGCCAGTGCGCTCTGGGAGAGAAAGACCGAGAAGGCATCGCGGCGCGCCGATCGCGCCTGCGGCTTGCCGAAGGCGACAATGCAGTTCTCCTCGAGGAAATCCTCGGGAGTGGGAAAGCGCGCCAGGTAGGCGCGCGCGAGCGGCCGCAGCTGCTCGGAGCGCAGCGCATCGAGGACGGCGAAGCGGACCAGCTCGGACAAGTCCTGCCGCCTCTCCCGCAAGGGCGGGATGCGCAGCCGCGTGGAAGGATTGAGCCGCATGTAGAGGTCCGGGCGGAAGCGGCCCTCGCGCAAGAGCTGCTCGAGGTCGAGATTCGTCGCCGCCACCAGCTTGGGCGCCGCCGGCCGCGGCCGCGAATCTCCCAGCCGCGTGACCGTCCCGCGCTCGAGCACCAGCAAGAGCTGGCGCTGCAGCTCGAGATCGAGGTTGGCGATTTCGTCGAGAAAGAGCGTGCCGCCGTGGGCCTGCTCGAACACGCCGGCGTGATCCTCGACCGCGCCGGTATAGCTGCCGCGCCGAGAGCCGAAGAGATGCGCGGGCATCAACGTCGAAGGCACCGTGCTCAGGTCGGTGACCACCAGCGGCCCTTTCGCCCCCGAGCGCGGATGGAGCACGTGCTCGGCGAAGAAGCTCTTGCCCGTGCCGGTCTCGCCCTCGATCAAGACCGGCAGAGGTGAGCGCGAGAGCACCGCCAGCTGCCGGCGGAGATCGGCCATCGCGGGAGAGCGACCCCAGAAGACCGGCCCTTCCTGCGCCTCGTGCTGCAGCGTGAGCGCCCGGGAAATCTCCGCCGCCAGCGTCCGCGAGTCGACCACTTCGTTCTCGCAGAAGTGGACGAGCGGGTCCTGCGGCCGCTCGCCCATGTCGGCATCGGTCGTGGTGAGCATCACCACCGGCAGCTTCGGATGGTCCTTGCGCAGCTTCTCGAGGATGTAGAGCCCTTGCTTGCGACGCGCCTGCTCGAGCTCGAGGCCCTCCTTCTCTTTCGGAAGCAGCTTCTCTTCGGGAAGCGCGAAGTGGAGATCGAGGACGACGAGGTCGGGCAGCGCGCCCTCGCGGCCGAGCGCCTGGGCCGCCTCGAAGTAGTCGTGAGCGCACTTGAGCGGGCAGCCTTTGTCGCGCTCGTCGCACACCTGGCAGGGATGGGGCCGGTCGCAGCGTGTGACGTAGTCGAACTGCGGGAGGTGCCGGTGGCACATCTCGATGGTCTGGTCGCGATCGTCGATGACGAGCAGGCGTGGCAAGGGTCATCTCCCTTCCATGGAACGCGCCAGGGCCTCGAAAGCGCTCTCCAGGGCGAGGACTGCCTCGAGCGGCTCCGGCCAAGGCAGCTCCAACGCCTGGAGGGCGCGGACCAGCGCGCCTTCGAAGGCGTCGCAAGCGGCCGGGCTGCAGGGCGATCCTGCCCGACGCCTTTGCCAGAGCTGAACGGCCGGGATGGTCGCGCCACGTGCATCGGTCAGCTCGAGGAGACCGCGGCGCAGCGCGGCCACGTCGCGGCTGCCGCTGTCGCGCAGGTCGCGGGCGGGCCAGAGGGCGCGCTTGACCAGGTCGTGGCGCAACGAGGCCAGCCAGGGGTGCATGTCCAAGTTCTATAGATGGGAGAGCAAGGGCGAAGTACGTCACTTGCCTGATGCGAGCCTCACCCGCGCAGGGACACCACCGTCACGGCATCGCCGCCTTCGTGTGACTCGCCAGGACGGGAGCGCGCCACGTAGGGGCTGCGCGCGAGGTGCTCGCGCAGTGCCGACTTGAGCGCTCCGGAACCATGACCGTGGAGCACCTGGACGATCTCCTCTCCGGCGCGCAGGAGCCGATCCATCTCCATCTCCAGCGCCCGCAGCGCCTCCTCCACGCGCATTCCGCGCACATCGACGCGCGGCACCCGCATCTCGAGCGGCGCCGCCCGCACCTGCTCGGCGCGTTCCAGCTTCTCGCGCCCGCTCTTGCGAAATCGCGCGACGCGCGCCGGCCGCTGCGAAGGCGCCAGGTCCTCGAGCGCCACTTTGCTCTTGAGTGCGCCCATCTGCACCGTCGCATGGTCGTCGGTGACGTCGAGGACGACGCCTTCGGTTCCCAGCCGCAGATGGCGCACGGTCATGCCCGGCGCGATCGGCACAGCGGCTGCGGCCGGCGCCTCTTCGCGATCCTCTTCGGCGATAGCGCGCTCCACCGCGCGCTGCGTCTCGACCGCCTGGGACATCTTCGGCGCCGCCTGCAGCTCGGCGATCAGCTCCGCCACCTGCGTGCGCTTGCGGGACAGGTCCTCGACCAGCTCGGCGCGCGCGCCGGCCCGCGTCTCTCGTTCCAGCTCGCGGAGCCGCTCGCGCTCGCGCTCCAGGGCCGCTTGCGATCGCTCCAGCTCGGCGCGGGCAGCGGCCATCTCGCTGCGCTCTTGCAAAAGCGCCGCGCGCTCCTTCTCGAGGAGCGCCACCGCCTGCGACACGACCGAGGCGCCGCTGCCGAGGATCTGCCGCGCCCGCTCGCAGACCTCTTCGGGCAGACCGACCCGGCGCGCGATCTCGATGGCCGAGGAGGCGCCCACTTCCCCCAGCCGCAGCGCATAGGTGGGCGCCAGCCGGTCCACATCGAAGCCGACGCTCGCCGGCGCGAACCTCTCGTCCGCGAGCGCCAGCGCCTTCAGCTCCTCGAGATGCGTGGTGATCAGGACCTGCGCTCCGGCTCCGACCAGCTTCTCCAGCGCCGCGATGGCGATCGCCGCTCCTTCGCGCGGATCGGTGTCGGCCGCGATCTCGTCGATCAACACCAGCGATCCGGGCCCCGCCTCCTCGAGAATGCGCCGCAGCGCCGAGAGGTGCGCCGTGAAGGTGGAGAGGTCGCGCGAAAGGTCGCCCTCGTCGCCGATGGCGGTGTGGACTGTCCGGTAGAGCGGCATTCGCGAGCCCGCCGCCGCCGCGAGGGGAAGCCCTGCCCGCGCCATCAGCGCGAACAGCCCCACCGAGGTGATCGTCACGGTCTTCCCGCCCGCGTTCGGTCCGCTGATCACCAGCGCCTGCGCCGGCGCCGGAAGGGCGATGTCGTTGGCGACCACATCTCCCGTCTTGCGCTGCAGGACGAGCAGCGGATGGCGCGCCTTGAACAGCTCGAATCGGTCGCCGCCCAGCTCCGGCGCGCCGGCCGCGAGATCATCGGCGAGCCGGCCTCCCGCCGAGGTCTCGTCGATCACCGCCAGCGTCTCGACGTCGCGCGCCAGCACATCGGCGCGCCGGCCCACCGCCGCGGAGAGCTCGGCGAGGATGCGCTGCTCCTCTTCCAGCGCGCCGGCCTCGGCGATGGTCAGCTGGTTGCCCAGCTCGACCAGCACCTGCGGTTCGACGAAGAGGGTCTGTCCGGAGTTGCTGGCGTTGTGGACGATGCCCGGCAGGTGCGCTTTGTGCTCCGCGCGGATCGGCAGGACGTAGCGGTCGCCGCGCACCGAATAATAGTTGTCGCGCAGCATCGCGGCGACCTTCTCGTCGCGCAGCATCTCTTCGATGCGCGCCTTGATCGCGCGATGCAGGCCGCGCGCTTTCTCGCGCAGCTCGGCCAGGAGCGCGCTGGCGCTGTCGAGCAGCGAGCCTTTGGGATCGAAAGCGCGCTCCAGCTCCTGGGCGAGCGGCAGGAGCTCCGCGAGCGTCTGCGCCATCTCGAAATGGAGCGGCGCGCGGTCGGCCTGCGAGAAGCAGGAGCGGCGCACGGCGTCGGAGGCGCGGATGAGGCGCGAGACCTGGAGAAGATCGGCCGGCTCGAGCGATCCCTCGCGCGCCGCCCTCCCCAAGGCAGGACGGATGTCGACGGCGTCGGAAACCGGCAGCTCCCGTTCGTGCTGCCGCAAGAGGCGCGACTCCTCGACCAGCTGCAGTCGCCGCCGGGCGACCTGCTCGTCGTCGGCAGGCAAAAGCGAAAGACAGCGCTCGCGGCCCATCGGCGTGCGGCTCCGGGAAGCCAGCTCGGCGCAGAGGCGCGGCCAGCCCAGCTCCCGCAGCGCCTTCTCGTCGATCGGCCCGAGCATGGGGCGCGGAAGTTATCCGTGAGGCGAGTCACGCACAAGGCGCGGCGGGCTGCGACACGGCTGTCATGTAGGGAGTCGCGTATCGCAGTTCCCTGCCCACGCAAGCCGCTGAAATCGTTGAAACTGACTTCCGGCCTTGGCATGGGCACGGCGGGTGCTAAAGGGACATGGCCCCTGCGACGAACCGCGCGATTCGAGCGATTGCCGAACCGGCAGTTCGCCATTTCGAGACCGCCCGCCTGACCCTGCTCGATGGGCGCAATGAAGACTCCACGCTGGTCGCTCGCGCGCTGCGCGGCGAGAGGCTCGCCGAAGAAGAGCTCTACCGCCGCTACCGACCCGCCGTGGCGCGCCTGGCGGCCTCCTTCTCCGAGCTGGATGCAGACGAGACCGAGGACGTCGTCCAGGAAGCTTTCGTGCGCGCCTTCCGCGCTCTCGGCGCGCTCAAGGACCGCGACCGCTTCGGCGCCTGGCTCTTCACCATCGCGCGCAACCGCGCCCGCAGCTACTTGAGCGCGCGCGCCACCCACAACAAGGCGGCCGAGGATGCCACCCGCGAGGCCGTGCTGCTCGCCGACCACGTGCCGGCGGCCTCGCACCATCTCGAACGCGAGGCCGAGTTGCGCGCGGTGCGCGAGGTGATCGACGGCCTGCGCGAAGGCCCGGAGAAGGAGACGGTGCGCCTCTTCTATCTGGAGGGCACTTTGTCGGCCCGCGAGATCGCGCTGCGGATGGGGGTCGGCAAGAGCGCGGTGACGATGCGGCTGGAGCGCTTCCGCGCGCGGGTCAAGGCGCAGCTCTGCGAACGGCTGCAGCGGGCGGGGTGAATCGAATCGCTGTCTGTTTCATCGAAGGGATGTCATGAGCAGGCTGACGTTGCGACAGATCCTCATCGCCATCGCGGTCGGCGCGATTTTCGCGGCGCTGCAGGGCGAGTCGCCGGTGCCGGCGCCGGCCCGGATGTCCGCGCCGCTTTGCGCTGCGGATCCGGCAAACAACCGCTGCTGATTCAGGCGGGATCGACGCGCAGGATCTGCTCCCCGACCAGAAGCAGATCTCCGGCGTTGACGGGCGCCTGCCCGTTGATGCGCACGAAGGTGCCGTTGGCGCTGCCCAGATCCTTCACCTTGAGCGAGCCCTCGTCCACCACGATGGTGGCATGCTTGCTCGAGACGTATCCGTCGTGGGGGAAGCTGATGTCGCCTGTGCCACGGCCCACCATGTTCTCGCCCGGCCGGAGGGGAAAGACGTCTCCCTCGCCGCCGCCCTCGAGCAGTTGCACCGCGCGCGCTGCATAGCCGGGGTTCGGGCTTCCCCAGAGCGGCTGGTCGGCGAGCTGCTCGGGCTCTTCGGGCATCCACTCGATGCGCAGCCGCTGGCGGCCGATGCGCAGCTCGTCGCCCGACTGCAGCTGCCCCTCCTTCAGCCAGAGGAAGACGCCGTTGGGGCTGCCCGTGTCCAGCACCGTCAGCTGCTGCCCCTCGAATTTGAAGACGGCGTGCAGGGGGGCGATGAACGGATCCTTGTCGAGCCGCACGTCGCCGTCGCCGACCTCCCGGCCGACTTTGGTTTCGTCTTTGACGAGGACGAAATCCGCGGAGCGGCTGCCGTCGCGCGCGATGGCCGATACGCGCGCGCGCGGCTTGCTCGGAGCGGGCGCCTTGGCCGCGACCGGCTTGTTGATGCCGGTGACGGGCTTCGGCGGAGGCGGTGGAGCGGGGCGGGAGGAAGTGGGCGGCCTCGTCGCGCCTCCAGCCGCGGGCGCCTTGGCGGGCGCAGCAGGCGCCGATTGTCTTGCCGGCGCGGGCTTCATCGCGGGAGCAGCGGCAGCCCCCGGTCGCGCGGCGGGCTTTGCGGGCGCCTTGGGCTGCGCAGGTTGCTCGGACGGCCCCGTCGCGCCGAGCGGGGTCCCGCAGCGCGCGCAGAACTTGAAGGTCGCCGCGTTGAGCGTCATGCAGTTGGGGCACTGCTTGGGCGGAGCGCCCTGCTGCAGCCGCCCCTTCCCGGTGGCGGAGACTGGCGTGTTCGGTGGCTTCTGCATCATGGTGGGCACCGCCTCGTCGTCGCCCATCGGAGCCCCGCAGGAAAGGCACGAGCCGACCTCGGTCTCGTTGTGCGCGCCGCAGCGGGGGCAATCCATGGCGTCGCTTTTATGCCCTGCCGCGAAGAGGGGTCAAGGCGCGCGCAATCGCGGTTGGTGCAAGCCTGCTCGATGTGCGAATCTCTCGCGCAGCTCGAAGGAGGAGCATGCCCGCGCCGAAGGACCAGGCAGCGTCCGCCACCTGCCCCCGCTGCGCGCGCGTCCTCCCGCCGGGCATCAGCAAGGTGTGCATCTACTGCGGCACGCCGCTCGCGGTGACGCCGGCGCGCATCGCGACCGCGCCGCCCCGGTCCGCGCGCGATGCGCTGTCGGGTCAGACGGTCGCGGGGCGATTCAAGATCGAGGAGCTGATCGGCCAAGGCGGGATGGGCAAGGTCTATCGCGCCCGCCACCTCGCACTCGATCGCCTGGTTTGTCTGAAGATGCTCAAGCCGGCGCTGCTCGAGGACCCGACGCTGGTCGGCCGCTTCGAGCGAGAGGCCAAGGCCGCCAGCAGGCTGAACCACCCGAACAGCATCCAGGTGCTCGACTTCGGCAAGAGCGACGTCGACGGCTCGCTCTACATCGTCATGGAGCTGGTGCAGGGCAAGGATCTGCGCATCCTGCTCCGCGACGAGTGGCCGCTCGCCGAGGAGCGGCTCTGCAAGATCATGGCGCAGGTGCTCGCCGCGCTGGGCGAGGCGCACGCGAGCAAGGTCATCCACCGCGACCTGAAGCCCGAGAACGTCATGGTCGAGCAGCGGCGCGGCCGGCCCGACTTCGTCAAGGTGCTCGATTTCGGCATCGCCAAGATTCTCGACAGCGACATGCCGGGCCTCACCCGCCACGACGTCGTCTGCGGCACGCCGCAGTACATGGCACCGGAGCAGGCCACCGGATCGCAGCTCGACGCGCGCTGCGATCTCTATGCCGTGGGCGTGATCCTCTACCAGATGGCGACCGGCCATCTGCCCTTCGACGGGCAGAACTCGATGGAGGTGCTCACCAAGCACGTCAACGAGAAGCCCATCCCGCCGCGGCAGCGGAAGCCCGACGCGCCCATCAGCGAAGCGATGCAGTCTCTCATCCTCCGCGCGCTGGAGAAGGATCCGGCGCTGCGGCCGCAGACCGCCGAGGAATTCCGCGAGCTCTTGCTGCAGGTGCCGCAGCAGCGCGGCGACGTCTTCGTCTTCGCCGGGACGCCGCACACAGTGACGCCGGCGACTCATCCCAGCGCGCTCAAGTCGGACGCGCTCTCTGCCCCTGTGGTCGGCGCGCCGCGGCCGCTCCAGCGCAAGCGCGCGGCAATTGCCTTCGGCGTTGCCATCGCTGGATTGTGCGCTGCCATGTTGGTCATCCGCGCGCGGCCCTCGCCTCCTTCGCCGCCCGCTCCGCCGGTCGCGACGAGCACGCCAGCTGCGTCGCTTCCTGCTCCCGCTGCACCGCTGCCTCCGGTCGAGCGCGACACCGCCAAGGCGCGAGAGCTCGTCCAGCGCGCCGCCGACTGGCAGGCCAACAACGACACCGGCACGGCTCGCGACCTGCTCGAGCAGGCCATCCGGCTCGACCCCGACAACGCGGAGGCGCACTACCGCCTGGGCGGGCTCTTCCTCAATTCCCAGACGGAGCGCGCCCGCAGCGAATACCAGGCGGCCAAGCGGCTCAACCGCGCCAAGTACGGCGACGTCGTCGACACGATCCTGAAGGGACTCTGAATCACCCCAGCTCGAGACGCAGCTGCTGTTCGCCGATCTGGACGATGTCACCCGCCTGCAGATCCATCGTCGCTTGCGGCCTGACCCGGAGGAACACGCCCGTCGGCGCCTGGCCCAGGTCGGCGAGCGTCGCCGATCCATCTTCGGCGAGCCGGATCTCCGCGTGCCGCGCGGCGAGCGATGAGTCGCTCGGGAAGTTGAGATCGCACCCGCTCCGCCCGACCGCGATGACCGGCCCGGAGCGATGGCAAGTGCGGCCTGTCTTGCCTCCCGCGAGAACTTCGCTGACGCGCACGGCGACCGGACCGGCCGGCCGCGGCGCGCCGAGGAAGGGAGTGTCGCTCTCGCTCTCCCTGGGCAGCTCGCAGGCGCCCTCGTAGCGCAAGAGCCGTTCGCCGGCGATGAAGAGATCGCCCGGCTCCAGAGGCGCCGACTCGCGAACCTTGACGAAGATACCGTTGGCGCTGCCCTCGTCGCGCACCACGAGGTGGTCCTCGGCGAAGAGCAGCGTGGCCGCGTGAGGCGCGACGAAAGCGTCCTCGCCCAGCTCGATCTGCGCTCCGGAAGCGCCCACTGAATTCTCCAGCCTGGCGAGAGCGAAGGCAGTGCCGGGCGCGCTGCCCTTTTCCACCACCAGGCTGGCCTGGAACGGCGGGGGCGCCTCCTCGGCGGGTTCCGCCGAGGGCCAGTCGGCGACCTGCTCTTCGACTGCCGGCGGCGCCTCCGAGGCGGCCTCCTCGGCGATCAGATCGGCATCGACATGGATGGAAGGCGGCGGCTCCGATTTCACCGGCTCCGCGGTCGGCGCGGCCCTGGGCGGCTCCGGCCGCTTGATGAAGGGCGTCCCGCAGTCGAAACAGAATTTAGCCGCGGGAGGATTGGCCGCGCCGCAGCTCTTGCAGTTCTTCTCGGCCGCGGCGGGTTCCGCGGCTTGCGCCCTGGCCGGCGCCGCCGCCGGCGGGGGCGGAGGAGCGGGCTCGGCCTTCCGCGGCGCAACTCCCGGAGCGGGGGCGGCTCCGCGCGCTTGCGCAGGCGGGGCGTACGGGTCGGCGGGCGTCCGATCCAGCGAAGGATCGCCGTTGCGTGCGGAGCCGCCGGCCTCGGCAGCCTCCTCCGCGCTGAGCGCAAATGCAGACATCTCGTCGCTGACCGAGCCGCCCGCGTACGGCTGCTCGGGAGTCTTGTCGAGCGGCGGCTCGCCGCCTTGCTCGCCGGCGAGAAGCTGCAGCCCGCAGTTGGAGCACACCGTGGCGCCGGGCTCGTTGTACGCCTCGCAGCGCCGGCAGACTTCGCCGAAGGCAGCGGACGAAGCAGCCGCCGCTTCTTCCCGCAAGGGCGCCCTGCAGCGGCGGCACTCGACCGCGGAGTCCTCGTTCTCCTTCCCGCAAGCCGGACAGGTGATCATGGCGGCATCTTAGGTCAATGCGGGCCGAATCTCACAGTGTCGCAAGGCGTCGAAAAAGGACCGACGAGTTTGCTGGCGAGTTATTGATCCGCTAGCCTCAAAGGTTCTGGCGATGATTCGGCTGAACGACATTCTCGAAAAGGTGAGCGGGTACCATGCGGACGCCGACCTGGACCTGATCAAGAAGGCTTACGTCTACAGCGCCAAGGTGCACCAGGGCCAGATCCGGAAATCGGGCGAGCCCTATCTCGTCCACCCGCTGGAGGTGGCGGGACTCCTGGCCGATCTCAAGCTCGACGAGGCGAGCATCGTCGCCGGCCTGTTGCACGACACCATCGAGGACACGCTCGCCAAGCCGGAGGAGATCAAGGAGCTCTTCGGTCCCGAGGTGCTCGACCTGGTCGAGGGCGTGACCAAGTTGGGGACCTTCCAGACCTCGCAGAACGCCAGCATCGAGGAGAAGCAGGCGGAGAACTTCCGCAAGATGCTGGTGGCGATGGCAAAGGACATCCGCGTCATCCTCGTCAAGCTGGCCGACCGCACCCACAACATGCGGACGCTCGGGCACATGAATCCCGACAGCCAGCAGCGCATCGCCCAGGAGACGCTCGACATCTATGCGCCCCTCGCCAACCGGCTGGGCATCCAGTGGATCAAGATCGAGCTGGAGGATCTAGCCTTCCGCTACTTGAAGTCGGGCGAGTACACCGACGTCGAGAAGCAGCTCGAGGAGAGCCACAAGGACCGGCAGAAGTTCATCGCCGACGTCGTCGAGCTGCTCGAGACCAAGCTGAAGGAAGCCGGTCTCGAGTCGCAGGTCGAGGGGCGGCCCAAGCATCTCTATTCGATCTGGAAGAAGATGCGGAAGAACGGGCTGTCGTCGGTCACGCAGCTGCACGACATCGTCGCCTTCCGGCTGATTCTCAAGACGGTGCCTGCCTGCTATGAGGCGCTCGGACTGATCCACTCCCTCTGGAAGCCGGTTCCCGGGCGATTCAAGGATTACGTCGCCATTCCCAAACCGAACATGTATCAGTCGCTGCACACCACCGTGATCGGCCCTTCCGGCGAGCGCATCGAGATCCAGATGCGCACCGAGGAGATGCACCGCATCGCCGAGGAAGGAATCGCGGCGCACTGGGCCTACAAGGAGGGGAACAAGGGCGGCAAGGACGAGCAGAAGTTCGCCTGGCTGCGGCAGCTGATGGAGTGGCAGCACGACCTCAAGGACCCGCGCGAGTTTCTCGAGACGGTCAAGGTCGATCTCTTCCAGGACGAGGTTTTCGTCTTCACCCCCAAGGGCGACGTGAAGAGCCTGTCGCAGGGGTCGACGCCGGTGGATTTCGCCTACGCAGTCCACTCGGAGGTGGGGGCGCGCTGCATCGGCGCCAAGGTCAACGGGAAGATGGTGCCGCTCCGCTACAAATTGAAGAACGGAGACTCGGTCGAGATCCTCACCTCTCCCGGCGCGCGCCCCAACAAGGACTGGCTCGGCTTCGTCAAGACGTCCCGGGCGCAGGCGAAGATCCGCTCCTTCATCAAGACGCAGCAGCGCGAGCGCTCCATCGACATCGGGCGCGATCTGCTCGAGCGCGAGTTCAAGCGCTTCGATTTGAACTTCGGCAAGGTGGTGAAGGGGACGGACTTCCTCAAGGCCGCGAACGAGATGGGCCACTCGCGGCCCGAGGATCTGGTGTCCGCGGTCGGGTACGGCAAGCTCTCGCCGGCAAATGTTCTCAACAAGCTTTATCCAGACGCGCAGAAAAAAGTCGCCGAGGCGACCACTGGCAACGGCGAGCCGGGCGGCAATCGTCTGACGGAGCTCTTCCGGCGAGTGGCGCAGCGGACGCGCACCACTGGCGGCGTGCGCATCGGGGGCGTCGATGACGTGCTCGTCCGCTACGGAAAATGCTGCGGGCCGGTGCCGGGCGATCCCATCGTCGGCTTCATCACCCGCGGGCGCGGCGTCACGGTGCACGTGCGCGGTTGCAAGAAGGCGATGGAGACCGATCCCGAGCGGCGCGTCGACGTCGCCTGGGACGTGCACGGGGAGTTCAAGCGCTCGGTCAACCTGCGCGTCAAGAGCGACGACCGCAAGGGCCTTCTCGCGCGGATCAGCGAGAGCTTCGCGGACCTGGGCGTGAACATCATCCAGGCGAACGCGCGCTCCAACGGCGAGCGGGGCGCGCTCTCCACCTTCGAGGTGGAAATCGCCGACGTCAAGCAGCTCAACGACGTGCTCTCGGCCATCGGCAAGATCCCCGGCGTTCATTCCGTGGAGCGCATATGAAAATCGCGGCATTGCTGCTCTTGCTTCTGGCCGGCTGCGCGCACGTCATCAAGGACGTCTCCGACTGCGACAAAGTCGCGGGCGAGCGCCGGGTGGAATGCGGCGCCTGCCTCCTGCAGAACAAGGCCGAGGGCTGGCTCGGCGTCTATGAATACCGGCCCGACAATGCGGACGGCCAGCGCTGCGTGAGGGTGAAGTGACGGTCGTCTCGACCGAGAAGGCGCCCAAGGCGATCGGGCCTTACTCGCAGGCCATCCGCAGCGGCGATCTGATCTTCACCAGCGGGCAGATCCCGCTCGATCCCGCGACACAGCAGCTCGTCCAGGGCGACATCCGCGCGCAGACCGAGCGGGTGATGGAAAACCTGGCCGCGGTCCTCGCCGCCGCGGGCAGCGGATTCGATCGAGTCGTCAAAGCGACCATCTTCGTGATCGACCTGAATGATTTTGCAGCGGTCAACGAAATGTACGGAAAGCGTTTCCCGAAGGATCCCCCGGCTCGCAGCACCGTGCAGGTCGCGGCGCTGCCCAAGGGAGCGCGAGTCGAGATCGAGCTCGTCGCCAGGCCCTAAAAGCCCGATCCTGCTCGATCACAGCGGGGTGCTCGAGCTGGCGCTGGCGTTCGTTCTGGCAAGCACGAGACCGAGTGCCGGGCACCAAGTCGAGCACGAGGACGAGCTCGGCTGTTGATCGGCGCCGGCCCTAAGTCTGGCTCTGGGCGGTGCGCCAGGGGGCGAGCTTGATGCGTCCCACTGCGAGGGCGAGCAGCGCCGCCACGAGGCAGAGCGCGCCCGCGGCAAAGAACGCTGCCTGATAGTCCCCCAGCTCGGTGCGGATGAATCCGGCGCCGAGCGCGGCCACTCCCGCGCCGACCTGATGGGCGGCCACCACCCAGCCGAAGACGATCGGTCCGTCCTCCTTGCCGAAGGACTCGGTCGCGAGTCGCACCGTCGGCGGTACGGTGGCGATCCAGTCGAGGCCGTAGAAGACGGCGAAGACGAGAAGGCCCGAACCGCCGATGAGCGCCTGGGGCAGGAACATGAGGGATAGCCCGCGGAGGCCGTAGTAGGTGAAGAGCAGCCGGCGGTTGTCCCAGCGATCGGAGAGCCAGCCCGACAAGGTCGTGCCGAACATGTCGAAGATTCCCATGGTGGCGAGCAGGCCGGCCGCGCGCACTTCCGGGATGCCGTGATCGACGCAAGCGGGAATGAGGTGCGTGCCGATGAGGCCGTTCGTGCTCGCGCCGCAGATGAAGAAGGTGAGGGCGAGCAGCCAGAAGTCCTCGCTGCGCGCTGCGCGGAAGAGGGTGAGCACGGCGACGCGAGCCGGATTTCCGCTGCGGGCAGGCGGCGCCGCGATCACAGTCGCGCCGTAGGGCGCCACGCCCAGGGCCGCGGGCGATTCGCGCACCAGGAGAATCGCGAGCGCGACCGTCGCGAGAGCGGCGAGCGCGACGATCCGCACCGCAGAGCGCCACCCGTCCGTCTCCACCACGCGCGCGAGGAGCGGCAAGAAGAGCAGCTGGCCGGTCGCCGTGCTGGCGGTGAGCGCGCCCATCACCAGACCGCGCCGCGCGCTGAACCAGCGCGTGACCACGACCGCGCCGAGCACCAGGGCCGCCATGCCGGTGCCCATGCCGACCAGGACGCCCCAGAGCAGGACCAGGTGCCAGGGGCTTTTGATCGCGCTGGCGAGGAGCAGGGCGCCGGCGAGGATCGACATGGCGATGGCCATCGTGCGGCGCACGCCGATGCGGTCGGCGATGGCGGCGCAGAACGGCCCCATCAGCCCGTAGAGCAGCAGATTGACGGAGATGGCCGCGGAGATGGTGGCGCGCGACCAGCCGAACTCGCGCTCGAAGGGGACGATGAGCACGCCGGCGGTCGCGCGGATGGCCGCCGCGACGAGCAGCACCACGAAGGTCGCGCCCGCGACGCGCCAGGCAGGATGGATGCGCCGCATCGGACCTTCGATGCCCGACGTCCGCCAAGGTTGTTTCCGCCTTCGCGGAAACAACCAGCAACTGCGTAGACGCATACCCGCGCCTTCGGCGCGGGAGCGTCTAATGAAGCAGATCGCCGATGAAATCGCCGTCGACGGGCAGCGGCTTTCGGGCGGAGAAGCCAGTGTCGAGCTCATGCCAGTGCTCGATGCGCTCCTCACCGTACTTCCAGCAGAGATACACCGTCCGGCCGTGCAGCTTGCTGCGGAAGTCGACCAACCCCTCGGCGCCTTTCACCTCGACGCCGAGCTCGGCCACCTCGCGCAACAGATCGCGGAGTTTGGCGATGATGCCGGCCGCTCTCGCTTGCAGCCTTTGCACCGACTGCGGCGCGGCCGGATCGACCTCGACCTCCGGCCCGTCGATGGGCCGGCCCGCGGCCGCCAGCTTTTCCTGCGCTCCCATCAGCTGATCGCGCAGCTCGCGCGCCCGGGTGAACTGGTCCTTGAGCGTGTCGACCAGACCGTTGGCCTCGCGCAGCGAGAAAAGGCGCGTGGGAAAGGGAACGTCCACGGCGCGCACCCTACGTCATCGCAGCGGCGCGTGCTACCGTCCGCGCGTGCTGCGCGACCTGAGCGACGCCGAGCGGGCCGCTTACTTTCGCGGCATCCATCCCATCTGGGGCGGGGGGTTGGAGGAGGCGCGCTTCCTCGCCTTCCAGCGAAGGCTCGCCGAGGCGCCCGAGGCTCACGGCCGCTATCGTCTGCTCGGCTGGACCTCGGAGCAAGGCGCGCTTCTCTCCGCGATGAAGGCCTACGACCTGCGCGGATCCTCCGCGCGCAAGGAGCTGCGCGTGCTCGGCATCGGCGCGGTCTTCACGCCGCCGGAATTGCGCCGGCGCGGCCACGCCGCGGCGATGCTCCGCGCGGCGATGGCGGACGCTCGCGCCCAGGGCGCGCAGGCGGCAGTCCTCTTCTCGGACATCGATGTCGACTACTACCGGCGCCTCGGCTTCCGCCTGGTGGAGAGCCGCGAGTCCATCGTCGAGACCTCGCAACTGCCGCGCGTCTCGGGCGGATATCGATCGGCGATGGCCGGCGACGAGGAGGAGATGTCGCGTCTCTTCTCGGCGGCGCGCGAGAGCGAGACGCGCTTCTCGCTGGCGCGCGACGGCTGGGCGGTGCGCTTCCAGCTGCGCCGCCTGCGCGAGCTGGCCCGCGCGCGCAGCGCCGGCGAGCCGGAATGGGGTCTGATCGCCGAGGACGGCGCGGCCATGGTGCGATTCGGCCGCGAGACGCTCGATGTGCTCGACGCCGCCTGGCTGAATGATCGGGCCCGCGACCGCGTGCTCGGCGCGCTGCGCGACTGCATGCAGCGCACCGGACGCATCGAGCTGCGGCTCTGGCCGGCCGGACAGTTGCGCGACCTCTTCGCCGCGGCCGAACGGACCACTGCGCTGGCGATGGTGGCGCCGCTCGCCAACTCGGCTCCGCTGCCCGAGCGGGGCGGGCCGACGGAGCTGGCGCTGCTCGATCACATCTGAAAAAGATCAGGCCGCGCCTTTGGCGATCTGTTCGCGCCACCAGCGCTGGCCCGATTCGGGCAATAGATAGATTGGATCGTAATATTCATACTTGCGCGTGAGCGCTTCCGGATCGTCGCGTTCGATGCCGGTCCGATAATTCTTCGTCCAATAGGAAATCCCCTTCTCGGTATCGTAATCGGTCACCTGGTGGACCCAGCGCTTGCCGACGTAAGGCACGTCGCAGACGATGCGCGGAGTGGCGAAGCCGGGCAGATACCCCATGATGTCGAGCTGCAGCGCCTGCGCCTCGGCCACGCTGGTGCGCCAGTGCTCCGAGTTGGGGATCACGTCGCACATATAGAAGTAGTAGGGAAGGATGCGGGCGTTGTCCTGCAGCATGAAACAGAGATCGAGCAACGCTTTTTGCGAATCATTGACGCCGCGCAAGAGCACTCCCTGATTGCGCACGTCGCGAAACCCCATTTCCAGGAGCTTTCCCGATGCTTTCCCCAGGAGTGGCGTCACTTGATTGGCGTGATTGACATGAGTGTGCAAGGAAAGGCTCACGCCGCGCGCGAAAGCCTGACGCGCCAGCCGTTCCAGTCCTTGCAGCACTTCGCTCTGGAGGAAATGCTGGGGGATGCCCATCAATCCTTTCGACGCCAGCCGCACGTCCCGGATGTTGGGCAGGTCGAGCAATGCCGAGACGAATGATTCCAATGCGCCGATGGGAAGATTGGCGATGTCGCCGCCCGAGACCACCACGTCGCGCACCGAAGGCGTCGCGCGCAGATAATCGATCATCTGCTGGTGCCTGTCCTTCTGCGCCACCTGGAACTTGAGCTTCTTCACCTGCGGCACGCTGTTGCCCACCAGATCCATCCGCGTGCAATGGCCGCAATACTGCGGGCAGGTGGAAAGCATCTCCGCCAGCACCTTGGTCGGGTATCGGTGGGTCAGCCCTTCGACCTGCCACATCTCCGCTTCGTGCAAGGAATCGCGCGAGGCTTTCGGATGGCTGGCCCAGTCGCTGCGCCGATCGGAGAAGGCCGGCAGCATGTAGCGGCGCAGCGGATCCGCGCGCAGGTCGCGCTCGTCCATGGTGTTGATCATGTGCGGCGTGATGAGGATCGACATGGTGGCGCGCTCGCGCTGATCGCGCTCGATGTCCGCCGCCAGATCGTCTCCGAGGAAATGGCCCAGCGCCTCCTTCAGCTCGCGCAGGTTCTTGACGGTATTCTTGCGCTGCCAGGTGGCGTCTTCCCATTCGACGCGCGAGGCGCCGCGATAGCCCGGCAGGCGCGTCCAGTCCGGCTCGCGATATTCGCGCTCGAGCGGATACTGGAACGGCTGCTCGGCCGCTTTCGGTCTCTCTCGCATCGATCGATCCGTGTACTCGGGCCACCAGGCCCGGTCAAGGCAGGCTGCAGGGCGTCTTCGGTGCAGATAGACTGCGCGGCCTGTGCTGCGCTTCCGCTTAGGGCCATTTCCGGTCTTGGTCTATCCCTGGTTCTTCATCAGCGCGGTCCTGCTCGGCAGCGGGCTCGGCTTCGGCTGGAAGATGCTGGCCTGGATCTTCGTCGTCTTCGTCAGCGTGCTCGCCCACGAGCTCGGCCACGCGCTGGTGGGAAGGCTTTACGGCGGCCGGCCGGAGATCCGCCTCGAGGCCTTCGGCGGCGTGACCTACCCACAGCTGCGCGAGCGGCCCGGGCCGGGGCGGCAGTTCATCCTCTCTCTGGCGGGGCCGGTTGCCGGGTTGGTGCTGGGCGCGCTCTGCTGGATGGTGGTCCGGGCTCTCCCGCCCGCGGCGGGAACGCCGACGGCCTTCACCATGTCGCAGTTCATCCTGGTGAGCGTCGTCTGGGCAGGCTTCAACCTCGTGCCCATGCTGCCGCTCGACGGCGGCCAGATGATGCTGGCGGTGCTGGAATGGCTGCGCAAGAAACCGTCGGTGCGGCTGGCCTCCTGGATCTCTGCGGCGGTGGCGGTCGTTCTCGCCGCTTCCGTGCTGCGCTTCTGGGGGGCGGACTTCATCGTCCTCGCCTGGTGCGCGCTCTTCGCCTTCCAGAACATCGCCCGCGCGCGCGCTGCGACGGGGGTCGAGCCGTCGCAGGGAGATCCGGCGGCCTCCTTGGAGAGATCCGACATCGAGCGCGCCACCGACGAGGCGCGCGCGGCACTCTCGCGCGGTGATTTCAATGCGGCGATCGCGGCCGCGGAAAAGCTGGAGAGCGCAGGAGGCGGAACTTCGCAAGCGGCGGGATTGCGGCTGCGCGCGGGGATCGAGCTGGCGCGCGGCGACTACGAAGCCGCGGCGCTTCTGGCCGGACAGAGCTTCTCGCTCTTCCCGACGGCGGACGCGGCGGTGGTCGCTGCGCGCGCCAACTTGCGCGCCGGCCGCGCGGAGCGGGCCCGCAACTGGGTGCGCCGCGCGCAGGAGGCAGGAGCCTCTTTGGGCGCGCTCCGCAGCGACCCTGAATTGGCCACACTGGCCTGATTTTACTCACGTTGTGGGCAGAGAAAAAAATTGACCTGGACGTGAGCGAACAAGGATAACTCTAGGAGTCGAGCGCAACCCCTCCCGCTCGACGACCCGGAGGGATTCTGTGGATGATCGAGTGAAGTATCTGCGCCGCACGCCGGCGCTGGTGGTCGCGCTGGCTTGCGGCTGCTCGAGCAGCTATTCCCCTCCGGCGACGACGGCCCGGGTCATCGTCACGACCGACAAGACGACGATCCTCAACGACGGTGTCGCCACTGCCAACATCACTGCGATCTGCACCGATGCGGCCGGCAAGGCGGGCACCGGCAATGTGAACTTTGCCGCTCCCCTCGGCAGCCTGGCGGCGACGGGCGTCGCGGCAGGATCGTCGATCGGCGTCGCGCTCGACGCGACGGGCACCGCAAAAGCGACCTTCACCTGCGGCGTCGGCAGCGATCCGAGGTGCTCCGGCGGCGCGGGGGTGATCGTCACCATCTCCTGGTCGGGCTCGACCGGCACTTCGGCGCTAACCGTGCAGGCCCCGTCAGCGACCGATGGCGGTGGTGGCGGTCCGCCTCCGCCTCCCCCGGGCAGCGACGGCGGCGTCTCGTCGCTGACGTCCATTGCTCTCGGCAGCGTCTTCCCCTCCTACGTGATCGTCTCTGGCGCGGCAAATGCCGGGCAGAATTTGCCCGGCACGGCGACGGCCACGTTCGCCGTCACCAGCGGCGGCCTCCCGGCTTCGGGCGCCTCGGTGAACTTCGCGGAGGCGCAGGGGGAGTCACTGGTCACGCTCGGGGCCACCTCGGGCACGACCGACGCCTACGGAAATGTGACGTTGACCTTGACCGGCAAGGCGGTGCAGGGCCTTGCGCACATCACCGCCTGGATCACGGGGTCGCAGGTCATCATGACGCTGCCGGTCCTGGGCGGCCCGGCTTCCATCATGGCGACCGCGTTCACGCCCTCGGTGCTCGGCCTCAGGGGCTCGGGCATCCAGGAGACGGGGCTGATGACTTTCACCATCACTGACTCGCTCGGCTCGCCCATCCCCGGCGTGACGGTAAACTTCACGCAGGGGCAGCCAGCCCTGGTCGCGCTCGGGCATCCTTCGGTGACAACTGACGCATTGGGCCACGCCGTGGCCGATTACAGCGCCGGTCCGGAGGTAGGCGTCAGCTCGATCATCGCCACCGTGGTGGGCGGGGCAAACCCGGCCGCGTCGCACGCTGTCGCGGTTCGAGGCGCCAAGCCGTCCGCATCGGGTTTCAACTTCTCCTGCGCCAAGGCGAACCTGCCCGTGTACACGACCACCTCGTTCTTCGAGAAGACCGAGTGCACGGTGCGTCTGAGCGATCGCTACGGCAACCGCGTGGGCATCCCGACGCCGGTCTCCTTCGCAGCCGAGGCGGGCTCGATCAGCGCATCGGCGGTGACCAAAGCGTTCGACTACAACAATCCCACCGATCCGGACGAGGGCTCGGTGACGGTGACCTTCTCGTCGGACATGGGCAACGGGTTCTCGCCGATGGACGTCGCCCCTTTGGCCGCGGCGCCGACGCAATATCCCCTCCCGCGCAACAATCCGGAGCCTTCGAGGACCAACGGACAGCTCACCTTCAACCCGCGCGATCAGCTGGTCACCCTCATCGCCATGGTCCGGGGCGAAGAAGCCTTCATCGACACCAACCACAACGGTGTTTACGACCCCACTGAGATCTTCGTCGATCAGGGCGACCCGTACATCGACAGCAACGACAACAACGTCTACGACGGCGCGATCGAGCCACGCTTCTGCGGCGGCGCCAGCTGCGCCGCTTACAACGGTCCGAACGGCGTCTGGGACTCGGATCGCACCATCTGGGCGCCGACCTGGGTCGTTTTCTCGGACGCGCCCTCCGCCGTCCCCGACCCGTGGGCGCCGAGCAGCTGCATCGACTACTCCAACAACGACATCGCCGACGCCACGACCGCGTCGGCTGCGGCCAAGATGATCGATTCGTGGCTCAACACGGGCGCCTTGGGCACCTCCTACTCGGCCGCGCTCTTCGCTCCGCAACCGGGCCTCACGCTCCAGACCTTCGGTGGATATCCCGAGTTGGACAACTGGGGAGCGATGGGCGCCTTGCACTTCAACTTCGACTGGGTGCGAGTCTCGGCGACGGACAACACCAAAGCCTGCGGGGCAGTCGGAAACGTATGCGTCGAGCGGCTCGTCTTCGGCGACTTCGATCCCGGCTATCGGATCACCGCCTACGTGAGCAATCCCATCAAGGTCCCCGTGCCGCCCACGAACGGCCACGCTTGTGGAGCTACGCCGACCGCAGGGACGCACCTCTCGCCTTTCTTCGTGGACTTCAGCGCCCAGACCGGACCGGTGAAATCCAACGTCACGGCTTCCGGTACCTACGGGTTCTGATCGATTCTGCCGCGGCGCGCCTTCTTGACCGGCGCGCCGCGGCAGAGCATCTTGCGCGCCCTCATGCGCCGGCGCGTGTTCCGCGAAGCGAGCGACGAGGAGTGGCGCGACTGGCGCTGGCAGCTGCGCCACTCGGTGCGCTCGCTGGAGGAGCTGGCGCGCCTCGTCCCGCTCACCGAGGATGAGCGGCGCGGGTGCCTCGAGACCAAGGAGATCTTCCGGCTCGGCATCTCGCCCTACTACCTGAGCCTCATCGATCCCGAGCATCCCTTTTGCCCGGTGCGGATGCAGGCCATTCCCCGGGGGGCCGAGGCGCTGCGCAGCCCCGGCGAGCTGCGCGACCCGCTCGGCGAGGACCGGCACCGGCCGGTGCGGGCCATCGTCCACAAGTATCCCGACCGCGTGCTGCTGCTCGCGCTCGATCACTGCCCCGTCTACTGCCGCCACTGCACCCGCCGGCGCATCACCAGCGGGGAGGAGGGCGGCATCTCGCGCGAAGAACTGGACGAGGCGGTCGCATATCTGCGCGAGCACCGCGAGGTGCGGGACGTTCTCGTCTCCGGAGGAGATCCGCTGCTGCTCTCCACCGCCCGGCTGGTCGAGCTGCTCGAGCAGATCCGCGCCGTTCCACACGTCGAGATCATCCGCATCGGCACGCGCGTGCCCGTCTGCCTGCCGATGCGGATCGACGAGGAGCTGGCCCGCGCGCTGCGCCGCTTCGCGCCGCTCTTCGTCGTCACGCATTTCAATCACGCGAAAGAGGTTACCCCCGAGGCGCGCGAGGCTTGCGAGCTCCTGGTCGACCACGGCATTCCGGTCGAGAACCAGGCGGTGCTCATGCGGCGGGTGAACTCCAGCGCCCGCGCGATCAAGGACTTGATGCAGAAGTGCCTGACGATGCGCGTGCGGCCCTACTACCTGCACCAGATGGACCTGGCCGAGGGCCTCGAGCACCTGCGCACGCCGCTGCAGAAGGGCATCGAGATCCTCGGCGCGTTGCGCGGCTGGACCAGCGGCCTCGCCGTCCCGCACCTGGCGGTCGATCTGCCCGGCGGCGGGGGCAAGGTGACGCTGCAGCCGGATTATCTCCTCGAGCGCCGTGAGCGAGAGACGCTGCTCAAGAGTTACCGCGGTGAGACGTACAGCTATCCCGAGCCGCGCGAGACCGACTGCAGCGTTCCCTACGACGAGGTGTACTACCGGTGATCGCGCAGACGCTCGAGGCGGTCGCCGCCTGGATCCAGGGCGTCATCTCCGCACTGGGCTATGGCGGCGTGGCGGGGCTGATGGCCATCGAGAGCGCCTGCATTCCGCTGCCCTCGGAAGTGATCATGCCCTTCGCCGGGAGCCTGGTTCCTTCGGGGCGCTTCACCTTGTGGGGAGTGGGCCTGGCGGGCGCCATCGGCTGCGTCATCGGTTCCATTCCCGCCTACTACGCAGGGGCTTATGGGGGGCGTCCGCTCATCTTGCGCTACGGCAAGTACGTGCTGCTCTCTCCAGAGCATCTTGATTGGGCGGACAAATTTTTCGCCCGCCGCGGCGATGTGACGGTGTTCGTCGCGAGGCTCTTGCCGGTGGTGCGAACCTTCATCGCCTTCCCCGCCGGCGTGGCGCGGATGCCGATGGGAAAATTCGTCGTCTACACCTTCGCTGGTTCACTGCCCTGGTGCCTGGGGCTGGCCTGGGTGGGAATGCTTCTCGGCGAGCACATCGACCAGCTCAAGCCTTGGTTCCACCGCTTCGATGCGCTTCTCGTCGCGGTCGGCCTGCTCGCCGTGGCATGGTTCGTCCGTAAACAGCTGAAGGGGCGCGGAGCCCTCTCCTAAGTCCGGCGCCTTCCTCGGCTGGGAACCGGCGTTCCCTCTCGCTGCTGGCGCCCCTCCGAGCCGTGGGTTTTCCCTCTGGCCGCCGCCTTGCACAAGCGAGCGCTCGCGGGCCGGCGAACGGCGCGGAGGAACCATGTCCGGTGGGCGGATCTCGGCGGTGCTTGCGGCGATGCTGGCAACCGGGGGCGTCGCTTGCGCTCACCTCGGCTCGAAGGCGGACAAGGCGGCGCTTGTTCCAGGCAAGTACGCGGTGGAGTCGATCCGCTCGCGGGCCACTCTCGACGGCGTGGACCAGGTGATCGAGATCAGCGAGGCCGGCACCAAGCTGGTCGACGGCAACGGCGCGGAGCACACCCTGACCGAGCGGGGCGCGCTGATGCTGCAGGACAGCGGCGCTTGCCGGCTGGCGCTCGCGGTCTCGGTCGACGGCGAAGAGCCGGGCGTCTCCGACCGGGCCTGCACCTGGCAGGTGGTGGACGACCGCTTCTTCCTCGGCGATGCCAGCGGCAGCGGCACCCGCACGGTCTATCAAGTGAAGCGGCAGCCGGGGCGGCTCGTGCTCGAGGGAATGAGCGACGTCGACCCCGAGGGCAAGGTGGTGGGCGACGCGCGCGGCGAGCGCATCGTGCTGGTGGAGAAGGCGCCGGAAGTGGCGGGACGGTCGGCGGACCGGACCTCGGAAGAGCAGGCGGCGCGAGAGATCGCCGAAATGCTTCACGAGATGTAACACGGCCGCTGCGCGGGCTTGTTATTGTTCCGGGCGTGGACGAGCGCCTCTTCCTGACCTCTCATCTGCTTTCCGTCGCCGGCGTGGCCCATGGGTTCTCGCTGCGGACCGGCGGTGACGACGCGCGCCTTCTGGCGGAGGCGGCCTCGATCCCGCGCGGGATCAGCACCGTCCATCAAGTCCACGGCGACCGCGTGGTGGCCGCGAACGGGAAGGAGATCTTCCCCGCCACCGAGCGCCAGGAAGAGGGAGCCGATGCGGTGGTGGCGTTCGAGGCGGGCGAGGCGGCCGGCGTGCGCGTCGCTGACTGCGTGCCGGTGCTCCTCTACGCCGAAGACATGGGCGCGGCGGCCGCGGTCCATTCCGGCTGGCGCGGCTCGCGGCTCTCCATCGCCGGGCGGGGAGTGCGCGCGCTCCAGCACGTCGCGGGCGCCGACCCGGCGCGGATTCTCGCCGTCATCGGCCCTTCCATCGGGCGGTGCTGCTATGAAGTTTCGGCGGAGATGGTCGCGCAGTTCCGCGGCCTCTTCGGCGAGGACGTGGCCGGCGAAGACCGCCACCTGGACTTGCGCCTCTGCGTCGAGCGCGCCTTGCTCGCCGCGGGCGTTCCCCAGGAGCGCATCGAACAGCTGGCAGGGTGTACATCCTGCGACATCGCCTCCTTCTTCAGCCACCGTCGCGACAAGGGCCGCACAGGGAGACATCTCGCCTTCGTAGCCGCGGGGTAAATCGCGCGGCTTTTTTTGACATCCATGCCCTCGCCACGAGATCATGGCGGATGCGGCGCGGCTTGCGCCTCGAGGATTCTCGCTTGCGCATGCGCCATCTCATCCTGCTTGCCACGCTCGCGGCCTGCGCTTCGGCGCCCGTCCGGCAGTCGGCTTCGGAGGAGGAGATGAGGGAGCTGCGCAGCCAGCTGCTGGCGCAGTCGGCACTGGTCGCGCAACAGCAGCGCCGCATCGAGGACCTGGAGGTGAAGCTCGCCGCGCTCGCCGCAAAGGCGCAGCCCGCTTCCGTGGCGAAGCCGGCGCCGGCGAGGTCAGAGCCGCGGCCGCAGCTCAAGACCATCAAGCTCGGCGAGGGCCGCAGGCTGCGCCGCGATCGGATCAACCCCGTGGCGCTCGCGCCGCGGCTGCCGGCGACGGTGCAGCTCAAGGAGCCCGACGAGGATGCGCTCTCGCGGCTCGAGACGGATCCGCAGGTGGCCGAGGAATTTGACGCTGACCAGGCCTGGGTCGCCGCGGTGCAGAAGCTCAACGCCGGGAAGCAGGCGGAGGCGGAAATCGACTTCCTCGCCTTCGTCGCTGCTCATCCGCGCCACACCGCCGCCGACAATGCGCTCTATCTCGCGGGCCTCGTCCGCGAGGTGCGCGGCGACTGCGAGGAGGCCTTGCCGCTCCTCGAGGCGGTGCCCTTGCGCTATCCCGCAGGCGATGCGGTTGCGCAGGCGATGCTCGAGCGGGGGCGCTGCCTCCGCATTCTCGGCCGCAAGGAAGAAGCAAGGCGAGTCCTTTCCCAGCTCGACAAGGAGCACCCCGACGCGCCCGAGGCCGCGGCGGGGCGGATGCTCCTGCAGGGTCTGTAGCTCTCGAGGAGGCAGGCGATGCGGACGAAGAGGATCGTGCTCTGGCGAAAAGCGGTGCTCGGGGGCGCGCTGGCGGTGTCGCTGGGCACGGGCGCGCAGCAGCCGGCGGCGCAGGAGCAGCAGCCGCCGCCGCAGCGGCCCGAGACGGCCCCGGTGATCACCGAGCAGAGCCCGCGGCCCCCTCCCGACAATACCGTCCAGCCGCTGCCGGGCACGCCTGAGGAGTACGTCATCCAGCGGGGCGACACCCTCTGGGACCTGTCGCAGAAGTTCCTCAACAACCCCTGGTACTGGCCGAAGATCTGGAGCAACAACCCCTATATCGAGAACCCGCACTGGATCTATCCGGGCAACAAGCTGCACTTCGTCCCGGGCGAGGGCGGGCAGCAGGCGCCTGCGCAGGTGCAGACGCCACCCGAACCGGGCGTCGACGCGACCAGCGCCGCCGCGGAGAACGAGGCGGGCGTGAATGAGACCCTGCCTTCGTCGCCCGATCTCGAGGTGATCAACAAGAACAGCAAGGAGGCGCAGAACAACACCGTGAGCGTGAGCGGCAAGCTCGCCTTCACGCCGCCTCCGGTGCTCAAGGTGCATGCCAGCGGGCTCATCTCGTCGGATGAGATGGCCGATTCGGGCAGCATCGCCGCCTCCTTCGAGGAGCGGCAGATGCTCACCACTTACGATACGGCCTATGTGAAGTTCCGCAGATCGGAGCCGCCCTGCAAGCCGGGCGACAAGCTGATCCTCTTCCGCCCCGACGGCACCATCGAGCATCCCCTCAGCCACCGCAAGCTGGGCGACAAGACCAAGACGGTGGGCATCGTCAGCGTGCTGAGCGTGCGCGGCGACGTCTGCACCGTGCAGGTCGAGCGCGTCTTCGAGGAGATCGAGCGCGGCGACCGGGCGCGAACCTGGAGCCCGCAGGACAAGCGGATCGCCCCCCGGCCCAACACGGCCGACGTGTCGGGCGTGATCGTCTCGGCTCTCAACCCCGGCCTCACCCACTACGGCGAGGCGAACGAGGTGTTCATCGACAAGGGCGCCGCCGACGGCGTGCAGGAAGGGAACACCTTCGCCGTGGTGCGCCATGGCGACGGGCTCTCCAACCAGATGGTGGTCGGCTCCTACACCGCGGGCGAGGAGGGCGAGAAGTCCGCGCGGGTGAAGACGCCGGACGAGAACGTCGGGCTACTCCTGGTCGTCGACACCAAGCAGCACCTCAGCACCGCCGTCGTGATCAAGAGCGTCCGCGAGCTGGCGGCGGGGGACCAAGTGGAGATGCACCCCGGCGGCGCCGGCGGCGGGGCGCGATAGCGCCAACGCTCATTCGTTAGCGCATTGACCTGGGCGTTGACGTCAACGTCGTTCAGGTTGACGTGAGCGTTGACGGCGACGGCGACGTGAACTTGGCCGTGGGCGCGGTCGAACCGCTCGTCACGGCCACGAAGACGTCGCCGCCGTAAACCGGGTGGTGGGCCTTGGCCGCGGGCGACCTTTCGGTCTGGCGCAAAAGCGGGCAGGCTAGCCCGCGTGGAGAAGGACGCAC
Organism: Deltaproteobacteria bacterium; assembly: GCA_005879315.1. Lineage (GTDB taxonomy): Bacteria > Myxococcota > Myxococcia > Myxococcales > 40CM-4-68-19 > 40CM-4-68-19. The sequence goes on along the minus strand of VBLC01000033.1, from coordinate 48,524 downwards.
TTCAAGTGCGGCCCGAAGTCGTGGCCGCTTGCGCGTTGTCTGCAGTGCCGGGGCTGGGTGGATCCAGCTTGGGGCGCATCGCTGCGGAATTCCAGACTTTGCAGGGGGCGGCGGAGCGCGGACCGCAGGCGATTCTTGAAAGGGCGGACATTCTCAAGCTCCGCCCCCGCGCTCGCGCTTATCTGGCCAAGGCTCCTGATCTGCGGGAGCTCGGACTCTGGGCGCTCGAGGCGGCCAGGAAGGCCGGCGCCCGGGTACTGCTTCTCGGCGACGATGACTATCCGCTGCAGCTGCGCAAGATCGACAACCCGCCTGCGCTGCTCTATTTGCGGGGACATCTCCAGCGAGAGGCGCGGCGCATCGCGGTGGTCGGATCGCGCGAGGCCGACGAGGAAGGCCTGGAGATCGCGAGCCGCATGGGCGAGGACTTCGCTCGCGCCGGCACGCAGGTCGTCTCCGGCGGGGCCCGCGGCATCGACGCCGCCGCACACGAGGGCGCCCTCTCTGCCTCGGGCTCGACGGTGGCGGTGCTCGGCTGCGGAATCGACGTCGTCTATCCGGCCGAGAACGGCGAGCTGTTCGATCGGATCGCCAGTGGGGGAGGCGCGGTGGTGACCGGGTTCGCTCCGGGCACGCCGCCGACGCAAAAGAATTTTCCCCAGCGCAACCGCACCATCAGTGGGCTCTCGGATGCGGTCGTGGTCGTGCGCGCAGCGCTCAAGTCAGGAGCGCTGATCACCGCCGATCACGCCGCGCTGCAAAGGCGACCCATCTTCGCCGTCCCTGGTGACCACGAGCTGGCGGCCGGACCGAACGAGCTCCTCCGCCGGCAGAAAGCGACCGCTGCCCGCTGTGCGTTCGACGTCCTCCAGGGCTTGCACTGGCCCATCCCCGATGGACTGTCCGCGCCGCCCTCGCGCGAGGCGCGGGAGAAAGCGACCCCGAAACCCATCGCCGACCCTGACGTCGATGGCGAGAGCCTGCAGCTCTGGCGGCTGTTGGACGACCGCAAGCCCGCCCACCTGGACGATCTGGCCCTGCGCACCCAGATCCCCTCCCAGGTGGCGCTTCGCAAGCTCGCCGACCTGGAGCTCAAAGGCCTGGCTGTCCAGCGGCCAGGCAAGTACTTCCTGCGCAGGTGAGCCAGTTCGCTGTTGCATCCAAATCACACTGCCGGCATCTATCGGCGCCCGGACCCCATGGCGACCACGAAGAGAGCGAAGGCCAGAAAGCCCAGCAAGGAACCGGCCGCGCGCGCCAGGGGCAGCACCCTGGTCGTGGTCGAGTCGCCGACCAAGGCGAAGACGATCAAGAAGTACCTCGGCTCGGGCTACGTGGTGAAAGCTTCCGTGGGCCACGTGATGGACCTGCCCAAGTCGAAGATGGGCGTCGACATCGAGCACGGATTCAAGCCCGTCTACGAAGTGATCGATTCGAAGAAGAAGGTCGTTGCCGAGCTGAAGAGCGCGGCGAAGGGGGCGACGCTCCTCTTGCTCGCCACCGACCCGGACCGCGAGGGCGAGGCCATCGCCTGGCATGTCTACGAGCAGCTGAAGAGGACCAAGGTGCCGGCGCAGCGGATCCTCTTCAACGAGATCACCAAGAAAGCCATCCAGGAGGCGATCGCGAAGCCGCTGCAGCTCAACAGGGACCTCTACGACGCGCAGCAAGCGCGGCGAGTCCTCGACCGGCTGGTCGGGTATCAGATCTCGCCCATCCTCTGGAAGAAGGTGCGCCGCGGGCTCTCGGCGGGGCGCGTGCAGTCGGTGGCGGTGCGGCTGGTCGTCGAGCGCGAGGAGGAGATCGCGCGCTTCGTCGCGGTCGAGTACTGGAGCATCGAGGCGGACCTCAAGGCGGAGCTGCCTCCCCAGTTTCGCGCCAAGCTGATCAAGCTCGACGGCGAGAAGATCGAGCTCGGGTCCGAAGCGGTGACCAAGCCGCTGGTCGAGGAGATCGGCCGGCAGACCTTCATCGTCAAGGACGTCATCCGCAAGGAGCGCCGCCGCAACGCGCCGCCGCCCTTCATCACTTCCAAGCTGCAGCAGGACGCGGCGAACCGGCTGGGCTTCACCGCCAAGAAGACGATGACGCTCGCGCAGCGCCTCTATGAAGGAGTGGATCTGGGCGCCGACGGTCAGACGGCGCTGATCACCTATATGCGCACCGACTCGGTGCGCCTTTCGCCCGACGCGATCACCTTTGCGCGCGGCTACATCGCCGGGCGATGGGGCAAGGACTATCTGCCGCCCGAGCCGGTGCACTACCGCACCAAGAAGAGCGCGCAGGACGCGCACGAAGCGATCCGGCCGACCAGCGTCGAACATCCGCCCGAGAGAGTGAAGCCCTTTCTCGAGCGCGACATGTATCGGCTCTACGAATTGATCTGGAACCGGTTCATCGCCTGCCAGATGGTGCCGGCCGTCTTCGATCAGACGACGGCGGATATTACGGCCGGCCGTGCGACCTTCCGCGCGACGGGACAGATCCTCAAGTTCGCCGGCTACCTCGCCGTCTACGGACAGGAGGCAGAGTCGCCTCCCGAAGAGGCCGGCGCAGAGAAGATGGAGGGAGAGGACGAAGAGAAGGGCGATGTCTCGCGCCAGCTCCCGCCGCTCGCCGAGGGCCAGAAGCTCGAGCTGGTCCAGCTCATCCCCGAGCAGCACTTCACGCAGCCGCCGCCGCGCTTCACCGAAGCCTCGCTGGTCAAGGAGCTGGAGGAGAAAGGGATCGGCCGGCCCTCGACCTACGCCGCCATCCTCTCCACCATCCAGGACAAGGAGTACGTGGAGAAGAAGGAGGGCCGCTTCCATCCCACCGACCTGGGCAAGATCGTCACCGAGCTTCTCCTCGGCGCTTTCCCCAAGGTGATGGACGTTCAATTCACGGCGCGCATGGAAGAGGAGCTCGACGAGGTCGAGGAAGGCAAGATCGGCTGGACGAGCGTGCTCGACGAATTCTATGCGCCCTTCAAGCTGAGCCTGGCCGCAGCCGAAGCGCAGATGCGCGACGTCAAGCGCGAGGAGACGCCGACCGATCTGGTCTGCGAGAAGTGCGGCAGCCCGATGGTGATCAAGTGGGGCCGGATGGGCCGGTTCCTCGCCTGCAGCGGATACCCCGATTGCAAGAACACCAAGGACTTCATCGAGGAGGGCGGCAAGATCAAGGTGGTCGAGGATCTGCCCACCGACGAGGTCTGCCCCACCTGCGGCAAGCCGATGGTGAACAAGCGGGGCCGCTTCGGTCGCTTCCTGGCGTGCAGCGATTATCCGACTTGCAAGACGACGAGGCCGATCACCTTGAAGGGCGTGGTCTGTCCCGACTGCGGTGGTGGGCTCGCTGAGCGGAAGAGCCGCTTCGGCAAGAGTTTCTTTGGGTGCGTGAATTATCCCAAGTGCAAGTTCGCCGCATGGGACCGTCCGCTCGCAGAGCCCTGCCCGAAGTGCGGAAAGCCCTATCTGCTCGCGAAGTATTCGCGCAAGGAAGGGCCCTACATCGCCTGCCCGGACAAGGAGTGCGGTTATCGGCGCGAGTCCCCCGCGGAGATGCAGCCGGCCGCGCTTCCCTAGAACGCCCCGCAGTCCGGCCGGTCGTGACGCCCACGACCCGCCGACCTACACACCGTGTGCCGTGGGGAGCGAATCCCCACCGCGAGCAACCGGCCCGGCTGCGGAACGCAGTGAACTTAACGACTAGCCCCGGCCGCCGCAGCCGGCTTAGGGGCTGCGCCCGTGGTGTTGGGCTTTGAGAGGTTTTGAGAAGCGTTTTGGTAGGTCCGGCGCAACAAGCAGCCGGTTGCCCGGATCGAACTGCTTTTTGCGCGGCAAGATCGTATACCGGCCTCCATGCAGCAGGAGATCGAGATCGTCGGCGGCGGACTGGCGGGCACCGAAGCGGCGCTGCTGCTCGCCGATGCGGGTGTGCCCGTCATCCTGCACGAGCAGAAGCCGGTCCGGCGCTCGCCCGCCCACAAGGAGGACGGGCTGGCGGAGCTGGTCTGCTCCAACTCGCTGCGCTCCGACAATCCCCACAACGCCATCGGGCTCTTGCATGAAGAGCTGCGCCGGCTGGGGTCGCCGGTCTTGCAGCAGGCGGACCGGGCGCGCGTCCCGGCGGGAGATGCGCTCGCCGTCGACCGCGTCGCCTTCAGCGATGGCCTCACCGCGCGCGTACGCGCGCACCCGAACATCCGCGTCGTCGCCGAGGAGGTGCGCGAGCTGCCCGCCGAGCTGTGCATCGTCGCCACTGGCCCGCTCACGGGAGAGGCGCTGGCCCGCTCGCTGGCGGAAGCGGTCGGTGCGGAGCAGCTTGCGTTCTACGATGCCATCGCGCCGATCGTGGCGGGCGACTCGATCGATCTCTCCGTCGCGTTCGCGCAGTCGCGCTACGGGAAGGGCGGCGGCGACGATTATCTGAATCTGCCGATGACGCGCGAGCAGTACGAACACTTCATCGACGAGATCTTGCAAGGCGCGAAAGTGGCGCCGCACCCCTTCGAGGAGCCGCGCTATTTCGAGGGCTGCCTGCCGATCGAAGTGATGGCCGAGCGGGGCCGCGATGTGCTCGCCTTTGGCCCGATGAAGCCGGTCGGCCTGCAGGATCCGCGCACGGGGGCGCGGCCGCACGCGGTGGTGCAGCTGCGCCGCGAGGACAGGGCCGGCACGGCCTGGAATCTGGTCGGCTTCCAGACGAGGCTCACCTGGCCGGAGCAGAAGCGCATCTTCTCCGGCTGCATTCCAGGACTCTTGCATGCGGAATGGATCCGGCTCGGCCAGGTGCACCGCAATACCTTCCTCAACGGACCCTTGACCATCGCCCGCGACGGCTCGCTCAAAGCGCGCCCGCACGTCTTCTGCGCCGGACAGATCACCGGGGTGGAGGGATACGTCGAGAGCGCCGCGTCGGGACATATCGCTGCGCGACGCGTGCTGGCTCGGTTGCGATGGGAGGAATTCGTCCCGCCGCCGGGAACGACGGCGCTCGGCGCGCTCTTGCGGCACGTCACCGGCGAGGCGCATCCCGAGGATTACCAGTATCAGCCCACCAACGTGGTCTACGCTCTCTTTCCTCCGCTCGCGGAACGGGTGCGCAAAGCGGACCGCAAGCCGCAGATGCTGGCCCGCGCCCGCCGCGACCTCGCCGCCTGGGCGCGCGAGCAGGGCATGACGCTGGGGCCAGAACCGGCATGCGCGGAAGAATTGCGGCCGTAGCTTTCTTGCTTCCGGCGCTCGCTTGCGCCCAGGAACCGCGGGGGCGAAAGCTCGCGAATGGGATCGCGCGCGAGTTGAAGGTGTGCAACGGCGCGGTCGCCTTTCTCCTCGATGCGGCGCATCCCGACGACCGCGGGGTGCCGGAGGATCTCCTCCTCGGCGATCTCTGGCTCGGCGCGCTCACCGGCGCGGCGAAGAAGGTCGGCTCCGGCGTCTCGACGCAGCCGGGCGCGTTCGGGCTCTCCTGCAAGACCGGAGAGGTGGCGTTTCTCGCCTCCTGGCATTTCCGCGCCGGCGAAGGCGAGCTCTGGGTTGCATCGGTTGGCGGCGAGCCGGTTCGCCTCGCGCCGACCGCCAGCGACTTCGCCTGGTCCCCGGCCGGTGGCGTTCTCGCCTACGTTACCCCGGGGCAGCTCGGCCTTCGTGGGCGAGAGCCGGTGACCATCGATGGGCTGCGGTCGATCGCCTGGTCGCCGGATGGAAGGCAGATCGCGGCGCGTGCAGCAGCGTCGGCGGGAGGAGCGCTCTGGCTGGTGGATGTGGCCAGTGGAGCAAAGCGCGAAGTCGCTCCCGGCACGTCTGATTTTGCTTTCGCCTCGGACGGAGAGCTGGCAGTGCTCGGCCCGCCGCCGCCCAAGGGCGGAGACAGGCCGCTGCTCATCGGCGGCAAGCAGGTCGGCCGCGCCACGGCGCTGCGCTTTTCGCCCGACGCGCGCGAGCTGGCCTTGCTCTCGACGGCGAAACAGCCCGGCGAGGCGACCGGCGATCTCTACCGGCTGGCCCGCGCCGGCGGCGAGCCGCGGCTGATCGCTCCGAGGGTCAGCGACTACCACTGGACGACCGCGGGCGATCTGCTCTGTCTGGCGCGCTACGATCTGCGCGCGAGATCGGGCGTGCTCACGGTCTCGCCGGCCGGCGGCGGGGAGCCGCGCGAGATTGCGCCGCGCGTGCAGAGCTTCACGGCGCAGGGGCGGCGGGTGCTCTATCTCGCGCAGGCGCCGCTGAAGGGAGATTTCAAGATCGAGCTGTGGACGGTGGATCTGGCCGGCGCGGAGGCGCCTCGCAAGATCGACGAGGGCGTGTACGGGTGGGAGCTCTCGCCCGACGGCGCCACGCTCTATTACAAGGCGCGCTGTGCGGGCGGGCCGCGCAGCTGCTCGCTGCTTCGCGCGACGATGAACGGCGCAGCCCCCGCGACGCTTCTCGCCACGAACGTCGCGGGCTTCGATCTCTCCGAAGACGGGGCGCATATCCTGCTGCAGCAGCCGCATCGAGGGTCGGCGCGAGCGGTGGACCTGGCGGTCATCTCCGCGAGCGGGGCGGCGCCGGACAAGGCGAAGCCGTTCGCCCTCGAGGCGGATGCGAGCGGACGCTTCGCGGATGGGCAGGGCCGGCGAGTGGTGTACGCGACGCTGACGGCGGGGAAGGGCGGCGTGTACGTGGCCGAGGTGCCCTGACCGGCGCGAATTCTTGACGCGCGCATTGCGGCGCGCAGCATGGCCGCATGAAGGAGCTGGAGGAGTTCGCCGCGCACCTCGCCCGGGTCGAGCGCGCCTCGCCGCACACCCGCCGCGCCTACCTCTCGGACCTGCGCCAGCTCGCGGCGTTTCTCGGCGAGCGCGGCGTCGAGCTCGACGCTGCCAGCCGCGATGACTTGCGCGCTTTTCTCGCCTCTCGCTTCGGCAACAATTCGCCGGCGACGCTCGCCCGCAAGCAGGCCAGCCTGCGCGCTTTCTACCAGCACCGCCTGCGCATGGGTCACATCGCGGACAGCCCGGCGCGGCGGCTCGTCTTTCCCAAGCGGCGCGTGGCGCTGCCCAATGTCGTTTCGGTTGACGACTGCTTTGCCCTGCTCGAGGCGCCGGATGCGCGCACGGTGGCCGGCCTGCGCGATCGCTGCGCGCTGGAGCTGCTCTATGGCGCGGGACTGCGCGTCTCGGAGCTGACCGGACTTGATTTGGCGGACATTCACGACGGCGCCCTGCGCGTTCGCGGCAAGGGCGGAAAGGAGCGCATCGTCCCGCTGGTGGCCAAGGCGCGCGAGGCGCTCGACAAGTATCTCGCGCGCCGCGGGGAGCTCTGTCCGCGCAGCGAGGCGCTCCTCCTCAATCGCCGCGGTGGCCGCCTGACTGCTCGAAGCGTCGCCCGCCAGGTCGTCCGCCACGCCCTCGCGGCCGGCGCGCGCCGGCACGTGCATCCCCATGCGCTCCGCCACTCTTTCGCCACCCACCTGCTCGACATGGACGCCGACCTGCGGGGGATCCAGGAGCTGCTCGGCCACGCCTCGCTGTCCACGACGCAGCGGTACACGCACGTCTCGTCCGAGAGGCTGCTGCAGATCTACGAGGAATCGCATCCGCGGGCGAAGAAAGGGTGATCGATCGCTTCGCTGCGTCGAGGTTCGCGGCAGGGTCGCGCGGCAGCGGCGCGGGGCGGCAATGAAGAATGTCCGCCCTTTCAAGTTCGAAGCATTCGTGCCGCCGGGACGGGGCCTCTCGCGATGTCCGCCCAATTCAAGTTTGCGCGCCGGCGACAAGGGCACGTCTTGATTCGGCGTACATCTGCGGGCGGTCGAATCAGCGTCAGCGGTTGCCGCCGCGGCAACTTGATTCGGCGTACATCTGCGGCGGTCAAAATCGGCGGTTGCCCCGCGGAGCAACTTGATTGGGCGGACATCCAGGTGCACGGCCCGCCCCTCCTGGCCGGCGCCGATGTCAGACCCCCCGCGTACCCTCGCGGCCATGGCACAGCTCGAGTTGGACCTGCCGCAGTGGGGAGGAAAACGACGCGGCGCCGGCCGCAAGCGGAGGGAGACGCTCCGGCGAGTCCCGCACCGCAAGCGAAAGCATTTCCGCTGGAAGCCGCTCCACGTCACCATCCGCATGCGCCGCGAAGTCTGGAGCCTGCGCACTCGCCGCTCCTTCCGCGCTCTCAAGCGCGCCTTCGCCAAGGGCTGCGAGCGCTTCGGCTTCCGCCTGGTGCACTTCTCCGTCCAGTGGAACCACCTCCACCTCGTCGTCGAGGCGCCCGACCAGGTGCAGCTTGCCCGCGCCATGAAGGGCCTCGGCGTCCGGATCGCCCGCGCCTTGAACAAGACGATGCGCCGCAGGGGCCAGGTCATCGCCCACCGCTACTACGCACGGATCCTGAAGACGCCTCCGGAAGTGCAGTTCGCCATCCTCTACCTGCTGCACAACCGCACCCACCACGCCGCGCGCGAGGGCTGGTTTTTGCCCGCTCACTACCTCGACCCGCTCACCTCGGAGGCCACCCGCGGCCACGACCCGCCGCTCACCGCGCCGCCGCGGCTCTGGCTCTTGCGCCTCGACTGGCGCCGGACTGGTGACGGCGGCCGCGGCTAGACGATTCCCGACTGCGGCTGACGATCGCGCCTGGCGCGCGCGATGCCGATCTGCCCCTCGAGAAACTGCAACATCGTCGTCCCTTCCGCCGCCAGCTGCTGGGGAACGAACGACATCCGCGTCAGGCCCGGCAGTGTATTGAGCTCGAGAAAGACCGGCCCGCCCCTGCCGACGATGATGTCCGTGCGCGAATAGCCCTCGCAGCCGAGAGCGATGTGCGCCCGCAGCGCTACGTCCTGCGCCGTGCGCGCGACGTCCTGGGGCACCTCGGCGGGCGTGATCTCCTTGGTGCCTTTCCCGAGATACTTTCCCTCGTAGTCGAAGGCGCGCCCCGGATCGAGGCGGACCTCCGTCGCCGGCAGCGCGCGGGCGCCGCGCGGGCCATCGACGACGCCGACCGTCAGCTCGATGCCCTCGACGAACTCCTCGGCGAGATAACCCTCGCCCGAAGTCTCCACCGCTCGCGCGGCCGGCTCGAGGTCCTCGGGGCGGAAGATGAAATGGACGCCGAGCGTGCTCCCACCCGCGACCGGCTTGACCACGGTGCGGCCGGAGAGCGCGAGCATGTCGCGCAGCTCCTGGCGCATCAGGTCGGGCCGGCTGGAGAGGTGGACGGAGCGGGCGATGCGCAGCCCCGCCGCGTTCGCGACCTGCTTGGCCACCTCCTTGTCGAAAGCGCGCGCGGACGCCTCCGCCCCAGGGCCGGTGAAGGCGATGCGCCGCGCCTCCAGCATCCGCTGGATGGTGCCGTCCTCGCCCTCGCCGCCGTGCAAGGCGAGAAAATAGACGCGGCCGGGCGCGCTTTCCAGCGCCTCGACCAGCGTGGCGAACCGCGCCGGCCCGAGCGGCACGAAGTCGCGTTCGAAGGGGCGCTCGCACTTGCCCAGGTCGGCCCGCTCCACCTCGAAGACGGCGCCGTTGGGGGCGAGGAACCAGGCTGCCGCCTCGTCGAGCACGGAGGCGACGTTTTGCGCCGAGGCCACCGAGACGCGCCGCTCGTTGGAGGTGCCGCCGAAGAGAATGGTCACCCAGGAACCGGCCATCGCAGGCGAACCTAACATTGCGGAGGCGGACGCGCAGCGTTCGTCGCGGATCTGGAGAGGGCGACTTGATTCGGGCGGACATCGACGTTCGGGCGGACATCGAACGCCGCAGCAGTCGGCTTAGCGACGGCTGCTTCCGACTGTTACAGTTACCGACCATGAAAATCCGCTCCACCACCGTGATCTGCGTCCGGCGGGAGGGAAAGGTCGCGATGGCGGCCGACGGTCAGGTCACCCTGGACAAGACCGTCCTCAAGCACAGCGCCAAGAAATTGCGCCGCCTGGGGGATGGAAAGGTGCTCGCCGGATTCGCCGGCGCGACCGCCGACGCCTTCACTCTCTTCGAGCGCTTCGAGGCCAAGCTCAAGGACTTCTCCCGGAACCTCTCGCGCGCCGCGGTGGAGCTGGCCAAGGACTGGCGCACCGACCGCTTCCTCCGCCGCCTCGAGGCGCTGCTGCTCGTCGCCGACGCGGAGCGGACGCTGCTTCTCTCCGGCACCGGCGATGTCGTCGAGCCCGACGAGGGCGTGGCCGCCATCGGGTCCGGCGGCCCCTATGCGCAGGCCGCGGCGAGCGCCCTGCTCAAGCATTCGCAATTGTCCGCCCGGCAGATCTGCGAGGAGTCGCTGCGCATCGCCGCGCGCATCTGCATCTACACCAACGAGAACATCTCCATCGAGGAGCTATGAAGGACCTCACTCCGCCCCAGATCGTCGCCGAGCTGGACCGTTACATCGTCGGCCAGCAGGCGGCCAAGCGCGCGGTGGCCATCGCGCTGCGCAACCGCTGGCGAAGGTTCCAGCTCGGCGCGGAGATGCGAGACGAGGTGATGCCCAAGAACATCATCCTGGTGGGGCCCACGGGCGTCGGCAAGACGGAGATCGCCCGCCGCCTGGCGCGGCTCGCCGGCGCGCCGTTCGTCAAGGTCGAGGCCTCGAAATTCACCGAGGTCGGCTACGTCGGCAAGGACGTCGACTCGATGATCCGCGACCTGGCCGAGGCCGGTGTCGCCCTGGTCCGCGAGGAGAAGCAGAAGAGCGTGCAGTCGCGCGCCGAGGAATTGGCCGAGGAGCGGCTGCTCGATCTGCTCTTGCCCGGCTCTCGGGAAGGCGCCAGTTCGCGGGAGACCTCCGGCTCGGCTGGCTTCCAGGCCGGGGGCCGCGGCATCGGAGGCACCACCCGCGAGAAAATGCGCGGCGTCCTCCGCGCGGGCGGGCTCGAGGATCGCAGCGTCGAGATGGAGGTGGCCGAGCGCACCACGCCCACCATGCAGATCTTCGGCACGCAGGGCATGGAGGAGATGGGCCTCAATCTCCAGGAGATGCTCGGCAGCCTTCCCTTCGGCAAGAAGGCCAAGAAGCGCAAGCTCTCCCTGCCCGAGGCGCGCAAGCTGCTCGTGCAGGAGGAGGCCGAGAAGCTGGTCGACAAGGAGTCGGTCGTCCGCGAGGCGCTCGATCGCGTGCAGTCCAACGGCATCGTCTTCATCGACGAGATTGACAAGGTCGCTTCGCCGCAGGGCGCGGTCTCGCACGGCCCCGACGTCTCCCGCGGCGGCGTGCAGCGCGATCTGCTCCCCCTGGTCGAAGGCAGCACCGTCAACACCAAGTACGGCCCGATCAAGACCGACCACGTGCTCTTCATCGCCGCGGGCGCCTTCCACGTCGCCAAGGTGAGCGACCTGCTCCCCGAGCTGCAGGGGCGCTTTCCCATCCGCGTCGAGCTGGAGGCGCTCTCGCAGGCGGACCTGGTGCGCATCCTCACCGAGCCGCGCAATGCGCTCACCAGGCAATATTCGGCGTTGCTCGGTGCGGAGGGTGTCGAGCTGGTCTTCGATCCGAGCGGCGTGGAAGAGGTGGCGAGCGTGGCTCAGGAGATGAACACGCGCGCGCAAAACATCGGCGCACGGCGGCTGCACACGGTTCTGGAGAAGGTGCTCGAGGAAGTGAGCTTCGACGCCTCGTCGCTCGAGCAGCGCACCCTGCGCATCGACGCGGCTTACGTGAAATCGCGGCTCGACCCGGTGCTCAAGGACGAAGATCTCTCGCGCTACATTCTTTAGCGCATCTGACAACTTCAAGCTGCAACCCCACAGGCGTAGGCGCTGAGCCGCCTTTCGGCGGCCGCGACTAACTGCGGTGCATCGCGCGCTTGGCGACTGCCTTCTCCTGCCCCTGCACCTGCACCACGCCTTCCTCGAGCAGCTGGCAGAGAATGCGCGCGGTATCGAGGCGCTTCAGTCCGCAGATGGCGTAGAGATCCTCGAAGGAGACCTCGCCGTCGATCTGCGCCAGCACGAACCCGGCCCGCGGATCGAGGTTGAGCCAGATCACCTCGTCGGGCGGAATGGCCACCCGCGGCCTCGACAACATCGAGCCGATCTTGCTCTCGTACATGAGAGTGAGATTGTGATCGCAGGACGCGTGCATCTGCATCGCGTCCTTGTCGTTGGGTTTGCGCGCGAGGATCTTGCCGAGCAACTCGAGCGCGCCGCTGAAGTCGTTGAGCCCCACCAGCTCGCGGGCGCCGCGCATCCACACTTCGGTCTCGTCGTCGGCAGCCACCGCCTCGATGGGCAACGGCTCGCGGTGGATCGACCACGCCCCGCTGGTCTCGTCGCCCGACTCGGCGCTCTCTTCCTGCAGCTGGGGAATGGCGAGCGACGGTCCCTCGTCCCAGGGCTGCACGAGCGGAGGCGGCGCGGTGTTGGGCCCCGGCGGCGGAAGCGGCGGCCGCTCCGAGGCCGGATCGGTGCGCGGCAGCGGAGGCGGCACTGCCATCGGAACCGTGTTGGGCGACGGCGCCGGAGGCAGCCAGGGATGCGGCTGGGCGCCGTCGCTCTGCACCCGCTGCGCCTCGCGCGCCAGCGTGTTCGGCGTCATGTGCGCATGGATGCGCTCCAGCGCCGAGCGCAAGAACTCCCGCGCGCGCAGGTTGGTCGGCTCGAGCAGGTACGCTTCCTCCCAGGCGCGCACCGCCTCCATCATCCGCCCCTTGCGGTAGTGATCGAGGCCCTCGAGGAGCAGCGCGGAGAATTTGCCGCCTTCGGCCAAGCTAGCGGCCCTCCTCTTTCAGGCCGCGCTCGAGCGCGCCCTTGAGCGCGCCGAGCATCCGCTCGAGGCGATCGATCGAGGCGGCCAGCCCCTCGCTCTCCTTCTGCGCCACCTGCAGCCGCGCCACCGAGAGCGCGGCCTGCGCGCGCTGCAGCGGCTCCTGGCCGAGGCCGTCCTGCGCAGCGCGGGTGAGCCGCGGCCAGATCGCCTCGAACTCCTTGAACAGCTCCTCGGCGCGCGCCTTCCGATCCTGGAACTTCGGGTCCTCTTTCTGACCCAGCATCCAGTCCTCGTTGGCCCGCGTCGCCTTCTTGATCTCGTCCTCGGTGAGGCCGGACGAGGCGGTGACGGTGATGCTCTGCCGCGCGCCGGTCTGCACGTCGAGCGCGCTCACCGAGACGATGCCGTCGGCGCTGATGTCGAAGATGACGTCGATGTCCACCGTGCCGCGCGCCGCCGGGCGCAGTCCGGTGAGCATGAATTCGCCGAGCAGCTCGTTGTCGGTGGCGATGTCGCTCTCGCCCTGCAGCACGGTGATCTTGGCCGAGGGCTGATCGTCCTTCACGGTGGTGAAGACGTGATGGGCGCTGGTCGGCACGGTCGTGTTCTTGGGGATGATCTTCTGGAAGAAGCCGCCGGCGATGGCGATGCCCAGGGAGTGCGGCGTGACGTCGAGGAGCAGCATCTCCTGCTCCTCGTGGAGCAGCATGGCGCCCTGGATGGCCGCGCCCAGCGCCACTGCCTCGTCGGGGTTGACCGCCTTGGAGGGATCGCGGCCGAAGAGGCTCTTCACCGCGGTCTGGATCCTGGGCATGCGGGTCTGCCCGCCGACGAGCAGGACTTCGCCGAGCGCCCCCGCATGCACCTTGGCTTCGCCCAGCACCTGCTCGCAGACCTTCAAGCAGCGTTGCACCAGGTCGTCGGTCAGCTTCTCCAGCTGCTCGCGCGTCAGCGTGGCCTGGAGGTGGAGCGGGCCGGTCTTCTGCGTCGCCGAGATGAAGGGCAGGTTGATCTCGACGGAGGTGACCGCGCTCAACTCGCACTTCGCCTTTTCGGCTGCGTCGCGCAGCCGCTGCAGCGCCATCTTGTCGGTTCGCAGATCGACGCCGTGCGCTTTGAGGAAGGGCTCGGCCAGCCAGTCGATGATGCGGCTGTCGAAGTCCTCGCCGCCCAGGAGCGAGTCGCCGCCCGTCGCCTCGACTTCGAAGACGCCCTTGAACATGTGCAGGACGGTGAAATCGAAGGTGCCGCCACCCAGGTCGAAGACCGCGACCTGCTTCTCGGTCTGCGCCTTGCCGAAGCCGTACGCGAGCGCCGCGCTCGTCGGCTCGTTGATGATGCGGATGACGTCGAGGCCGGCGATGCGGCCCGCGTCCTTGGTGGCGTTGCGCTGGGAGTCGTTGAAGTAGGCGGGGCAGGTGATGACTGCCTTCGAGACCGGGGCGCCGAAGTACGCCTCGGCGTCGAGGCGCAGCTCGGTGAGCACCATCGCGCTGATCTCGGGCGGCGAGTACTGCTGCTCGCCGAGCACGATGCGCACGTCCTCGTGCGGCCCCTGCACGATCGTGTAAGGCATGCGCGCGACGGTGTCCCGCAGCGCCTTCGACGACCAGCGCCGGCCCATCAGCCGCTTCACCGCCACTACCGTTCGCTCGGCGTTGGTCACCGCCTGCCGCCGCGCCAGGGCGCCCACCAGCCGCTTGCCGTTGCGGGCCATCGCCACCACCGAGGGAGTGATGCGATAGCCGCTGCGGTTGGGGATGACGGTCGGCACGCCGCCCTGCACCGTCGCGACGACGGAGTTGGTGGTGCCCAGATCGATGCCGATGACCAGCTCGCCCACGTGTCACAAGCCCTTGAGCAGGGCCTTCGCCTCCGCCTGTTCGGGGTCCTTGCTGAGGATGTTGTTCAGCTCGGTGCGAGCGCGCGCTTTCATCTTGAGCGCGATGAAAGCCTCGGCGAGCACGAGCCGGCTGTCCAGGTCGGCCGGGTCGAGCTCCAGAGCGCGCGTCGCCCAGGTGCTGGCGGCCTGCGCATCGTCCTGCCAGAGGAAACAGCGCGCCGCGCCGGCCGCCGCGGCGCCGTTCTTCGGGTCGAGCTGGAAGGCGGCGTGGTAGGCCGTGATGGCCTGCGCCCACAGCTTCTTGTCCTCCCGCTCCTTGCCCGAGGCCAAAGCCGACTTGGCCCGCGCGCGCGCCTGCTCGCGCTCGAGCTCGACCAGCTTGCTCACGATCTCCTTCCGATTGGGATCGAGCTCGCGCGCCGCCTTGAGGCACTCGATCGCCTGGCTGCGCTCGTAGTTCTGGACGTGGGCCAGCGCCTCTTCGTAGAGCTTGCGCGCCGCGCCGATGCGGGCGAAGCCCTTGGTGTGCAAGAGCCGGTCGCGCCGCTCGCGCTGCCGCCGTTCCCCCTCGGCGCGCGAGAGCTCGCGCTTGTCCACCGCCGCGCGATCGCTGGCGGAGAGCTCGCCCTTGTGCTCGCGGTCGTAGACGAGCCGCGTCTCTTCGTCGGAGAGCACCTGGTAGGCCGCGGCCAGCCGCTGGAACCACTTGGTGAGAAGCGGGCCGAATTCGCCGACCTCCTTGCGGTACCAGGCGTCGGGATGGATGCGCTTGCTCCGCTCCAGATAGGCGCGGCGAATGGCGCCGCCGTCCGCGTCAGCGCCAACGGAGAGGAGCTCGTAATGCGTGATGCGATCGCCGCGAGACTCCAGCTCGCGCAGCTCCCGCTGGATGTCAGCAGGAAGGTCGATCGCTTCCTCCCCGTCGCGTGCGGCGAGCACCACTCTCCCTTTGCGGTCGGGCCTGAACCACGCCCCCCGGCGAAGGATATCCTAGCGCGAGCGCTCCGGAAAAGAACTCGCTCATGCCTGGGTGACCGACCCTAGGAGCAGGTCCGTGGCCTGGTCGATCTCCGCCTCGGTGGCGGTCAATGGAGGAGCAAGTCGTACCACCCGCTCGCCGATGGCGTTGACGAGAAGGCCCAGATCCCGCGCCTTGGCGACCACCTTCGGGGCCAGGTCCTCCGACAAGAGCAGCGCGCGCAAGAGACCCAGCCCGCGCTCGCCGGCGGCGCGCGGAGTCTTGCGCGAGAGCGCGGCGAGCCGCTGCGACAGGCGTCCCCCTGCCCGCTGCACCTGGTCGAGCAGACCGCCCTGCAGCAGATCCATCACCGCCGACGCTGCGGCCGTCGCCAGGGGATTGCCGCCGAAAGTGCTCGCGTGGGTGCCGGGCGTGAAGACCTTGGCGACGTCCTCGCGCGCGAGCAGCGCCCCGAGCGGGACCCCTCCGGCGATGCCCTTGGCGAGGCTCATCGCGTCGGGCTCGACGCCCTCGTGCTGATGGGCGAAGAGCCTGCCGGTGCGGCCCATGCCGGTCTGGACTTCGTCGAGGATCATCAGCGCGCCGTGCCTGGTGCACAGCTCGCGCACTCTCTTCAGATAGCCGGGCGGCGGCAAGAGCACGCCGGCCTCGCCCTGGAGCGGCTCGAGGAGGACCGCGCAGGTCTGCGGGCCGATGTTCTTCTCCAGCTGCGCTGCGTCGCCGTAGTCGAGGAAGCGGAACCCTGCCGGCAGAGGGCCGAAGCCCTCCTGGTACTTGGGCTGCCCCGTGGCCGCGAGCGATCCCATCGTCCGGCCGTGAAAGGAATTGTGGAAGCAGAGGATCTCGATGCGGTCGGGCGCGCCGTTGACGACATGGTAGTGGCGGGCGAGCTTGATCATCGCCTCGTTCGCTTCCGTTCCGCTGTTGCAGAAGAAGGCGCGCTTGAGGGTCCTGCTGGCCGCCGTCAGCTTCTCGGCCAGCCGGACCTGCGGCTCGGTCACGTAGAGGTTCGAGGCGTGCCAGAGCAGCTTCGACTGCTCGAGCAGCGCCTCGCGCACGCGCGGGTTGGCGTGTCCCACGCTGACGGTGGCGATGCCGCCGATGAAATCGAGATAGCGCTTGCCGTCGGCGTCCCAGACGTAGCTCCCTTCACCGCGGACGATGGCGATGGGCTGCGTCCGGTAATTTTGAAAGAGCACGGTCTGCGCGCGCTGCACGAGATCCTGATTGCCCATGCGGCCAGTCTAACTTTCTTTCTTCTCGTACGCCTCGCGCATCCGGTGGCTGAGATTGTCTACGCCTCGAGCTGCTTGACCAGGCGTTCGACCTGCGCCTCGAGATCTGCCTCTGAACCGGAATTCTCCAGGACGAAGCGCGCGTGCTGGACCTTCTCGGCCGCGGGAAGCTGCGCGGCGATGCGCGCGCGCGCTTCTTCTTCGCTCATCCCGTCGCGCCGCCGGAGACGGTCGATCTGCACTTCCGGCGGGGCGAGGACGACGATGAGCCCGTCGAGCCCTTCGTGCAGGCCGTTCTCGACGATGAGCGCCGCCTCGTAGACGGCGGTGCGATGGCCGGCGCCGGCGAGGGCGCCGAGGCGGGCCGAGACCTCTTCGGCGATGCGGGGATGGACGATGCGATTGAGCGCCTCGCGCTCGCGCGCGTCGGCGAAGATGCGGTCGCCGAGCGCCTTGCGATCGAGCGTGCCGTCGGGCTGGAGGACGCCGGGAAAGCGCTGGGCGATCTCCTCCAGCGCCGGCCGGCCGGGCTGCACTACTTCGCGCGCGACTTGGTCCGCATCGATCACGGGCACGCCGCGCGCCTTCAGCATGCGGGCGACCGTGCTCTTCCCCGAGCCGATGTTGCCGGTCAGCCCATAGACACGCACTGAGAAAGTCTATGCTATTTTCCGCCACTTCTCATGAAGAGCCTGGCGATCGCGATGCTCCTCTCGGCGCCCGCCTTCGGGTCCGACCTGGTCGGACCCGTGGCCTGCCGCGCTTGCCACGCCGAGGCGTACCGGATCTGGTCGCAGAGCGCGCATGCCCGCGCCGCGCAGTCGCTCGGCGCCGATCGCCAGAAACCGCTCTGCCTGCAGTGCCATTCGCGCGACGAGCAGCGCTCGGGCCAGGCCGAAGTGGCCGGCGTCTCCTGCGAGACCTGCCACGGCGGCGGCCGCTACTACGAGCTGGCGGTGGTGATGAAAGACAAGGAGCTGGCGCGGCTCTTCGGGCTGATCGATCCGACGCCGCAGAGCTGCCTCGTCTGCCACGGCGGCGAGTCGCCCTCGCTCAAGCCTTTCGAGGTGAAGGAGGCGATGGCTCGCATCGACCACTGGACGGCGGAGCGAGAGGCGCGCAAGCCGCGCCACGCCTCTTTATACTCCGGGGCTCCCGTGCCCCATCCAAGCCCGATTCGCTCACGCGGGTCCGACCTCCTCGCCCGGTGGCTCAAGGCGAGGCCGTGACCGCCGCAGCAGAAGAGCTGGTTCCCGCCGGCCCGCCGGGCAGCGCGGTCAGCGAAGTCGCCCAGCTGCCGCCGCTGTCCGAAGAGGAGAGCCACTTCCTCGTCGAGCGTGTCTGGCGCTTCTTCTGCTCGCTCAAGCTGACGCTGGCGAATCTGCTCTTGCTCTTCCTCGCCATGATCGCCGGCACCTTCGTGAACCCGCAGAACGACTCGCTCGCCAACATCGAGCGGGCCTTCGCGGGCCGCGGCGCGCTGCTCGGCGCCTACCGGACTTTCGAGCTCTACGACCTCTTCCACTCCTGGTGGTTCACGCTGCTGCTCACCTCGCTCGCGCTGAACCTCATCGCCTGCTCCTTCGAGCGGCTGCCGCGCATCTACTATCTGGTCCGCTACCCCGAACGGCGGCTCGATCACGTGGTCGGCCTGCGCTTCCGGGTGGCGGCGACCGCGAGCGCGATCGATGCCGAGGCGCTCGGGGAAAGGCTGCGACAGCGCCGCTATCGCGTGCAGGCGCCGGAGGAAGGCGTGCTCTTCGCCGAGCGCGGCCGCTACGCGCGGTTCGGAGTCTGGGTGGTGCACATCTCCCTCCTGCTCATCCTCGGCGGCGGCGTCTACGGACGGCTCACTGCCTTCGAGGGCATCGCCAACGTCCGGCAGGACGGCGGCATCGCCGCGAGCTTCATCCAGCGCAATCCCGACGGCAGCATGTTCAAGCACCGGCTGGTCGACGAGCGGGGCAGACCGTTCGTCGTCCAGTGCACCGACTTCCGTCTCAAGGAATTCGAGCCCGGCCGCCCGAAGGCTTTCGAGTCGGACCTGATCGCTCTCGAGGACCTGGGCAATTCCGAGCCGGGCCGCGAGCTGGCTCGCGCGACCATCACCGTCAACCATCCCCTCCGCTACGGCGGGCTCACCTTCTACCAGGCCAGCTACCAGCAGCTCGAAGAGGGCACGCGCGCCAAGGTGACGATGTTCGACCGCGCCACCGGCAAGAGCCGCGACTTGCTCGTCGCGGCGGGCGAGCCGATCCGGGCCGCCGAGGGCCTCACCTACCAGCTGGTCGACCACAACCCCGACTTCGCCGGCCTGGGTCCGGCGGTCCGCGTCGTGCGCAGTGAAGATGGCCGCGAGTCGAGCTTCTGGGTCTTCACCCGCGACGCGCAGTTCGACCGGCGCAACCGCGACGACCGCTTCTCCTTCTCTTTCGAGCGCCTCGCGCCGCTCTACGCAACCGGCCTGCAGATCGCCCGCGACCCGAGCACGCCCGTCGTCTACAGCGGCTGCTTCTTGCTCTTCCTCGGCATCGGCATCGCTTTTTACACTTCGCACAAGCGCATCTGGGCGCAGGTCCGCGACGGCAAGCTCGCCCTGGGCGGCGCCTCGCACCGCAACGCGGAGGCCTTCGGGCGCGAGTTCGACACGCTCTGCGCAGAGCTGGGTCTTCCGCGCAAGTGATCGTGCTCTCCGCAGAATTCGTCAAAAGCGCGAGCGGGCCGGAAGGATACCCGCCGGCGGGCCCGCCCGAGCTCGCCTTCTGCGGCCGCAGCAACGTCGGCAAGTCGAGCGCCCTCAATGCGCTGGCCGGCCGCCGGCAGCTGGCCCGCGTCTCGCGCACGCCTGGGCGTACGCGGCTGATCAATTTCTTCGATTTGAGGGTGCGAACAGAGGAGAGGTCCGAGCACGACGTTCGCTTCGCGGACCTGCCCGGATATGGCTTCGCCTCGGGCCCGCGCGCGGAGCGCGAGCAGTGGAAGGAGATGATCGAGCGCTACCTCTCCAGGCGCGATCCGCTGCGCGCCTTGGTCGTCCTGGTCGACGGCCAGATCGGCGCGCAGCCGAGCGACGTCGAGATGGCTCGCTGGGGCGAGTCGCTGGGTCGCAGAGTCCTGGTCGCCGTCACCAAGCTCGACAAGCTCTCGCGGTCGCGGCGCGGACGGCAGGTGGAGAAGATCCAAGCGCAGCTCGGACTGCAGCCGATCATCGCCTTCTCGGCCCGCGAGCCATTCGGGATCGAGGAGCTATGGCGCGCGCTGCTCTCTGCGCTGTCCTGAAAAATGAGACGGGGACCGGAGAGTCCGGTCCCCGATTCGTCAAATCGAACGACGCCGGACTTGCTAGGTGACCGGCATCTGCGAACGGTTCGCGTAGTCCTGCGCCACGCTGCCCAGCTCATCGGCCTTGCGCTTCATCCGCTCGCCCAGCTCGCTGCGGAATTCCTCGCCGCTCTTGGGCGCAAAGGCGAGGCCGATTCCGGCGCCCACCAGGCAGCCGAGCGCGAAGATGCCGATGGTGCCGAGCGCCGTCACCCAGGGGCTGCTCCGCTCCTCGAGACCCAGATAGTCGAGGACGTCATCCCTGTCGATGTCGTTGAGGTACTTCCAAGCTTTCAGGCCCTGCTTCTTGATGTCCTTCATCATTCTCGCCTCCAACAAAGGCGGCCCCACGCGGCCGCAGCCTCCGTGCTCATCCGCAGCGCAATCTGCGCACGACTGTTCGTCCCTGCTTCAGAAAGTCGAGCCGCCCGCACCCTCGCCCGGCTGGGCGGCTGCCCCTGCCATGGCCGAGAGCTGGCTCTTGACCAGCGGGATGACCGCCAGCCGGATGCCGATCTTGAGCAGCCGGGAAGTGAAGGGCGAGAAGAGACCGCCGCCCAGTACGTACCCGACGCCGAGCGCCGCGCAGACCATTCCGATGGGATGGCGCTGCACCCGGCCGCGCAGGTCGATCGAGCTGGAGAAGTTCGACACCGAGCTGCCCAACGCTTCCTTGAAAGCCCTCGCCTCGTCCACCGCCGCCTTGGCGTGGTGGAAGGGGCCCTTCTCTCCGGTTTCCACGCCTTGATACTCCGTGTTGATGGCCATGTTCGTTTACCTGGAAACGATCTTGCCGATCACATAGCCGACGGCGAGCGCACCGGCGAGGCAGACGATCGGACGCTCGCGGATGAATTCTGCCGCGGTCTCGAGAGCGCTGTCGACGGCGGCGCGCGTCTGCTCGATGACCTGCTGCGCTTCTTCGAGATTGACGTTGCTCAGGATTCCGCCTGCGATGCCCTGGCCGTTGGGGTTCTGTGACTCGATTGGCATTGGGGGGTCCTCCGGGGTTCAGCGCAAGCTAGGCACCGACCTTCTGCGCGGCTAGCGGCTGCATTGAATGACGCGGCTCGAGCTCCACCCAGAGCGGCAAGTGGTCGCTGGCCATCCGCGTGCGAGGATCGTTCACCACTCCACAGGCGAGGATCTCCACACCGTCGTCGACGTAGGCGCGGTCGAGGCGCAAGAGCGGCCAGAGGGACGGATACGTCGCTCGCCGGGCGCGCCTCTCGACGGCGGCGTCGCGCAGGTGCGATCGCAGAAGGCGCAGGATGGGCCCCGGCAGAGGCGACCAGAGGTTGAAATCGCCGCACACCACCATCGGCGCCGTCAGCGCCGTGTCGCGGAGCAGGTCGGCGGAGAGCAGCATCGCCGCTTGCCTGCGCCGCTCTCCGCCGGAGAGGCCGAGGTGGAGATCGAAGAGGTGCAGGCTGCGCCCGTCGGGCAGGTCGAGGTCGGCGCGCAGGCAGCCGCGAGGCTCGCGCCCGCGGACCGAGAGGTCGTAGTTCTGCGCGCGCTCGATGGGGTATCGGGAAAGGATTGCGTTGCCGTACGGCCGCCCCGACAGGACCAGGTTCGGCCCATAGGCGGCAAACCAGCCTAGCCTCCGGCCCAGCCAGGCGGCGTGGTCGGCCACTTCGCTCCCGCGGTCGGTCCGGTGCGGGTCGCCGACCTCCTGGAGGGCGGCGACGTCGCAGCGCATCTCCTCGAGGAGCGCGGCGATCCGCCCCAGATCGTAGCGGCCATCTCGGCCCAGGCCGCCGTGGATGTTCCAGGTCACGAGCCGCATGGCTGGTGCGCACCGGAGTCACCGGTCTGTCCGGAGTCTCCAGAGTCTCCGGAGTGCGCAGACTGTACAGTTTGTACATTTTGTACAAAACGCCCGCTCCGCTCCATGAAGAACCGGTGGAGGTCCTGTGGCCGGACCACCGAGGCGAACGCGTTCTCCCCCAGATCCTCGGGGTGGATCATGAAGGTGTCGAGCTGTTCGGGGGCGAGGCCGCCGTGGGAGCCGAACTCCCAGGGAAAGGCGACGACGCCGCCGGCTGCCGCGGCGGTCCCGAGCAGGACGACGTCCCCAGCGCTGCGCATGCGCAATAGATCGCGGGCATAGACGGCCGCGAGGGGATGGCCGACCTCGTGGGTGAATTCGAGCGCTTCCGCGGGGCGATCGAGCTCCAGGCGGCGGTCGCCGCGCAGCGCGATGGCCTCGCCTCGCGCCCCGCGAACCAGCGCAAAGCCGACCGCAGGCGAGCGCACCGCTCGCTCGAGCAGACCGGGGTGCGCCGCGCGGATGTGCGGCTCGAGCAGGGGTTCGGAGAATTCCGTCGAGTAGAGGTGGGCGATGTCGCCCGCTGGCACGATCAGGAGCGGCCCGTCCGCATGGGAGGGTTCGGCGGCATCGAGCGACTTCGCCGTCCGCCGCGCCAGCGCCTGCAGCGCGGTGCCGAGCAAGCCAGGCAAGGCGCGCGAAAGGGTCCGCAGCCAGCGCGCCCGCGCCGCCGCGAGATAGGTCTCGCCGCCGCCCGACAGCGGTCCCTCGGCGAGCAGATGTTCGCCGAGCGTCTCGCCGAGAATCTGCTCGGCAGGCCGCGTCGCCGCCTGACCGTGGTCGCTGAAGAGGTAGAGCTCGTACTTCAGTTCCGGCAGCGCGCGCGCCGCGGCGATGATGCGGCCGAGCATCCGGTCCAGCTCCCAGAGCTTGAGCAGAGCCATCCGCGAGGCGGGTCCGCGGCGATGGGCGTATTCGTCGTAGCCGATGAAGCAGGCGTAGGCGATGGGCGTGCCGCGGGCGATGTCCATCACGCAGGAGTTGGCGGCGAACTCGGCGAACAGACACTCGGTCAGGACGCGATGGAAGAGGAACTGGTGCTCGTGCTGCGCCGATCCGGCGCTCTTGATCCAGCGCGCCATCTCCACCGCGCCGGAGGCGATGTCCATCCCGAGCGCCCCGGCGATGCGGCCGGCGGTCGCGGCATGCACGAGCGTGGCGGCGGTTGCGTCGCGGAGCAGCGGCGCGAGCGGAGAGCGGGCCAGGTCCTCGACGCCGAAGTCCTCGGCGCAGAGCCTCTCGTCCCAGCCCGAGAGCGCCCAGCGCCGCGAGCGCGCCCCGCCGGAGAAGATCGAGCAGTACACCGATCCGCCGGCGAGCAGCGGCACGCCGCGGGCACAGAGGTCGGCCTCGATCAGCCGGGCGTCACTGGCGCGGTCCATGCGCATCTCGCGGCGGCGCCGCTTGTCGTACCAGGTGTAGCCGGGGATGTCGTAGTCGATGCCGTAGAGAAGGCCGGCCTGGAAGGCAGGGGTCGAAGTGGGCGCGCCGCCATGACAGAGCGAGAGGCGATAGGGACCGCGCTCGAGCAGCGCGCGCAGCGTGGGTGCGTAGCCGCGCTCCATCGCGCTCTCGATCTGCGACATTCCGACGCCGTCGAGGTGGAGGAGGAGCATGCGCCTGCTCGAGGGGAGCGGGCTGCGCGCCTGCCGCCCACCCGCCGCGATCGGCCGGAGCACGCGCCGCACGAGGCCCTGCACGAGCCGCGAGCGGAACCCCTCCCCGCGCATGGTTACGTCTCCCGGCGGGAGAAGACGCGCAGCAGAGCAGCGGGCACTTCGAGGAAGTCGCACGCGAGGTGCAGGCCGAAGCGAAGCGGAATCAGCATCAGTCCGACCACGGTCTCCCCGAGGCCGATGGCGCGCTTGATCGGCTCGGGCATGTCCTCGAGACGCTGCTCCGCCTTCGCGCGCAGCCTCTCCGTCATCGGAGACTTGCGATCGAGCGCCGCCTCGCGGCGCCTGTGCCCCCTCGGTGTCCTGGTGTGCTTGCCCACGCGCGCCTCCTCGGTTGGCTTCGAGAAAAACCTAAGGATCGCCGTCCGGTGCAGCAACGCGGGGCGTCGGACGAATGCGTGAGGCGGGCGCCCTTTGGGATCGGCTATGCTCCGCCGACCATGCCCTTCGAGTTCGCCGGCGCCACCGATGTCGGCCGCAAGCGCGACCACAACGAGGACTCGCTTTTGCTTCTGCCGGAGCATCGCGTCGCCGTCGTCTGCGACGGCATGGGAGGGCACGAGGCCGGCGAAGTCGCCTCGGGCATCGGCGTCGACACCGTCAAGAGGTTCTTCGAGATCGCCAACGATCCCGACGCCACCTGGCCCTTCCGCTACGACCGCAGCAAGGACGAAGGCACGAACCTCTTGCAGGTCGCTGCGCAATGGGCCAACCAGCGCATCCGCGAGGCCGCCGAAGCGACCGCCAGCGCGGCCGGCAGCAAGCGGGGCATGGGGACCACCTTCGTCGGCTGCCTGGTGCGCGAGAAGAGGGCGTGGTTCGGCTGGGTCGGCGACAGCCGCGGCTATCTCTGGCGGCGCGGCGAACTGCATCCGACCACGACCGATCATTCACTCCTGAATGAGCTGATCAAGACCGGCCGTCTCTCCGAGGACGAGATCGCCAACTTCCAGCACAAGAACGTCATCACTCGCGCGCTGGGCATGGCCGAGCAGACCGAGGTCGACGTCTCCGCCTGGGACCTCGAGCCGGGTGACGTCTGCGTGGTCTGCTGTGACGGTCTCACCGGCATGCTGACCGACGACCGCATCGCCGAGGTCATCGCCGGCGAGCCGGAGCTGCAGAAGGCCTGCCAGCAGCTGATCGACGAGGCGAACGGCAACGGCGGCGTGGACAACATCACCGTCGCGCTGGCGAGATTCAAGCCGGCGTAAAGAGCCTTCAAAACGCGGCCCACTCGCGGAGGATCCCGGCGTCGAAATCCTCGACCGGTCTCGCCTGCGCATCGATCTCCTTGCCCTCGATGAGCACCGGCTCGAGCCGCGGCGGCAACAGCGCCACGCGCCGGGGGATGCCCGCGGCACGGAGCCGGGCGATGACGTCGTTGCGCCATTGAGCGTCGAGCTTGCTGGCGTGCGACTCGAGCAGATCGCGCAGCCGCACCAGGTCGCGCGAGGCGGCGATGTCCTGCAAGAGCGCGAGCAGCTCGGAGGCGGCCTTCTGGAACCGCGCCGGGTCGGCGGAAAGAAAGCGCCGGCCGGCCTCGTGGCGCTCGGAGAGCGCACCCTTGCCGGTGAACCACCAGAGCTCGAGCTGGGTGGCGCGCTGCCGCTCCTCCTCGATCCGCTCGCCGGAAGGCAGGTGAGCCTGCGAGAGAAACCAGAGTGTCGCGGCGAACTGCGGCCAGAGCTGCTGGCAGCGTGCGCTCAAGAGGCCCAGCTCGCGCAGCCGCGGATCGGCCGCGAGCACGTGCGCGACCAGGTCGGCGCGGGCCTCGTCGAGAGTGGCGTCGAGACCTTCGGACTGCCGGCCGATGACCTCGCGCAGCGCCAGCTGGGCGAGACGATGCTGCGGCAGGCAGCGCAACAGATCTGAAGCGAGAGCGGGATCAGCCAGCGCGGAAAGCGCGCCAGCGGTGCGGACCTTGTCGAGCGCGTCAGCCGCCGCGGCGAAGAGGGCGACTCTTCCGGGCAAGGCGAATCCGAATGCGGGCAGCGGCCCCGCTCCGCCCGTCAGCTGCAGCGCTTCCGCGGCTGGAACAGGCCGGTTCTGCGAGGCGGACAACTGGGCGAGCGCGGCGAGCGGGTGCGAGCGCTCCTCGTCGGCGATCCCGATGAAGAGGCGCCCCGAGAAAGGCACGAGCTCGAGCGGCGCAGCGGCCTCGGGCAGCGGCTCGCTGGAGCGCGGCTCGGAGCGAGGCCGCTGTGGATCGACGCGCGGATCGAAGAACGGCCCCTCCAGCGCGCGCAGGGCGAACTCGAGCTTCGCTCCCGGCAGAGCGAAATCGGCGCCTGCCGCCTGCGCCGCCAGCGCCGCGATGCGCAGCTCGGCCATGGAGAAGGGTGG
The DNA here is from genome assembly GCA_005879315.1 of Deltaproteobacteria bacterium. GTDB lineage: Bacteria > Myxococcota > Myxococcia > Myxococcales > 40CM-4-68-19 > 40CM-4-68-19. The sequence continues at coordinate 22,631 of VBLC01000033.1, read as the reverse complement.
CACCAGCTTCCGCCGGGTCTCCACATCGTGGACTCCGCGATTCAGGTAGACGGCGCGGGCGAAATCGCGGATGCGCGGCAAGAGCTGGGGCGGCACCACCGCGGGCCGCGAGAGGATGGCCCGCAGCATCCGGACGATCCCGAGCGTGTGGCCGTAATCCATCGCGGCGGCATCCATCGCGGCCGCCGTTTGCGACGCGCGCAAAGCATCCAGGCGTTGGTCGTGCGAGAGCTGCGCAAAGGCGGGAGCATCGAGCGCCACCACGGCGAGGTCCGAGATGGTGGCGATGACCGCAAAGGGCTGCGGGGGCGGCGGCGCCGGTTCGGACGGCGGCGGCCCTGTGTCGGTCGGCCCCGCATTGGCGGAGGAGGGCGTCTCCGCCCGCGCCGTCGGCCGCACCGCGGTCTTGCAGGCGAGCGCCGCCAGCGGGACGAGCGCAGCGATCGCTCGCATGTGGCTTGCCTACCACAAGCGCTCGCGCGGCGGTGGACATTGCTGGCGGCGCAGTGGAAACTGCCCGCCGATGAAGCACGTGCATTTCAGCGACACCACCGTCCAGGCGGCGCTGTTCGAGACGATGATGCTGGCCGCTGCCGCCGACGGCAAAGTGGACAAGGAGGAGATGGAGGAGATCTACCGCCGCGTCTTCGAGCGGCCCGAATTCCACGGCATCCACGCCGACGATCTGCGCACTGCGCTGGAGCACGCTGCCCGGCGCGTCGCCGAGGCCCACAGCCTCGAGCACATCTTGCCCTCCATCGTCGACCGCCTCCCCGACAAGGCCTCGCGCGAGCTCGCCTTCGGGCTCGCCGCCTCGGTGGTCGTGGCCGACGGGAAGGCGCCTCCCGCGGAGCTGGAGATCCTCAAGGCGCTGCAGGACATGTTCGACCTCGACGAGGAGGTCGTCGCGCGCCTCTTCGAGACGGCGCAGCTGCACGGAAAGTTCCCTCCCACCAAGGGAGAGTAGTGGCGCTGCAGATCCGGGTCTTCATGGCGCCGGACGACGAGCGCGATCTGCTGCGGAGGCTGGAGCGGCTGCAGCTCGAGCTGTGGCCGGTGCTGAGCGAGCCGGGCTATGCGGCGCCCCTGGTCTGCGGCGAGACCGAGCTGATCGACCCCGCCTACTACCTCGCTGCCGGCGACGTGATCGGCTATCCGATCCGGCGCGGCCCCGACCGCGGCAACTGGAAAATCGATGAGGTGGCCTCGCCGGTGATCTTCTTCTCGCGCTCCCTTCCCGACGAGGACGGCGAGCTGCGCTCCGGCTCCTTCTGGGCGGAGACGGAAACGGCCGGCGACAACTCGCGGCTGGGAGGAAAGCCAGCGCGCTTCCTCAAAGCCGTTCGCGAGCTGCAGGAGCTGATCAAGTCGCGCTTCCGCAAGAGCTCGCCTGTGAAAGGGAGCGTCTACTTCGTCGGCCCGGCGGCGGCGCGCCTGGGAATTGCGCTGCGCGAGGAAGGCCGCAAGGGCGAGCGGGTGCAGGTCTATCGCTGAAGCAGATCAAGAAGAACGGACCAGCTCGGCGTAGAAGCGGATGGCGCTCTTCGCCGCTTTGCCGAAGTCCCCCAGATGGAGGCTTTCGTTCTCCGAGTGCGCGTTGGAGTAAGGGTCTTCGACGCCGATGAGCAGGGCGGGGGCGCCCCCCAGCTCCTTGGTGAAAGGGTCGACGAAGGGAATCGATCCGCCGCAGCCGATGCTGACCGGCTCCTTGCCGTAGCCTTCCCGGAGGGCTTTGCGGGCGGCGCGGAAGGCGGGCGCGTCGGCCTGCGTGTACCACCATCCGCCGTCGCTCTCGAAGGTGACCTCGACCTGTACGCCCCAGGGCGGGTCCTTCTTCAGGGCGGCGATGAGCTTGTCGCGCACTTCCTTCACGTCCATGTCGGGCACGGTGCGGACGCCGACGCGCGCCCAGGCGCTGTCGCAGATGATGTTGCGCGCGTCCTTGCGCGAGCTGGCCTGGATGGCGTTGACCGCGAGCGAGGGCTGCCGCCAGTTCATCTCCCACGGAGGCATGCCGCCGAGGAGCTTCGTGCCGGGCAGCATGCCGGCCTGCTTGCGGAAGAGATCGTCGTTGGTGGGGAGCGCGGCGATCGACTTCTTCTCCTCCGCGCTGAGCGGGCGGACCTTGTCGTAGATGCCGGGCAGGTTGATGCGGCCCTGATCGTCGACGAGGCGCGCGAGGATCTTGCAGAGCGCCATCGCCGGGTCGGGCACCGGCCCGCCCCACATACCGCTGTGCACCGGCTGCTTGAGCGCCTTCACTTCCACCTGGACCACCACGATGCCGCGCAGGGCGGTGGTGATCGACGGCAGGCCGGTTTCGAAGTTCGCGGTGTCGGTGAGGACGATGGCGTCCGCCTGCAGCATCTGCCGGTGCTTCTTGAGAAAGGCGGGCAAGGAGCCCGAGCCGGCCTCTTCCTCGCCCTCGACGATCATCTTGACGTTGACCGGCAGCGAGCCGTGCGCCTTCAGCCAGGAGTCGATGGCCGCGATGTGCACGAGGATGCCGGCCTTGTCGTCGGCGGCGCCGCGGGCGAAGAGGCGGCCGTCCTTCTCGGTGGGCTCGAAGGGATCGGGGATGATCCATTTCGAAGCCTCGCCCGCCGGCTGCACGTCGTGGTGCGCGTAGAGCAGGAGAGTAGGACGGCCCGGCGCTTTCTTCCACTCGCCATACGCATAGGGATGCGCGTCGGGCATCTCCAGCATCTGGACGTTCTCCAGTCCTTTGCGGCGCATCAGGTCGCAGGTCGCCTCGGCGCTGCGGCGCACCTGCTCCCCGTCGAAGCCCGCGAAGGAGACGCTGGGGATGCGTACCAGCTTCTTCAGCTCCTCGAGATATTCGCTCTGGTGCGCGGCGTGGTGGGCGAGGGCTTTTTCGATCGCCTTGTCGTCGATGGGGGCGGGCGTGGTCATGGCGGCGCACACGCTAGATCAGCGCCTCCCTCTGCGCCAGCGCTGGCGCGCAGCTCGGTGAGGGCGCTGCGCAGCGCGAGCGCGAGCTCGGGCAGATCGCGCGCAGCGTCGGCATCTCCCACCAGTCCCACCCCGATGCGGCCGTCGTAGCTGAGCAGGGCGATCCCGAGGGCCTGCTCTTTGGCGAGGGGGATCTGCGGATGGCAGCTCAGCATGCGGCGGCCGAGAAGATAGAGAGGAAACTGCGGCCCCGGCACATTCGTCACCAGAAGATTGAAGACGCGCGTGACGAACTGCAGCCGCGCGGCCTGGGCGAGGAGGGTGGGGGGCGCGAAATCGCCGAGGCGCGAGAGCGCGTGCGCGCCCATGTACTGACCGCTCTTCTTCACGCCCCTCATCGCCTCGCGCACCTTGCGCAGCCTCTCGAGCGGCCTCGGCTCGGTCAGCGGCAGCGGGCAGAAGATGGCGGCGATCTGATTGCCCGCGCGCGGGCGCTTTTTCGGCGAACGCATGCTGACCGGGACCAGCGCGCGAAGGTCGGCGGTGGGCGGCTGGCCGCGCGCGGTCAGCCAGCTGCGCAGCGCGCCGGCGACGATGGCGAGGAGAACGTCGTTCACCGTTCCGCCCAGCGCAGCGCGCACATCCTTCACTTCGGCGAGAGGCAGCTCGAGCATCTCGAACCGTCGATGCGGGCCGATGGGGACGTTGAGCGGCGAGGGCGGCGCCAGCCCCATCGAGAAGACGTCCATCAGCGGCTTGAGCCCGGAGAAGACCTCGCCGAGGAGCTTCGCCGCCTCGCTGTTCGGCTCCAGAGCCTCGCGCACGAACCGCAGCGGATGCGCAAGCTGTTCCTTCAGCGACGTCCTGAGCAGCTCCGCAAGCTGCGGGGCCTTGCGCGGGTTCCACGGGTCTGGCTGCGGCGGCGGCGCCGAGCTCGGTTCGGGATCCATCAGGACCGTGGCGAGATCCATCTGCGCGACGCCGTCGAGCATGCAGTGATGGGTCTTCGAGACGACCGCGAATCGGCCGTCGCCGAGGCCCTCGACCAGCCACATCTCCCAGAGCGGCTTCTCCCGATCGAGCGCCTGCGAGAGCAGCCGGCCGACCTGCCGCTTCAGCTCCTCCTCGCCGCCGGGGGCGGGCAGCGCGGTCCGCCGCACGTGGTACTCGAGATCGAATTGCGTCTCGTCGATCCAGACCGGCCGGCCGACGTTGCCCGGCACGAACAGGACCCGCTGCCGGTAGCGCGGGACGTGCGTCAGGCGCGCCTCGATCAAGGAGAGGAAGTCGCGGTAGGGCGGCGGCGGGCCCTCGAAGAGCGCCACCGCGCCGACGTGCATGTGGGAAGAGCGATCCTCGAGTTCGAGAAAGAGCGCGTCGAGAGCGCTCAACCTTTCGAACCAAGTATCCATTGCCATGAGCCTAGACCGATTCGGACGTCCATAGCTCCGTTGCACGGCTTTTTCGATCCGGCGCCTCCGGCGCCTCCACCAAGGGGGAGCTCGCTCCCCCCTGGACCCCCCAACCGCAACGGTTGCAGCGCCGATGGGTTGCGCGCGGGGCAAAGACGGTGCATTCAAGAGCGCCCGTGGACCGCCGGCCGATGACGTTGACGCAGAAGATCCTCGCCGCGCACGCGCGCAATTTGCCGCGGCCTTGGGTGCAGGCGGGCGACGTCCTCCAGGTCACCGTCGACTGGACCATCGCCAGCGAGCTGGCGTGGAACGGCATGGAGCGCACCTACGGGCTTTTGGGGCGGCCCCGGATCCACGACAAGGATCGCTTCTTCCTCGCCGTCGATCACACCGTCGATCCGGTCACGCTCGCCACCGACAAGCGCGCGCAGAAGCTGGTGCAGCTCTCGCAGAGCTTCGCCAAGGAGAGCGGCATCAAGCACTTCTACGACTCGAATCGCACCATCCTGCACACCAGGTTCTATCGCGATCTGGTGCGGCCCAACGACGTCGTGCTGGGAGCGGACTCGCACACCTCCTCGCACGGCGGTCTCGGCGCTGTCGCCATCGGCCTGGGCGGGGCGGACATCGTGGTCGCGATGGTGCTGGGCACTTCCTGGATCGAGGTGCCCGAAGCCATCGCCGTCGAGTACAGCGGCACCCTGCCCTTCGGATTCGGCGGCAAGGAAGTGATCCTTCGCACCCTCGGCCTGCTCGGCCGCAATACCGTCGCGATGGAGCGCTCCGTCGAATACCGCGGCGACGGCGTCAAGCAGCTCTCCACCGACTCGCGCTTCGCCATCGCCAACATGACGGCGGAGTTCGGCGGCCTCAACGGCATCTTCGAGGCCGACGAGGTGACCGCGGCCTGGCTGGCGGGGCGGAGCGACGAGGACGATCCGGCGGCCGTTCTTCCCATGCAGGCGTATCGCGCCGATCCAGAGGCGCCCTACCTCGCCCGTTATCGAATCGATCTGCAAAATCTCGAGCCGCAGATTGCCAAACCATTTTCGCCCGACAAGGCGGCGGGCGTGGGCGAGCTTTCCGGCATGCCGCTCGACGGCCTCTTCATCGGCGCCTGCACCACGACGGAAGAGGAGCTGGTGCTGGCGGCGCTCTTGCTCGAGGCCGCGGGCGCGCGGCGTGAGCCGAACGACAAGCAGATCGTCGTGCCGGGCGACTTGAGCATCGAGGAAAACCTGCGCCGCGCCGGTCTCTGGTCGATCTACCAGCGGGCCGGATTCCGCGTCGACCCGCCCGGATGCTCGATGTGCCTCGGCGTCGCCTCGCGCAAGGCCGGGAAGGGCGAGAAGTGGCTCTCCTCGCAGAACCGCAACTACGAGAACCGCATGGGCGAAGGATCGCTCGCCTATCTCGCCTCGGCCGCGACGGTCGCGGCCGCTGCTTCGCGAATGGCGATCGCCGATCCGCGGCCGCTCCTGGCGAAGATCGACCAGGACCGCTATCGGAGAATTCTCGGGGAGCGAAAGCAGCGGCGCCCGCCGGAAGTGAGCGCGGTCGAGCCCAACGTCCATCTCGCTCCGGCTGGCGCCACCGCGGGCAGCGCGCGCGAGCAGCGCGCGAAGGACAAGCAGCGCGCCGCCGTCATCCGCTCGCGGATCCAGCGCTTCGGCGACAACATCGACACCGACGCCATCATCCCCGGCCAGTTCTGCCATCTCACTTCGCTGCCCGAGCTCGGCGCGAAATCCTTCCACTTCGTCCGTCCGGAATTCTTCCAGCGGGCTGTCGAAGGGGCTCGCGTCGTCGTCGCCGGCGAGGGTTGGGGCTCGGGCAGCTCGCGCGAGCAGGCGGTGCTGGCGCTCAAGGGCGCAGGCGTGCAGGCGATCGTCGCCAAAAGCTACGCCTTCATCCACAAGCGCAACCTCGTCAACGAAGCGCTGCCCTTCCTCGTCGTGCACGACGCGGCCTTCTATCAGGCGGCGCAGGAAGGCGAGGAGATCGAGGTGGACGTCGCCGCCGGCGAGGTCCGCGTCGCCGGCCAGACTTTCACGGCCGAAGCTCCCTCGCGCATCATCAGCGCGCTCGCCGGCGAGGGCGGCATCGTGCCGGCGATCCAGCACCACGGCACCGCCGTCTTCGAGAAGCTGACCTCGTAGAGCGCATCTCACGGCCTCCAACTGAAACTCCACAAGCGTGGTCGCCAAGCCGCCTGGAGCGGCCGCGACTAGTACACGTAATCGTAAATTCGCTCCGTGTTGGTTGGCGATGGATCTCAGGAGTGGGTTGTAGACTGTTCCGTGATTCGGATCGAAGTGTCCTGCCTTCGATCCGAATCACGGGACAATCTACAACCCTCCCCTGACATTCATCACTCAACAACACGGAGCGAATTTCCGGGGCAGATATACTAACGAGGATCGGGTTCGACGCCGGTGGCGACGAGAAAGCGCGAGACCATGTTGTACGCAGCGATGGTGCCGATCAGCTCGACGACTTGCTGATCGGACAGCGCCGCGCGCACGCGCTTGAGCGTCGCATCCTGCACCTGGACCTCGCGCGTCATCTCGATCGCCAGGGCGAGCGCGGCCCGCTCGGGCTCGTCGAAGAGCTTCTCGTTCTTGCTCGCGGCGACCGGGTCCTTGAGCGCCGCGATCTGCTCGGCAGAGCCGCCGGCGCTCTTGAGCTCCGGCTCGTGCGCCGCCCACTCGTAGTCCGCCTTGTTGAGCACGGCGATGGCCATGATGGAGATCTCGCGCAGCTTGCCGGGGAGCGAAAGCTGCCCGCGGATGGCTCCGAACATGGCGTTCCATCCCTTGGCGAAGGCGGGGCTGTTCAAGAGCATGCGGTCGAGGTTCCACAGCTTGCCGCCTGGGCGGCGCGCGCGGATGGCCGCGACCAGATCGGGGGGGCCGACCTTGTCCTCGGCAACGTAGGGAATCTTCGGAGCAGCGAGAAGGACGGCGATGAGGAGAGGGGTCATCCCCTCACTTTGGCACGATCCGCAGGATCCGGTCTTTCTGCGGGCCGCAGCGGCCTCGGCCATCGCAGTTCGAGGTCGAGACCCACAGCTCCCCCGCGGGAGTGACCGCGATCTCGCGCAGCCGGCCGTACGCGCCGCGGAAGTAGACCTCGTGCTTGTCGACTTGCCCGCCCTTGAGCACTACGCGATGCAGGTGCGCCGCGCCCAGGGAGGCGATGAGGAAGCTGCCCTTCCATTCGGGGATGGCGTCGCCGCGGTAGAGCACGGCTCCTCCGGGCGGCAGCGCATTCACCCACGAGATGATGGGCGACACCATCCCCGCTTTCTTCTCGCAGCCATAGATGGTGGGCCAGCCGAGGTTGTCGCCCTTGTGCGCGACCGAAACCTCGTCGTGGCCGAAGCGCAGCATCTCGCCGCTCGGCCCGTGGTCGGCGAGGATCAACGTCGTCTCGTCGAGCCAGTCGAAGGCCTCGAGGTTGCGGATGCCGAGCAGGAAGACCTCGACGTTGCCGTCGGGCGAGACGCGCAGCAGCTTGCCGTTCTTGCTCGAGGGGTCCTGCGAGAGATCCGGCTGGCGCGCATCGCCGGTGCCGACGTAGAGCGCGCCGTCGGGGCCGAAGCGGATGCGGCCGCCGTCGTGGAAGGTGCCGGCCGCGATTCCGGAGAGCACCACTTTCTCCAGCGCCGCGCTCTTGTGATCGGCGGCCAGCTTCCAGCGCTGCAGCTGGTTCTCCGGTCCGGGCACGGTGACGTAGACGAAGAGCCGCGAGGCGTCCTTCGGGTCGAGGGCGATGCCGAGCAGCCCCCCTTCGGAGCTTTCGCCGGTCTTGATGGTCAGCACCGGCTGCTCCTCGAGTTGGCCCTTGCGCAGGAGGCGGACACGGCCGGGCCGCTCGCTGACGAGCACTTCGCCGCCGGCGAGGAAGGCGAAGCTCCACGGCACCTCCAGGCCGCTCACCACCGTCTCGGCCCGCACCGCAACGGCGCCGTCGGGACCCCAGCTGCTGCGCGACTCGAGCAGACACTGCGCCGTGGCGCCGCCGCAGGCCAGCATCACGATGTTTGCTGCCAGACCCGCGAGCCGCAGCGCCACTGTGGAGGTGGCTACCGCTCGAACAGATCGACGACGTGCTCGTTCTGGTCGGCGAGCCGCAGCGGCAGCGCCAGCTGCTCCTGCCCCTCGGGCTGCGCCGCGATCCGCTCCTCCGGCACCCAGGGGGATCGCTCCCAGGAGGGCGGGGCGGACACTTCCGGCTTCTGCTGCTCGAGTTCGCGCTGGGGCATGGGATCGCGGATCCAAGCGCGACAGCCGCCGTAAGTCAAGCTAGGGTCGGCGCCGTGCAGCGCATCGCGGTCATCCCCGGCGACGGCATCGGGCCCGAGGTGGCGCGCATCGGCGTGCGCATCCTGGAAAGCTTCGGCCTGCCGCTCCGCTTCGAATGGTTCGACTTCGGCGCCGAGCGCTACCTGCGCGATGGAACCATTCTCCCGCCGGGTTTCATGGAGACGCTGCGCAAGGAGTTTGCCGCGGTCTATTTCGGCGCGGTGGGCGATCCGCGCGTTCCGGGGAACGAGCACGCCAAGGGCATCCTCCTCGCGATGCGCTTCGAGCTCGACCTCTACATCAACCTGCGGCCTTGCCTGCTCTTCGACGATCGCCTGACGCCGCTCAAGGGCAAGCGGCGCGCAGATCTGCGCCTCACCTTCTTTCGCGAGAACACCGAGGGACTCTACGCGGGCATCGGCGGTGTCTTCCGGCAGGGCACCGCCGACGAGATCGCGCAGGAAGTCGAGATCAACACGCGCCGTGGCGTGGAGCGGATCTGCGAGGCCGCCTTCCAGTACGCCGGGCAGCGCGGGCTTTCGCGCGTGTGCCTGGCCGACAAGGCCAACGTGCTCCTCTTCGGCCACGGCCTCTGGCGGCGCGTTTTCGCCGAGGTGAGCGCGCGCCATCCCGCGCTGCAGGCGAAAGCGATGTACGTCGATGCGCTGGCGATGGATCTCATCCGTCAGCCGGAGGCGTATCAAGTGATCGTCACCAACAACCTCTTCGGCGACATCCTCACCGATCTGGGCGCGGCCCTCACCGGCGGGCTCGGCATCGCGGCTTCCGGAAACATCCACCCCGGGCGCGTCTCGCTTTTCGAGCCGGTGCACGGCAGCGCGCCGGACATCGCCGGAAAGGGGAAAGCCAATCCGCTGGCGATGGCTTTGAGCGGCGCGCTGATGCTCGAGCACCTCGGTCATCCGCGCGAGGCGGCTCTCTTGGAGTCAGCGGTCGAGCAGCAGATCGAGCGCGGCGCGCGCACGCCCGACCTGGTGCCCTTTCTCGGCGGGCCGGCCGCCACCACCGAGCAGGTCGGCGAAGAGCTCCTCGCATGCCTTTCCTCTTTGCGGTAGCGGTCGCGCCGGCCGACATCGACGACCTCGGCCACGCCTCGAACCTGGTCTACCTGCGCTGGGTGCAGGAAGCGGCCCGCGCGCATTCGACCGCGTGCGGGCTGGGCCGCGAGGACTATCTCGCGCGCGGCGAGGCCTTCGTCGTCCGCCGGCACGAGATCGATTATCTGCGGCCGGCCTTCGCCGGCGATCAGTTGACGGTGGAGACGCGCGTCGCGGAGATGGGCCGCGCCAGCAGCCTGCGCAAGACGCGCATCCTGCGCGGCGCGGAGGTGCTGGCGACCGCCGCCACCGACTGGGCCTACATCGATCTCGGGCGCGGCCGCGCCATCCGCATTCCCGAGGACGTCAGGGCGCGCTTCCCCGTCGAGCCGTGACCGCGATGACCGCGCAGACGGCCGAGAGGCCGTTGAGCGCCGCGGGCGCCCAGAAGAAGTCGCGCCAGGCGATCACCGCGAAGGCCGCCTGCGCAATCGCGATGGCGAGAGCGAGCGGCCGCACCTGATCGGCCGCCATCCCCGAGAGCAACCAGAGAAGGACCACCAGCAAGACGCCGGTGACGATCATCAGCTCGCCGTACCCCACGAACATGCCCCAGTAGGTGCGCGGAAATCCGAGGAGGTCGAACGAGACCGCTCTCATCATCGTCGCGACCGGCACCTGGGCGCCCTCCGGCTCGCGGAAAGTCCCGAACGAATGCCCGAGCGTGAAGACCGCGGTGAGGACCGACGCCGCGCGCAGCCAGATTTTCACGGCCCCTCCTCGGCGACAGTTTCGCAGGTGTCATCTGCGAAATCGAGCGGGTCGCACCGGGGTGCGCAGCCGGTTATGCTGCGGCCATGAAGCCCATCCCCACTGAGCTCGTCTTTCTCTCGGCCAGGCGCACGCCGTTCGGCACCTACGGCGGCACGCTCAAGGACGTCTCCGCCACCGACCTCGGCGTGCACGCCGCCAAGGCGGCCATCGCCGCCGCCAAGGTGAACCCCGTGGAGATCGACAACGTCGTCTTCGGCAACGTCGTCCAGACCAGCCCCGACGCAATCTACGTCGCGCGCCACATCGGACTCCGGGCAGGCCTGCCGCAGCACGTGCCGGCGCTGACCGTCAATCGCCTCTGCGGCTCGGGCTTCCAGGCCATCGTCGACGCCGCGCTGGAGATGCTCGCGGGCCACAGCGAGTGCGCGCTCGTCGGCGGCGCCGAGAACATGTCGCAGGCGCCTCACGTGGCGCGCGGCATCCGCTTCGGCGTGCAGCTGGGCAAGTCCCCCAAGCTGGAAGATTCGCTCTGGGAGGCGTTGACCGACAGCTACGTCGGCCTGCCGATGGCGATGACGGCCGAGAACCTGGCGGTCAAATACAACGTCTCGCAGCGCGAGGTCGACGAGTACAGCGTGCTTTCGCAGAAGCGCTTCGCCGCGGCGCAGGAGGCGGGAAGGCTGTCGGAAGAGATCGCGCCGATGGAGCTGCCCGGCAAGAAGGGCGCCACCGTCCAGTTCGCGCGCGACGAGCACAACCGGCCCGACGCCACCGTCGAGGGGCTGGCGAAGCTCCCCAAGGTGTTCAAGAAGGACGGCGTCATCCACGCCGGCGCGGCGAGCGGGATCTGCGACGGCGCGGGAGCGCTGGTCCTCTGCACCCGCGCCTTCGCGGAGAAGAGGAACCTCAAGCCCATCGGCAAGCTGCTCGGCTGGGGGATTTCCGGCTGCGATCCTTCCATCATGGGGATCGGACCTGCGCCGGCAGTCCGCCGCGCGCTCGAGCGGCACCAGGCGAAGCTGGACGACTTCGATCTCTTCGAGGTCAACGAAGCCTTCGCGCCGCAGTATCTCGCGGTAGAGAAGGAGCTCGGTCTGTCCCGCGACCGCACCAACGTCGACGGCGGCGCCATCGCCGTGGGCCATCCGCTGGCGGCCTCCGGCGCGCGCATCACCGCGCACCTCTTGCACGAGATGAAGCGGCGCGGCGTCCGGCGCGGCCTCGGCTCGGCCTGCATCGGCGGCGGTCAGGGCATCGCGGTGCTGCTCGAGTCCGCGTAAAATCATCCGCCGTGCCGGATCTCTTCCACGACTGGAACGGCGCGGGCTGCCCCGGCGAGCTCGCCGCTGCGGTCGTGCTCGACGAGACGCTGCGCGACGGCATCCAGAGCCCCTCGGCGATCGATCCGCCACTCGAGGCCAAGGTCGAGATCCTCCATCTGCTCGACGAGCTCGGCGTCTACCAGCTCGACGTGGGACTGCCCGGCGCCGGGGCGCACCAGCGCGCCTCGGTGAAGCGGCTGGCGGAGGAGAAGCGCGATGCGAAATTGAGAATCAATCTCAATGTCGCCTGCCGCACGGTCGTCTCGGACATCGAGCCGGCCGCCGAGCTGCAAGAGCAGACCGGCGTGCCGCTCGAGGTCTACGCCTTCATCGGCAGCTCGCCGATCCGCCAGTACGCAGAGGAGTGGGACCTCGGCTTCATCGAGAAGCAGTCGGTGGAGGCCATCTCCTTCGCCGTCAAGCAGGGCCTCGCCGTCACCTACGTCACCGAGGACACGACCCGCAGCAAGCCGGAGGATCTGCGCCGCCTCTTCAAGAGCGCCATCGAAGCGGGGGCGAAGCGGCTCTGCCTCTGCGACACTGTCGGCCACGCCACGCCGGAGGGCGCCGCCGCGCTGGTCCGCTGGGTGCGCAGCACGGTCGGCCCCGAGATCGGCCTCGACTGGCACGGCCACAACGACCGCGGCCTCGCTCTCGCCAATGCGCTGGCGGCAGGCGCGGCGGGCGCGACGCGGCTGCACGGCTGCGCCGCCGGCATCGGCGAGCGCGTGGGCAACACCGCCTGCGATCAGCTGCTCGTGAACCTCAAGCTCCTCGGCCACCCCATCTACGGCCCGCGCGACATGAAGAGCCTCGTCCGCTTCGTCGAGCTCGCGGCCAAGGCCACCGGCCACACCTTGCCGGTGAACTACCCGGTCGCCGGGGGCGATGCCTTCCGCACCGCCACCGGCGTGCACGCCGCCGCCATCATCAAGGCGCAGCGCAAAGGCGACCGCGCGCTCGCCGACCGCGTCTACTCCGGCGTCCCGGCGGGCGAGTTCGGCAAGGAGCAGCAGATCGAGATCGGCCCGATGAGCGGCCTCTCCAACGTCAAGCACTGGCTGGCGCGGCACGAGATCGCCGCCGACGAGCCGCTCGCCAAGGCGATCCTGGCAAAGGCGAAGGCGAGCAACCGCACCCTCACCGAGGCCGAGGTGGCGCAGATCGTCCGCGAGGTGCGACGATGACGACGCAATTCACCGGCATGAAGATCTTCTCCACCACCCTGGCCCGCGATCGCGAGGCGATGGGCGACAACATCACCCGCTGGATCCACGACAACCAGCAGCTGGAGATCGTCGACAAGATCGTCACCCAGAGCTCCGACAAGGAGTTCCACTGCCTGACGATCACGCTTTTCTATCGCGAGCGGCCACGGCCCTGACCGCTTAGAGTGGGGAGGAGATGAGCCCGCGCGGCCGGCCTGGGATGACGTTCGGAGTGCCGCCCTTCACTCGCGGGGTGAAGTGGCTCTGTATCGCGACGCTGGCCGTCTCCCTTCTCGTCGCGGTGATGGGCGAGTCGGGCAATGCGCTGGCGCGGCAAGTGGCGTTCATTCCCGAAGAGACCTGGCACGGCAAGATCTGGACGCCGCTGACGTACACCTTTCTCAATCCCGATCCGCTCGGGTTGCTCTTCGCACTGCTCGGGCTGTGGCTTCTCGGCGCGTCGCTCGAGCAGCGCTGGGGCACGCGGCGTTTCGTCACCTTCTATCTTCTCACCGGCGCGGCCGGCGCGGTGGCGACGGCGCTGGTTGCGCTCGCCTCGCCGCGGGTGATGCAGCACGCCTATTTCGGGAACTGGTCGTCGCTCGAGGGGCTGATCGCCGCTTTCGCGGTCCTCATGCCCGACGCGCAGATCTTCCTCTATTTCATCCCGGTGCCGGCGCGGTGGATGCTGCCCATCTCGGCGGGCATCACCGTCGTCTTCATGATCATGGGGAGATGGACGGATTACCTGCCGCAGCTCTTCGGCCTCGGCGCGGGAGTGCTCTTCGCCGGCGGCCACCCGCCGCGGAATCTCTTGTTGCGGATGAAGGTGTGGTGGATCGACCGGCGGCTGCGCCGGAGCAAGCTGCGGGTCGTGCGAAAAGAGAACGATCCGTTCGGCAAACCGGGCCGCGGCTCGGACAAGTACCTGCACTGACGACATCCGCACCGGTGTGCGAGTGCGCTCCGGGCCCGCTTTCAGATTTCTTTGACGTCGGAGGTGGCTTCGCGCGCGATGTAGATCTTTCGCGTGTTCGTCCTCTGCGCGTCGAGCGGCACGATGAAGAACCCGTGCTTCGCCTCGCCTCCGTCGCGCTGCCCGTCGACGGTGCGCCCGTCGGCGAAGGTGACGCGCACTTTCTTGCCGTCGCCCTGCTGCGCCTTCTCGTTGGGCGCGAGCATGAAGAAGATGGCCTTCACGTCGCTGTGGTAGACGGTTTCGTAGTCGCCCCCGCCCTGGGGCGAGAGCAGGAACGACGACTTTGCCAGGTCGATGTCCTTCACCGACCCGCGCACCGTCCGACCGCCGCGAGTGTGCACCGCCACCCGAAATTCGCCGGACACCTCCAGCGGGCTGAGCGAAACCGGCGAGAACTGCGCCAGCGGCTGCGCCTTGGGCGCGGGCGAGTCATCGTCGATCGGAACGAGGAGATCGGCGTCGTCGTCGGAAAGCACCACCGGCTTTTCCTCCCCGGCCGGCGTCTCGGCGGCCGTCAGATCATCGTCGCCGGCGAGCGAACCGCCCGCCGGAACAGATCCGAACAGATCCTTCGCTGCGCCCGGCGTTGGCTCGATCGGCTCGAATTCCTCGAGGACAACGGCGGCCGGCGGGGGAGTCCACGAGGGCATGCTCTCGGGTGGCGGCGGCGGTGGGGACCACTCCGCCTCGAGAGCCGCAGTCGGAGGGGACCATTCGCTCCCGGCGGCGGCAGCCGGCGCGGGGGCGGGTGGAGCGTCCCAGGCCGAATTCGTGAGCGCGGGCGGAGGCGCGCCCCAGGAGTCTTCGGCGGGCGCAGCAGCATCGGTGGGAGGCGGGGCGGCCCAGTTGGGACCTTTCGAGAGCGTGCTCCAGTCCGCGGCCGGCGTCGCGCCGAGATCGGGCGGCGGCTCCCTCTTGATCTCCTGCCATTCGTCGCTCGGCGCTTCCGTTTTCCATTCTTCGGCGGCAGCCGGCGCGGGGCTCGCGCTCCACGGATCGGCGGCCGGCGCGGAAGAGTCGACAGGCGGAGGCATCGACCAGGCGTCGGCAGGCGCCGGAGCGGCGGCTTCAGGAGCGGTGATCGGAGCCGCTGGCATCGCTGCAACTGCGCCCCAAGCCGAAGCCTGGGTCTCGGCAGTGACCGGCGTGGCGGTCCAGGGATCGATGGCGGGAGTCGCGGCGGTCCATGGATCGACCGCTGGGGCAGAGGGCGGAGCTGCGACCGGCTCGCTCCAGGGAGTGGCCGGCTCCTCGGCGGGAGCGGCAGGTGGCGCAGTCCAGACCGGCGGTGCTTCGACGCTGGGAGCGAGAGCTGGCGGCGCCGGAGCCGCGGCCTGAGGAACCGTAGGAATGGCTTCGGCCGCGGGAGTGGCCGCTGGCGCGATCCAAGAGACCGCCGGCTCTGCCGGAGGAGGTTGCGCCAACGAAGCGGCGGGCTCCGCGACGAAGGCAGGCGCGGCCGGAGGAACCTCAGCGACGAACGCCGGCGAGGCCGACGGCGGGGTCTTGTCCGCCTCGAACGACGGCACCGCAGGCGGCGCCTCGGCCTCGAACGACGGCGGCGCAGGCGGCGCCTCGGCCTCGAACGACGGCGGTGCAGGCGGCATTTCCGCGACGAACGCCGGCGCGGGCGAGGGCGGTGTATCGCGAAAGTCGGCCGCAGCCGGGGGGTGCGAGTGCAGCGGGTCCTCGGTCGCCGCCCAGCCATCGGGCGCCTCGACTTCGGCGGCAGGCGCAGCGGGCTGTGGAGGAGCTGCCGGCGCGATCTCGTCCGGCTGCAACCGCTTCGGCTCGGGAATCCCCAGCGCACGCACCGGCCCGCGCAGACCTTCGGACCAGTCGTCTGCGAGCGGATCGGCCGCGCGCGAAAGCGCAGCGCCCTCCGCCGGAAGGGGCGCGGATTGAACGGGCTCGATGGCGTCGGACATGGCTGCGCTCCGCGAGAGGAGATCGAAGATAGCAGAACCACCCCCGCCTCACGCAGCGATGGAATGTACCTACATCGGGCAGGAGGTTATAAGCAGTCGCCATGGCCGCGCTGGTGCAGCTCAAGAGCAAGGCGCGCCCCGAGGCCTTCCTGCCGGTGAGCCTTGCCGAGGCGCGCGCCCGGGGCTGGGAACAGCTCGACGTCGTGCTCGTCAACGGCGACGCGTACGTCGACCATGCCACTTTCGGCGTGCCGCTGATCGGTCGCCTGCTCGCCGCGCGAGGGTTCAAGGTAGGGATCGTCTCCCAGCCGCGCTGGGACGAAAAGAGCGGCCTGGCCGACTTCATGGCCTGCGGCAAGCCGCGGCTCTTCTTCGGCGTCTCGAGCGGCAACATGGATTCGATGGTCAACCACTACACCGCTTCGAGGAAGCGTCGCCCGACCGACGCGTACACGCCCGGCGCCGCGCCCGGCAAGCGTCCGGACTACGCCACGGCGGTGTACGCGCGCCGGCTGAAGAAAGCATTTCCCGACGCGCCGGTGATCATCGGCGGCGTCGAGGCGTCGCTGCGGAGGCTCGCGCATTACGATTACTGGAGCGACCGCGTCCGCCATTCGATCCTCATCGACTGCCCCGCCGATCTCCTCGTCTACGGAATGGGCGAGCGGCCGATCCTCGAGATCGCCGCGCGGCTCGCTGCCGGCGAGGACATCTGCGGCATCAACGACGTCCGCGGCACCGCGGTGCGCTTCAAGGACGGCGATTCTCTTCGCGCTCTGGTCGGAGAGCGCGATCGGGAAGAGGTGCGGCTCCCCTCCTACGAGGAGATCGTCGCCGACAAGAAGGTCTACGCGGAGTTCTCGCGGCTCTACCATCTCGAGCACAACCCCGACAACGCGCGCATCCTAACGCAGCCGCATGGCGGGCAGTGGGTCTACCTGAATCCGCCTGCGCCGCCGCCCTCGACGGAGATGCTCGACGCCGAGTACGAGCTGCCCTTCACGCGGCTGCCGCACCCGATGTACGGCGGGGCGAAGATTCCCGCCTGGGAGCAGATCCGCTTCAGCGTCACCATCATGCGCGGCTGCGCGGCGGGCTGCAGCTTCTGCTGCATCACCGAGCACCAGGGGCGCGACGTGGCCTCGCGCAGCGAAGCGTCGGTGCTGCGCGAGATCGAATCGCTGCGCGAGCTTCCCGGCTGGACGGGGATCGTCAGCGACATCGGCGGCGCCACCGCGAACATGTGGCAGATGGTCTGCACCGACGAGGAGTGGCACAAGGTCTGCCGCCGCGCCTCCTGCGTCTATCCGACCGTCTGCGAAAAATTCGGAACCGATCACGCTCCGCTCCTCTCGCTGATGAAGAAAGCGCGCGAGCTGCCGGGAGTGAAGCGGGCCTTCGTCGCCAGCGGAGTGCGCTACGACCTGGCCTTCGCCGACGAGAAGCACGGCGACGAATACATCCGCGAGCTGATCGCAAACCACGTGGGCGGACATCTCAAGATCGCGCCCGAGCACATCTCCCCCGGCGTGGTGAAGGTGATGAAGAAGCCGGGCAAGGAGATGTTCGTCCGTTTCAAGGAGCTCTTCGAGAAGTACAGCGCGGAGGCGGGCAAGGAGCAGTACCTGATCCCCTACTTCATCTCCGGCCATCCCGGCTGCGAGGTGAAGGACATGGTCGAGCTGTCCGACTACCTGGCCGAGAACGGCTGGCGCCCCCAGCAGGTCCAGGACTTCACGCCCACGCCGATGACGCTGGCGACCGACATGTATTACTCGGGCTATCACCCGAACACCGGCAAGCCGGTTCACGTCCCGCGCGGCGCCGACGAGAAAGCGATGCAGCGCGCGCTGCTGCAGCCGCACTTGCCGCCGTACCGCGAGCTGGCCCGCAAGGCGCGCCGCATGGCCGGAGCGGCCGACAAGCCGCCCCGGCGCAAGGTCAGTCGGCGCGGGCCGCAGCGAGTGCAGCCCAGCGACTCGTTCCAAAGCTAGGAGTGGCGGGGCTCGAGCTTCGCGGCGACGGGACGCCGGGGAGGGCTCATGTGCAGCCGCTCGGGCACCGGCGCCATGGCGACCTGAAGCACCCAGACCAGCGCGAACCACCAGGCGGCGATGACGGCCACAGGAACTCCCCATTCGCGGAGCACTCGCATTTGCAGTCCCTCCTGGCGCGATCAAGAGCAGGCTTCGTGCCAGCCATGCGCCACGAAAGGAGTGCGCTTTTGCCGAGCTGCAACGGTTGCAGCTGTTGCATCGCAACAGCTGTGGGTGCAACGGAGCCGGTTCAGCGCCGGCGCTCCTCCAGCTCCTCGATGGTCTTCGGCCAGTCGTCGTGGAGCAGGCGGCTCAGGCTGCGGTCCGAGAGAAGCTTGCCGCCCGTCTGGCAGCGGGGACAGTAGTTGGTCTCGTTGTCGGCGTAGGCGATGCGCTGCACGGCGGTGCCGCACACCGGGCAGGGCTTGCGATACTTGCCGTGCACCGCCATCTCGTCGCGGAAGGCGGTGACCTTGTCGGGAAACCTGCCTGCGGCCTGCGCGCGCAGCCGTTCGGTCCATTCGAGCAGCACTTCGCGCACCTTTTCGTAGAGCCGCGTTGCGTCCTCCGGGCTGACATTTTGCGTCAGTTGCGCCGGCGAAAGGCGCGCGCGGTGCAGGATCTCGTCGGAGTAGGCGTTGCCGATGCCGGAGAAGAGCCGAGGGTCGGTGAGCGCGCGCTTCAGGGTGTGATTCTCGCTGCGCAGCGCCCGGTCGAACTCCTCGCGAGTGCTTTCGAGCGGCTCGATGCCGCCGCGGCGGAATTCGTCGAGCGAGCGCGCGAGGTGGATCGAGGCGCGCTTCTTGGTGGCGGCCTCGGTGAGGATCAGCGTGCCCTTGGGAAAATCGAAAGCGGCGAGACCGACCTTGGCGGGAATCTTCGCGCCGCGTTCGAGCCATTTGAACCGCCCGGCGATCATCAGATGGATGACGAGAAAGAGCCCGCCCTCGAGCGCGAAGACGATGCGCTTGCCCAGCCGCGAGACGTCCTCGACGCGCTTGCCGGCTGCCGAGCCCAGCTTTGGATCGAACGTGCGCACGACGAACGGGCTCGCGATCCGCACGCCCTCGAGCGGCTCGCCGAGCACGCGCGCCTTGAGCGCTTCGACATAGACGGTGACGTCAGGGAGCTCCGGCAAGCTCCACCAGCTCGAAGACGTAGCCGTCGGGGTCCTCGAAGTCGCGCGCCCGGCCGCCGGGGATCTCGTGCGCGCTGCCCAGCGCTTTGGCTCCGTTGCGCTCGACCAGCGCGCCCATCTCGTCGAGGTTCATCACCCGGATGCCGAGCACCGGCCCGCCGCGGTCGTAGCCGCGCTTGTCGAGCGCCTTGGCGTAGAAGACGGGATGGAGCGCGAGCGAAAGGCCGGGCTTCAGCTCCAGCTCGACCCATCCGGGGCTGTAGGACTTCTCGGCCAGCCCGACGACCTCGCGCCAGAAGCGGCGGGACTGCTCGACGTCGGGGACCTGCAGCGTGATCCAGCAGAGCTCGTTCACGCGGCGCAGTGTAGAGCACCGGAAGACGCCGCGCTAAAGTGAGATGCCGACGTCAGCGATCCAGCACCTGGTAGACCGCAATCGCCGCTTGAGGGACTCCTCGATGAATTCCCCGACGACGAGGAATTTGGCGTCTTGTATCACCGGCAACTAACGATTCTATTCGAGAAACAGTTCTTTCACTGGATAACGGGTAGAGCGTTTCTATTCGTCCCCGAGCAACCGGTATTGGAGGCGCAAGGCGAAGCAAATAGGATCGGTGATGGCGAAGTTCTCGAGGCCAGAGTTCATCAAGGCCTTAGAGGGCAGCACGGGGAGCTGATGATTGACGCCGCCCTGCCGCGAGCGCGATTTTTCCCGGTCGGCAAGAACGTGCGGGCATGGCGTACCCCTACGAACACTACTTATCTGGTAGCTCACGGCAGCACCGTCTCGCCGTACATCAAGTACTTGTCGACCCCGCGCGCCGCCCGCCGGCCTTCCTGGATGGCCCAGACCACCAGCGACTGCCCGCGCGCGCAGTCGCCCGCGGCGAAGATGCCGGGCACGCTCGTCATCTTCTCCTCGTCGGTGGCGATGTTGCCGCGCTCGTCGAGCTTGAGGCCCAGCTCGGCGGGCAGCCCGCGCTCAGGGCCGGTGAAGCCGAGCGCGAGCAGTACGAGATCGGCCGGCAGCGTCCGCTCCGTCCCCTGCAGCTCGCGCGGTCCGACCGGCTTTCCGCCCTGCGCGCGCAGCCATTCGATCCCGACGAGCTGCAGCCCCTCGACCTTCTTCTCGCCGGCGAAGCGCTTGGTCATCACCGCGTACTGGCGCGGGTCGTCGCCCCAGAGCGCCTTCGCTTCCTCCTGGCCGTAGTCGAGCTTGTAGACCTTCGGCCACTCCGGCCAGGGATTGTCCGCCGCGCGCTCGTCGGGCGGCCGCGGCAGGATCTCCAGCTGCACGACGCGGCTCGCGCCATGGCGCACGGCGGTGCCGACGCAGTCGGTGCCGGTATCGCCCCCGCCGATCACCACCACCCTCTTGCCGCGCGCATCGATGAACTTCCCGTCTTGGTGATTCGAGTCGAGCAGCGATTTGGTGTTCGCGTGCAGGTAGTCCATCGCGAAATGGATGCCGGCGAGATCGCGGCCGGGGATGCGCAGATCGCGCGGCACCGTCGCGCCGGCGCAGATCACCACCGCGTCGAAGTCGGTGAGCAGCTTCGCCGCCGGAAGGTTCTTCCCGACCTCGGCGCCGGTGACGAACTGCACGCCCTCCTCCGCCATCAGCTGCCCGCGCCGCTCGACCACCTTCTTGTCGAGCTTCATGTTGGGGATGCCGTACATGAGCAGGCCGCCGATGCGGTCGTCGCGCTCGTAGACCGTCACCGCATGTCCGGCCTTGTTGAGCTGCGCGGCCGCGGCCAGACCCGCCGGCCCCGAGCCGACCACGGCCACCTTCTTGCCCGTGCGAAAGAGCGGCGGATTGGGCTTGACCCAGCCGCTGGCGAATCCGCGATCGATGATCTCGCACTCGATGGCCTTGATGGTCACGGGCGGCGCGTTGATCCCCAGCGTGCAGGACCCTTCGCAGGGCGCCGGGCAGACGCGGCCGGTGAATTCGGGGAAGTTGTTCGTCTTGTGCAGGCGGATGAGGGCCTCTTCCCACTGCCCGCGCCAGACCAGATCGTTCCACTCGGGGATCAGGTTGTTGATCGGGCAGCCCGAGGCCATGCCGTTGAGGATGCGGCCGGTGTGGCAGAAGGGGACCGCGCAGTCCATGCAGCGCGCCCCTTGCAGGCGGATGGTCTCCTCCGCGAACGGCGGATGCGACTCGCTCCAGTCCTTGATCCGCTCGAGCGGCGGGCGCAGCCCGGGCGCCTGTCGCGGGTACTCCATGAAGCCCGTCGGCTTGCCCATCAGTTTCCGCTTACGCGCCTCTCGTCGTGCGCGTTCTCCTCGAACGCAGCCATCTCCGCCTCGGCGGCGGAGAGCCCGCTCTGCCGCATGCGCCCCTGCGCTTCGAGCACGCGGCGGTAGTCGTTGGGGATGACGCGGAGGAAGCGGGGCCAGCTCTGCAGCGCGCGCTCGCCGGGAACGCTGCCGGTGTAGCGCACGTGCCGCTCGATCATCCCGCGCACGAGCGCGATCTCTTCGGGGTCTTGCAGCTCCTCCACCGCGACCATCTCGAGATTGCAGAAGCGCGCGTCGAGCAGATAGGCGATGCCCCCGGACATGCCGGCGGCGAAGTTGCGCCCGGTCCTGCCCAGCACCACGACGCGGCCACCGGTCATGTACTCGCAGCCGTGATCGCCGACGCCCTCGACGACGGCTTGAACGCCGGAGTTGCGCACGCAAAAGCGCTCGCCCGCCACGCCGCGCACGTAGGCCTCGCCGCCCGTCGCGCCGTAGAAGGCGACATTGCCGATGATGATGTTCTCCTCGGGAACGAAGGTCGCATTGCGCGGGGGGCGGACGATGATCTTCCCGCCCGACAATCCCTTGCCGATGTAGTCGTTGGCGTCGCCCTCGAGCGTGAGCGTCATGCCCCGCGGGATGAAGGCGCCGAAGCTCTGTCCGGCCGAGCCGCGAAAATGGAGCGAAATGGTGTCGTCCGGCAGTCCTTCGGGGCCGTAGCGGCGCGTCACTTCGGAGCCGAGCAGCGTGCCCACCACGCGGTTGGTGTTGCGGATGGGCAGGCGCGCCTCGATGCGCTCGCCTCGCTCCAGCGCGGGGCGTGACAGCGGAATGAGGTCGCGCGCGTCGAGCGACTCGTCGACCCGATGCTCCTGCGCGATCTTGCAGGTGCGGCCGTAATGCTTGGGCACGGTCGGCTTGAAGAGGATGCGGGAGAAGTCGAGGTTGCGCGCCTTCCAGTGGTCGACCGCGCGGCGCATCTCGATGCGCTCGGAGCGCCCCACCATCTCGTCGACGGTGCGGTAGCCGAGCACGGCCATGTGCTCGCGCAACTCCTGCGCGACGAAGTTCATGAAGTTGACCGCGTAAGAGGGGTCGCCGGCGTAGAGCTTGCGCAGCGCGGGATCCTGCGTGGCGATTCCCACCGGGCAGGTGTTGAGATGGCAAGCGCGCATCATCACGCAGCCGAGCGCGACCAGGGGCGCGGTGGCGGAGCCGAACTCCTCGGCGCCGAGCAGGGCGGCGATGGCCACGTCGCGGCCGGTCTTGAGCTGCCCGTCGCATTCGACGGCGATGCGCGAGC
>VBLC01000098.1 GCA_005879315.1 Deltaproteobacteria bacterium | reverse complement strand
GCGTCGCGCAGCCCTGCGACGATGACGCCGCGAGGGCGTGAGGACAATTCTCGCGCCACGCCGCGTACGTCGGGGACGCCTCGCGCTCGATGGATGCGGGCGGCGGGCGCGACGTCGGGAACGGATCCTTCCTCGCGCACAGGAGCGAGCGGCTCGCGGAAGGGCGCATTGAGGTGCACGGGACCGTCGGCGGCGAGATCCACCGCTCGCGCGACCAGCGCGCGCAGATGCCGCAGCGAGGCGAGCTCGGGCAAGCCGACGTCGGCAAAGAAGCGCACGTGCCTGCCGAAGAGGTGCTGCTGATCCATGGTCTGCGGCGCGCCCCAGCCGTGCAGCTCCGGCGGGCGGTCGGCGGTGAGCGCGATGAGCGGCACGCCCGCAGCTTCGGCTTCGAGAATGGCAGGATAGAAATGTGCGCCGGCGGTCCCCGAAGTGGCGATGACGACGGCGGGCCGGCCGCTCGCCTTGGCGGCGCCGAGCGCGAAGAAGGCGGCGCTGCGCTCGTCCACCACGGTCCGCACCGGCAGCGCCTCGGCGCAGGCGATGGCCAGCGGTCCAGAGCGCGAGCCGGGACAGACCACCACCTCGCGTACGCCGCCGCGGACCAGCTCGTCGACCATCGTTCGCGCCCAGGTGAAGTTCATGCGCCCAGCGCCTCCAGGAGCGCGCGCGCCTTCAGCTCCGTCTCGGCCCATTCCTCTTCGGGCGAGGAGCCTTCGACGATTCCGGCGCCGACGAAGAGGCGCGCCCGCCGGCCGCGGACGAGCGCGCAGCGCAGCGCGACCGCCAGCTCGGATCGCTCGGGTGAGACGAAGCCGACCAGGCCGCCATAGAGGCCGCGGTCGAGCCCCTCGTGCGCGTCGAGGAATCGGCGCGCGGCAGCGGGCGGAGAGCCGAGAACGGCGGGCGTGGGATGCAGGGCGGCGGCGACTTCCGCGATGCCGCGTCCGGGCGGAAGGCGCGCCTCGATCGGCGTGTACAGGTGCGCGACGTTGGCCAATTCGCGGACCGTGCGCGGCCCGCAGCGCACTTCCTCGGCGATGCCGGAGAGCGCGCGCACGATGTGCTCCACCACCCAGCCGTGCTCGCGCAGGTCCTTGTTCGAGGTGAGAAGGCCCGCATCGCCGGGATTCGAAGAGCCGGCCACGGCCTCGGCGAAGACGCGGCCACCTTCGACGCGGCAGAGCAGCTCGGGCGTGGCGCCGAGGAAGACGGCGCCGTCGTCGCCGCGGACCAGGAAGGTGCGGCAGCTCGGATAGCGCTGCTCGAGGGCGCGCAGCAGCGCGGCGCAGTCGATCTCCTTTTCCGCCTGCACCTCGATGGCGCGCGCCAGGACCACCTTGTCGAGCGCGCCGCGGCGGATTTCCTGCAGGGCGCGGTCGACGAGCGCCGTCCAGCGCTTGCGCTCGCCCGGCTGCTCGACGATCCGGGCGGGCGCAGGGTCTGCAGGCACGTATTCGCCGTCGCTCGAGGAGAGCAGGGCAGGCCGGACGAAGCGGAGTCTGGGGAAGCCAGGCCAGGCGGGCCGCGCAGGGTCGAAGACGGAGGCGCCGAACCAGGGGCCGCCTTCCAGACCCTTGAGCACCTCGCGCAGCGAAGCTCCCTCGCGCCGCTCCAGCTCTCCCTGCACGGCGAAGCGCAGGCCGGCCTGCGGATGCGACCAGACGAAGAGAGGCAGCCCGGCGGGCTCGAGGCCGGGGGCTTGCAGCTCTGCGCTCGTCGCTGTCCGCGCCATGCTGCCTCCAGGCTTGCCGGGCCGTTGGCGGCCCGCTATACCACACTTGTTTCAAAACATTCTGAAAGCTCTGATGCAACAAATTCCGACAGGCAGCCTGGTCTTGCGCGAGACCCGCCCCTCGGGGACGGTCGTCGTTTTGCCCGGGCGCGTCGAGGTCGGAGGCCGCGATTTCGTCGTCATGGCCGGACCCTGCGCGGTGGAGAGCGCGGCACAGATCGAGGACGCGGCCGAGGCGGTGGCGGCGGCGGGTTGTCCGATCTTGCGCGGCGGGGCGTTCAAGCCGCGCACCAGTCCGTATTCTTTTCAGGGTCTGGGCGAGCAGGGCGTGCGCCTCCTTCTGGCCGCAGCGCGGCGACGGGGCCTTCTCGTCATCACCGAAGTCCTCGACCCCTCCGAGCTGCCCGCGCTGGAGGGGGTGGCGCTCTTGCAGATCGGGGCGCGCAACATGCAGAACTTTGCGCTGCTCAAGGCCCTGGCGCGGCTCGATCGGCCGCTTTTGCTCAAGCGCGGGCCCGCCGCGACCGTCGAGGAATGGCTGCTCGCCGCCGAGTATCTTCTCGCCGGCGGCAACGGGCAGGTGGTGCTCTGCGAGAGGGGCATCCGGACCTTCGAGAGCTCGACGCGCAACACCCTCGATCTCTCGGCAGTGGTGCTCGCGAAGCAGCGCACGCATCTGCCGGTGATCGTCGATCCTTCGCACGCGGCGGGGCGCCGAGATCTGGTGATCGGTCTTTCGCTGGCGGCGGCCGCAGCAGGAGCCGACGGACTTCTGGTCGAGGTGCATCCGCGGCCTGGCGAGGCGCTCTGCGACGGCTCGCAGGCGCTGATGCCCGCCGACCTCCGCGAGCTGATGCGGCGGCTGTCGCCGGTCGTGCACGCGGTGGGACGGGAGCTGTGGCGCGCGCCGCAGCAGCTGATGGTGGCGAAGTGAGCGCCGAGGTCCGTCGCATGTTCGCCTCCATCGCGCGCCGCTACGACGCAGCCAACCAGGTGCTCTCGCTCGGGGTGCACCGCGGCTGGCGGCGCGCGGCGGTGCGGCTCTCGGGGGCGCGCGAGGGCGACCGCGTGCTCGACTGCGCCACCGGCACGGGCGATCTCGCGTCCGAGTTCCGGCGCGCCGGCGCGCGTGTCACCGGCGCGGATTTCTGTCTGCCGATGATGCAGGCAGCGCGTGAGAGGTCGGCCTTCGTCGCGGCCGACGCGCTCTTGCTCCCGTTCCGCGACCGGCAGTTCGACATCTGCTCCATCGCCTTCGGCATCCGCAACGTCGACGATCCGCTGCGCTGCCTGCGCGAGATGGCCCGCGTCGTGCGGCTGCAGGGGCGCGTCGTGGTTCTCGAGTTCGGCCAGCCGCGCGGCGCCTTCGGCGCGCTCTTCCGCGCGTACAGCAGCAAGGTGATGCCGCTGGTCGGCGGCGCGCTCACCGGCAACCGCGCGGCGTACGAATATCTCCCGCGCACGGCCGCGGCCTTTCCGGCGGGCGAGAGATTCCTCGACCTGATGCGCGAGGCGGACTGTTTCAGCAGCGCAAAGGCGACGCCGCTCACTCTCGGGACGGCCTTCGTCTACGTCGGTACCGTCCGCTAGAACGTTGACGTTGAGGTTGTCGTTGACGTCAACGTTGACGTTGT
>VBLC01000005.1 GCA_005879315.1 Deltaproteobacteria bacterium | reverse complement strand
GAAGCCGGACATCTGCTTGCGCGCGAGCTCGTGCTGGGGATGCTCTGGCAGCCCGGGCCAGGTCACGCGCGAGATCTTGCGGTGACCGCGCAGGCGCTCCGCCACCAGCCGCGCATTTTCCTCGTGCCGCTCCATCCGCACATGCAGCGTCTTGAGCCCGCGCAGGACGAGGAAGCAGTCGAGCGGCCCGGGTACGGCGCCCACCGCGTTCTGGAGAAAGGCGAGCCGCTCGTGCAGATCGTCGCGGCGCATGACCAGGGCGCCGGCCACCACGTCGCTGTGCCCGTTCAAGTACTTGGTCATGGAATGCGCCACCAGATCGAAGCCGAGCTCGAGCGGCCGCTGGAAGAAGGGTGTGGCGAAGGTGTTGTCGCAGGCCGAGAGCACGCCGCGCCGCCGGCAGAGATCGGCGAGCGCCGCGAGGTCGCAGATCTTCAACATCGGATTGGTCGGCGTCTCCACCCAGAGCAGCCGCGTGCTGGGCCGGAAGGAAGCCGCCACTGCCACGGCATCGGTCACGTCGACGTAGGTCTGCTCGATGCCGAGCCGCTTGAAGACCTTGTCGGCGAGGCGGAAGGTGCCGCCGTAGAGATCGTCGCTGAGCACGACGTGGTCGCCGGCCGAGAGCAGATGGAGGACGGCGTCGGTCGCCGCCAGGCCGCTGGCAAAGGCGAGCGCGTGCTTTCCATTTTCCAGCGCAGCGAGGCATCCCTGGAGCGCATCGCGCGTCGGATTGCGCGTCCGCGAGTATTCGAAGCCTTTGTGCTCGCCGGGCCCGGACTGCGCGTAGGTCGACGTCAAGTATACCGGCGTCATCACCGCGCCGGTGGTCGGGTCGGGGGCCTGTCCAGCGTGGATGGCGAGCGTCTCGAAGCGGGCGGTCATCGGATCGCCACGCGCGTGCCGAGCCAGTCGATCAGGTCGATCTTGGTCACGATCGACACCAGCTGATCCCCATCCTTGACGATGGCGACGTGATCGGTGGCGAAGAGCTCCTTCAGCCGCGAGACCGGCGTGCGCAAGGTGACGATGCCGGCGAGCGGCTTCATCACGGCCGAGATGGGTTCGTCGAGCTTGTGACGTCCCTCGAGGAGCGCCTGGAGCAGATCCACCTCGTGCAGCATGGCGATGGGCTTCTTCCCCGGCTCGATCACCGGCAGCTGCGAGATGCCGTGCCGCTTCATCAGATCGACTGCGTGCCGCGCGCTGTCGGTGGCGTGGACGGTGTGGACCGGCGGCCGCTTGCCGCCGAGCAGATCGGCCACCGTCCCGAGGCGGTCGGTCGGGTCGAGGAAGCCGTTGTCCTTCATCCATTCGTCCGAATAGAACTTGCTGATGTAGCGGGTGCCGGAGTCGGGCAAGATGACGACGATGCTCTTCCCCCGGCCGATCTCGCGCGCCAGCTCGACCGCCACGTGCACCGCAGACCCCGACGACCCGCCGGCGAAGAGACCTTCCTCGCGCGCGATCCGCCGCGCCATGGTGAAGCTCTGCTTGTCGTCCACCCGGCGGACATCGTCGAGGACGGAGAAGTCCATCGCCTTGCAGAGCATGTCCTCGCCGATGCCTTCGACCTTGTAGACGTGCGGCTGGATGAGCTTCTTCGTCTTGAAGTAGTCGAGATAGACCGATCCTTCCGGGTCGACGCCGATATTCTTCGAGCGCGGAAATTTTTCCTTCAAGTACTTGCCGGCGCCGGACATGGTGCCGCCCGTGCCAAGGCCGGCGACGAAGAAGTCGAGAGAGAAGCCCGCCTCGCGGCAGTCCTTCTCGATCTCCGGCCCGGTCAGCTTGTAGTGCGCCTCGATGTTGTCGGGGTTGTGGTACTGGTTGAGCATGAACGAGCCGGGCGTCTCGCGGTGGATGCGCTTGGCTGTCTCGTAGTAGCTGCGCGAGTCCTCGGCGGGAACGTTCGTCGGCGTGACCACCACTTCCGCGCCGAAGGCTTTCAACGAGTTCACCTTCTCGGCCGACATCTTGTCGGGCATGGTGAAGACGCAGCGATATCCCTTCACCGCCGCCCAGAGAGCGACTCCCATGCCGGTGTTGCCGCTGGTGTTCTCGACGATGGCGGCGCCGGGCTTGAGGCGGCCCTCGCGCTCCGCCTTGTCGAGGATGTAGAGGGCCATCCGGTCTTTGATCGACCCGCCCGGCTGGAGGAATTCGCACTTCGCATAGACGGCGGCGTCCTCGGGGCCGGCCACTTTGTTCAGGCGCACCAGCGGAGTGTTGCCGATGGCCTTGAGGATGTTGGCGAAGACGGGCATGGGCGAAGTGTACTCCGGGAGGCCGCGCGATTTCGCGTACAATCCCTGGCGATGAACGAGGCTCAACTGCAGGCCGCGTACGAGAGCGCGCTCGGCCAGCCGGCGGCCGAGGTGACGAGGCTTCCGGGCGGCGCGGGCAACCGCATCTACTGGCGCGTCTGCGGCCTGACCGGGCCGAACGCGGTCGTCATGGAGCTGCCCGCCGATCCGGTGCAGAGCGAGGAAGTCTCGAAAGACCACGCGCCGGTGGAATTGCCCTTCATCAACATCCATCGCTATCTCACGCGGCTGGGCGTGCGCGTCCCCATCATCTATCTCGATGCCAGCGAGGATGGCTTCGTGGTGCTCGAGGATCTCACCGACCGGACGCTGGAGGTCGCGCTGAAGGAGGGCGTCGACGCGCGCCAGCTCTACTCCCGCGCCATCGATCAGCTGGCGAAGCTGCGCGCGCATGCGGAGCGGGATCCCGACGAGACTTGCCTCGCCTGGCGGCGCGCCTTCGACTACGACCTCTATCACTGGGAGTTCGAGCACTTCATCGAGTACGGCCTGCTCGCCCGCGGCGCGCTGCCCACCGACGCCGAGCTGCAGACGCTTCGACGCGAGTTCGCCCGCATCTCCCTGATGCTCTCCCAGGCGCCGCGCGGCTTCACCCACCGCGACTACCAGAGTCGCAATCTGATGGTGCTGCCGAGCGGGGAGCAGGTGGTGATCGATTTCCAGGACGCGCTGCAGGGGCCGCGGCAGTACGATCTGGTGGCGCTGTTGCGCGACAGCTATGTCGAGCTGGAGCGTCCCTTGGTCGAGGAGATGCTGCGCCGGTATCTCTCCGCCTTCGCGCGAGAGGGAGGGCCGCACTTGCACGCCGACGAGTTCATCGCCTTCTTCGATCTGCTCACGGTGCAGCGCAAGCTCAAGGACGCGGGGCGGTTCGTCTTCATCGATCGGGTGAAGAAGAACCCGTCGTTCCTGCCGCACATCCCGGCCTCGCTGCGCTACGTGAAGGAGGCGCTGGCGCGACGTCCCGACTTGCGCGAGATACGCGAAATTCTCGCGAAGCATGTCCCGGAGCTGCACGCTTGATATTGGATCTCCCTGACGCCGCCGCTCACCGTGGGGGCCCCGGCTCGCCGCTGCATTCGCCGCGCACACGACGTTCCCAGGATTTCGGCTGACTGGTCCACAGCGGCTCATGAAGCGGCTCGCCGAAACCCCCGCGGCTATCGCGTCGGCTGTCTTATGGATCGAGTCCCGCACTATCGAGAACACCGCCAGGTTCAGTGAGCTTCGCTCGTCCACCTGAGAACCACGCTGGCCGCCTCGATGATTATCTCGTCTCCGCTTGCCATCTCAACGGACAGCTTGACGGTTGGTGCAGCCGGCGTGATCGGGCATAAGGCCGCCAAATTAACGTGGACGTTCTGCCCCCACGGGAAGCGCCTTGGCACCGTCAACAACGTGACCTGTTGGCACATGATCTGCGCGGGACCCCATTGAGATCCAGGAGTAAAGAAAACGAAACTTCACCAGACTTCCAATCGAAGGATATTCTCGTCAAGACTGCGTCGTGAAGGCTGGCAAGTTCAGTGGGTTTGATCATGTCAGTAACTCGCGGCTTCTCGGTAATGCGGGACTCGATCCACATGATAGCCGACGCGACAGCCGTGGGGGTTTCGGCGAGCCAGATCAGGAGCCGCCTCGGGAGACTCTGCCGCGCAACACAAACTCCGAGTGCGCGGCGACGCCCTGGCGAGCCGGGGCCCCCACGGTGAGCGGCGGCGTCAGAGAGATCCAATATCCGACAGCGTGCGATTCCTAGAACGATGATCGACATCGCGCGACCGCTACGCGGGTCACGGAGGCGCCGGGCCTCGACCTGGCAAGCGCTCGTCCGCTCGAGCGGCGGGACTCCCGGCAGTATCCGATGTACGTGCGCATACTGGCATCGGAGACTCAGATGAAACCGTTGCGCCGAACCCTTCTCGTTCTCGCCTCGCTGCTCGTGGTTGCGGGAGTGATCGCTTACTTCAGCCTCGACGCATTCCTGAAACGGACCGTCGAGAGGCAGACCAGCAACTCGCTCAAGCTGAGCACGACGCTGAACAGCGCGCGTCTGTCGCTCTTCGGGGGGAAGGTCAACCTGAACCGGCTGCGCATTGCGTCCCCGCAGGGCTTCTCCGCGCCGCACATGCTCGAGCTGGGCGACATCGACCTGGCAGTCAGCTACGGGGAGTTGCGCAACGATCCGATCCATGTGCAATCGCTCATCCTCGACCAGCCCAGGTTGGTCATCGAGCAGTCCAATGGAGCGTTGAACTTCAAGAAGGCGATGGATCGGATGCCCGCGAGCGACAGCTCGGCGGAAAAGCCGATCAAGCTCGTCATCGACGAGCTGAAGATTCAGGA